>DHSM01000009.1:1543-7443 GCA_002408465.1 Firmicutes bacterium UBA5286 | reverse complement strand
TTGAGAAATCGGTCGAGGGCCTGCTCATTGCCGTACATATGTAGACTGTGGTCCAGCATCATGGCGGCTCCGTCCGCAAACCACAGCCTGATATCTTTTTTTGCTCTGGGCGAGTGGAAGAGCTGATACTGCATCTTATAGGTAATGACGGGATCCTCCTTGAGCAGTGCAGCTAATTCAGCGAAATCTATTTTCATCTATATTCCCCCTGTAGTAGCCTTTCGCCGATAATTATACCATTTTAAAAGCCGATCCGCAGCCTGTTCTTTAGTAAAGTCAGCCTTGATTTGCCTGTTAGTTTCAGGCATACTCAAAGAGGACTTCACTTGAGAGGATGACTTCTATGCGCAAATATCTGCCCTATTTCGCCGGACTTGGTTACGCAACAATTTTTGGCTTCTCCTTTATGTTTACCCGAGGAGCATTGGAATATATTGCTCCCTTTCACTTGCTGGGCCTGCGGTTTGCCGCCGCTGTCCTCACCCTGATTCTGCTGAGGCTGCTGGGTATAGTCACAATTAAGGTCACCTGGCCTCAGTTCAAGGCCCTGCTTCCACTGGCCTTTTTTCAGCCCATTCTTTATTTTCCCTTTGAAACCCTTGGGGTGCAGCTAACTTCATCATCCCAGGGAGGCATGATGATAGCGGCGATTCCCATCTTTGTAACCATTCTGGCGGCAGTGGTGCTGAAAGAACGCCCCCGGCCCCTGCAATACCCCTTTATCCTGGCCTCAGTAGGCGGGGTCATCTTCATCATGGCCATGCAGAATCAGGGGCAGCTGGAGGCAAACAAACTGGGCACCCTGTTGCTGCTGGGAGCGGTACTGGCGGCAGCCTGCTACAACATTGCCTCCCGCAAAGCCGGCCAGCGCTTCTCGCCCCTGCAGACCACTTGGGTGATGATGGTTATAGGCGCAGTTTTCTTCAATGGAATTGCCCTGATTCAGCATACCGCTGCAGGCGCCTTATCCCAATATTTCCGGCCGCTGCCGGCGATCTGGCCTGCTGTCTTATTTTTAGGCATTCTCTCCTCGGTCACAGCCTTCTTTTTGATCAATTTTACTTTGTCGAAGCTTCCCGCCGCCCAGGGCGCAGTCTTCTCCAACTTGACCACCCTGATTGCAATCTTTGCCGGGGTGACATTTCTTAAGGAAACCATTGCCTGGTATCAGGCTGTTGGCGCCTTGATCATCCTTGCAGGCGTCTGGGGAACCAACCGCTTTGCCCAGACTAACGCTGGACTGGGGGAGGTGAAATCATGCAGCAACTGATTAGGACAAAGATAACCAAAGGTCTGTTGGCGCTGGGTCTGTTCATATTGGCCGCAGGGCTCATTGCCGGGCTAAAATTCCTGGCCTATTGGAACCTGCTGCCCCAAAGATCTTTTTCCGCCAAGGACTTTGGCATTGAGAGAGTACTCAGCGATGTGGATTATGATGGCGACGGCATCGACGATTATACCGACATCTTGCTGGGGGCGCGGGCGGAGGCCAAGAAAAGGCCTAAGTATGTCAACGCCTATTATGCCGGCGGCTATCCCCCGGAAGACATAGGCGTGTGCACAGACATGATCTGGCGGGCCCTGGCCAATGCCGGCTATTCCCTTAGGGATTTACTGGACGCAGACATCGCTGCCTGTGAGGAGGCTTACCCAGGCACCAAGGGAACACCGGATTCCAATATTGATTTTCGCCGGGTCAACAATCTCAAGGTATTCTTTGAGCGGAACACCCTTTCCCTCACTCTCGATCCCTATGAGATTGAGCAGTGGCAGCCTGGAGATATTGTCACTTTTAAGCCTGGACATATTGCCATCATCTCTGACAAGAGAAACAGGCGGGGCCTGCCCTATATTCTCCATAACGGCCGCCAGCCCGTCAAAGAAGAAGATGCCCTGACACGGCATACCATCACCGGCCATTTTCGCTTTATTCTCGGCGGGTCAAATTAAGCAATCCCATGGTCCTCTAACCATGGGATTGCTTTTTGCCGTTATTCGCCTTTATGTCTTTCCCGGAAGGCCCGCTCGATATCTCTTTGGGCGGTGCGTTCCGCCAGGTCCTGGCGCTTGTCATAGAGCTTTTTGCCCCGGGCCACCGCCAGTTCCAGCTTGACCCGGCCCCGGCGGAAATACATGCGCAAGGGAATCAGGGCCATGCCCTTTTCCCGGGTAATGCCGATGAGGCGGCGAATTTCGCTGCGGTTCAAGAGGAGCTTGCGCACCCGCAGGGGATCGTGGTTAAACCGGTTGCCCTGTTCATAAGGACTGATATGCATGCCGTATAAAAAAACCTCATTGTTTTCCACCTTGGCAAAGCTGTCCTTTAAATAGACCCGGCGGCCGCGGATGGATTTGACCTCGGTGCCCTGCAGGACGAGACCGGCCTCAATTACATCTTCAATATGATATTCATGGCGGGCTTTGCGGTTTTCTGCAATTACCTTGATTTCGTCCATAATGATTCTCCTCAAAATTGTGAGACACACGGTAAGCGGGGGCCGTGTGTCACTGTCTTTATATAAGTATCGACATTTTATCATACCCGCCGCTGCCGGTCAACGGGGCTACCCCCGGAAACGGACCATTGTCTGCGCAATTATTAATAAGGCAACTGGCTTTGCTGCCGGCTGCCTGATCAAAAGCGAAAAAGGCTTTCCTCCCCTAGGAATAAGCGGCCCTGAGGCCGCTTATTCTTGCACCAGGAGGAAATCCAGGGTCCTGGCTTCCTTGTTGACTTTGATGAGCTTGACGGTGACTGGGTCCGCCAGCCTGAACACTTGTTTTTTCCGTTCTCCTACCAGGGAATAGAGCTTTTCATTATAGTGGTAGTAGTCATCATGCATATTGCTGATATGCACCAGGCCTTCGACGCTGTTCTCCAATTCCACAAAGAGGCCAAAGGCAGTGACTCCGCTGATGATGCCGGAGAAGATCTCACCCAGATGAGCCTCCATGTACTCGACTTTCTTTAAATCTACCGATTCCCTGTCGGCCTCCTCTGCCCCCCGTTCCCGGCGGGAACAATGAGCGGCCAGTTCTTTCAGGTCCTTGAGCTGTGCTTTCCAAGCCCTGGGGGCAGGTTCCCCCAGCCAATAAGCAATGAAGCGATGGACCAGCAAATCTGGATAGCGGCGGATGGGAGCTGTAAAGTGAGTGTAGCATTCTGACGCTAGGCCAAAGTGGCCGGCGTTTTGATCAGAATACCGGGCCTGACGCAATGAGCGCAGGGTGACAGTGCTCACCAGACGATAAAATCTCTCGGCGCTGGCCTTTTCCAGCAACTGCTGCAGGGCTTTGGGCTGGATGTCCTCGGGGCTGCCCTTGATATGGTAGCCGAAATTGTGGAGGAAATCATTGAGTTCCTTAATCTTGTCGGCGGCGGGTTTTTCATGGATGCGGTAGACAAAAGGCTTGTCAAGAGAGGCAAAGTGGCGGGCCACCGTCTCATTGGCAACCAGCATAAATTCCTCAATGATTTTGTCGGCGATTGTCCGGGACCGGGGAGTAATGGCAACCGGCTTGCCCTGGGCATCCAGTTCCACCTCTGTTTCGGTAAAGTCAAAGTCTATTGCACCCCGCTTGGTGCGGTTCCTGCTGAGAATTTCCGCCAGTTCCTCCATCAGCCGGAACTGGGGAACCAGGTCGCTGTATCGCTCCAGCAGGGCCGGGTCATCTTCCCGCAGAATGCGGAAGACCTCATCATAGGTCATCCGCTCTTTGGTGCGAATGACCCCCTTGCTCAGCTTATAATCGGTAATCCTGCCGGACATATCGATATCCATGACCAGGCTGGTGGTCAGCCGGTCCTGTTTCGGGTTGAGACTGCAGATGCCATTGGACAGCTGCTCCGGCAGCATGGGAATGACCCGGTCCACCAGGTAGACGCTTGTGCCCCTGTTTTCCGCCTCCTTATCCAGGGCAGCGCCCGGGCGCACATAGTGAGTGACATCGGCAATGTGCACCCCTAGACGGTAACCGGTATCTGTCTTTATGACATTGATGGCATCGTCCAGATCCCGGGCTTCAGCCCCGTCAATGGTGACAATGTCCAGATCGCGAAAATCTGTGCGGCCCTTTATCTCCTCGGACTGAACGTACTCGGGAGTGGCTTTGGCCTCATTAAGTACTGCTTCGGGGAATTCCAGGGGCAGCCCGTGCTGGTAGATGATAGAGAGAATGTCTGTGCCCGGGGCATCCTTGCTGCCCAGGCGTTGGATAATCCGCCCTTCAGGATTCTTGCGGCCTTCGGGCCAGCGGGTGATTTCCACCACAACTTTTTCATTGTTAACTGCGCCGCTGTAATCCTCCTTGTTGACAAGAATATCGTAGTTGATGCGGGTTTCATCAGGGATGACAAAGCTGAACTGCTTGCCCTTGTCAAAAGTGCCCACTATAGTTATATTGTAGTGCTCAAGAATCCTGATAACTTCCCCCTCGGACTTGGCCCCCTTGTTTTTGCCTAGGAGCCTGACCACTACCCGGTCATTATGCATGGCGCCGTTGGTATCGGCCGGGGCGATGTAGACATCCTCCTGTTCATCAAAATCGGGGATGACAAAGGCAAAGCCCTTGGCATTGCCCTGGATGCGGCCCACTACCAGGTTCATGCGCTGGGGCACTCCATACCCCCCCCAGCGGGTCCGGATTATTAACCCCTTGGCTTCCATTGCCGCTAAAAGCTGGTTAAATTCCTTTTCGCCAGGGCCGCGAATCTCAAAAGCAGCGATCAGCTCCTCCCGAGTCAGGGGTTTGTACGCTTTTTTGGTCATAAACTCAAGAATTCTGTCTTTCATTATTTCACCTCATTATTCTTGCAGGAAAAATCTATGCCTAACTAGAAGTATTCCATAGTAATCCAAATTCTATCAGGGGGTTGATTTAATGTCCAGGTTAACTGCCCGTAACTTTACCGGCTTCTGTAAAAGGTTTTCCTATTCTATAGCCCATTATGACATTGACCTTAACCTCAACCCCCGCAGGCGCAAAATCCAGGCTGATGTATCCATTGCTCTTGCCGCAGCCCGGCCTACCCGCAAGCTCTGCTTTTTGCTTGCCGACAGCTGCAGCTTGGACCGCATCAAATATTTAGGGATTGCCCTGCCCATAAAAATTAGTCCTGCCTGCCCAGGCCTCAACCTGCTTTCGGCGGTGCTGCCCATTCGGGCGGAGGCCGGGGAAAAAATAGTCGTAAATATTATCTACTCTTGGGAAGTTCCTGACCAGGGCGGCAGATCACTGCAACTTCCTCCGGACACCCATTGGTATCCCTTTTCGCCCCTGCCCCAAAATTATACCTGCACTCTCAATGTTATCACAGATGAATCCATGCGAGTGCTGGGACCGGGAGAATTCAGGGGGGTTAAGCCTGCCGGCACCCGGGTATGCAACCAATGGACTTCTGACATTCCCTTCCGGGGAATACATATGGCCGCCGGGGATTTTCTCAGGACCGCCAGGCCGACAGAACCGCCCCTGGAGGTTGCCTACCCCAGGAAATACCTCAACCAGGCCAAGGCAATTGCCAATTACTGCGAAGAATTGATGGGATTTCTGGCGGAAAAACTTGGACCCGCCCCCTTCCCATCCCTGAACACTGTGCTCACCGACAATCCCCAACCGCTAGTCAGTTCATCGTTCTACATGACCAGCATCAGCGCCGGCGCCCTGGAGCAGCTGAAAGAAGAAAACCCGGGCAAAGACAGGTATGTCCGTCAATATAAATTGCTGGCCCAGTCTTTGGCACATCACTGGCTCAAAGACAATTTGGCAGTTTCTCATCCCCGGGAGCGCTGGTGCCTGGAAGGACTGGCGGAATACATCAGCTGGCTGGCTGTGGAAGCCAAATACGGCAAGGCCATCCGGGAAAAGTTCTTGCTGGAAGCCAGAGAGCGCATACTGGC
>DHSM01000009.1:0-1354 GCA_002408465.1 Firmicutes bacterium UBA5286 | reverse complement strand
CCCCAATGGGTGGTGGACAAAGCCGGCTGGATGCTGTGGATTTGCCACTGCCTTGCCGGAGAAGCCTTCCTCCCCAGCATTCGGGAAAACTTGGCCCTGTGCAGGGGCACTGCCCCGGCGCCGGCAGAGTTCTTCCTCAGTCTCGGCAAAATCGCCGGCTGCGATTTCAGTCAGGTGTATAAAGCCTGGTGTCAGTCCAAGAACCAGCTGCGGATTGAAGTCGCCGCTGCCCGCAACTTCCAGGCTGAAGACGGCCAATGGCAGTTGGTGTTTAACTTGATTAACAGCGGCCCCTTGAAGTGGCCCTATCCGGTGGAGGTTGCCATGGATTTGACCGACGGGGCCAGTCAGCGCCACTGTCTGCTCATCCAGAAGGAGCCTCATTTGATTGGCACTGACAGCTTAGTTCAGTCCCTGACCGTTGATCCAGACATGACTTTGCTCAACTGGGCGGATGCCAATGTATATAAATTATAAGTATTATGCTGCCCAAGGGGGCAGTTTTTTTACAGGCCCAGTTCAGGAGCAATGTCCTGCATGGCCCTGAGGCCGATGGCAATGAACTCCTCCAGCTCAATGCCCAGTTCCTGGACGCACAGAGATATCTGCTCCCGGTTGGCGCCCCGGGCAAATTGCTTTTCGCCAAAGCGGTTGAGGATAAACTGGGGGTCGATGTCCGCCAATTTTTTTTCGGGATGAATCAAGGCAGCGGCCACAATCAGGCCGGTGAGGCGATCGGCAATATGCAAGGCGCTGTCCATGAGGCTGCGCCTCTCCAGCCCATGGGCGGGATTGTGGACCTTAACGGCATAGGCAATTTCTTCATCCAGCCCAAGAGCCTTAAGGATCTCTGCCCCTGCCAAGCTGTGCCTGTCAGGCTGCTGGGCAGTTTCCTCGTAATCGATGTCATGCAGGAGGCCGGCCAGGGCCCATTTTTCCTCATCGCCCTCAAGGCGGCGGGCCAGCTGCCTCATGACAGCTTCGACAGCATACATATGTTTGCGCAAGTTGTTGTTTTTTACCCGTTTTTTCACTTCCCCAAGAGCCTGGTCACGATTCATCTGAAATTCCTCCTTTTGCGGCAGTATGTAATATTTTTACAAGGTTAGAGGGGGCGCTTCGTTCCCTGCCGCCGGGCAAAGCTCAGGCAGCTGGTATAGCCGCTGCGGTGGGCGAAGTCTCTTGCTTCAGCTTGAAACATGCCGACCTTATCCCTCCTCCTGCCATTATAACAAAAGCGGCCCTGAGGCCGCTATCTGTCTTATTTTTTCCCTGCTGTGCGGGCGGCAATGAGGCTGACCCCGGTTTCCGCCAAATCTGGACAGAGGACTTGGCCCGCCTGCACCGGCGCTTG
>DHSM01000020.1 GCA_002408465.1 Firmicutes bacterium UBA5286 | reverse complement strand
AAAAGCGACAACTTCCTTGACAACCACCGTAACTCAGGAACCTCTTCAATAGATTGTAGGCTTTTTAAATATGAATCCCATGATTCAAGAACATTTGTCAGTTCTTCAGTTTGCACCTGCGCTTCAATCTTTTTTTTATAATATACAACCAAAGTGCCAGGATAGTTGATAAGAAGGGGATTAAAAAGTAAAGAGCTTAGGTGCTGCGTTAAGTCGGAATCGGTTGTCTGCAAAATAAGTGACATGATCATACTCGCGGCAGCAATCGGCTTGAAAAAGAGATAGCCGATAGCCTTTCGGGCAAGAAAAACCATCTGTTCTGTACTATTACAGTCTATTTCCTTCTGATCAACTTCTAAAATAAATTCGTCATCGTGCGAAGCGCAGACAATTGTATTTACTGCATCACATAAAACCGGTTCTCCAAGAAGGAGCCAACGAGTGCATACTTTTTGACACAGGGCTCTATTCTGTAATGCAATATAGATAAACCCTTGAAATGGCTTAAGCGATACATGCGGTTTATTCATAATTAAATAAGACTGAAGAAAATCCAATCCTTGCGCTGGACCATCCCGTTCAATTATGGCAACTGTACACCTATCTATCATAGTAGTAGCCTCAGCATTCGACGGAAATTTCTTTAGCATGTAAGGACTGACCATTTCATAGAACAATCCAGGGAGATTGTCACTTGATGCGAAAGCTTCAGCGATATTGTAAATAGTTCTATCACTACCTTTTTCTAAGACCGTTTTCATGGTATCTAGACACTGCGGAACTAACGGAGTAATTGCCAACAACATAACAATAGGCCATACTGTATTAGCCAATAATAAGTCATCAGATTCCCGAGTTACAATACCGTTAATACAGTCTAATACCTCAGTCATTAAGTGCTCCTGCTCCGCAGGGAATTTAATCCGACTAAGGGAAAATACTGCACGTCTGCGAATCTCTAATTTATCATGATTGGTTAAAGCAATTGCTTCTTTTAAAAATCCTTCAAAGTCTAAACGGGTTCCCGCAGAAATAGTTGAAGCGATGAAATCCATCCATTTATCGGGATCCTTTTTAATAAGTTCAAGGGCAGTCTCTGGTCTGGAAGAGTCTGTTTCGCAGTAATCAACAAAAGAGGTAAATACACTATTGTTAGCCATATCATTGCCCGCTTCTTTTACCAAATGGGACACACATGCCATTACTTGTTCCACAGGTGCATGCAACAGAGGTAGTGCTTTTTTAAACAAGTATCTGGCAAAAACGAAATCTAGCTTAGAATCAGGTTCATTGTGAAGCTCCATAAATTGTGCAATTAAGTCAACCTCACCCTCATTATGCAAGCATACCAATGCGTTGATTACTTCCCGCCGTTTACTTTCGTCTCCCCGGCTTAACTTCACTGCAGTATATAAGAAATTATTAGCATGAAGTGATTTTTCTAACAGTTGCTTACTCACCACATAACCTCCGTCACGTAATATTCTCGGAGAATATTTTATTTGTGATGCCGCGTCTCTGAGTAACGTAAGCTTCTTTTAGTAAATTTAAGAGCTGTATTTCTTGCTCAGCTGCATCTAATATGTTTTCAATTTTCCTCTGAGCCTTGATAGGAGGCACAAGAAGCTTAAGTAGTATTACATCCTTAGCATATACATGTGGTTGTGCTCCACCAGACTGCAAAGCATACAGTTTTTCTTGTTGAGATTTCAGGACAAAGTAAAGATACCTCACTGATATATCTGCACTTTTTGCATGCAACACATTACAGTCAGATGCCCAAATCGGGTAGTCATGATACCAAACATATCCTGCATAAGCCCCCGAAGCACTAATAGTAATTGTATTCATGTTATGAGTAGAGGTGTTATGGAAATAAGCGTATGTTTTTCCTCCTGCCACTACCGGGACATTGCCTGGGATTCGTTCTTCGTTAGTCAAGGGCTTACCTTTTTCCAATATCAGATCAATGTCACATAGGTCCCCAATCTTCTTCCATTCCCCTGTAATATTCTCTTTAGTTAATAATGAGCATAACGTCCAGTGGAATTGTCTTTCTTTAACAGTAACAAGCCGTTCTGTTTTATTAATGGCTTGATCCCAGTGAGAAAGTGACTCAACGATGGAAGATTGTTCGGAGATGGATGGTAGCAACACTGGAAATGCCTTAAGTTGAGTGGAATTCATGCTGGCTAAGTTAGTACTCTGTTTGGAGCATTTTCGAAAATAAGACTTCCCATAAGAACTTCCTGTTAATATAGATAAATATTCTGGCAGCAGAACTTCCGGGTTAGTCCTTACGACAAACACATGATTTTGATGGACACACTTGCCAATTTCTCCTCTCCAAACAGAACCACGACCTAGTTTGTCAAAGTCACCGCCTTCTGTTAACAACACATCGCCATGCTGCAAAAGGTACCTCTCTATTCGAGACCTATCAACTTCAATAGTTTTTATTTCAGAAAGGTCTAGAAATCCATCCTGAACGTTAGCAACGCGAAGATAAGGAATTTCCACAGGGGCTTGAGCCTTCCTTGCACCTTTTGCAATCCCAGTTTGGATAGTTGCCACATCCGCTAGGGGTAACTTTCTCCAGCCCTTAGGTGTCATTTTCCGTCCCCCAGCTTCTGCTGTTCCTTCTCCAGTTGTTTAATACTTTTATCTGGTGTTGGCAGGTCCTCCGGCATAGTACCACCTAATTCTTTGATTGTTTGCCTGACCTTAGCCCCAACTTGAAAATGGGTTAGGTTAGCTTTACTTTTACCCCGGGTGTTCTCCCGGCGTAGTTTTTCCTCTGTCTGGGTAGCGCGGAATAAGTTTGCTGCAAGCTCGGTGCTACCCATATGGTCGAGAATTTTATGGCTCTTCTTTAACCCTTTACGCTTGTGGATTCCCTGAGCGTCCAGCCCACCATAAAGCCCCATGTAACCATGGTTTTGGAATATGGCATAGTCCAGACTGGTTTGCACCCCTGCTTGCTGGGCAGCTTCAACCAATTGCTTATTGTGTTCCTTTAACTCGTTCCGCAGAAACACCCTTTTTTCGTCTTCTCGTAGACGTTGAAAAACTGCATCGTCGGAAAGTTCTTGCCTGCGGGTCTGGATGGCAAAGTACGTCTGTCCGTTGGCAATAACAGGCTTAACCGGATCACCATTCTGGACAATAAGGTAACAAGCATATCTTGACAACTGGTAGTCCTCGATCTCCCTTGTAGACCCAGAACCTAGTCGGACCATTTTTCCCACTTGGGAAAAATGGTTGTGTGTTATCTGTCCAGCCTTCTCGCATGCTGTCATTGCCTTATTTATAACGTTTTTAAATTTATCCCAACTACCATAATCAAGAATTGGCTGCAGGTCCCTTGCATACCAGAATTCTGCTCCATGCTCGTTAATTTGTTTTATTGAATCAAAGGTCTGATGGTGTTTTTTCTCAATCTCTTTACCGCTCATCATTAAACCCCCTGACATAGATAGTGAAGTATCCTTGATTATTCCTTTACAATTCCCTTCAGGAGTTCCGACATCTTAGCACGCACCTCAGTTAATTCCTTTTCGAGTTGCTCTATTTCCGCCTGTACCGCAACAATATCAATTTCTTCCTCTTCTTCAAAAGTGTCTACATAGCGGGGGATATTCAAATTGAAATCGTTGCCCTTAATAGTCTCAAAAGTTGCTACGGTGGCGTACTTATCCATGCCTCGGCGCTCACGAACTGCCTGCATGATCTTTTGGATATGCCCATCAGAAAGGACATTCTGATTCTTTCCGGGATTGTATTCACTGCTTGCATCAATGAACAAGACATCCTTACGGCTTTGGTTTGCCCCACCCTGTTCGCGGCTCCGGTCAAAAACCAGTATAGCAACAGGGATTGAAGTTGTAGGGAATAGATTAGTCGGCAATCCGACAACCGTATCCAGCAGATTTTCCTCAATCATCTTCTGACGGATGCGCCCTTCAGCCCCACCCCGAAAGAGCACTCCATGGGGCACAACCACAGCAATACGGCCTTCCTTTTCAATAGCTGCTTCTACCATATGAGAGATAAAGGCCCAGTCACCTTTGCTCTTAGGTGGGATGCCACGCCAGAAGCGATTAAAGCGATCGTTTTTTGCTTCCTCTGCTCCCCATTTGTCCAAAGAAAACGGTGGATTTGCCACAACGATATTGAACTTCATTAAGCGGTCATTTTTAACTAGGGCAGGACTTGTCAAAGTATTGCACCACTCAATTCTAGCACTGTCTGCGCCATGCAAAAACATATTCATCCTTGCCAATGCCCAGGTACTGCCGTTAACCTCCATGCCAAATAATGCATAGTTACGGTCACCAACTGCTCTGGCTGCTTCAATAAGCAATCCCCCGGAACCGCAAGCGGGATCACAGATTCTATCACCAGGCTTAGGAGCTGCCAATTTGGCTACTAACTCAGACACCTTGTATGGCGTATAAAACTCGCCCGCCTTTTTGCCAGAGTCTGAGGCAAAACGCTCTATCAGATAAATATAGGTGTTGCCGATTACATCTTCCGGTACCCGACTGGGACGCAGGTCAAGTTTTGGTTTATTAAAGTCCTCCAAAAGCAATCTTAACCGCCGGTTTCGATCTTTTGTCTTTCCTAAATTAGCCTCACTATTGAAATCAATGTTACGGAATACCCCTTCCAACTTAACCTTATTTGCCTCCTCAATAGCGTCTAGGGCGATGTTTATTAATTCTCCGATGTTAGCTTCATTTCGTTTATCATAGAGATCGTAGAAGCTAGAATCTTTTGGCAAGACAAAACGCTCTCGCTCTAGCCTGCGGCGGATACGGATTTCGTCATCCCCATACTGATTACGGTATCCCTCGTAATGGTCAGCCCACACATCAGAAATAAACTTTAAAAATAACATTACTAAAATGTAATCCTTATACTGGGCTGGGTCTACTACCCCCCGAAAGGTATCGCAAGCGGACCAAGCAGCAGCGTTAATATCTTTTTGTTCTACTACATTTTTGGAATTCAATGTGTTTCTCCTCCCATTACTATAGTTGTTAGTGTTGAAGCCAGTAACTTCCTACGTTTGTCGGCAATAATTGCCCGGAGTCTCTGCTCTTCCTCCCCAAAGGCAGCAATTTGGCACACTTTTTTTTGTAGTTCTATTGGAGGTAAAGCTACCTCAAGATCTAGTAAAGTTTGTATACCTATCATTTGCTGCGCAGTGCCGCTTGCGTGACGGGCCAGCTGATATTGGGCCGGGACTTGATTAATATACCAATTAAGGTATTCCGCAAGAACAGAATTTCCAGTCACCCGTATGCGCAGTAGTGGAGCAGCTAGCACTGCCCTTCCGGGGGAAACAGTTAAAATTGCTGATTGAAGAACTTGACCCCTTGATCTAAAGATAAGGTCACCTGGATTCACCAAATGATGGTCCGCAAGATTATAAATTTCTGTTCGAGCCAGGTCAGAAATATCCACTACATTCTCGTGGGTAAGGTCTTTCATCTGAATTACTGCAATTGCTCCTGATTCAATTAGGTCAACCCGAGACCTAAAGGAATACCCCATTTGCACCGATGCTATCTGGCCAAGCTTTATCATCTATAAACACACCCCCAAGAAACACTGCAATCAAATTTACAGATTCAGTATAAAACAATTTCTGGCAAAATGCAACAACTTTTTATGTAAAAATTATGTTTTTGCAAGAGAATATTGCTGAAATATCTCTAAACCTTAGACTTGCATGTGAATTCTATAAGAATATTTGATAACATTTATAACCTCCCTTGATGTATAATGCTGGTGTAAGCATATACTAGGAGGCGGACTCATGAAACATAAGTGGATTATTATTGTTACTGGTCTTGTAGTTGGAGTTCTTGCCATCGCCCTGACAATTTGGGGTAATCCGGCAAACATGGGCTTCTGCATCGCCTGTTTTTTGCGGGATATTGCCGGCGGTCTTGGCCTGCACCGAGCAGCTGTTGTTCAGTACCTGCGCCCGGAAATCATTGGCTTAGGCCTGGGCGCTATGATAATTGCCCTGGCTACAGGCGAATTCAAGGTCCGGGGAGGAGCAAATCCCCTGCGCCGCTTTGTCCTCGGCTTTTTGATGATGGTTGGCGCTCTTGCTTTCCTTGGCTGCCCTCTGCGCATGATTCTGCGCCTGGCCGGCGGGGACCTCAACGCCCTTATCGGTCTCTTTGGCTTTATCGCCGGCATCCTTGTGGGCATTGCCGCTCTTAAATCAGGGTATAATCCCGGCAGGGCCGTGCCGCAGGCAAAAAGCACTGGTCTAGTTTATCCTGTAATCTTAATCGCTTTGCTGGCCGCTTTGCTGCTGCGCCCTGATTTTATCTTCTTCAGCGAATCAGGCCCCGGTTCTATGACTGCTCCCATTATCGCCGCCCTGGCTGCCGGTTTGCTGGTGGGCGCATTTGCCCAGCGCTCCCGCCTGTGCATGGCCGGAGGCATTCGGGATACTTTTCTCATCAAGGATGCCCATTTGCTCTGGGGGTTCGTGGCAATCTTTGTGGCTGCCCTGGCGGGCAATTTGATCCTTGGAAAATTCAATTTGAGCTTTGCCGGGCAACCGGTAGCGCATAGCCAGCACCTGTGGAACTTCTTAGGCATGGCTGTGGTGGGCATTGCCGCCGTCCTGGCTGGAGGCTGTCCCCTGCGTCAGCTGATTCTGGCCGGCGAAGGCGATACCGACGCAGTTCTCACCGTCGTAGGCATGGTTGTTGGCGCCGCTTTTGCCCATAATTTCAGCCTGGCCGCGTCTCCCGCGGGCCTGGGAATCAATGGCCGGATAGCTGTAATTGCTTCGCTGGTGATTTTAGGCATAATCGGCTTTGCCCACCGCCTGTGCGGGAAATGCTGCAATAAGTAAGGAGGTAGCATAAATGCATACAATCGATGTCACCGGTCTCTCATGTCCTATTCCCGTAATCCAAGTCAAGAAAGAAACCGATGCCGGCAACCTGCCTCTGCAGGTTTCTGTCAACGTCGGCGCCCCCCGGGAGAATATCAAGCGCCTGGCGGCAAACTGCGGCTTAAAAGTCAGTGAACAGCCCGCCGGCGACGGCGTCTTTACCCTCGAGCTGACCAGGGCTTGAAAAGTATATTGATTCTCTTTCCCTCGACCCATGATGCGCTGAGGGCTGAGAAATACTGGCCCCAATCGGGGTTTCCCGGCAAGCTCCGGCCCATTCCCCGCTCTTTAAGTTCCAGCTGCGGCCTGTGTCTGGCCACAGAACTGCCCCCTGACCGGGATCCCGCTGAAATCTTGGCGGAATGCAGTTTAGAATGGGAGCAAATCGTGGAAGTCCAGGGCCGAGAACTGAAGACAATAGCAGCTAAATAACCAAAACACCCTCTCGCGGAGGGTGTTTTCTTTTCCCGGGCCAGCCTTCATTTAAGCTCCAGTGTTACTGGCCTAAACCTGGCAACGTCAAAGAGCCCCTTGTCGGTGAGCTTGAGTGCCGGAATCACCGGCAGGGCCATGAAGCTCAGGGTCATAAAAGGACTGTCAGCAGTAACGCCCAGGTCCCGAGCCGCGGCTTCCAACGCTTCCAGCTTTGCGGCCACAGGTTCCAGAGGCTCTGGCGACATGAGGCCGGCGATGGGCAGAGGCAACTGGGCAATTGCCTTTCCATCTGCAACTGCCACCAGGCCGCCCTGCATCTGGGCTATCACTTCAACTGCCGCTGCCATGTCCGCCGGCTTGATGCCTGCAACAATTATATGATGGGAATCATGGGATATGGAAGCGGCAATCGCCCCCCCCTTCAACCCTAGTCCCCGGAGAAGTCCCAGGCCAACCCGGCCGCTGCCGTGATGGCGTTCTACTACCGCCAGCAAGGCCAGGTCATTGGCGGCTAAATCGGCAGCCTGCTGAGAAGAAGCCGCGCCCTCTGCGGTTACGATTTGTCCGGGGATGAGCTGGATAACCCGGTATTCCTTGGCGGGCGGGAGAACGAACTTTTCCGGGCTGAGGCCCTTGATGTGTACAGAGCACGCTATCCGCTTCGGCATTGATTCGTTGGCCTCAGCAGAAAACAGGGCCTGGCCCTCCCGGGCCACAAGTTTGCCGTCCTTATAGACCTGGACAGGCGTAAACTGGACAAGGTCCTCCAGCACCAGCAAATCCGCCCGGCGCCCAGGGGAAATGGCGCCGATATTATTAATTCCCATGGCGGCAGCGGTGTTGATGGTAGCCAGGCGGATGGCATCCATGGGGTCCAGGCCCAGGCGCGTAGCCTCCCGGAGAATCCAGTTGATATGGCCCTGGGCCAGAAGGTCCCCGGGATGGCGGTCGTCGGTGGCAAAGAAAAATCTGCTGAAATTCTTGGCATCGACGGCTCCAAGTAATGCCGAAAGATTGTGGGCGGCAGAGCCCTCCCGAATCATCACATACATGCCGGCCCGAACCTTTTCCCTGGCCTCCTGGACAGTAGTCACTTCATGGTCAGCGCGAATGCCCCCCAGCAAATAAGCGTTCAGCTCTTTGCCGGTCAAACCCGGAGCATGCCCATCAATAAAACGGTTTTTAAACAGGTCCAGCTTGCGCCAGATCTGGGCATCTCCCTGGACAACACCGGGATAGTTCATCACTTCCCCCAGGCCAAAGACCCCGGGTTCGTTCATCAATTTTGCCAGGTCTTTGGCCTCCAGCACTGCGCCGGCGGTTTCCCAGCGAGAGGCTGGCACGCAGGAGGGGAGCATGAGATAGAAGTTCCAGGGATATTTGCTGCCCTCAGCCAACAGATAGCGAATGCCTTCCAGGCCTGCAACATTGGCGATTTCGTGGGGATCGGCAAAGATGGTGGTGGTGCCCAGGGCTGCCAGGCAGCGGGCATACTCCCCTGCTCCCAGCATACTGCTTTCTACATGGCAATGGCCGTCGATAAAGCCGGGGCAGAGGATTTTACCGGCGAGATCCACTTCTTCCCGCCCCTGATAGCTGCCCATGCCGATAATAATTCCCTGGCCAACAGCTACATCTGTTCCCACCAGTTTGCCGGAAAATACATCTGCCACCCGGCCGTTTTTAAAGACCAGGTCAGCGGGAATGTCGCCGCGGGCCATGCTCAACCTGTTCATGGCGTCAATCCAGGAATTTAGGGGTAATGGCCCCAAATTTGCATCGGGTAATGCAAAGGCCGCAGCCGACGCAGCGCTCCTCGTCGACCACAGCATATTTCCCGACTTTGATGGCATGGTAGACGCAAGACTGGGCGCAGCGGCCGCAGGCAGTGCAGAGTTCCGGATTAATTGCCGGCTGCCAGCGCTGAAGATCTTCTTGGCGCTGAGACTTATGGGCCAGGCCCTGAATTTCAGCCAGGGATTCGATGCCCCGCTCCTCCATATACTGTTCAATCTGCCGGGCAATCTTGCCGTAGACTTCCGGCCCTTCCAGGATGGCGGCTGTGCAGACCTGGACTGCCGAAGCCCCGGCCATAATCATCTTTACAGCCTCCCGGCCGGAGCGGATGCCGCCGACGCCGAGAATGGGAATGTCCACATGCTTGTATGCCTCATATACAGCCCGCAGGGCTACCGGGAAAACAGCCGGACCGGACATCCAGCCATAGCCGGTTTTGCTGCCCATCAGGGACTTGCCTGTCTCGATGTCAATGTCCAGGCAGGGTCCCAGAGAATTGATGAGGACCAAACCGTCGGCGCCGGCCTCCTGGGCGGCAGTGGCAAAGAGCCTGATGTCAATCTGGGGACTGAGCTTGACGAAGACCGGCAAATCAACGGCCTCTTTGGCGGCCCTGACCGCCGCTGCCACCGGGGAAGGGTCATCCCCCAGGTAGTGGGTAGAAAGCTCCAGGGCATCGGCAAAGGGCGCGACTTTTTTCGCCAGCTTTTCAATCTGATCAGCTGTATAGCCCAAGCCGACAATGACCGGCAGCCCCGCCTCTTTCACTTTGGGGTACTCGTATTCCAGCCAGTGCTCCGGGGACAGCTCCGACCACAATTCGGTGTTGAGGAATCCCCCCTTGATTTCGGCCATGCACTGTCTCGGCACCTGGGCCGCCTCGGTGGAGATGGTCTTGGTGACAATTGCCCCGGCGCCCCCCCGGGCGGCGGCCAGGGCCGCCGCGCCGTCCTTGATGGGCGGTCCGGCAGCGGGCATTACCGGGTTCTTTAGTTTCAAACCGGCAAACTCTACTTGCAGCCTATTCATTTTCAGCCTCCCTGTCTTTTGCCTTTAGCGCTGCCAGAACCCTTTCAGGGGTGGCAGGCAGGTCATACAGCCTGATGCCCACTGCATCCTCAATGGCGTTGAGGATAGCTGGGGCGGTGGGAATCATGGCGGGTTCGCCGATGCCCTTGGCGCCAAAGGGACCGCAGGCATCGCCGCTTTCGACGATTATTGTCTCGACGTCGGGCACATCCAGGGAGGTGGGAATCAAGTAGGTAGCCAGGTCGGCATTTTTCGTGATGCCCTGATGGAACACCTGCTCTTCCATGAGGGCCATGCCCAAGCCCATAGCCGCCCCCCCTTCGCTTTGTCCCTCAACGCCGGCGGGGTTGATGGCTGTGCCCACATCCGGGGCCGCCACTATTCTGATTACATCTACCTGACCGGTCTCGGTATCCACCTCCACCTCAGCGTACTGGGTGTTAAAGGTGTAAGCCACATACACCAGGTTCCCCTGGCCGTCCTGGTAATCGATGTCGGTGCGGGGGAAATAACAGCCTTCGGCCTCTAGGGGCTCACCCCTATCCCGGGCGATTTGCGCCAGTTCCCCCAGAGACATCTGCCGGGAAGTGCCATGGAGGATGATGTCCCCATCCAGGACAGATAGTTCCGGATAGGCCCGGCCCAGTTCCAGATTGGCCCGGTGGAAAATCTTGCCCAGGAGATTTTCTGCCGCCTGCTTTACGGCATTGCCAGAAAAGATGGTTTGGCGGGTTGCCGAAGTAGAGCCGGCATTCTTGGTGGAAGCGGTGTCGCTGACCGCCAGGTCGACGCAATCAGGGGGAACATTGAGGATATCGGCGGCAATCTGAACCAGGATGGTCTTAACCCCCTGGCCTACATCTGCCGCCGCCGAGTTGATGAGAATTCTGCCGTCCGCGGTGACCCGGGCCCCGGCGATGGAGTGATCGGGGAAGCCCTCGCCGTAACCGCAGCCAAACATAATGGTGGCCATGCCTGCTCCCCGCTTTTTATAGGGGGCGGACGGAACTCCCTTATGGCAGAAATGATTGCGGGCGGTCAAAATGGTGTCTACGGCGCCCACACTGGTGGTAAGGACCTGGCCATTGGCGGTGCAGCAACCGATGCGGTAAACATTTTTCAGGCGGAATTCCGCCGGGTCCCAGCCCATATCCCGGGCGATGCAGTCCATCTGCCGCTCGTAGGCAAAGGCGGCCTCGGTGGCGCCAAATCCGCGCATGGCCCCGGTATAGGTGTTGTTGGTGTAGACGGTATAGCTGATGCCCTCCACATTAGGGACTTCATAGGGTCCCGTGCTGAAGTACATGGCCTGATGGACGATGGAAGAGCCGGTGGAAGCATAGGCGCCGGTATCCCCAATCACTTCCGAATGACAGGCGGTAATGGTGCCGTCATTCTTGACGCCGGTCTTTAACTTGAAAGTAAAGGGAGTGCGCTTGGTCTGCATAATCATAGATTCCTGGCGGGTCATGGCCCATTTGACAGGACGGCCGGTGAGCTTGGCCATCAGGGGCAGGATGATGTGGACGGAAATGTCTTCCCGCCGGCCAAAGGCGCCGCCGATGGCTTCGGGCTGGATAATCTTGAGCTGCTCCACCCTGATTCCCAGCACCCGGGCGACATCAGTCTGAATATCGTGGGTCCACTGGCAGGGAGCCCAAAGGGTGTAACAATCGGTTTCGGGGTCATAAACAGCCATGCCGGCCTCAAGCTCCATGGCCACATGATCAACACACTGGGTGCTGAATACATTTTCAAAGATACGGTCGGCTTGGGCAAAGCCCTTTTCCACATCGCCTTTGCGCAAATGGTCAATGGCGAGAACATTGCCCTTGTTATAGGGATGGTCATAGAGGACCTGCCCGGACTCATGAATTCTGGGGGCATCGGCTTCCATGGCTCTTAGGGGATCGCTGATGACCTCCAGGGGCTCATACTCCACCTCGATCAGCTTTAGGGCCCGGCGGGCGGTTTTTTCATCGACTGCGGCCACAACTGCCAGCCTGTCTCCCATGTACCGGCTCTTCTCTTTTACCAGCACTTCCTGATCCTTGAAAATCAGGCCATAGGTCTTGAGCCAGGGCACATCGGCGGCGGTGATGACCTGGACCACTCCCGGCAGCTGCCGGGCTTTGCTGACATCGATTTTTCTTATCAGGGCATGGGGGTGTAGCGCGTGGAACACCTTGAGATGAAGCATCCCTTCCATATGGAAATCCACCGCATACAGGGGCTTGCCCAGGACTTTTTCCCGGGCGTCCACTCGGTTTATTCTCTTGCCCACATAGCCTTCCTTCACCGCTCCAGCCTCCCTTCCACCACTGCCTCAATGGCATCGATAATTTTGGTGTAACCGGTGCAGCGGCATAAATTGCCGGCCAGGCCCGCTCGAATTTCCTCCCGGCTGGGCCGGGGATTGTTATCCAGAAGGAATTTTGCGCTCATGAGCATGCCAGGGGTGCAAAAGCCGCACTGAACGGCGCCATACTGGATAAAAGCTTGCTGCAGGGGATGGAGGGCAGCTTCGCCTCCCAGGCCTTCGACGGTGATAATTTCTGAACCATTGGCCTGCAGGGCCAGGACCAGGCAGGAGGCCACCGACTTGCCGTCCATCAGCACTGTGCAGGCGCCGCATTCCCCCTTGCCGCAGGCCTCTTTGGTCCCCAGCAGCTGCAAATGATTGCGCAGGAGATCCACCAGGCGCAAATCGGCCTCAACCTCAAAACTGTATTTGTCTCCGTTTATCTTCAGCTCAATTGGATACTTAGGCATCCGGTTCCACCCCCGCATTCTTTATTGCCTGGAGCAGGGCCCGCCGGAAAAGGGGTCCCGCTGCCTGGCGCCGGTATTCTGCGCTGCCCCGGATGTCGTCAATGGGCGAAATTTCCGCCTGCAGCTGCGCTTGGGCAGCTGCCAGCTCAAGAGAGTCCAGTCTTTGACCGCGCAAGAGCTCCTCAGTCTTTTTGGCCCGCGAGGGCACCGGCGCCACCGAACCAAGGCATATGCGCAGGTCAGTTAATTGGCCATCCTCCACAGCAACCAGCACCGCAACGCTGGCAGTGGCAATTGCCATAGCCTTGCGCTTGCCCAGTTTTAAATACGCCCACCCCTGATTAGCAGCGGGTTTGGTAAATTTGACCCCGGTGATTATCTGGTTGGGCTGCATAATTGTCTTGCCGGGGCCGCTAAAAAACTCCTCAAGGGGCACTTGGTGTTGGGGACCGGCCAATTCTGCCACCGCCCCCAAGACGATTAAGGGCGGGGCAAGGTCTGCCGCCGGGGAAGCATTGGCCAGATTGCCTCCCAGGGTGCCCCGGTTGCGGATTTGAGGTCCGCCCACCGCTGCCGCCCCCTGGCAAAGAAGAGGCACATGCTGCAACAGCCAAGGATGGCCGGCAATTTCCCCATGGGTCACCATAGCGCCAATTTGCACCTCTTCCCCGGTTTTTATGTTCTTTAGTTCCGCTAAATGGCTTATGTCCATAAATCCGGTCATACTGTCCAGCTCTTCGTAGCGCTTGACAAGCAGATCCGTCCCCCCGGCGATAATCTTCGCTGTCTGGTTTTCATGAATGTACGCCACTGCTTCGGAAAGGGTAGACGGAGCAAAATAAGTTGTCATCCCGTCACCTCCGTTAATTTAGAGCCGCTTCCAGACAGATTCTGCCTGAAGGCGTGCCTGTGCGTAAACTTCTTCCTCGTCGACGGCGGTCAGTTCCCGTTCCTCCATGAGTATGTTGCCGTCCACAAGGACGGTGCGCACCATGCCCCCGGATACACCCATAAGCAGGTGATACCACCAGTTATCTGCCGTCAAAGGCGAATAGGGTTTGTACTGGACAATGATGGCATCGGCCTGCCAGCCCGGGGCCAGACGCCCTGTGAGGACGCCAAAGTGGCGGCAGACGATGTCAATATTGTTGGCAAAGGCCATGGCGGGCACCTGAGAACCTGCAGCAGGATTGCCCTCCCCATGCTTTAGGAGCAAATTGGCCACCTTTAGGCCTTCAAACATGTCGGTAGTATAGCCGTCGCTGCCCAGACCCACCCGCAGGCCTTTGTTGAACATGGCAGCGACATCGGCCCGGCCTACGGCGTTGCCCATATTGGATTCGGGGTTGTGCACCACCGAAACATCCCGCTCATGCAAAAGTTCCATTTCTTCCTCGTCAATATGCACACAGTGAATGGCCAGGCTGCGGGGATTCCAAATGCCGAATTTGTCCAGGCGCTTGACTGCGGGCAGGCCGAACTCTTGCAAATTGTATTCCCGGTCGCTGCTCCCCTCGGCGGTATGCACATGGAAACCAGTGTCCCCTGCCGCCTCGGCGCAGGCTTCCAGGGTGGCATCGGAGAGGGTAAAACTGGCATGCAACCCGAAAGAGGCGGCCAGGCGTTCAGGCTTTGCCTGTTGACACCAGCGGGCAAAGCGGCGGTTTTCCTCAATGCCTGCCCGGGCAATCGCCGGCCCGTCCCGGTCTGAGACTTCATAGCTGAGACTTGCCCGCAGGCCCAGCTGGTTTATCGCCTCGGCCAGCTCATCCAGAGAGCCGGCCGCAGAGTTGGGACTGGCATGATGATCAAGCATAGTGGTGGTGCCGTTTTTTATAGCTTCGATGCCGCTGACCAGGGCGCTGTAATAATTGTCCTGGGGAGTGAGGAGCTTATCCAGCCGCCACCACAGTCCCCGGAGAATATCGGTAAAAGTGCGGGGGTTGTAATTGGGAATGGCCATTCCCCGGGCAAAGGCGCTGTACATGTGCATATGGGTGTTGAGCATCCCCGGCATGATCAGCCCCCCGCGGGCATCCAGGCGCTGGGCCCCGGGATATTTGGCCAGCAGCTCCTCAGTGCCTAACTCCTTAATTTTATCCCCGTCAATCACTACCGCCCCCCGGTCAATGACCGGGTTGGCCGGGTCCTGAGTAATGACAGTGCCGTTATACAGTATTTTCATGCTATCCCTGCCTTCGCCATGAGTTCGCCGGCGGCTGCATTGCCCAGCCGGGCTATTTCCTCTTCTTTCATTGTCAGCAGGCTCCCGTTTTTGACGACGACGCGGCCATTGACAATGGTTGTATCCACCGTTTCGCTGCTGCCGCAGGTGACCAGGGCGGTGATGGGGTCCCGGCAGCCGGCATAATCGATGCTGTCTCCCCTCACTATAAATAAGTCGGCGGCCTTGCCCGGGGCCAGGGAGCCTATATCTTCCCGGCCCAGTAAGGAAGCGCCCCCCCGGGTGGCCATGGCCAGCACGTCCCGGGCGGAAAGGGAATCAATTCCCCAAGTCAGCTTGGCAATGAGCAGGGCCGCTTTAAGTTCCGCCAACATGTTGGAACCATCGTTGCTGGCGCTGCCATCCACAGCCAAGCCTACGGGAATGCCCCGCCGCAACATTGCGGGGACGGCAGCAGTGCCGGAAGAGAGCTTTTGGTTGGAAACGGGGCAGTGGGCAATTCCTGTTGCTGTGGCTGCCAGTTCAGCCAGCTCCTCTTCGATAAAGTGGATGCCGTGGGCAAACCAGATGTCGCTGCCCAGCCAGCCCACATCTTTCATATATTCCAGGGGACGCATGCCTGCCTGCTCCAAACAGAAACGGGTTTCATCTTTTGTCTCCGCCAGGTGGGTATGGCAGCGGACGCCATATTTCCGGGCCAGCTCCACCGACTGCACCAACAGGGAACGGGTAACGGAAAAGGGGGAACAGGGAGCCAGGGCAATGCGGCACATGGCAAAAGGTTCCCCGTCGTGGTACTTGACAATCAGGCGCTGGCTGTCAGCTAAAATCTCCTCTTCCCTTTGGATAACGGAGTTGGGAGGCAGACCGCCCTCAGCCTCTCCCAGGGACATGCTGCCCCGGCAGGGATGAAAGCGGATGCCCAGCTCTTTGGCAGCGGTGATCTCCCTGTCGATGAGCTGAGACTCCCCCCGGGGAAAGACATAATGGTGATCCCCGGTGGTGGTGCAGCCGGATTTCAGCAGCTCCCCCAGCCCTACCAGGGCGCCGGCATAGACGGCATCGGCGCTGAGTCCTGCCCAGATGGGATAGAGATATTTGAGCCAGGGAAAGAGCTCAGCCTCCTGGATTGCGGGCACACAGCGAGTCAGGGTCTGGAAGAGATGGTGATGGGTGTTGACCAGACCGGGGAAAACCCAGCGGTTTGAGGCATCCAGCACCTGGGCTGCCGGAGGTGGAGTGAGATTAGGGCCGATAGCGGCAATTGCCGGACCCTCAATGAGTATGTCCTGATTGCGCAGCTCGCGGCCGTGGGCATCCATGGTGGCGATGAAAGCAGCATTCTTTATCAGCAGGGCCATTTCACTTTTCCTCCCGGGCGGCGGCTTTGACAGCATCGGCAATCTGCTTGTAGCCGGTGCAGCGGCAAAGAACGCCTGAAAGGCCTTGGCGGATTTCCGCTTCTGATGGATCAGGGTTTTTGTCCAGCAGGGCTTTGGCGGCCATGAGCATGCCGGGGGTGCAGAAACCGCATTGGACGGCATTATAGTCGATGAAAGCCTGCTGCAAGGGGTGGAGTTTGGTGGCTGTGCCCAGGCCTTCAACTGTTTCCACCCGGGCGCCGTCACATTGGGCGGTGAGAACCATGCAGGAGTTGACCAGTTGGCCGTCCAGAATCACCGAGCAGGCGCCGCATTCGCCGACGCCGCAGCCTTCCTTGGTTCCCGTGAGACGCAGCTGTAGACGCAGGGTGTCCAAAAGGCGTTCGTTGGCATCAACTGTTAATTTATATTCTCTGCCGTTTACAATTAGAGTGACTGGCAGTTTATTCATCTCCATTCCACCTCCAGGGCTTGTTTGATTGCCCGCTCCGTCAGAGCGATGATTGCCGGTTCTTTATACGGGGTGGACCAGCGACTGCCGGAGGCGGTCATGGCGGTAGCCACCGCCTGGCCTGCCTGATGAATGAGCGCTTCATCCGGGCATTGGCCCAGGAGAATATTCTCTGCCTGGGGAATGCGGGCGGGACTGGCCAGCACCGCCCCCGGGGCAATGCGGGCGGTAACCACCCTGCCCCGGCTGTCCCGTTCAAGAACCACAGCCACGTTCATGCGTGCGATGGCCATAGCCTCCCGCCGGGCCAGGCGCGTAAAGCCCCAGCCTGCGGTGGCGGTTAGTTTGGCAAAGGCAATCTCCGTCAGCATTTCATCTGCCTCCAGCCTGGTGCGATTGGGGCCGGTGATAAATTCCTCCAGGGGCAGCCAGCGACATTCCTCCATACGCTCCAGCTTGACAGAGGCCCCAAGGGCCACAAGAGGTGGGACAGTGTCGGCGCAAACGGCGGCGTTGACCACATTGCCGCCGATGGTTCCCCTGTTGCGAATCTGGGGCGAACCGATTGCCGCGGCAGCCGCCGCCAGGAGGCCGGCCCCTTGGCGGATATGCGGGGAGTCAGCTATTTGGGCGTGAGCAGTCAGGGGGCCGAGGCGCAGGCGGCTGTCATCCTCCTGTATGAAATCCAGTACCCGGAGGCTGGTGATGTCGATGATATTTTTTACATCTTCCCTTTCCCTGGCCCGCAGGGATATGAGCAAGTCTGTACCCCCGGCCAGCACCCGAGCGGAACCCTTGAACTCAGCCAGCAGTTTCAGGGCTTCCTGCAAAGTGCGGGGCCGGTAAAGGTCAAATCCTAACATCCGCCTTCCCTCCTCTTGTAGCGTTCTTTTTGCAGGGAACGGCCCAAAAGCACCCGTTCCAGATCCAGGGGCAGCTGCCGCAGCCTGCGGCCGGTGGCTTGGGCAACGGCGCTGGCAATGGCGGGAGCAGTTACCTCCAGGGTAGGCTCGCCAATGGTCTTGGCCCCATAAGGGCCATAGCCGTCAGGATTTTCCACGATTATGGCCTCAATCTCCGGCATGTCACAGATGCCGGGAATGAGGTATTCATCAAAATTCAGGGACTTAATCTCCCCCTCATGCTGCTGCATTTCTTCCAAAAGAGCATAGCCCAGGCCTTGGGCAACGCCGCCGTAGATCTGGCCCCGAACCGTTTCGGGATTAATGGCCCGGCCCACATCATGGGCGGCTGTAATCTTGAGGACGCGAGTGTAGCCCGTTTCCATGTCCACTTCCACTTCCGCCACCTGGCAGCCGTAGACATAGGTAAAATATGCGTCCCCCTGGCCATGGCGGTCATCCCAGGATACCCGGGGAGCTTTGTACCAGCCCAGCTGGGTCAGAAGCTCGCCTTTAGCGCAGGCGGCGTTTACTGCCTCTTCAAAGCTAATACTGCGGCTGGGATCAGCTTTAACCCAAATCCGGTCCCCGCCCCAAGCCAGCTCTTCGGCGGCAGCCCTGAGTTTTTCCAGCGCTGCCCCCAACAAGGTCTCCCGCACTTTGGCGGCGGCCAGGCGCACGGCATTGCCGCCCATGAGGGTGCTGCGGGAGGCTACCGTCGGTCCCCCATCGGGGATGAGGGCGGTGTCTGTTTCCATGAACCGCACCCGCTCAAGGCTGATGCCCAGCTCTTCGGCAGCTATCTGGGAGAAGATAGTCTGCAGGCCCTGACCATTTTCGGCCAGGCCGGAATATACATAGACGCTGCCGTCGTACTGGACGGAAACCATGGCCCCGGTGGCATCAACGCCCTCTGCCCCCAGGCTGCAGCCCCGGAAACTGCAAGCCAGGCCAATGCCTTTGCGGAAACGGCCGCTTTGGGCGGCATATTGCCGGCGCTTGGCCAGATAATCGGATTTTTCCACCGCTTTGTCCAGGACTTCCATGAGGCTCACCTGATGGTTATCCAACTTTTGGCCGGTGGCGGTCACAGAACCCTGGCGGAAGCCATTGAGCCGGCGCAGCTCCAGTGGCTCCATTCCCAGTTCTTCCGCCAGTTCGTCCAACAGCGACTCCTGGGCAAAGATTATCTGGGGAGAGCCAAATCCCCGGAAGGCGCCGGTATAGCAATTGTTTGTATACACCCCATAAATATTGGTACGCACATGAGGCACTACATAGGGGCCGGTGGCCTGCACCACAGAGCGCCAGGTGACAAAGGGCGTCTGGGAAGCATAGGCCCCAGCATCGGCAATAATCTTAATTTCCATCGCCATGAGCTTGCCTTCCCGCGTGGCGCCTACCTTGTACCTGAGCTTGTAGGGATGGCGCTTGTACCCTTCCCGGATTGATTCCTCCCGGGTGTTGACCATTTGTACGGGTTTGCCGGTCTTAAGGGCAAGTAAAGCTGCCCGGGCGCAGAGGGCGGACATGATTTCATCCTTGCCGCCAAAGGACCCGCCCATGAAAGACTGAATTACCCGGATTTCGTTGAGCTTGAGCCCCAGAATCCTGGACAGGGCCTTGCGGCAGGAAAAGGGATTCTGAATAGAACCGTAGACCGTAACTCCCCGGTGGCCGGCTTGGGGCACAGCTACAGCCACTTCCGGCTCAATGTAGGCATGCTCAACCAGCTGGGTTTCGTACTCCCGCTCCAGGATGATATCAGAGCGGGCAAACCCTTCTTCCACTTCGCCCTTCTCCAGCACATGGTGGGCGGCGATGTTGCCGGGAGAGTCGGCATGGAGTAAAGGCGCGCCTTCCGCCATGGCCTGAGCTGGGTCGAAGATGCCGGCCAGCTCTTGATACTGCACCCGGATGAGGTCCAGGGCCTGCTGGGCTAAGGCGGGAGTAGCCGCAGCCACAAGGGCGACGCCGTCACCATGATAGCGCACCACCTCTTTGGCCAAAACCTGTTGGTTCGGGATGACGGTGCCGAAAGTATGGAGGCCGGGAATGTCGGCGGCGGTAAGGACGGCTTCCACTCCGGGCAGTGCCAGGGCCCGGGCAGTGTCAATGTTGAGGATGCGGGCGTAGGGGAAAGGAGTGCGCAGCACTTTGCCATAGAGCATGCCTTCAAACCTTAAGTCTGCGCCGTAACGGCTTTCCCCCAGCACCTTGCCTAGGGCATCCACCCGCCGCACGGGTCTGTTTACTGTATGCATGTTTATTCCCCCCTTTAGGATAAGAATGCCGGGCCTGCGGCCCGGCGTATTGGATGACGGCCGCGTATAAGCATCAGCAGTACTAGATAGAAGTACCACCAGAGGTCCGTCAATTCTGCCTAAAAACTAGGTGGAGCAATGGCAGAGACAAAAATCAGTTCTTCTCTGCCGATATTAGAGATTTTATGGGGAATGGAGGCGTAGTAGTAAATGCAATCCCCTTCGCTAAGTACATAGCGCTCGGAACCAACCTGAATTTCCATTTGTCCCGCCAGCACCAGTGTTGCCTCTTCGCCGGAATGGGACAGGGGCTCCTCACAGGTTATGCCCCCGGGCTCCAGGCGCCCCTGGATGATTTCCATTTCCCGGTTGAGGCTGGGGCTCAAGAGTTCAAAGGTCAGCTGATAACCGGGAAAAGAAATTATCTTGCGCTGATCTTTGCGGACCACCGGGTTGTGGCCTTGAGAATCCAGCAAAAAGTAAAAGATAGGCACTTCCAGGGCCCTGGCAATATCCCGCAAGGAAGTAATAGAGGGCTCGGCTAGATCACGCTCGACCTGGCTGAGGAAGGACGGCGTTTTATCAACTGCCTTGGCTAAACTTTTAAGGCTTAAGCCTCGTTCTTTCCGCTTCTGCCTGATTCTGCTTCCCATGTTGCCCCCGCTCATTTTTTACCCCTCCCCTAAAGCTTGAGCCAGCTGCTCAATGTCCGGAGCTACCCGCAAAGGCTCGCCGGCGGCCTTGAGGGCATTGGCAATATCCTTTAAGCCATTGCCGGTGGAAATTACAGCCACTTCACTGTCCGATTCCACCAGGCCCTCTTTCACTGCCCGGGCCAGCCCCGCCAGGCCTGCGGCTGAAGCCGGTTCGGCAAAGACGCCGCAGGTGCGACCCATTAGCCTCATAGCTGCCAAAATCTCTTCGTCTTCGACGGCCACCATGACCCCCTGGGAATGCCGGACCTGACACATGGCCTTGGCAGGGTTGCGAGGCACCCCGACGGCAATGCTGTCAGCCAGGGTGTTTTCCTCTGCGGGAATCAGCTCGCTGCCGCTGCAGTAGGAATGGAAGATTGGCGCGCAGCCTGACGCCTGCACCCCCAGCAGGCGGGGCACCTTGTCAATAAAGCCCAACTCTTTCAGATCCTGAAGGCCCTTGCCTGCACCGGCAATGGTGCAGCCATCGCCCACTGAAAGGACCAGCCAGTCCGGCATCTGCCAGTGCAGCTGTTCCGCCAGTTCCAGGACCACTGTTTTTTTGCCCTCCACCAAGTAGGGGTTGATGGCGGCGTTGCGGTTATACCAGCCCCAGCGCTCAATGGCGGCAGCGGACAGCTCAAAGGCATCCCGGTAGGAGCCCTGGACGGAAATGACCTTGGCCCCGTAGATCAGGAGCTGGGCCACCTTGCCCTGGGGCGCCCGGGCGGGCACAAAGATTACCGACTGCATGCTGCCGCCCAAAGCGGCCACATTGCCGGCCAAAGAAGAGGCGGCATTGCCGGTGGAAGAACAGGCCACAATCTTGGCGCCTGCCTCCGCCGCCTTGACCACTGCCACTGCGGACGCCCGGTCTTTAAGAGAGCCGGTGGGATTGAGGCCGTCGTCCTTGACCCATACTGTCCCTTTGAGCCCCAGGGCCCGGGCCAGAGCCGCACTCTTGTACAAGGGAGTCCAGCCCGTGCGCAGGGGAGAACGCCTGCTGAAAGGGCCCACAGGCAGCAGCGGCAGGTATCTCCACATGCTGTAATCGCTGTTATCGGCAAGTGCATCTCTGTCCCATTCCTGCCTAAGCAGAGGGTAATCATAGCGCACCTCCAGGAGGCCGCCGCAGGAACAGAGATAGCGGTCGGGTTCAGGGGAATATTGATTGCCGCATTTTATGCATTCAAGGTCAATAACATAGCGCATAAGTTTTCATCCCTTCCCAGTATTAAATCTTTTCCAAGAGGCCGGTGCGCTTATTGAAATCCATCACCAGGCGGTCAATTTCGGCAGCTTGCTTTTGGATGCCGCCCCAATAAGATTCATGGTCATACCACTGGGCATTGAGTGCATCGATGTCTTTGCCCTGCTGCTCAATCCAGGTATAGTATTTCAGGTTGTGAATGCGCTTGCGCTGGAGGTATGACAGCTCCAGCAAATTATCGACACCCTGGCCCAAAAGGCTGTGGCGGTAGTCGACAGCTGCCTGGACCGGATTATAGGGGCTTTGCTCAGATAATTCGGCCAGGCGGGAACCGTACATTTCCATTGAGTCGGTAAATACTGTCATTACCACATCTCTGCCGGTGAGCTCGTAATAACGGGCAAATTTAATCGACCCCAGCAGGTTGGCGATGCTGGAAATGCCCAGCAGAGGCAGTTTTTCAATGAACTCAGGGCTGACACCTATATCATGCAAATACTTTTGGCCCGCCGGTTCGTTGAACAGGCGCATGACGGCAAGGGAATCGTTGTCATCAATGGCAATTACCATGTCGGTGTTGCGCACATTGTGAATCCAAGGCACATGTTTGTCGCCAATCCCCTCAATACGGTGGGCGCCATATCCATTGTTCAGGAGGGTGGGGCATTGCAGGGCCTCGGCTGCGGTGATTTTTGCATGGGGGTAAACCTGTTTGAGGCGATCGCCGCTGGCAATGGTCCCGCCGGAACCGGTAGTGACCACCAGGCCGGCAAAATTATCCCTGCTGCCCATGGCCTGGGCCAGCACCTCCAGCATTGCGCTGCCGGTGACCTCATAATGCCACAGGTAGTTGCCCTCCTCATCAAACTGGTTGAAAATCACGATATTATCTCTGGTCGCTCTCAATTCCCAGCATTTATCGAATATTTCCTTGACATTGCTTTCACTGCCGGGAGTGGGGATGATCTCTCCGGCAATCTGGGCCAGCCAGTCAAAACGCTCTCTGCTCATGCCCTCAGGGAGAATGGCAATGGATTCGCAGGCCAGAAGCTGGGCCTCATAAGCGCCGCCCCGGCAATAATTGCCGGTGGAGGGCCAGACGGCCTTCTGGCTGGTGGGATCAAACTGGCCGGTGACCAGCCGGGGAATCAGGCAACCGTAGGCCGCCCCTACCTTATGGGCGCCGGTGGGAAACCATTTGCCTACCAAGGCGATGATTCTGGCCTCCACCCCCGTCAGCTCGGGAGGAAGTTCAATGGCGTTGACCGGTCCGTAAGCGCCGCCGAATTTTGTGGGTTCATTCTTCCAGGTAATGCGGAACAAATTCCAGGAGTTTACATCCCAGAGTTCAATGTTGCGCAATTTTTCTTTGATGCTGGCGGGAATGTGTTCGGGATTCTTCTGCCAGGCCATGGGGGGAATGATGATGTTTTTTTCTCTGGCCCTGTCTATTGTCCGAGCCAGCTGCATTTCATTTATTTCTAGATTAATCAAAGTACAGCCTCCTTTAATTTAATAACCTTTTAATTTTCTCCAATAATTTTATACTGCTTAATTGTTTCTATGCAATTATTAATTTCTCCTGCATGCGGGCAAATTATTTTTCTACTGCCCTATTCCTTTCTCTCGGGGAAAAAATAGCTTATACTGTATGCAAATCAGTTGAGGAGAGAAAAGTCATGAAAAATCTTTGGTCAGCCGTTTCCCAGTCCCTTAAGTCCGGGGAGCCGGTCCTGCTGGCAACGGAGGTGGCAGGAGACTATCCCGGCCGCTCCGGTCTCTACGACAAAGAGGGCAATTTCCTAACCGGAGAAGATATCGGTCAAAGAGACAATGCCGGCCTGATCGCTATTGGTTCCGCCACCCTTTTTCAGCAATGGCTGTGGCCCCGTCCGGGCCTGGTCATCTTTGGCGGCGGCCATGTGGCTGTGCCCGTAGCCAAAATTGGCGCCCTGCTGGGTTTTGAAGTGACTGTCTGCGACGACCGCAAGGAATTCGCCAATAGCCTGCGCTTTCCCCAGGCCAAAGTCCTGACAATGGGCTATGATCAGGCCTTTGACAATTTGCGCCTCAACTCCCGCCACTACATAGTCATCGTCACCCGGGGCCATATCCATGACCGCACTTGCCTGGTCAGAGCCCTGGACACGGGCGCCGCCTATATCGGCGTCATCGGCAGCCCCAAAAAGGCGGCGGAAATGAGGGACTGGCTCCGGGAGCAAGGTTTCCCCCTGAGCCAGGTGCAGCGGGTATTTTCCCCCATCGGCCTGGACATCAATGCCAGGACTCCCGAAGAAATCGCCGTCAGCATCATGGGGGAAATCATCCGGGAAAAGAGCAGCCGCCCGGCCCCCGCCAATATTGAAAAAATCGCCGGGGCCCTGGCGGCAAAGGCAAACCGAAAATCCTGGAGCCTAATCACCATAGTTTCAGCCCAAGGTTCCACCCCCCAGGGCGCCGGCGCCAGAATGCTGGTCAAAGCTGATGGCCAAACGGTGGGCACTGTAGGCGGCGGGCTGGCAGAAAAAATGGCCCTGGATGCGGCCCTGCAGGTCATGGACACCCAGGTCCCCCGCTTGCTTGAATATAAGCTGGACAACACTGTGGCCGCTCAAGAGGGCATGGTCTGCGGGGGCAAGATGACTTTATTTATCCAGCCCATACAATAAAAAAAAGGCCCTTAAGGCCTTATCTGAACTTAAACAAGACTTTATTGATTGCTTCGAGCAGAACGGGGAAGACGGCAGGGAAGGTCAGCAGAAAAATGAGGCCGTTGATGCCAATGCCCACCAAGCCGCCCCAGAGTTTTTGCGGCTGCTTTTTTTTCTTGGATAAAAGAACTGAGATGCTGAAAATTATAAATCCCACCAGAAAAAAACCGCTTACGGCAGCCAAGACTGCCATGATCGCGTATTTGATCAACTGCGCATTCATAGTATCATCCTCCTGGAAAGCAGAAATGAGAATTGGACAACCTTTAAACATTACTATACCATATTTCCCTAGAAAGATTCCATAGGTAATAATGATGGGATAGCGTCAAGTCATTGTAGGTTTTTAAAGAGAACCTCTTTTTGTTCTAGACTGCAGTAATACTATTTAAACCTTTTAACGCCTTTCTTGTTAATTTGCTGCCACTGCTATAAATGGGAGCATTGTTCAAGTTTTCTTTACCCAAATGGCGTTTGCCTTAAGCGCTTAAACTCATCAAACGGGGAAAACTGCCTTTCCCTTGCGGATTTACCAGCCGAAAAAGAATATATCGGAAAGCAGCCCACCTGCTGCTCTGGTACAATACTTAAAAGACTTTCCGCAAATTAAGGAAATTACTTTGCACCTGGACAACGACAAGCCGGACGGCTGGCGGCAGAGACCCTTCTTTCTTCCTCATACATCGTCTCCGATGAGCATTTAAGAATTTTATTGAGATTGTAGCGCTCACAGGAGTTTGAAAGATTGTAACCAAACCGGTTGAATCAATAGCAAGAAAGGGGTATAATATGATTAGAATATTACTACAAGGAGTTGATACCATGCAGATTAAACCGTCCGCAAGTATAAGGCAGAACTATAATGAAATTGCGGCTTTGTGCAAAACCTCCGGGGAGCCTGTGTATCTTACTAAAAACGGCGAAGGCGATCTCGTGGTCATGGATTTAGATACATTTACCCGTCGAGAAAAAATGCTTAAGCTACGCGAGGAACTGTTAGCTGTTGAGGAAGATCGAATGGCTGGTCGCACCGGAGTAACACCGGATGAACTGGACAGCTATTTAGAAAGCATTATTGATGAGGTGGAACATGGAAAAGAAGCCTCAATATAAGGTGATTGTTTCCGACCGTGCCCGTCAGATGCTGGCGGGTCATGTTTGTTTTCTGGCTCAGGAAAGCCTCACTGCTGCCCGCAGGACAAAGAATGAATTAATGGATGCCGTTCGTTCCCTTTCCACCATGCCGGAGCGATTTCCATTTCTCAACACAGAATTTATACCGCTAAATAAGTATCACAAGATGTTCGTTGAGAAATGGTATTTGATTCTGTATCAGATTAAGGATCAGACAGTGTATGTTGATTATATCGTGGATTGCAGACAGGATTATGGGTGGTTAATCAGATAATATCATTATTATTTAGGGGTAAAAGTACAGATGATAAATTTATTACTTTACAATTTACGTTGGAACATCCAGTTGCAACTGTATTTTTTGTAGCTTTTAATGTTGAGAAACAAGGTGGCTTAGTCGATCTAATAATACATTCCCAGTTGCTTTATATACAGCCAGGTAAGCCGAAAGATCGCGTGTCAAATACAATGAACTCTCCAAGATTGATGGTTGAGATTCCATCTACGCATTTTTTGAACGATTGACAGTTAACTTTTGAACGTGTGATGACAAAACACTTTAGAAAAATGGGAATGAGTAAAAAAGGTGCATAGTGCCGCAAAGGGGGCGGCTCCCAAAAAGCACATACAGCAGGCAATCCCCATCCGCACCATCTGGCCGGATAGGGATTTTCGTGTTCCAAGCTAAAAGTTGTTATCGCTCAATTCAACTTGGTGCTTATCTTCGGGCTTAACTTGGTGCTTTTCTAGCGCTACAATGATGTCGAATAACGCTGAAAGCGTAAATTCGAAAAACACGCCGGAATCGTTCGCTTTCCCGCACCCACAATCGCCTGAAGAGTGTTATTTCATCACCTTAGCCAACAATGCTGCGTAGCTATCCACCACATCATAGACCACTGAATTGGTACTGATGGCCTTAAAGTGCTGCCGTGCGCAGTGAATTTTTGCATCCTCAATATGGCGGAGCTGCATGGTGGACATGGAGCCTTTTGTTTCGGCGACAAAGTAGATATGCTTCACCTTGCCCTCATTAAAGGCAATTGCCCAGTCTGGATTGTACTTGCCAACCGGCGTACTGATGTAAAAACCATTTGGCAGCTTGACATAAACCGCCACCTCGGCGCTGGTATCCACGCTTTCGGCAAAGGATCTTTCAGTTTCAGAATCATAGAGTATATGGTCATACAAATGCTTTTTTGCTGCCATTGCGTTGACACCAAGCTGCCCCTTTAGTGTTGGCTCAGTGAAAATCGCAGTATTATAAACCGCGTCCAGCTTATTGTAGGTAATGTGCTGAATGATGGTAGTAGCTTTCTGCTCGTTAATGATTTTAGCTGCCTTGATAATAAACTCTTCGGGATTGCCGGCAAACTGGTCAAAAACATACTTATCAATCCCGCCCAGGATACCGACAACAGCTCTTCTTGTAAGGCCCGTTTCGGCCACTATTTTGCCGATGAGATCAAATTTCACCGCAGCATTCGTTGCGAATACTGCATTGTAAACTACGTTTTTCTCCCTGTAAAATGCTTCCCCCTGCTCCAATTGTTCCCTGGACTGAATATCCTTGAGAGTACCGGTTTCAACCGTAACGAAGATCTGGGAAATACGAAGTCCCTTATTCAGGGCCGCTATAGCTCTTGTAATCAGCTCATCTTCATCGAATTCCACCGTATATACGGATTTGGCATTTATCTTTCCCCACAGCCTCTGGAATTCCGGCAAGCCCAGCTTGGATTGGTCCAACTTCAACTCAACATTATTCATCCGTGCGTTCTCCGGCTGCATGGCGCGGCTGTCATAGATGGAATCAAGAATTGCTATTACCGAATCCTTGCAGTCGGCGGCTTCCGAGGCTATCTCGATGCTGCCTTTCTTCTTGTCCTCATAATACTTGTCGGTGAGAACACCTTTCCTTACATACCCGCTGGTGATAAGTCCCTCATAAATGCTCTGGGCAAGGTCGATATCAACTACCTGCTCAACGCCTTGGCTGTCTTTAATGACCTTATCCTTAAACAACTCCACCGTTACCCTGCATGGCCTATCAGCCACAGCCTCGGCAAGCTCTGTTTGCAGCCCCTTGGCAAAGCTGTCATAGCTTTCATTGGCGACAACGGTGAGCACGTTGACATTATGGACATCTTCTCCCAGCAGGTTGGTATCCATACGCTGACCATTCTGATTGACAGACAAGCGCAAGCCCCGGCCAACCTCCTGCCGTTTGCGGACGTCGCTGCCGCTTTGCTTCAACGTGCAGATTTGAAACACATTGGGATTATCCCAGCCTTCCCGAAGGGCAGAGTGGGAAAAGATAAACCGCACCGGCTCCCGGCGGTCCAAGAGACGCTCCTTATCCTTCATGATCAGATTGTAGGCGTCTGTATCGTCGGATGTGCGTTCCTTTCTATCCCCCAGCTTGCTGTCCACTATGCGGCGGCTCTTTTTATCTATGGAAAAATATCCGGCATGGGTTTCCCCGGCGCTGATGCCCTCAAGATATTTCAGATACCCCTGGTCATCGCCAAATTCAAGTTGCAGATTGTCGATAATCTGCTGGTACTCTTCCTCGAAGATGTCGGCATAAAGGCCATTAAGGACTTGCCCGCTGGCATCGTATTGCTTGTACTTCGCCACCTCATCAATAAAGAACAGGGACAACACTTTGATGCCCTTGTAGAACAAGCGCCGCTCCTGCTCAATATGGGAGAGGATGGTCTCCCGAATCTGAATCCGGCGCAGCTGATCATCACTGACCGCCCCGATAACGTCCCCTGCATACAGCTTAGTGCCATTGATAAATTCCACCGAGCTGTCCCGGCCGTCGATGCGCAGCACTGTATATCCGTTCTTATATGCAGCCAATTCACCGGAATTGGGAAAGAGATTATACCCCTCACCCACAGTGCGCCGAGCCTTGCCAACGCCCCCTGCCCGCTTAACATCAAATTCAATTGTGGCGGTGGGGTTGCCCTTGGAAAGATTGATGCTCTCTAAGTACACATACCCTTCCGTCGCCGTGCTGCCAGAAACGGAAATACCCTTGACGGCGATTCTTTTGACCAGCTTTTTATTGTAGGCCTCCATGGCGTCAAGGCGGTAAATCATATTGTAAACGCTGTCCTGCTTGTGGGTCGCCGAATATCTCAGGGTAAAGAGCGGATTGAACTCTTTCAAGCGCTCCTTAGTGGCCGCCCCTTCCACCGACTGGGGCTCATCGATAATCATTATAGGGTTTGTTTTAGCGATGATGTCAATGGGCTTGCGGCTCCGAAACTCATCTAATTTCATGTAGATACGCCGTGCATCCTTGCCTCGGGCGTTAAAAGCCTGGGAGTTGATAATCATGACATTGATGGCGCTATCGGAGGCAAAGCGGTCGATCTCGGTAAGCTGGGCAGAATTATAGATGAAATACCTTATTTTCTTGCCATATTCCTCAACAAAATGATCCTCGGTTATCTGAAAGGACTTGTAGACCCCTTCCCGGATGGCGACACTGGGCACGACGACAATGTACTTACTCCAGCCGTAGCGCTTGCTCAGCTCGTACATGGTCTTTATATAAGTGTAGGTCTTGCCGACGCCGGTCTCCATTTCCACGGTCAGGTTGTAACGCCCCTCCAATTGTTTGGATGGCTCAATCTGATTGCTGCGCTGAATCTTATTGATATTTTCCAGGATAACCCCATCATTCAATTCAGGCATTAAGGGAGAGTTGCCAAAACCGATGAAGCGTTCTGCTTCATCGATGGTAATCTGTTCTTTTTTTACATACCCCTTATCCATCATATAGCTGGGCTTAAGGTAAGGCTGTCCGGCAAATACATCGCACACGGCCTTGGCCGCATCTGCCTGGAATTTCTGATGCTTGAATTGCAGTTTCATTGGTCCTTGCCCCCTCCCTGATGTGCTCCAGCAGCTCATCAAAGTAATCACGGCCAAAGGGCTTTCCATTCTTCAGCAAATCGTCATTTAAGACAAAGCCCTTTTGGATATACTCATGCAGTGTCTTCGTTGCCCACTGGCGAAAACGGGTCGCCTTTTTGGAATTGACCCGGTAGCCCACGGCGATAATCATATCCAGATTGTAGAACTCTAGTAAGCGTGTTACTTTTCGGCTGCCCTCGGTTTGAACCTGTGCAAATTTTGCACAGGTTGACTGCCTATCAAGTTCCTCGTCATTATAGATATTTGAAATGTGCTTTGTAATAACACTGCGGTCTGTTTCTAACAGCTCAGCAATAGCCTTTTGCGTCATCCAAAAATCTTCATCCTCAAAGCGCACCGAAACGGCCACATTACCGTCATCGGTGGCATAAAGGATGATTCTATCTTCCTGCTTCATCTCATATCACCCGCACGCTGGTATTGGGCGCCAGAAGTTTAAAGATCTCCTCTACATTGATTTTCGCCGGACTGTTGGCAAAGCTCAAATCCCGGAACACTGCACGGGTAGCCAGCCCTTCCCGTTCAGGACTTCCGCAGCGACGGGCGATTTCTTTAACCACATCATTGCTGATATCCTTGTCAAAGCAGGCGATAAGGTCACCATCATTGTAGGTGTGGACGGTGAATCCGGAAATCTGTTCGCGGGTATGAGGAAACGACAAGGGCAAGCCCCAATCCAGCAGACAGGCATAGAGCAGGTCCATGTCACTGCGGTCTTCCTTGATATTGTCCTCCAGAGCAGAAAGCATGTCCTGGCTATATTCCCCGGCGGAATAAAATACATCCCGCATGTTGGTGGAATCCAGCTTGAGGACCCGGAAGCCGATGTCCAAGTCCTGGCCCAGCATCCCTGCCTCGGCCTTAATCTTTTCCCCTGCCCTGCGGATGCGCTCCTTGCCAATTTCGCAGATGTTGGCGTAGCCAGCTTTAGCCGCTTTTGTACCAGGTGGGCACTCTTCGGGTACTTGCACCATAATAAATTTACGCTTACCGCCTTTGTCAGCATTATAACGCATTATAGCATGAGCGGTAGAAGCCGACCCAGAAAAAAAGTCCAAAATTATGCTATCCTCCCCGGTATTCGCAAGTGTCAGCAATCGTAATAACAGGCGGACAGGCTTAGGCCCGTCAAACAAACCTTGCCCGTTAAAAATTGATACAACTTCTTGCGCCCCTTCTTGACTATGGCCCACTTCTTTGTGAAATAAAATTGAAGTAGGGGTCATCCCCTCTTTACGCAAATCCGTTAAAAACCTTTTTATTCTCGGGGTATTATTTCCGTCAGGGCCAAACCATATTCTGTTATCGTGGAGTCTATCGAAAAATGCTTTTTTCGATAGACTCCAGCAGCGACCTGCTGGAGGCTCTATTACACGCCCAGAGGGCGTTGTAATGGGATAATCATTTTCAGCAGTATAGGTTTTAACAGAAATATCACTCGACATCCAAACGCCACGTGGGTCGCTATCGGGATTTGAATAACGTGCATTTGCTTTCTCTGTTCTTTCTAGACGTCCTATAGCAAATGAACCAATCGCTTTCGCGTAAATTAAGACATAATCATGACTGCAAGAAACAAATTTGGCATCATTCTTTGGAGAAAAGGCACGCTGCCAGATAAGTTGGGATACAAAATTGCTTTCTCCGAACACTTCATCACAAATCTTGCGTAGTTGCGCTACTTCATTATCATCGATACTGATAAAAATAACCCCGTCTTCCCGCAGTAGATTTCTTGCCAGCACTAGCCGGGGATACATCATACTGCACCAATCTGAATGAAACCTCCCGTTACTTTCAGTGTTGCGGAACAAGCGGTCACCATCCTCGTCGTATACGCCCGCTTCCTCATCGTATTCGTCCTTGTCTTGCATGAAATTATCACGGTAAACAAAATCGTTGCCGGTGTTATAGGGGGGGTCAATATAGATCATCTTGACCTTACCCAGATAGCTCTCCTGCAGGAGCTTTAGCACATCGAGGTTATCGCCCTCGATATAAAGGTTTTCTGTGGTATCCCAGTTCTTACTCTCCTCTTTACAAGGAAGCAGGGTCTTGCGGATAGGCCTGCCCGCCTCGGCAATAGCAGCCCCTTTCCCAACCCAAGTAAACTCATAGGCCTCGTCACCGTGCACTTCATCCCCCAGCAAGGAGCGCAGTAGGTCGAAATTGACTTTTCCTTCAATCACAATACCGGGGAACAGTTGGGATATTTTCTTGATATTCTTATCGATAATATCAGTCGATTCAAAGCGCATTTTATCCATGATCATTTGTCCTCCCTTAAATAATCTGGATGTTTCTTAAGATAGTTTGAGACCCAGGGTTGTAGGGTGTACGAGAATGATGCCATTCCTACGCTGATATTTGGCCGAAAAACAACCAACATACTTTCTAGCTTGCATACGGAAGCATCATTTGCCTCGAAAATAGCACTGTCATTTTCAAAGATCTTCTTGACTATTTCTCTTTCCCTGCGGGTCAAGTTCTCTAGTGAGATTTCTTTGGCTCTAAGCTTTTTTTTGGTTTCTCTCTCTTTTGCGATCTTGTCAGAAACCCTTACTATTAAATCAACAATAAGTATTGAAATCGATATGAGAAATATTGATGTAATCCATTCCCCATACAACTTCTTCACATCTAGCAATCTAATATAATCCAGCCAATCGTCTGTCAAAAAAGTAATAATTCCGGATGGAATGATTAGATACTTAGCGAAACTCTTCGCGCCACTTATCACAAGCATTATTTTTTCACTCACATTACCCCCCCCCAATTCTTTCCTAAGCCGCTTCAACTCACTGTTGAGTGCAACTTGAATATTGAATTGCTTTTCCCGGCGTACCTTGTTCTCTAAAGCTGCAATCTCCCTTTGCAGCTTCTGCCGCTGCTCATCCCGGGCCACCGCCTCTTTAAAATCGCCGGGCTGGTCCTGCAGCCTCTCTCCGGCAATCTGCCGAATAAAGCCCTCATACACCGCATCCATATTGAGCCCTTCTACTTAAGCGATAGCTTGTCCACGGGTTGCCACTCTGTATGGTAGTATGTGCCGGGCTTATATTTTCCTGTCCTGCCCTGCTCCTTATAGCCGACCCAGGCCTGTGCCCTTTCCTGATGGACCAGGAGAAAGAGAATGTGGTAGGGGATTTCCTTATCAATTAGCTGAAGCACCCGTTTATCCAGGCTGGGCTGGTTGAGGCGGATTTCTACAACCTCAATCTCCGTTACTGTTTGGCCGACAGCAATGTTAACCGTGCTGGGGGCTATTTTGTTCCGCCAGTATATCATGCTGATCTGTTCCACAAACACCCGTCTTAGCTCCGGGGTTATTGATATGTTATCGTAGAACTTCTGCTTGGGTATTCGACGATTGAATATTGTACTCTTCGGCAACGCAAGCATGCAATCCCCCCTCCCCCTGGGTCAGCGTACTACCAGGAAACAGATTAGCTCGAAATCATCCAGCCCGGTGATAGTGGTAGTGAGGGCGGAAGTGCCGCCACTCCTAAACAGGCTGTCAATGTCCCTTTCATCCTTTACGTGAATGATGGAGTTAATTGCAGCGCTGAGCAATCCAGATAACCTGTCCATGTTTTTGCCGTCATTTGTTTCCTGATTGAAGGCCCGGCACAAATCTGCCCGGGGTGAATGCATTCCCTTGCAGAGGTACCGCATCCGGTCCAGCATTTCCTTGGGCGAAAGGTGGTCGCATACGATTCCGCCATCGTCGGCGATATACACCATATAGAAGGGATGTAGGCGGTTCTGATTGTCGATATTAACGCCGCTATTGATGTTTTTCAACACGTAGATGACGCCAGGGGGAGCATCCTCCCGGGCTGCAACAACCGCATGGAGCCCCAGGGGGATCTTGTCCAAGTCCCCGTTATTCTTTATATAATCCAGCAAGTCAAGCGAAACTCATTGAGCCCTAAATCCATTATAGATATACCTGATGACATTTCTTCGATATCCACGACTTCCTCTTGTAAGCGCTTGAGCTGCTCTTTGCGATATTCCAGGTCGCCTTTCTCTTCGGCATTGATGAGATTATCATCGCCGGTGGAGGTCATGACGGATATCTTCATGCGGGTCTCGACACGGTTTTTCAGATTGATGTATTCATCTGACGTCAAGTCCGGCCAGAAATTCACAAGCTGAATTCTGGCGTTTTTGCTGCCGATTCGATCAATTCGGCCGAACCTCTGGATTATGCGGACAGGGTTCCAGTGGATATCGTAGTTAACAAGGTAGTCACAGTCCTGCAAGTTCTGCCCTTCGGATATGCAATCAGTGGCGATCAGGATATCTATGTTGGCATTGGAGTCTGGCATGTCATTTCGATGTCAGCATCTCCACCAGCCTCAAATTCATCAATTTCGGCGATAGTATCGTCTATCAACTTTTTTATCCGCTGGAGAGTATGGCTGAAGGAATAGACGGAGCTTTCTAGCCGCTTGAGCAGGTTAATGCTCATCAAACGGCGTATGCCCATCTCCCGCCCGGCACGGTTGATATTGACATCGGGGTCGACATATTTTTCCCGTCTGCTCTCAAAAACAAAATCCGTTGGAATGTAAATTGCATGGTTCAGCCTCATAATCTCGTCATATATCTCATTATAGTTGATGGCATCACTCAAGTCGGTCAGGTTGGGCCGCAGAGGTACTGGCTTCATCCTTTCGGGGAAAGAGCCGATTTCTGCCATGTTGTAGTACTTTTCAATATGCTTGCGGGAACGGGCAATGGTCACACTGTCCAGGACTTCAAAGAAGTCAAAGGTCAACATCTTTAGTAGTGTCGCCGTCTTTCGTTTTTCTGGTTCTAACTCACTCCAGCTATTAAACGCCCTTTGCGCATCACGGAAGATTTCATCGATGGACTTCCTTGTATTCAGCTTTTCATTGATAATACTTGCTTCACCCTCATAGGCTAGGGCAAGATCTAGAGGTATAGCATAGTCAAAATCTATGTCGTGTGACAACCGGGGCAGATTAAATATCGTCAGGTTTATCGCTGTCCCCCCTTTAAGAGCGAGAGAGCCTTTCAGCAAGGGATCTCTGTTCAGCTGCTGGAGCACGTTTATAAGCCGTAGCATCTTTTCCAGACCGTTAGTTATAAAGCCTAATTCCTTAGCTTGAGCGGAAAGAGCCTTCTGGGAATACCTATATAAACTCATGCGGATCACTTCCTTGTCCCAAAGGATAAAGCAAATCTTCCGGAACATACAGTTGCCACCTTTTACAAAACACCGGGTCATAGAGTTTTACGGCATGATGAAGGTAGCGCACACTGCCACCCACTTTGGAAGCGCAGTAATCAAAGAAGTCTTGGCTCAGCCTCATACTCCCCTTAAAATGTTCTAATATATACCCAGCCTTTTGGTACAAAACTCTCTTTCCGTACCGATCCAGGTATTGCCGCAGCTTTTCTTCGTCCACCGGTGGGATCACCGACAGGCACTCCAATAGCTCTTCTATCCCGCCGCCTATATTTTCGAACCAGTCTATACTGTCTATTATGGTCCGCTCAAGATCAGTAACAGTAACACCATCAGGAAAAGTGACTATGCCCTGTTCCATCCGGGAATCTATATAGCGATATTTGAGACCTCCATAAGTAAAGCAATTAAATTTTGTCGGGGAAGAAACATAGAATTCAAAAAGAAACTGATTAGAGAATCCATAGTAAGAAAAAGCCGAATGGTAAGAGACATAGGACCCCGGAGCGATATTGCTAGCTATTACATATTCATTGGCCACAGGAGAACCATCAGTTAAATTTATAGTGATGTAAAGATTTCGCCTTACCCTTCTTATTAGACCTTCGACCAGGTACCGTTGGATTATGTTGCTGGCTGTGTTTTCATTCCCGGCAAGACGGCAAACATACTCCCAGGTAAAACAGCCTTTGCGCAGGAAATTCGCATAATATTTCATGATGATCCCCCCTTTTTCTTTTAAATATACCCCAATATCACCTATATAACAATCAAAGATTACTCAATATCTTCAAAATCGTCAACATTGACGTTGCCCTCTATGCACCGCTGAATAGCTTCCTCCATTGTCTTCCCAGCTGCCATCTGCTGAACATAGTCATAGTCACTTACGGTTCCGAAACAACATCTTCAGTTAGTAGTGAATTTAAGAAGCGTAAAATGACCCATCAAAAGGAAGTACTGGAGCAAAAATAATAAATATCTCCCCCCTTTCCGATCAGAGCAGGCAATACATCTTCCTGGAGTACTTCCCAATTAAAATCGCTCCTCACAAATTTGACGGCTTTAAAGGCGCTGGCCTGGTATTTCTTCTTCAGCCGGCTCACATGCAACGTTAGATCGCCAAGAGAGAGGCGTGGCAGACCGCGTGCAAAGAAAACCACATCCCGATCTTTAACAACTCTAGCAATTGAATCATAATCAACCTTCCCCAAGGAAAGACTCTGGCGGATCATGCCCTGCTTTGGTAACAATGACAGCACAAACAGAGCAGCGGTTTATTTTCGATCCTGGCCAGGCTGCACTTTTCTTGCCAAGATGTGATAGCTTCGCATATGCGAAATGCTATTCAAAAATACCATTTCCCGAATCCATCAACAATCCTCCTTCTAAACCCTTTAATTCCAGGGTCCCTTCCTCCGGGGCAGCGCCCACCCACCCGAATCAGCACCTTGGTCTTTACACCGGAGCGAATCACCTTGTTCAGAAGCCTGAGATAACGATTTTCCCGGGCCTCCTCCCCGTATACTTCGCCGCCATTGCGGGAATTGTGGGATTCATCAATAACGACCAGGTCATAGTTACCCCAATTTAGACGGGATAAGTCCAGCCCATTTGAATATCCATGACTCCGGGACAGGTCTGTATGAAAGAGGACATCGTAACGCAGCCGATCGGCGGCAATGGGGTTATTTACATAGTTATCCTTGTAAGTATTCCAGTTGTCTGCCAGCTTCTTAGGGCAAAGCACAAGTACTGATTTGTTTCTGTTCTCGTAGTATTTAATAACCGAGAGAGCGGTAAAGGTCTTGCCTAGCCCCACACTGTCAGCCAAGATGCAGCCGTTGTACTTTTCCAGCTTATTGATAATGGCCAGTGCTGCGTCCTTTTGAAAATCATATAGAAGATGCCAAATCTAACTCTCTTTGAAGCCTGTGGCTTCATTGGGGAGCACATCCTCGGAGATGTCTTCTAGGAACTCGTTGAATATGTTGTAGAGGGCTACGAAATAAAGGAATTCCGCGGAGTTCTCGTTATAAGCAGCGGTAATGCTGTCTATTACCTCTTCAGTCACGTCCTGCAATTTTGTTTTGTCATTCCAGATACTTTCAAACAGCCTTGCATACTCCTGGCTATGTGGTGCTAAGAACTTGTTCACCATGTTATAACTGTTATTGCCCCGTTCACAACCAATATCTACTGTCGTGAAACCGGCCAGCGGCAAATATGTTGTAATCTGTCGATTATCAGAATCTATATTTAGAAAGCCACCCATGTTTTCCTGAGTAGTATTGGATTTAAAAGTAGCCTTTTTTCGAATCCAATCGGCGCATTCCCGGGCAATTGCCTTCTGCGTTAGTTCGTTACGTAGCTTTATTTCAAATTCTGTACCATATAAGCTTCGCTCGCGGTTGAGGCGGGGGATATAAAACTCACGTTTTTCCTTAGGAGCTTTTTCAGTAACAAAAGCTGGCGATGTAAAGATAAAATGCAGCTCGTCTATAGCGTCAAGCTGCTCTTTTAGCACCTGGTAAGCATATATTGAAAAACATGCAGCAGCTATAGACACGCGGCAACCCCTGTCGATTGTTGCCACTAAATCATCTTTGACCACTCTCGTTACATTATCAAATATCTCCATAACCCCGCCCCCTTAATGGTTCCAAGCTACTACTATTCCGGGACCAACGCCATAATGTTGAGAACTCCCATGGCAGGTAACAGAACAAACCTAATCAAACCTCATAAGTATCGTCCTGTCTCGCTGTTAAACCTGTATCCCAATACTTAAAGGAACTGGCTCAGAATCTGGTACCTGTGGTTGCCTTAATATTTGCCAGGTATAGGTAAATTCTCCGTTGATTATGTGATTCCCTGCATGGCTCGTAGATCAGTAACCACGTCCTCCTTTTTTGCAGCCGAATCAGCCTGATATGCCTGTTAGAAAATTGAAAGGTGGGCAATCGCCCACCGAAAAAAATGGCTTTTTATTTGCTCATTTTTAGACTGATTTAGCATAGTCACTAATCTTAGTATCCTTACAACTCACGATGGCGGTAAAATACCCTTACACGGCAAAAGAAAGATCCTAATGCTGTTTTGATTCTCATATACTCCATACGCAGTGAAAATAGCTCGAGATAATGGAAAAGCGGCTATAGCCTTCCAAATTAAAAGAACAGGAACCAAGTGTTCTACACCGATTCCTGTCCTCCGCCGTCCCCATGCTTCTAACTTTCTATCACAAGAGCATTGACTCGCTCTTCCAGCTGGGCCAATGCTTTTATCTCACAGGCCTCCATTTCCGTCAGTTTCGACAACACAGCAATGACCTGGCTTCTTACTTCGACTACACTATCCTGAGAGTTTTTTATCTTGGATTGCATGACGTAATCCGCTATCAGGCCGTCAAAAAAGAAGTCGGCAAACTTGGCAAACCCACCGGTCTCAAAGGCCATATGCCCAAATGTCCTGACATCAGCCAATTCTGTATTAAACCGGCGCAATAGGACTTGTGCCCTCTGTACCGAGTCTTGAGCATCGTCTATATGGGAGTGCTTGGCCAAATCTGCCAATAGCCCGCCCCCCCAAATGTCCCAGACACCCCAGCTCTTGGCACTGCCCAAACTCTCAAAGGCACTGTCTAAACATTTGATGACGCCCCGCCCTGCAGATACTGCCTCGCGGATTTCCTTGAGCAGGCTTTTACGGGCATTGAGTTTCTCCACGCAGTCCATTAGCTCTTGGGCCTCTTGACTGCCCGAGTCCATGAGCATTTGTTGTTTCTCAAGGTAAAGTCGATCGTACTCATGCTGGCAGTGAATATATTGTTCCCGCTGGGCTGAAAGACGTAATATTTCAGCCGTAACATCATCCAGATCTCTCTGGGCTTGACCAAATTTTAGCTTGGCTGCCAGGGCTTCTTGGCGTTCCTTCTCGAGGCGTTGCTCTAGATTACCAAGAACGGAGTAGAATAGGACGGACAAACTTTTCTTTTCCAGCTTGCTAACATCCATTTTTTCTTTTTCCAGTTTGGACTTAAGCTCCCTCACTTTACTGGTCAAGGCATGCCGCTCTTGATGCAAGTGTTTAAGCATGGAGTCAAGCCTGTGAAGTTGGAAAATACCCTCTTGAGCTTCTACTAGACGCCGGTTAATATTTGCGTACACATCCTCTCCCCCTTCCTACACTTTTCCTGGTAAGGTAGAACCGTCTTATCTTCCTCATGTAATCTCCCCCTGTTTCACAGCAGCCTTTAGGAAGCAGCAGAACCGTCCCCACGCTTCCTTTTGAATGAAACAGCCTACTTGGCACCAAAGGCTCAAGTAAGCCGTTCAATACCTATACCGCTATTCCCCTGACTTCTCCGCATCGGTTCGCAAAACGAGTAAATAAGAGAATGCCTGATGATCTAGCTCGAAAGTGAGACGAAACCCACGCAGAGTTCTGCCCGGCAGGTAATCCTCGCTGTTAGAGCTTAAGAAAGCGTCCGGATTAGTGGGCAGTTTAAATGAAACCGTGTTGCCCCTGGTGCACAAGGTCGACGGAAGCACTTAATCCTTTGCAGTATTTGGGACTGCCATCCATGTTAAGTAAAATGTCTTCAATTTCAAATTGCACTGCGCTGAGGACTGGGCCGCCAAATGTGATGGTCACGTCAGAGCCCAGTTGCATGTAAGGGATTTCCTCCAATTCCTTACCGGAAACCAGAGGTACAAAAGATTGTTCATTTTCTTCCAACACGGGGATGTCTTGATTCCCACTCCTCGCCGTCACATCCAAATTATCTCCTTCATGGTTACAGGCAGTGGCAACCGCATTTAGCAGGAAGAAAAAGATCACAGCCAAGATACCTTTATACCTTTTCTCCATTTCCCGCTGATACCCCCTAGTATTTTTCGCCCCTCCCCTGAAACTAGTTTGGTTAGTTATATTGTATCGTCTTGTTGTAATAGTCTGTAATTATATAATATGTGTACCCGCTGGGAAAGTCAAGAATATTGGCATACTTAGATTTCTTAATCAGGATGTTTTTTCCTTCCTTATTTCTGCAAGAGCATCATTTTTTGGTTGGAAGAAGTAAGAGAGGCATTCAACTGAATTCAACAATAGCCCAGATAGGAAGCAGCAGAACCGTCCCCACGCTTCTTCCCAGCAAGTGGCTGAAGCGGGCAATTGTCTCCCTGCCCTGCTTGCAGTATAATACAGGCGAAGGAGAGGACAGTTAATGAAACTTAAAAGCTTAATTTTTTTACTTATTATTGCTATGCTCGCAGCCTGTTCGCCAAACCAGCCAGGGACTCCTCCCCACCAAGACCCCCCCCCAGTGGAAGATCCCGGCGAAGAACCAGACCCCGAGCCTGAGCCTGAGCCGGATTTTGACTTCGGCCTCTACCAGCCCAATGAACTGGGGGAAATTCCTATTTGGATGTACCACAATATTCGTGAGCCCGAGGCAATCTGGGTCCGCACTCCGGAAAATTTCCGCGCTGACCTGCAGCGCTATTATGAATTGGGTTACCGCTTGGTTTCACTTACCGATGTCATTACAAACAATATTTGCATTCCTGCGGGGACAAGCCCCATGGTCCTTACCTTTGACGACGGCAATGCCAATAACTTTAAACTGATCAAAGTTGAAGATGAGATTGTCGTCGATCCCGACTGCGCTGTGGGCATCATCCTGGACTTTGCCGAGAGCCATCCGGATATGGGCACCGCTGCTACTTTTTTTGTCCACCTGCCTCATCCCTTTTCCCAATCCGATTCCTGGTATTCGGCAGAGCAACGCCAGTGGAAGTTGGAGAAACTGCAGGAATGGGGAATGGAAATCGGCAATCATACGTTGAATCATAAGAATCTAAAAAAAGATATCAAATCGCTGGAGCAGCTCAAGGAGCAACTGGGAAAGCCACAGCAGCTCCTTGAAACCCTGCTCCCCGGGTATAAGCTGAATTCCCTGGCCCTGCCCTTTGGCAGCAGACCAAAGCAAGAATGGACAGAGTATTTGCATCAGGGCGAGTACCAAGGCAGCAGTTACCGGCACGATGTGGTCCTTCTGGTTGGATCGACCCCAGCCAAACCCTTTAACCACGTGGATTATTCACCCCTGGCCATGCCCCGGATCCGGGCCAGCAACTTTCCCGACGGAAACGCCAAGGACTTTTTGGACAAGGCCCTGGCCAGATTGGACAAAACCCGTTATATCAGCGACGGGGACCCGGATATCATTACCGTCCCCGAATCAGCACAGGCTAATCTCAATGCCGACAGCCTGAGTGAAAAGACCCTGAGGACTTACAACCTTGAGGGAACCAAGTAGATAATAGCCCCCGCCCGACGGCAGGGGCTATTTTGAAAATTCTTCTTTGACAAATAGGCGGGTTTGAGGGTACTATCATGGGTGGGAGGGATTGAACATGATTGTGGCTGTTGAACAAATTTGCAAAGAATACAGCGCCCAACCGGTGCTGGAAAATATAGATCTCCAAGTTAAAAGGGGCCAGAAAATCGGCCTGGTGGGAGCTAACGGCAGCGGCAAGACCACCCTGCTCCGCATTGTTGCTGGAGAGCTGGAAGCGGATTCCGGCAGGGTCATGCTTGCCAAGGGCTGCAAAATCGGCTACCAGAGCCAGAAGCTTGTTTTCGCCCCTGGCAGCACAGTCCTGGAAGAGGGACTGTCGGTCTTTGCCAACCTGGCTGCGATGGAGCAGCAGCTGCGCCAGCTTGAAGAACAGTTGAGTGAAGGGGACGAACTGGTCTTAAACCAGTATGCTCAGCTCAGCCATGAATTTGAGGAGCTGGGCGGTTACAGTTATCCCGCCAGAACCCGAGGAATCCTTAGGGGCCTGGGCTTTAGTGAAGCAGAATTTGCCCAGCTTGTGGACTCCTTAAGCGGCGGCCAGCAAAGCCGCCTGGCCCTGGCCAAGCTGCTCCTTTCCGATCCTGACCTTTTGCTCCTGGATGAACCCACCAACCATTTGGACATTGCCGCCATCAACTGGCTGGAGGGCTATCTCAAGGGCTTCCGAGGCGGACTGCTGATGGTCTCCCACGACCGCCGCTTCTTAGAGAACCTGGCCGACACCATAGGTGAACTGGAAAATACCAGACTGGTGGTGTACCCGGGAAATTACCGCTTTTTCCTAAAGGAAAGAAAACTGCGCCGGGAGAAACTCCTAAAAAATTACCTAGCGCAGCAGGAATACATTAAGCGCACCGAAGATTTTATCGCCCGCAATATTGAGGGGCAGAATACTAAGCAGGCGCAAAGCCGGCGCCGGGATCTAGAAAAACTCGTGCGCCTGGAGACTCCTCCCGCACAAATTCCCCGGGCCAGCTTCAAATTTGATCAGCGCCGCCCCAGCGGCCGCCATGTCCTCCAGTGCCACAACTTGGCAAAGTCCTTTGCCGGCAAAAATATCTTCCATAACGCCAGCTTTCAGCTGGAAAGAGGGGATAGAACCGGCCTTATCGGTCCAAACGGCTGCGGCAAGACTACCTTGCTGGAGCTAATCTGCGGCTTGCAGCAGCCTGACAGAGGCAGCGTTTCTTTCGGACATTATGTGGAGTTGGCCTATTACAGTCAGATGCGGGGCGATCTGGAAGGTAAAAATTCCGCCGCCGAGGAAATTTGGTCGGTGCGCCCGGCCTGGACCAGGGGCGAAGTGCAAAATTTCCTAGCCCGCTTTCTCTTCCGGGGAGAAGACGCCTTCAAATTAGTCAAGTTTATGAGTGGCGGCGAAGCCAGCAGACTGGCCCTTGCCAAGCTCCTTTTGAGCAGGGCTAATTTCCTTATCCTGGACGAACCCACCAACCATCTGGATTTGGACAGCAGGGAAGTGCTGGAAGACGCCCTCAATCAATTTCCCGGCACTATCCTTATCGTCTCTCACGACCGCTGGTTTCTCAACGCGGTCACCAATATTACCCTGGAAATGAACTCAGAAGGGATTGAGCGCTTTCAGGGCAGCTACGATTACTGGCTGGCCAAAAAAGAAGCCAGGGAACTGGAGGCCATCCCGCCGGTTCCGCCGGTAAAACCGGAAAGCAAAGAAACTGTTGCGGCCAAGCTGTCGCCAAATGAAATTTATCGGCGGCAACAGCGGCTGGCCCAACTGGAAGCGGAAGTTGCCAAGGCAGAAGACCGGCAAACTCAGCTCAGCCTAGAGCTCACCGACCCCCAAGTTGGGCATGAAAAACTGCACCAGCTATCCATCGAATTGCAACAGGTGCAAAACTTACTGGCGCAGCACTACAGGGAATGGGAATCCCTGGCGGACGAACTGGAAGAAAACCAATAGTAGAGCAGGGGCAGGGTCATAAACAGCAAGGTTGTGGCCGCAGCCACGATTCCCGAATCGTTTAGAGCCAGGGCTGCCAAGGCGGCGGCCAGGGCTCCCCGCACCTGGGGCCAGAAGAGGCCAAAGCGCTGAGCCATCACCCGGCGCTGGGAAAAGAAGACCCAGAGGGCTGCTGCAAACAATGCTGCGAAAGCTTTGCTCCACAGGGACCAGCGGATGAGGCGCCAGTTCATGGAAAGCTTGCGCTGCACTACCTGCCAAAATTCTCTTGGATCAGCCGCCACTGCCGTAAAGAACCGGCCTACATGGGACTGATTGCCCCCTAAGTTGACCAGCACCAGCACCAGGACTGCAGCTGCAAAGACCAGTACCGCCGGCAGGCGGTATTTTTTGTTGGTTACCAGGCTAAAACCGGTGAGGGCAATTGTATACCCAACCAAGGCAGCCAAAGCTCCACCGAAATTTGCCCCCACCCCCGGCAGCATCAGCACCAGGACGATTCCCGTCAGCACCACCCCCGCCAGCCATTTGTTTTTTTCAAGAAGACAGCTGAGACCCAGGAGGCTGCTACCCAGCAGCGCCCCCATGTATTCGTTGCCGATGCCATAGTAGCGGGGGCCGGCGGTGGCATCATATCCCAGGATTGAGCGCTGCTGCAGCCAGGCTCCCAAAAGGGCATCAACCACTATCAATAGGGCGGTGACGGCGCCCAGCAGGACCATGGCCTTAACCGGTTCCAGCCTCCTTAAGGCCAGGGCGACTCCCAGAGTGAGAGCAACCCAGGCCGGCAGCAGCCACAGGGAACCGGGAATGGCTCCCAGAACCAGCAAGGCCAGGGGAGTGGCTACCACCATTAGAAGTAAAAGCTTAAGCAAACTTAGATTGCGCCACTTAAAGAAAAACGCCGCCAGAGATAGACCTACCAAGATTATGATAATGGCGATAAATCCTTTAATCAAAGGGGAACGGAGCCTGTAAACGGCGGCCATCTCTCTTTCCCGCTGCAGCAGATAACCCTGGGGATCAGGATGAGAAAGGGAAACCAGGGGCTGGCCATAAATTTCCCCCGGCCGGTAGAGGTCAAAAAATTGCAGAATCGTCGCGGTGACATCTATATTGGCCACAACTCCCTGCCGCCGGGTGGTAGGGGATGTCAGCAGGCCTTGAAAACCCTCGCCATAGACGAGGACAGGCACCAGCAATTTGCCCTCCTCCCGGGCCAGAGCCCTGTCCGCCTGCAAGCCCACTACCAGCAGGAGATCACCTGCTTTGTGCAACCGGAGCAGCTCCCCCAAGAAACTGTCCAGCTGAATCAGGGCTTGGCGGCGAAAGGCCTCCCCCTTGTCTGCCACCACCAGGGGGAAGTAATCCTGGGCCCGGCTGGTATCCCCCAGGTCGATGACCAGCAAATCAACATCCTGATAATCCCTGACTGCGGCAACAAACTCCCTGAGGTCAGATTGGAGGCCAAAGGGAAGTTCGGGATTGTCCGCTAGGGCAGTTTCAACACTGCCCCCCTGGACAATGCCGTCGCTGTCTGCCACAATTGCCGCCCCTTCCCGGTAATTGCCGCTTTTATCTCCATTGACCAGGGCGGCAGCAGTCTTGCCGGCAGCTTTTAAGCTGTCTGCCAGGTAGCCGATGCGCACAGTATGCAACAAGCCGCCATTTGCCTCAGCGATGACGGCGATACCGGGCAAAACCAGGGCCCCCGGCGGCGGGCTTACCCCTGTGCAGCGGGCATGGACCACTGCCGCGGTTCCCGTTTCCAGCTCTTCCTCCCCCCCGTATATTTCACCTGCCCCGGGACCAAGGGCCCGGCTGCCGCTGGCAAGGGTGAGGAGGGCATTTTCCCGGCTGCGGGCGCCGGCGGTATTAGCGTTGGCCAGTCCCAGGGCCCCGTGCTCCATAAGAAAACGAAAGTTGCCATACTCTTCAAGTTGTAAATGTTCCAAGTTGACGCCATCCATTATCACCAGGCGCACGCCGCCGGCTGCAGAGACAGACCCAGCCAGAAGGAGCAGAAGCAAACAAGATACTGCCAGGACTCTAAACATTGACAACACGCCGGTAGATTGCATAAGTGCGCTGAAGCATAGTCTCGGCGCTGAAATTTCTGGCCGCATGCTCATAAGCTGCAGTCCTTAAAGCTTCCGCCCTTTCTCTGTTACCGAGGAGCTGCCCGATAGAGCGGGCAATGGCCCCGAACTCATCCTGGCGCACTAGCAGCCCCGTGTGATTGTGCCGGACCAGCTCAGGCACGCCGCCAACAGCTGTGGCCACCACCGGCACCCCCATGGACATGGCTTCCAGCACCGAGATGCCCAGACCCTCACTGCGGGTGGGTAGGACAAAGACTGCCATTTTCTTCAACTGTTCCCGCACATCCTCTCGGTGCCCCAGAAATTCCACCGTTCCATTGAGGCCCAGGTCCTGACTGAGAGCTTTCAGTGCTCCGGCGGCAGGTCCGTCGCCAATGATTACCGCCTTGAGCTCAGGGATCTCAGGTCGCAGCAGCTGCACTGCCCGGATGAAGACATCGATGCCCTTGGCGGGGATGAGCCTGGCCACAGTGCCAATTACAGGCCGCTGCTGCCAAGGGGGAATTGCTGGCGGCAGCTCGACGCCGTTGGCAATTACTTCAGTTCTTTCCTCGGGTATCGCCAGCTCTCTCCAAGCATAGTTGCGCAGAAAGGAAGAGACTGTCACCCAACAGGCAGTTCTCCGACCCATCCAGTTTTCTGCCAGTTTGGCCCCTAGCCGGGCGGGACCTGCTACCTGCAGGGTGTTGTGAATAGTTACAATCGCCGGCACCCCGGCCAAGGCTGCAGCCGCTCGACCCACGGCTCCTCCCTGGAACCCATGACAGTGGACCAGGTCCCACTGTCCTCGCCTAATTTCTCTGTATACCCTCAGGACCGAGCCTGGGTTTGTGCTCACGGGCGTGAAAAGCAGCGAGCTCACCCCCCAGGGCGCCAGTCCCTGGTGCAGCTGTTCCATATGGCGGGCAATCCCGCCGCTGCTGGGGCCTGAAATATGTAAGACCTTCATAATACTCCCTCCGTTCCCCCTATTTTCTCCCAGGTTGGCCGCGGTATTCATAGGTTGCCCTGGAAGGATCTTAGTTGTAGAATAAGGGAAAGAAGCTAAACGGTCTCACTTGACCAATTAGGAGGAGTAATCGATGGTGGAAAAAACTCGTCTCGCCCCCTATGTCTTTAAAGTACCAATTGAAAGGGTGCGGGCAGGTTATTATGCCGACAAGTATTTCACCCGCTATGTGGACATTCTGCGCAAGGATAATTTGCATCAAAAGGTAGTTTACCAAATCTTTCCCCGGGCTGATGCCGTTGTGGCCGGACTGGACGAAGCTTGCGCCATCTTGCGCTGCGGCTGCGGCTATTATACTGATGAAGAAAAAGCTGACAAAATGTTTCGTGATCTCCTGCATATTGAAAATGAATTGGCGATAGCTGAATACCGCTATGATGTTAAGAGCATTGAAAGCAACACCACCCGGCGCTTGCAAGTGCGGGAAGAACTGATGGGTCTGTGGGTGGACAAATGGCATGAAATCAATGTCCGTGCCCTGTTTGACGGGGATACAGCTCTAGATAAAGAGCCGATCCTGGTCATTGAGGGCGATCCCGCTTACTTCGGCCATTTGGAAACCCTTGTCCTGGGTGTTATTGCCCGGGCCACCAGCACCGCCACCAGCGTACGCAAAGTCGTCCAGGCCAGTCAGGGCAAGCCGATTATTTTCTTTTCTGCCCGCTTTGACCACCACTGGGTGCAAGCCACCGACGGCTATGCCGCCTTTAAAGCCGGAGCTTTTGGAGTCTCTACCGATGCCAACGCCGATTACTGGGGTTCTGAAGCCCAAGGCACCATTCCCCATGCCTTGATTTCATGTTATAAAGGCGACACTGCCGCTGCCGCCTTCGCCTTTGACCGCCATATGCCCCCCAGCGTCAACCGCCTGGTCCTGGTGGACTGGGAAAATGACTGTCTTGGCACCACCGAAAAAGTAGTGGGAGAATTTTACCGCCATTTCACCGGCAAGGAATTTATTCCGGGCAAAACCGATCCCTCGCCGGTAATCGGACAGGGACAGGGGAAAATCTGGGGCGTGCGCTTTGACACCTCCGGCAATATGCGGGATGTCTCCGTGGAGCCCCGGGATGAATCTTCCCTGGGGGTCAGTCCCGAACTGGTCTGGAAGGCCCGGCGCCGCTTTGACGCACTGGGGCTTCAAGATTTGAAGATCATGGTGTCCGGCGGCTTTGGCACCGAAAAGATAAGTCTCTTTGAAAGGCTGGGCGCGCCTGTGGACATGTACGGCGTCGGCTCTACCCTGCTGCGGAATAAGATTGACATGACTGCTGATGTGGTAGAAGTGGAAGGCATACCCTGCGCCAAAGTCGGCCGCAAAAAAGGCGACTTTTCCCGTCTGACGCCTGTAAACCTCAACAACGGCATTTGAGGCAAGGCCCTTGAAGACTATTGATCTCTGCCAAATTGCGGCAGACCGGAATATTACCGAGGCAGCAGCAAAGACCATGCTGAGGCGCAGCCTCAAGGAGGGCATTATTTGGTCCCGCCTCAACCCGGATCTGCTCAACCCTGATGAGCTTCTGCCCTGCATGACTGTGGACGAGCCTCCCGCCTCGCCAGCGACCCTGGTGCCCTTTCCGGTGGCCAGGGAAAAGCTGAAGGGAATAGATACGGGGAAACTGGATCGTGATTTTCTCGCCCGGGAAAAAATCAATTGGTGCTATCAAGGGCGACGAGCAGCCGGCCGGGCAATAATAAAGCGGGTCACCTATCTCATGGCCTACTACGAACCCAAACCCTTCATGGGCACCCGCTATTGCTGGTTTCAGCCTAATCCCGATGTCAGCCCCTACCTGCCCTTGCTCCGCATGCTCTTCCCTGCATTTGCGAACTTTGCCCTAGTTAACCCCGCTCCGCCCCAGCCCACTGATTCCCTTGCCGGAGAGGCCTGGCAGACTGCCAAATTCGATGATTTTGGGGTCGATATTCAGTATTCTGCCACTGCCAAAGAGGACGAGATTATCCTCGCCCTGTCTTTGTTAGAAGTAGAAGAGAGCTTCTGCCTGCAAAACTATAAACTCTCCCCTGACCGCTACGTATTTTTGCGTCAACAACTCCTCTTCCTCTTGCATCCTCGGCTTGAGCCTTGGCTTCCCAGCGGCGAACAAAGGCACAACCCCCTGCGAGGGAAGATTTATAAAAAGCCCTGATTGTAATTGGGAGGGCCCATTTGATTTAAAAAGGACGGCGCAGATTTCGCTGCACCGTCCTTTGCTCTTTCGATTCTTGACCACGAGGGGAAAGGGTTGATTAATTTGTCCTATAGCCCCGCCGGCGCAGGAGTGAGTCGACAAATGCGCATACCTGCTCTTCTATTTCCGGGGGAAAGACCAGGCGGGCCTCTATCTTTTGGGTAAGCACTACAATAAACAGCTGATCGATGGCGCAGATTTCCACTGCCTGCCAGGGGATAAAGACGGAGCCAGCTCCGAAGAAACCAAGGGGAAAGGCAGGCAGCCAGGACAGCACTGTCACTCCCATGCCGGTAATTCCATAGGTGGGAGGAAGCAAACAGAGAAGCTGATGCAAAAGCAGATAAACCCCCAGGGTCACCCCGGCGACCATCACAGGGGTACCAGCGTCAAAGGCAAATAAAAGGGCCAGCAGCACTGCATATATAAATAGAGAAATCAGCGGCCTCATTGGAGCAGTCTTGGCCAGGTACCCCCTCCAGGTGGCTTTGTCGGGAGTAAACTTATGGCCCTGTGCCTGCTTTAATTGCTTGCGGAGCTTGCCGGAAAACAGCCAGCGGGGCACCAAAACAGCCAGAGAAACTGCTATAATGCATATTAGTGAAGAAAAAAATACAAGCATATAGAAATTCATGAATTTCCCTCCAGCACCCGAGACAAGGGTAAACGGGTTCACAGCTATTATACACGATTTTACAAGAGGTGATAAGATGACTCTGCTTATA
>DHSM01000025.1 GCA_002408465.1 Firmicutes bacterium UBA5286 | reverse complement strand
GACAACTTCCTTGACAATCACCGATCGGCTGCGCCACTCTGTGTCTCAAGAATTGATTTATTCAAAGAGAAGGATGTTGTATAATCTAACTCAACCTTTCCTATATCACAATTGTATTCCTGACCATTGATCTGCAAAGTAATTTCCTTAAAAGATTCATTCTCATCAAGAACGGTTTTTGTAACATCAAACAGAATGTACATCTCATAATAGTAGTAATCTTGATAGGAGTTCCTATTTATAAAGTCCTTGTATGAGTTATCATATGTGTTTGCATATTCATGGAAATCTTTGAACTCCTGAGCGTTTTCAGAAAGGTAAGGGTAGTCTTCATGGGCCAGTAAATTTATGTGAAGATCTCGAAATTTAGGCCAATCAATATCTTGATAGTTTAGAAAAACATAGTAGGGAATCTCAATAATTTCCTTCTGCGCAATCGAAAACTTATAAGGAGTTTGGATATTTATTTTTATACCTATATCTTTTATTTCCTCTTTACTAATTAAATCTAATGTTAAAATATGCCAGGATGAACAATCTTTATAAATTGTTATATTACAGTTTATACCCGTAACTAAAACATCTATATTGTCTAAGTTGGGAACCCGAACTTGTTGCTCTGAACCACAACTACAAATAGGTAATAAGCCAAATATCAGACATACTATCAGTATTTTTTTAGTCATATTTAATTACTCCCCACTAATCAAATGTAATAGAGGAACTGAGAAAGCTAATAAATTAGCCTACTTTTTTCCATCCCCAATAAGATTTTCCGCTATCAGGGGCATATGAAATTGTGCGATCCCATATTTTCGTCCAATCTGTCTGAATTTCCCAGATCTCTTGTCTCACTTTACTCCTTGGCCATTTCCTTCCAATTGCGTAAATGCCTGTAGGCTCCGAATTTAGAGTTATTTGATAAAAGGTACCTGCAGAAACAGATTGAGTCTGGGAAAGTCCTAGACTATAGGTAAGGGAATTTCGCCGCCACCAAGGCCGAGACTTTCAGATGCACTTACGCTTATTCCCACTCCTAACGTTCCACCCATTGTAGTTGTCGTTTCCTGTATATGTTCTCCTCTGTCGAGCTCAGTAAACAATGGATCAGAAATTGTTACTGAATTAACGTAGTAATATTTACCATTAATTGTTGAACTTTTAGATGCAGTAATTGCAGAAACACTTCCGGAAGGCAAAATTAATAAAATAGCTAATACTAAAGCAGTCCATTTTATGTGCTTCAACCGTTTCACTCCGCTCTAATCATTGGGACATCTCGGTTTCTCTGAGATATTATACCATAGGATCTATACATTTCCATAGTTTTTAGCGAATAATCGTAAATGTGAAAAGGAAAAACCATCGGCAACTCCGAAGTGGTAATGACGAGCAAAAAAGTTGTTATCGATAGCATACTCTAATCTAATGGAAACTTCGGGAAAACTTTAGGAATGCATGTCAGAGGAAGACCCCATGCTCTCCATGTTGAAATGGCTGTGTGAACAACTAATAAGGCGGAAGTTACATCTCATGCCAAAGATTTTCCAAATAACCAAGGAAGATCGATTACAAACCATTATCTGGGTATATGTGGTTTTTACGAACGATACTTGACACTATCTAAAATTGCAGCAAAACCTTCCATATATAACCACTCCCACAATTTTTGCAAGCATCTTATAAAAGTATGACTTATTTTTTTTAGTTTGATCATAGCACTGTAAAATAACAAAGCGAATCAAAAAAAGGCTGCTCACATCAGCCCCGGATGTTTTGAGCAACCTCTCAGTTTTACTTGCCAATCTGACCGCATATCAGCGGCAAGGGCTCTTTTTTTGTTTCACCGATAGAATAACAGCTGGACACCGCCTCCCGGGCAACTTCCGCCTTGGCAGCTGAGTTGGCATGGATGACGGCCAGGGGTTGACCCGCCTCTATCCATTCGCCGGGTTTGGCCAGCACCTCCAGGCCCACGGCCAGGTCGATGCTCTCCCCCTTCTTGCTGCGGCCGGCGCCTAGGATTTGCGCTGCGTTGCCAATACCTGCAGTATCCATTTCAGTAATCCAACCCGAGCGGGGAGCAACAACCTCCTGCTGGATTTCAGCTGTTGGCAGTAGCTGGGGCTGGTCCACCAGTGTTGGATTGCCACCTTGGTTTTCCACTAGTTCCCTAAGTTTTGCCAGGGCCGCCCCTGAGGCCAAAGCTTGTTCCAACCGCTGACGTCCAGTGGCCAAGTCCTTGGCCTTGCCTCCCAGGGCCAGCATGCGGCTCCCCAGCTCCAGGCACAATTCCCTGAGATCCGCTGGTCCCTCGCCCCTTAGCACGGCAATGGCCTCTTTAACCTCCAGGGCATTGCCCACAGCCCGGCCCAGGGGCCGGTCCATGGCCGAGAGCACCGCCACGGTATGCAGACCTAAGTGTTCGCCGATGTCCACCATAGTCTTGGCCAGTTCCCTGGCATCCTCAGGGTTGCCCATAAAGGCGCCGTTGCCCACCTTGACATCCAGGACCAGGGCGTCGGCCCCGGAGGCGATCTTCTTGCTCATTATCGAGCTGGCGATTAAGGGAATACTGTCCACGGTGGCAGTGACATCACGGAGGCCATATAACTTCCCGTCGGCGGGCACAATTTCTGCCGTCTGGCCAATCACCGAAACTTTGGCTTTATTGACATTGGCAATAAACTCCTCCATGCTCAAGCCTACCCGGAAGCCAGGAAAAGATTCCAGTTTGTCCAAGGTGCCGCCGGTATGGCCCAGGCCCCGGCCTGACATCTTAGCCACCGGCACTCCCGCTGCCGCCACCAGGGGGGCAAGCACCATGGTGGTAGTATCGCCGACGCCGCCAGTGCTGTGTTTATCTACTTTTATGCCTTCTATCCCCGAGAGGTCCACCCGGCTGCCGCTGTTGACCATGGCTTCCGTAAGCCAGGCCACTTCCCTGGCTTGCATGCCTTGAAAGTAGACGGCCATGGCCCAGGCGGCCATCTGGTATTCTTCAATTTCACCTTTGACGTAACCGGCGATGAGATAGTTGATTTCCTCCCTGGTCAGGTCAAGGCCGTCTCGAGTTTTGAGGATAATATCATAGGGGCGCATTTAGATTTCAACCTGCCTTAGCCAGCCCCGGACCAGTTTAAGCAGCTTGGGCCTGGTCTGGTTGGCCACATCAATGACCTGCTGTTCAGTTAAAGGTTCCAGGGAATCCGGCAGGGCCATGTCGGTAATGCAAGCGATTCCCAACGCCTTGAGGCCAAGATAGTTGGCGACAATTACTTCCGGAATTGTGGACATACCCACAGTGTCCGAACCAAGCGCAATCAGCATCCCCAGCTCGGCAGGAGTGCTGTATGTAGGACCGGTGATGGCCATGTACACTCCCTGCTGCAAGTCAATGCCCAGCTCCCGGCCGACTCTTTGCGCCAATTTCCGGTACTCCGGATTATAGGCCTGAGACATGTCAGGAAAGCGGGGGCCCAATTCTTCGTAATTGGGACCAATGAGGGGATTGGGGAGAATGTTGATATGGTCGGTAATGAGCATCAAATCTCCAGGCTTAAATTCAGGGTTTAGCCCGCCGCAGGCATTAGTCACCAACAAGGCCTTGCAGCCCAGGGCCTTAAAAACATAGAGAGGAAAGGTCACCTGCTGCATGGTATAACCCTCGTAATAATGAAAGCGCCCCTGCATAGCCGCCACCTTTTTCCCTTCCAGCATTCCCAGCACCAGGCGGCCGGCATGACCGGGGGCAGTGGATACGGGGAAATGAGGAATAGTGGCATATTCAATAATGGTGGCATCCTCAATATCCTCGGCCAGCATTCCCAGGCCGGAACCAAGGATTAATCCTATTTCCGGTTCAAAATCAGTGGTCTTCCGGATAAAAGCAACGGCCTCACGGATTTTCTCGGTCAGCTTCATTTCTCTGTCTCCCTTCCTGTCAACTCAACTATTTTTGCAACCAAAGCCCGGAACTGGCTCTGGACCCGGGTGGTTACATCGATTACTTCTTGATGATTAAGCTTCTCTGCACCTAAACCTGCGGCCATATTGGTGATGCAGGAGATCCCCAGGACCTTCATGCCGGCGTGAACAGCGGCAATGACCTCAGGCACTGTGGACATGCCCACGGCGTCGGCGCCCAAACGCCGAAAGCTCCGGATTTCTGCCGGTGTCTCAAAACAGGGACCCGTAACTGAGATGTACACCCCTTGCTGCAGGTCGAGTTTTAACATCTCTGCAGCCTTCTTCGCCAATTCCCGGCATTCCATAGCATAGGCCCTGGACATGTCTGGGAAGCGGGGGCCAAAGCGCTGGGGGTTGGGGCCAATCAGGGGATTGTCTCCGCTCATATTGATATGATCGGTAATTAACATCAGGTCGCCGACACTAAAAGCGGGGTTGATGCCGCCGGCGGCATTGGTCACCACCAGGATTTCTGCTCCCAGTAAGCGCAATGTCCACGCGGCAAAAGCAATCTGGCGCTGGCTGTGGCCCTCATAAAAATGCATGCGTCCCTGCATGGCCACCACTTCAATTCCCTTTAATTTTCCCCAGACCAAGCGGCCAGCATGGCCGACCACAGTAGATGGGGGGAAACCGGGAATTTCTGCAAAGTCTACGCCAACTGACTCCTCAAAGCTGTCGGCCAAACCGCCCAGTCCCGAGCCCAGTATCAGTGCAACCTTGGCCCGGCCGAATCCCCGCTGCCGCAAAAATTCTACCGCCTCAGCCAGCAATTTATATGTGCTTTCCATTATCTCACCTCGTGGGCAAAACTTGTGCCGGGACAAGTATAATCAATGTCCAGCAAATCCGCCACAGTGGCAGCTACATCAGCAAAGGTCCTGCGGATGCCCAGGTTGACACCAGCCTTGAGGCCGCAGCCAAAAACCAGCAGGGGCACATATTCCCGGGTATGGTCGGTGCCGGGGAAGGTAGGGTCACAGCCGTGGTCAGCGGTGACAATCAGGACATCCCTCTCGTCCATGGCTTGGATGATGCGGCCAAGGCCGGCATCCGCTTCTTCCAAGGCCCGGGCATAGCCTTCGGCATTGTTGCGATGGCCGAAGAGCATATCAAAATCAACTAAATTGGCAAAGATCAAGTCACCCCGATTTTCAGCCATTACCTTAAGGATGGTGTCCATACCATGGCCATTATCTCTGGTTTTATGGCCTTCTGTAATGCCCCTGCCGGAAAAGATATCCATAATCTTGCCGACACTGATTACCATCTTGCCCTGCTCTTGGAGGGCATCCAGCACCGTAGGAGTTTCAGGTGCAAGGGCATAATCTTTGCGATTGGGAGTGCGGGTAAAAGCGCCCGGTTGTCCAATAAAGGGGCGGGCAATAACCCTGGCCACCTTATAGTCCCCATGAAGCAACTCCCGGGCAATCCCGCAGATGCGGTATTGCTCTTCCAGGGATATGATTTCCTCATGGGCAGCTATTTGAAATACGCTGTCGGCAGAAGTGTAGACAATAGGCCTGCCAGTCTCCATATGTTCTCTGCCCAAGGCTTCAATAATCTCCGTCCCGGAAGCAGCGATATTGCCAAGAATCTCCCGCCCGATTCGGCGGCTGAACTCCTGGATCAATTCGTCGGGAAAGCCCCCGGGATAAGTGCGAAAAGGTTCAGAAACAATGACACCGGCCATTTCCCAATGGCCGGTGATGGTGTCTTTGCCGTCAGCTGCCTCGGCCATGCGCCCATAACAGGCTTTAGGGTCTTCAGCCGGGGAAAGGCCGCTGACCTCGACAATATTGGCCAAACCCAGACCTTCCAGCACCGGCAGCTCAAGGCCGCCTACTGCCCGGGCCACATTGCCCAAGGTGTTGCTGCCCTCATCGCCATATTTTCCGGCATCAGGCAGGGCGCCAATGCCCACGCTGTCCAAAACCACCAATAAAATACGCAATAGCAAAACCCCCTTACAGCCAGATTAGTGTTTCGCCCGGGGATGAGACTGCTGGTACACATCCCGCAGATGAATGGCGGTGACCTGGGTATAAATCTGTGTTGTGGAAATATCTGAATGGCCCAGCATCTCCTGAACAGCACGGAGGTCTGCACCGTTTTCCAGCAAGTGAGTGGCAAAGGAATGGCGCAAGGTATGGGGCGTGATATCCCCCTGGAACCCGGCCTGGCGCACATACTTTTTCAGGATCTTCCAAAATCCCTGCCGGGTCAGGCGGCCGCCGTGAATGTTAACAAATACCGCCTGATCCTCGCTGTTGCGAATGAGCTTGCCTCTGCCTTTTTGCAGGTATGCGCCGACAGCCTCAATCGCCGACTTGCCCATAGGCACAATTCTCTCCTTGGAGCCCTTGCCCAGACAACGCAAAAAACCCATCTCCAGGTTGACATCAACAAGATTTAAATCTACCAGCTCGGATACCCTGATTCCCGTGGCATAGAGAAGTTCCAGCATGGCCTTATCCCGCAAGCCGGCAGCATTATTGCTATTGGGCTGTTCCATCAATATAGCCACCTGAGAAACTGTCATGACATTGGGCAGGCGTTTGGGAATTTTGGGGGCATCCAACTCGGTAGAAGGATTGGCCTTGACCAAGCTCTCCTGCATTAAAAAGCTATAAAAGGAGCGTATGGCTGCAAGATTCCTGGAAATGGTGGCTGGGGCACGGTGTTGATTATGTAAATCCTCCATAAATGACATGATCATTCGCCGGTCCACTTCATTCAGGGTATTGATGTCGTTGCTGCGCAAATACCCGACAAACTTCTTCAAGTCCCGGCGGTAGCTGTCCAGGGTGTTCTTCGCCAGCCCTCGCTCCACCTTAAGATGCAACAAGTAGGTATCCACCATTTGTTCCATGAGCCAAACTCCTTTGCAACGATATGTCTATCATCAAACTTACCATAATTCCCGGCCCGGGTCAAAAGGAACCGCAGCTTGTAAGATCTGTTTTACAAGCCCACAACAGCGAATTTCAGCATCTCTGCCAAGATTTGCGCCCATTTTGCCACCCTGCCGCCACTGACCACTGCCGCCACAGGAAAAAATCCCACGCTCAGCAACAATCCCAGGGTCCCAAAGCTTAAGATGACTGCTGCAATTAAGGGCCTGGATAAGATCAACCATAGTATCCGCTTCTGTTTGCCCACAGCGAATCCCCCCCTCTACTACATATGCAGGAGGACAAAAAAGCAGTCCGGATGACAGCCGAACTGCCGACAACAGACCAACAGAGCTTTGCACCTTATTCCTTCGGATACAGCCCCAGCTTTTTAAAGCTTAGGGGCGCCAGCAGGGATACCCACCAGCCCATAATAAAGTAGCGGCAAAAAGTGGCCGCGTAATAAAAAGAAGTATCTTTGGCCGGATTGTTAAACAGGCTCAACAGAATTGGTTTGAGGACGGAATGAAGGATAAAAAGCACCGCAATGCCCAGCAGGGCCTTAATGATATTTTGCCACCAGCGGCCCCTGACCTTGAACCGGACAAAGTCTGTTTCCAAACGGTATCCCCATAAAACGCTTAGCATGAAACCTGCAGTCAGAGGGCCGTCACCGCTTGGATGGAGCAAGAGCATTATTACGCTGAGAGCCAGGCTGGCCAGGAACCATTGCCACAAATTCAACTTGATCTTGACCTTGCGGGTAATAAATTCATAGATAACAATCCAAACAATGGCAATCAGAATGCCCGCAAGGATATCGTGGGGAAAGTGAACTCCCAGATAGACGCGAGAAAAAGCCACCAGGAAGCAAAGAATCGCCGCGACGATATATGCCCATGGCCGCTTAATCTGCGCGGCCAAATAGCCCCAGAAGCCAGTGCTCCCCTGAGCGTGACCGCTGGGAAATGAATATCCTCCCTGCTCAATTTTGTGCAACTCCACTGGCGGGCGGTTGACTTGAAAAATATGCTTGATGAAAGAATTCAGCCAGGCGTTGCCAAGAAAGAATACCCCGAATCGGAGGGCAAATTTCTTGTCGTAGAGCCAAAAGAGCAAGGGGATGACAAGGATATAGTACTCTGCATTGCCCATAAAAGTAACGGCCTTAAAGAGTGCATCCAGGACTGGGCTGGAAAACTGCTGAACCCAAGTGATGAAACTGGTATCCGTCAAGAATAACGCCCCCTTTGATCTAGTCTAATATAGATAATTCGGCATCAAAGCCAATAATCCTCCAGACCTCAAAGAGACTGCGCACAACCAAACATAATTAATGCATACCCGTTAATTGTCCCTACTTGTTTTTACTTTACAAGAGGCGGCAAATTGTATATAATTATCGCGGAGGTGATTGCTAATGCCACCAGATAAACAATTTGGTTCCGAAGATTTTTGGGCCAATATTTTTGACATGGAAATAATCATTGAACCTGGCTACCGTCTGGAGCTTTTGGAAGGGAAATTGGTATGGGATCAGCCGCCAAGTATCAATCATCAACGCATATCCCACAGATTGCAAAGAATACTGGAGGATTATTTCCGGGAAATTGATCCCAAAGGCGAGATGTTTCATGCCCCCTTGTGCATTCTTCCGGGCTCGTGTATCCAGCCGGACCTGCTGTATATTTCCGGCGAACAAAGAGATATGATCCGGGACACCCATATTGACGGCGCACCCAATTTAGTTGCGGAAATAATATCTCCGCTGACCCGCATAAAGGACAGCCTCATCAAACACAGGATTTACCTCAAGGCGGGTATTCAGCATTTTTGGCTCCTGGACCCTGAAAACAGGATTTTGCAGTGTTTGTCTCTTGGTAAGGACAGCTATGCTCTAGTAGTGCTGGGGACAGAAGATGAGGCAGTAGAACACCCTGACTTTGCGGGCCTTTCCATTGACCTGAGATCTTTGTGGAACAATGGTGAATGTCCCAGATACTAACCCTACGCGAAAAACTTGCAGAAAAAATCAGGACAAGGAGGCTCTCCTTGTCCTAACTTTATTTAAAGATTGTAGGAGCGAATGTCAAGACAATAAGGGCGGGAGTGATTAGTTAGTGTAAAGTTACTGTAGG
>DHSM01000016.1 GCA_002408465.1 Firmicutes bacterium UBA5286 | reverse complement strand
ATTCAATCCTTAAAACATGCGTCTGAGCGCCAGGCCCATGGCTCGAAGGGCCAGGCCCAGGGAGGTAAACCAAATCATGCTGCCCCCGGTTTGTGGCAACGTATCGAGTTCCGTCAGGGTATCTTGCGGTACTTCCAGAACTACAGAATTCTCTGGTTCCTCAGAGTCCCCAGGGTTTTCCTGCTCATCTTGATCCACAGGGTCTTGAGATTCTTCCGGATTGGAATCGGAGTCTGGGTCCCGCTCTGGGTCCTGCTCAGGGTTTGGTTCTGGATACGGCTCAGGGTCCGGTTCTGCATCCGGCTCGGGGTCTGATTCAGGGTCCGACTCTGGATCCGGCTCTGGATCTGTAGCCCCTAAGTTCAGAATATCCCAGCCAAAGGCATCCAGATTGGGGACGAAACTGTTCAAATTTCCCGTGCCCAAAGTAAAGGAAACAGGGATAGCGCGTTAGCAACCCTTTTATGCTATATGGCTATATCCCGTTTGCGGTAGAGAATCCCGGCAACAGCCACCATCACGGCCGCAACAAGCAACAATCCTAAGGCATAAGTCCAATTGATCCCCCCGTTGTTGACAATATCCGCAGCATCCATATATCTGAAGGGAGAGAACCAGCCCAGGAACTGCATGTCCTCGGAGAGCAAAGCAATGGCATTCAGAAAGTATAAGCCCAGGACCAAGCCTATGCTCATTGATAAGGCAGCTTTTCTGCGAACAAAAAACAAAGCTGACAGAAAACCCATAGCCCCAAAGATCAAGTGGACAAAAAGGGGCGCCAGCACCAGGAAAAACAGCGTGGCCCGGGAAAAGGCGCCTACATCAAAAAACTCAAACCCCAGCCAGGTAAAAATCCCAATAATAACGTTAAAGAGGACCATGTATATAACCCAGCACAGGACCTTATCCCGGATTATCTCGCCTCTGCTCACAGGCCTTGCCAAAAGAAACTCTATGGTCTTTTCGTCTTCCTCCTTAGCTAAAAGCCCCGACCCCAGAATCGCTGCGTAAATGCTGCCAAAGAGCACCACCATAAAGAAGGACTCGACTCCGTAGAAGCCCAGGGGATCGCTGAAATTAAGTTTATCCATATTGAACATCTTCATCATGCTCTCGGGATACATCTCCGTCAATTCCTCGAGTTTGGCCCCTTCTGCAGCCATTCCAGGGAAGATGGACACCATCCAGAAATTGAGCAAGGCCAGGGCCAGAGCCCAAATCAGCAGACCGCGCAAATTGCTTCCGAGTTCCCGACGCAAGATAGTCATTCTGCCCCCTCCTTCTCATAGTAATGGAGAAATATTTCTTCCAGGGTAGGCTCTTCCAGCCACAGATCCACCAGCTTATACTCCGACAAGAATCTCAACAGCTGGTTAATATCTCCCTTAAAGAGCAAATGCCAGATCCCATTTTCTCGGGCAGCATGAATGACTCCCGGAATGGCGTTGCCGTTAAATTCATCTGAATCTATGGCAATTCGCACCTTGCGGAACTGATTACTGCGCAGCTGTTCCATTTCTTCTATCTTGAGAATCTGTCCGTCCTTTATTATTGCCACCCGATGGCACAAGCGCTGAACTTCACTGAGCACATGGGATGAGAAGAAAATCGTCGTTCCCCGGCTGTTCTCCTCCTGCAGAACCTCAAAAAACCTCATCTGCATCAAAGGATCAAGGCCGCTGGTGGGTTCATCCAATATCAGAAGCTGGGGCTGATGGAGCAAACTAAGCACTATCCCCACCTTTTTTTTATTGCCCAGAGAAAGAGAATGGACAGGCTTCATCACATCCAAATCGAATATATCCACCAGTTCTCTGATTCTTGAGGCACAGTCCTGTTTATAAAACCGGGCCGCATAGGCCAAGAGGTCTTTAACCTTCATATCGTCATAGTAACCTGCTTCTCCTGCCAAATAACCGACCTGGGCGCGAATTTCCCGGCTTTGCCGAACAACATCCAGGCCTAATACCCGGGCTTCCCCTGCTGTGGGGAAAATGAAGTTGAGCAAAGTCCGGATTGTAGTAGACTTGCCGGCCCCATTTGGGCCAATAAAGCCAAAGATCTCGCCCTCTTGAACCTGGAGGTTGACATTCTCTATGCCTTTGGTCTTGCCATAGTACTTGGTCAGGCCTACTGTTTCAATAACTGGCATTAGGCTCCCTCCCTTACTCCAATAATTATATCAGTTTGCCGCGAACCAGAGGTAAATATTTTGATATATCTTTTTATACCTTCTCCGGCCGAAACTAACAAGCACCTTCGGGATACACTATACTCGGAGGTGCTTTTCTGTGAAGCGCGTGCGCATTGGCTTGTTTATTGCTTTTGGTCTGGCGGCCCTGGCGGCAGTCCTTGATTGGTTCGCCTTTGCTGAGGAATTTGGTCTGTGGACTTACACCCTGGGAACGATTGCTGGATTAGGTCTCGCCTTGCTGGGGCTGCTGTTTGCCATCGGCAGATTGCTCTCTGCCAGGCGCAAAGGCATCGGCCTAGGTCCCCTTTTCATCCTAACCGGGGTGGTAACTTTTCTCTTGGCTCTGTTAGTCTGGATAGCAGCAGGAAGACCGGCCCTCAGCTAGAGCTATGGCTGCCGCTGCAATCCTTCTGCCTCTTTGACCAGATCCGTCAAAATCTCGCCGGCTTTTCCCCGGATTAGAACTTCTGCCATATCATCGCATTGTGTTTCGCCCATATTGATTATGGCTAGCCTCGATGCTGCCGGCACCAGCCAGCACACCGGCGCTACCTCCAAGCTTGACCCAACCACCAGCAGCAAATCACAGACCCTGGCCCATTGCCAGGCAACATGAAAGGCATCAGGCAAGGGGTCTTCAAACAATACCACATCGGGACGGAAAACCCCGCCGCAGCTGCACCGGGGCGGGGAATCCCCCTTAGCTACCTGGTCCAGCAAGGGACGCATATCGGTATGAGCGCCGCAACCGGGACAATGGGCGCTGCGCAAATGACCATGCACTTCTAATACGGATTTGGAGCCTGCCAGTTGGTGCAGGCTATCGATATTTTGCGTGACTATGCCCCGAATTAACCCCTTTTCCTCCAATCGGGCCAAAGCATAATGGCAAGGATTAGGCTGGGCAGTGGACATCTCCCGGAAAATTGGCTCCGACCGCGTCCAGAAGTTGGCAGGATTTCGGGACAGGGCTGATCGGGACAAGAGCTCCATGGGATCCATCTGGGACCAGAGGCCGGTGTCAGGACTGCGAAAGTCGGGGATTCCGCTCTCAGTTGAGACCCCTGCCCCTGTCAGAACCATGGTATCCTTGCTTTCCGCCAGCAGTTGGGCAAGTTTCTTGATGTTTTCCACCTTTATCCCCCCATATTCGATTAGCGGACGCTTTCTTGAGCATTGTATTTACAACCCTCTGCCAAAGGGCATTGATCGCACTGGGGTTTCCGGGCCTTACACAAGTTGCGGCCGTGAAAAATCAAGAGATGATGAGAATGGCTCCAGTGCTCCTGAGGTATTGCCTGCATCAATTGTTCCTCCGTCTTCTCAGGAGTCGAGGCAACGCTGATGCCTATGCGATTGGCCACCCGGAAGACATGGGTATCTACGGCAATGGCCGGCAGGCCGAAAGCATTGCTGAGAACTACATTTGCTGTTTTTCTGCCCACGCCGGGCAGGGCTTCCAGTTCCTCCCGGCTGCTGGGCACTTCACCCTGGTGCTTCTCCACCAGCTGCCGGCAAGTGGCTACGATATTGGCAGCCTTATTATTGTGCAGACCGCAGCCATGGATTAGCTCCCGGACTCCGTCCACCCCCAGCGCCGCCATTGCCCGGGGGCTGGCGGCCTCAGCAAATAAGCGACGGGTAATTTGGTTAACCCGCTGATCAGTACATTGGGCGGACAGAATTGTCGCTATCAAAAGTTCGAAAGGATTGCGGTGCTCCAAGGCACAAGCGGCATTGGGATACAGCTTGGTCAGCACATCAAGAATGTCCTTTGTCTCCACTGTCTCCATCCCCTCCTACTCCTATTATACATTATCTTTACCCAAACCCCTGATTTGGATTTCACCAGGATAAAATGACACGCAAGCCTTAATTAAATAAGCGAATAGCAGCAGGGGGCCGAGACGGCCCCCCTGCCTTTTTGATTCGGCCCATTAGACAAAGAACATCTCTTTCAAGCGGCGATGCTGTTCTGCAACCAAACTGCGTTGGCCTGAATCCAGTCCGTACAAATCATAGACCAAATGGTCCATTTCTGCTATGCTGCCCTCACCCTGAGCCAGCTTTTTCGCCAAGGCAGTGACTGCCTCAGCCTTGCCAAGGCGCAAAGGCAGTTGCTTGAGCTGGCGGGTCAGAACCTTGCCTGTAAAGAATTTGTACATATACAGGGTATTCAAGAGCTTGCTGTTTAAGAGCCCTACCAGGTATTCCAAGGGAAAGGGCAGGTGCAAAGGCAGAATAATATTGAGATTGTTGAGGGTAAGGGAACCGCTGTAATCGACAGCAGCAATTATTTCCCGGGCGATGAAACGATAGACGATCTTGGCGGCTGCCTGGTACTTTTCCCGGGGCGCAGCTTGCTGCAGTCTTACGCTGTCATATTCCAACCAGCCGGAAGGCGGGGCGGTTATGAAGGGCGAGATATCCCTGGCCTGCAACAGAGAATAGCGTCCGGGGGCGGGCTTATTGTGGACGAAACGCCGGTTGTCCCCGGTGACAATTCCCAGAGAAAAGTCTACCACCGCTTTTCCCTCAGGCAAGGTTGCGCCTAATTCGCCTTCCCGGAGGCAGATTGCATCCCGCCTGCACTGCTGCCAAAGTTCTTCCATCTTCTGTTGCCAGTTGAAGTTGAAGCGCTGGGGCTCCAGGGCCGCTGCCGGCAAGATATTATGCTGGACCTTAGGCTTGTATAAAGCTTTTTGGTACCATACTGGAACGCCCTTGATTGGGGGACAGGGCAATCTGACAGCGGCTATGAGTATTGCTGGGGCATAATAGTCCGCAAAAAGCTTTGGGATATAATGCAGACCGCTGATAGCAAAATTCTCCAGCAGCCAGGCTCGTACCCTTTGATAGGTCCATACTTTGGTAAAGGCTTCAGGCAGCACAAAAACCAGCTGCCCTCCTGGCTGCAGCAGACGGGCCGCCAGTTCTATAAAGTAGACAAATGAGTTGGCCTGCCCCGGAAAATGAGTATCTTTTGGCAAGTCCCCTGGGGAAAGATTGCCCCCCCAAGGCGGATTGCCGGTAACCAGATCATAGGTGCCAGTATGGCGCAAATTGATGGCGTTAGCCCATAGCAGCTCAGCATCGCTGATTTTCGTTAGCTTCAGTTTGGTTGCGGCCACAGCCAAGGCCAAGGAGTCAATCTCTACCCCCGTAAGTCTTGCCTGGGGCCAACGGCGACTGCAGGCCAACAGAAAATCCCCTGCCCCGCAGGCAGGATCGATTATCCTCTCTGGCATGACTGTAACTAGGTCTAAGGCCGCCTCCACTGCCGGCATGGGGGTAAAGACCTGTCCCAAATTTTTCTTTTCTGTTGTCTTTCTCAACTTTTGATAAAGCAGACCTAAATCCATGTGCAGCTCGTCGCCAGCCAGCACCGCTGCTGCGGTCTTGACATCTCCTCTTGCCTTGTATGCCGGCAGCTCAGAATAAACTCCTTCATCAACAAGACGGGCCAGCTCCTCAGATGCAGGTAACCGGCCCGTCTTGATATGGTATAGCCTGGCCCCTGCCTGGTGGGCCAGGATTTTGTTAATTGTCCTCATAGGTTTGCCTCCGCCCGGATACAACTGCATGCAATCCGTCCCGGGTATACAGACTTCATTTTCCGAAAAACCCCTTGTACTTCCTTTCACCAAAACCGGCCGCAACTGTCAGATATTCCACAGCGGCGTTGCAATCCTGACATCCTTATCACAGACAGGGCAAGAGTACAGGTGTACACAGTCCCTGCTCTCGGTCAGGTTTGCTGCCAATTCTCTGCTCAGGTAGGGACTGTAGTCATCGATAAAATCCTGCAGGGCGCCCCTTTCCTCCATTTCTCCTCCACAATAGGGACAAAGCTTGCTGACATTCTGAAGGCCATTGCAAATTGGGCATGCTTCCACAGCGCTTCCTCCACACCTGTTTTGCTTAGTTTGCCCTGGGTCAGGGCATTTTGTGCAAGATCTGCAAAAAGCTTTCCAGGGGCAAGATCCCTTGTACCAAATTCTGCAATTTCCTGTAGGCAGCAGCGTCCCCGGCTTGCCCGGTTTTTACCGCCCGCAGCATAATGTTTTTCGGCGTGTCCAAGGGGGATACATACTCCACCACCGACACCTTGTAGCCCTGGGCCTCCAGGGCTGCCGTCCGCAAGCCGTCGGTGAGCACATCTGACAGCCGGTTGCGAAAGATGCTGTGTTTGACTACTTCCTGCCAAGGAGAATAGTCTATGCGCTCCCGCAAAGCCGCCTGACAGCAGGGCACCGAGATTATGTACTTGCTGCCCAGATGAATTCCTAGGGCCAAAGCCTCATCGGTGGCAGTGTCGCAGGCATGCAGACTGAGAACCATATCCACCGGACCCGAAGGTCGGTACTCGAGAATGCTGCCCCTGTGAAACTCCATATTCCGATAGTTAAGGCGCTGCTGAATTGCCTTGGAGGCTGAAATCACTGCTGCATTGGCGTCGATGCCAATCACCCGGCAGGAGATGCGACGCTTTTCCGTAAGCCAGTAATTGAGGACAAAGGAAAGATAAGACTTGCCGCAGCCGCAGTCCAGGATAGTCAAGGGCCGCTGCTCATTCCACTGCTCCAGCACCTCATCCACCAGCTCGACAAACCGGTCTACCTGGTAGTATTTTCGGCGCCGGTCGGCCCGCACCTTGCCTTCAGGGGAGGCAATTTCCAGGGCCTGTAAAAGTTCCAGGGCCTCCTGGACCTTGATAAACTGCTGACGGGTGCCGGTTTCCACCGGCTGCTGGTGGACGGGAGAGGCCAAAGTGCTCATGCTCAATTTCACGTCATTAGGCAGCACCGCCAAGGTCACCAGAGTCCCCCGCTCCACAAAGCGAATGCTTCCCTTTTCCGCAGCCTGCATTATCTCTTCCAGGCAGCGGGGCAGTTCTACCAAAGGCAGCTGCCTCCCACCTTCTGAGCGCAGCATATTCGGCTGAGCGGCTTCAACTTTGAAAACCTCTACGTCCTTGGGAGTCTCAACTTCCACCCGCTGAAGAATATCGCTGTCACTGAGACGGAGCATAACCATCTGCAAATATCGACTTAATTTTTGTGCGTGCTTATCCATAATCTACCTCCTGTCTCTGCCTCTATCCTAACCTAAGAGGGCTTGGCATTGCAACTGATAAAAACATAAAGTTTCTCAAGCAGGAATATTGACCGTAAAGATACAATAAGACAAATATAATCCCAAAACAGGGAGGTAGAAAATAGTGGCTAAAGGCAGAATACAAAAACTTGGCGCAGCGGCTATGACCCCCATTGCGGTGTTGCCAGCCGCAGCTTTGCTGCTGGCTCTGGGCAATGTCATTCCCATCCCTGCTGTAGCCGTGCCCCTGGCGGCGGCTGGGCAGCTGCTCATCAACAATATCGGGCTTATTTTTGCCGTAGGTCTGGCCATAGGCCTGGCTGACGATGCCAGCATCGCCGGTTTTACCGGCGCCATCAGCTATGTAATAATTACTGGCATTGCGGCATTAGGCAAGGATGGAACCAGCCTGGACATGGGAATCCTGGGGGGAATCCTCGCCGCCCTCACCGCAGGCCTGCTCTACAACCGTTTCCACCGGGTCAAATTTCATCCTTTTTTTAGTTTTTTTGCCGGCCGGCGGTTTGTGCCTATCATCGCCAGTGTTGTCAGCGTCCCCATCGGCATTGGGCTGGGCCTGATCTGGCCAGGCCTGCAACAGGGCATTGCCACCCTGGGCCAGTGGGTGTTTTCCGCGGGCGGCCTGGGGGTCGGGATTTACGGCGCTCTGGAACGGCTGCTGCTTCCCCTGGGGCTCCATCATGCCCTCAACGCTTTTGTCCTGGCGGTGATGGGGGAATACTCTGCTGGCGGCGAAGTTATCCGGGGAGAAGTATTCCGCTTTCTCGCCGGCGATCCCAGCGCCGGCCAATTCCTGGCTGGCGCCTATCCCATCAAACTCTTTGCCCTGCCTGCCGCCTGTCTGGCGATGTATCGGGCAGCGCTACCCAAAAACCGCAGCAAAGTCAAGGGTCTGCTGGCAGCCGCTGCCGCCACCAGCTTTTTGACGGGCATTACTGAGCCTGTGGAATTTGCCTTTCTCTTTACTGCCCCACTGCTCTACGGTTTCCACGTGCTCTTGACCGGCGCCTCCTTCTGGCTCTGCCAGTTTCTTGGCTTTCGCCACGGCTTCGGCTCCTCAGCAGGCATTCTGGAATATTTCCTCAATCTGCACCTGGCCGACAAGGCCTGGCTCCTGCTACCTCTGGGCTTAGGGTTCGGCGCCCTGTACTACTTTATTTTTTACACTTTGATTACTAAGTTGCGCCTTCCCACTCCCGGCAGACTGGATGAAGAAGTCACTGCCCTTAAGGCAGACGCAGAAACCGCCAAAGCCCTGGTTGCAGCCCTTGGGGGCGGGGAAAATCTCATCCGGATCAACTGCTGCCTCACCCGCCTGCGGGTGGTGGTCCGGGATACTGGCCTGGTAGACCGGGACCGCTTGCTGGCCCTGGGGGCAGCCGGCGTCATCGGCAAGGGCGAAGCCCTGCAGGTTGTGGTGGGCACCATTGCCGATGAGCTGACCCAGCTCATAAAACAAAACATTTAAAAAAAAACGCCGGCAGCGCCGGCGATGTGGACGGATCTTTTTGTCCCGGTTTTTTTCTGGGACAAAAAGATCCGTCCCCTTTGTCCCAGTTTTTTCTACAGATCCAAAAGGAATTTGCCGTCTTTATAGATCAGCTGGCCATCGGCATAAATTTCGCCGCCCTCCCGCATATCACAGAGCATATCCCAGTGGATACCAGATTCATTTTTTCCGCCGCTCTCGGGATAGGAGGCGCCAATTGCCAGGTGAACAGTGCCGCCAATCTTTTCATCAAAGAGCATGTTGCGGGTAAATTTCTGAATGCCAAAGTTTGTGCCCACAGCCACTTCGCCAACGAACCTTGCGCCGGCATCAGTTTCCAGCAGGGCCTGTAGCAGCTCTTCGCCTTTGGCCGCTGTTGCTTTGACCACCTTGCCATCCTTAAATTCCAAGCGGATGTCCTCAATCTCCTTGCCGGCATAAATGCCGGGGAAGCTAAAGCGGATGTGGCCGTTAACGCTGTCTTCCACTGGCCCGGTAAACACCTCTCCGTCGGGGAAGTTTTCGTGACCGCTGCAATTAATCCACTTGCGTCCGGCGATGCTCATGCTGATGTCGGTATCTTTAGAGACAATCCGCAGCTGGGCGCGGGTATTCAGGAACTGACATATTTTTTCCTGCTGGGCATCGATTTCCCGCCACCGGGCTACAGGGTCATCATCATTCATCAGACCGGCGCCAAAGACAAAATCAGCGTATTCCGCCAGGGACATATTGGCATCCTGAGCAGCAGCATTAGTAGGATATGCCGTCAGAGTCCAGTGCAATTCGCCGTCTGCAGCCCGCTCCATAAAGCGAGTTTGGAGCTTGGCCCCTGCCCTCCGATTCGCTGAAATCCGCTGGGGATCAACGCCAGAAAGGGCTTTGGTATTGTAACCTGCCATGATATGCAGTCTGGCATCAATATTTTCATTGATAAATACATTCAGGGGACTGACATATTCCAGCTGCTCATCGCTGGCGGTTTTAAAGAAAATCTCCTGGGCATTGGGAAGGCTTAATAAGTTAGTGACATGGGCGCCAGCAAGGATTGCTTCCTTATAGGCAGCCTCCAGCAAAGGTTGGGCCTGCATTGTACTTTGGATTATCAGGGTCTGACCCTTTTTTATTCCCAGGGAGTAGTGAATCAGCAGTTTTGCCAATTTTTCAATACGGGGATCATACATATTTATCCACTCCTTGTTTGGTGATATCTTGACTTATCTATTGTTTGACAATGGCGGGAAAAATCCTGCCCGAAAACCCGCGCAATCGCTTTTTCCTAAAAGACAGGGACAACCGGGGCGCCCCCAATTGTCCCATCAATAATCTTTGCAGCATAAGGGTCCGTTCCAATGTCGAATCTGCGGCAAAAAGGTCCGTCCCCTTAGTGGATGCTCTTGTCGTACGGAACCCCTGAGGCCTTTGGCGCCTGGGATTTTTTCGAGGTGAAGGCCAGGACAATCAAGGTGGCCACAAAGGGTGTCATCTTAAAGATGGTATTTGGCACTCCCAGGTTTAACAAAAAGGGAATGCTGGAATAGGTGGCGGCGATGGTCTTCATCAGGCCGAAGAAAAGAGAGGCAAAGAATATGCGCATGGGTTTCCACTGGCCGAAGATCAGCACAGCCAGGGCCAGGAAGCCATATCCAGCCACGGTAGCGTTAAAATTGGTGGAGGTGGGAATGACAAAGATCAAACCGCCAATGCCCCCAAGCATTCCGGAGAGCATAACACCGGCATAGCGTATTTTGTAGACATTGATCCCCACCGAATCAGCCGCATGGGGATGTTCGCCGCAAGCCCGCAAGCGCAAGCCAAACTTGGTTTTATACAAGACAATAGCTGATACAATCAGGATGGCTATTCCCAGGTAGGTTGTAATATAAGCATCCTTAAATAACACGTCTCCTAAGCCGGGTATTTTCCCCAGTACCGGCACATGGGGAATGCGGAATGTATTATTAAAGTTAATCTGCTGGACATTTTGAATCATACGGGCGACATAGACTGCCACCGCCGGCGTCAACAAATTGATGGCAGTGCCGCTGATGACCTGATTGGCCTTCATGTTAATAGAGGCATAGGCATGGAGCAATGAAATCAGTATCCCTGCCAGGCCGGCAATGAGAATGGCCAACAACAAAAGGAGCTGCCCTGACATGGTGTCTTGGACGATATTGATGAACAAGATGCTGGTAAAGGCGCCAAAGACCATTATCCCTTCCAGGGCAATGTTGACCACGCCGCTGCGCTCAGAAAACATGCCTCCCAGGGCTACGACCAACAGCGGAATTGAAAAAGTCAGAGTCTGCCGCAAGAGAAAGAAGATAGTATTCACTGAACCTTGCCTCCCCCCAGTTTCATCCGTCGGCGGTCGATAACATTCTTGACTATCAAAGAAAAAGCGCTGAAGTAGATGATTGAGGCAACAATAATGTCGATGATTTCGGGGGCAAAGTCATAGAGCTGCATATAATCCCCGCCCACGGTAATATACCCGATAAACAGTCCTGCGAACAAAATGCCAATTGGATTGGACAAGCCCAGCAGGGCCACGGAAATGCCAGTAAACCCTTCTGCAGCCAGGATATCGACAACTTCTATATACTTGCCCGTTCCCGCCAAGTACAGCAACCCGCCGCCCAATCCTGCCAGGGCTCCGGCAATAACCATTGAAAGAATGATGCTGCGCTTTTCATTGATGCCGGCGTACTTACTGGCGTCCCTGTTATAGCCTACCGCCTTTAATTCGAAGCCGAAGGAGGTCCGATTGAGGATGATATAAATGACAATTACAGCGAGAATGGCAATGAAAAAGCCGGCGTTGACATTGGAACGGGGAAAGATCTTATCCAGACCCATCTTGGGGATAACAGCAGACTTGGCCACTCCCATGGACTGGTTGCGAAGCCTGTCATACACCGTATTGAGGACAAGATAATTAACCAGGTACATGCCGATATAATTCATCATAATTGAAGAGATGACCTCATGGACATTAGCGTAGGCCTTGAGGATCCCAGGCAGCAGCGCCCATAAGCCGCCAAGAATTGCCGCCGCCAGCAGGGCCACTACCCAATGAACGCTGCCTAGCTGGGGAAGCTTGATGCCGACAATTACTGCACCAAATGCGCCAAGGATAAACTGGCCTGAGGCCCCGATATTAAAGAGTCCGGTCTTAAAAGCAAAGCCCACCGAGAGACCAGTGAGGATAATGGGAGTAGCGAAATACATTACGCGGCCGATGCTGCGCATATCCCGAAAGGCCCCTGTCAGAATAGTGGAAAAACCGCCCATTGCCTGGGCAGGATTGCTGATTAAGAGAATGACCAAGCCGAAGAGTAAACCAATGATAATGGCGATAACCGAGGAGAGAAAGCTGAAATTCATATTCTTAATTCTGTCAGTCAGTTTCATTGAACATCCCTCCCAACTGCCCCTGGTGCAGAGCCTGCCATATATAGGCCCAGCTCCTGGACGGTAATTTCCTTGGGATTGAGGTCGGCCACTATTGAGCCTTCATAGATAACGAGGATGCGGTCGCTGAGATTCATAACCTCGTCCAGCTCCAGAGATATTAGGAGCACTGCTTTGCCTGCATCCCGCTGTTCTACCAGCTTATGGTGAATATACTCAATGGCCCCTACATCCAGCCCCCGGGTAGGCTGGACGGCTACCAGCAAATCTGGATTCCTGTCGATCTCCCGGGCGACAATGGCCTTTTGCTGATTGCCCCCGGACATGCTGCGAGCGGGTGTCAGGGCGCCCTGACCGCTGCGGATGTCGTATTTATCTATGAGTTTGTCTGCATAGTTAATAATTTTTTTCCGGCGCAAGAAACCATTGTTTTGAAATTCCGGCGTAAAGTACCCCTGGAGCACTAAATTCTCACCTAAGGTGTAGTCCAAGACCAGCCCGTGCTTATGTCGGTCCTCCGGAATATGGGCGATGCCGTGGGTATTTCTGAAGCGGACCGATTGCCTGGTAATGTCCTCGCCGTTAAGGGTGAGGAGGCCGCTGTCGGGCATTGTCAGGCCCGTAAGCGCATGGACCAATTCCGTCTGGCCGTTGCCATCAATGCCGGCAATGCACACTATCTCTCCTTTACGCACCGAGAAACTGACATTTTTGACCACATCTTTGTCTTGCCCTTGCCGCCGGGATTTGACAAACAACTTGTCCACCTGCAAGACAGGCTCGCCGGGAGTCAGGGGCTGCAGATCAATTTCCAGATTGACCTTGCGCCCCACCATCATTTCCGAAAGGGTCTCCTTGGAAGTGGATGCAACATCCACCACCCCAATGAATTTTCCCCGGCGCAAGACGGTGCAGCGGTCGGCGACTGCTTTAATCTCGTTGAGTTTATGAGTGATAAAAATAATGGATTTTCCTTCAGCGGCCAAGCCGCGCATGGTATGCATGAGCTCGTCAATTTCCTGGGGTGTAAGCACCGCCGTCGGTTCGTCAAAAATGAGAATCTCATTTTCCCGGTACAGCATCTTCAAAATTTCCACCCGCTGCTGCATGCCTACGGAAATATCAGAAACCAAAGCACTTGGATCCACCTTGAGGCCGTATTGTTCGCTGAGGGCCATGACCTTTTTCCTGGCCTCCTCCATTCGCAGCAGCCCTCCTGCCACTGTCTCCATGCCTAAGACAATGTTCTGGAGGACGGTAAAACTGTCAACTAACATAAAATGCTGGTGGACCATGCCAATTCCTAAGGCATTGGCCTCCCGGGGTCCGAAGATATTGACTTCTTTTCCCCGGATTTTTATTACACCCTTCTCCGGTTGGTACAAACCAAAGAGCACGTTCATCAGCGTGGATTTGCCGGCGCCATTCTCCCCAAGCAGGGCATGGATTTCGCCTTTTTTTACCTTCAATGTTACCTCGTTGTTGGCGACTATGCCTGGGAACTCTTTGGTGATGCCCAACATTTCAATGATATAATCCATGGGCTCCCTCCTGACTAATAGAACGCAGTAATGAATATATAATTTGATGATACCATGAACCAAGATAATCATCAAACTAAATAAGCAGCATCACAAGAAGTGATGCTGCTTACAGGGGTTAGACTTACTCAACAAATGTTACAGTAGTTAATTCGAGTGGGATATCGGTAATTTTCACGGGGGTATCAGTATCGTCGACTTTTTTGGTATCCTTGAGGATTTCAATATTGCCGTCAACTAATTCCTGGAAGATTGCATCGTAGTCGGCCTGGGTAAAGGTCTCAAACTTTGAGCTTGCCATAGGCAGTCCAACGCCCAGTACCTTAGCGTCAAGGACTATGCTTTTGCCGCCGGGGAAGCTGCCGGCGTAGAAGGCTTTAATTCCATCGTAGACGGAAACTGAAAGCTGTTTCATGGAAGAGGTAATAACAGTGTCGGATTCTGCAGACTGGTCGACGTCGACACCAATAACAGCCTTGCCTGCTGTTTCAGCAGCCGCCATTACAGAGTTGCCTACTGCGCCGCCGCAGGCAAAGATGACTTCGGTGCCGGCTTCATACCAGCCGGCAGCCATTGCCTGAGCTTCGGGAGTTGCTTCAAATTTGCCGGTATAGTGATACATAACTTCAATTGCTTCGATTCCCAGTTCCTTGCCGGCGAATTCGGCGCCCTGGACAAAGCCATAGCCAAAGCGGATAACTGGGGGAACGGCCATGCCGCCCATAAAGCCCAGTTTGGTGTAGCCGTCTTTTACAGCTGCATAACCAGCCAGGAAGCCGGCCTGCTCTTCTGCATAGAAGACTGAGTAGACATTGCTCTGCCGTTTGTAAGTTGGGAAACCTTTATCCCAGTCCCCATCGTTGGGATCTCCATCTAAAAGGATGAATTTAATTTCGGGATAGAGATCTTGAGCTTCATACACAGCAGGTTCAAATAAGAAGCCGGGACAGACAATCAGTTTTGCTCCGCCCTCGACAGCTAGGTCGATGGCATCCAAGTATGCAGCGGTGGTCTTTTCTGCGGGCTTGTAGTACTTATGGGTTATTTTCTTTTCTTCCGCATACTTTTTCAGGCCTTCCCACGCACCCTGGTTAAAAGATTTGTCATCGATGGTGCCAATGTCTGTAATTAAGGCAAGTTCATATGTTTCTTTTTCTGGATCTTTGCCTGGATCCTCGGTATCGGGACCCGGTGTTTTGTTGCATGCGGCCAAAGGCAGTACTAAAGCCAGTGCCAATAAAATAACAACTAATTTTTTCATGGATTACACCCTCCTTGTATTTGTAAACATACTCCTTTAGTACTATACCTCATGACAGAATTATTTTCAACCTTTCGCAAACTGTCACCGTCTGCTCAGGACAAAAAAATCCATACCTGAAAAAGACAAGGTATGGATTGTAAAATTTTTAACGAAGAAATAACAAGTAGATGCTGCCGTAAATCACTGCTATCATTGCCAGCAGCGGCAGACCAAGGGTAAGAAAAGCAGCGAGAATCATTGCCTTATAATCGTTCTTTTCCAGCCCGCCTATGCCTTCGAGCTTGCGAAAGTGGTCTTCGACTTCTTCCGGGCTGTGTTTTTTAGGCAGACGCTCCCTTAGTCTTTTGAACAAGTATTTCACCTCTGTCCAGTGGATAGTGGCAGGCAACGAAATGTCCGGGTTTCAGTTCTTTCCACTCCGGCACAACTTCCTTGCACTTATCGGTAGCATACTTGCACCGGGTGTGGAACTTGCAGCCGCTGGGCGGATTGATGGGACTGGGGATATCTCCTTCAATGGTAACCAAGTCTTTCCTGGATTCATCCTCGGTAGTGGGGATAGCTTCCATCAGAGCTTCGGTATAGGGATGAAGGGGATCCTTAAAGATTACTTCAGAGCTGGTCAGCTCAACCAGAGAACCCAGGTACATGACGCCGATGCGGTCGCTGATGAATTTGACAGTGCTGAGGTCATGGGAAATAAAGAGATAGGTGAGTTTTTCCTGTTCTTTCAGATCAATCAGCAAGTTGATAATCTGAGACTGAATGGATACGTCTAAAGCGCTGACGGCCTCATCACAGACCACAAACTGGGGCATAACCGCCAGGGCCCGGGCAATGCCGATACGCTGCCGCTGGCCGCCGGAAAACTGGTGGGGATAACGGTGAAGCATATAATGCTGGAGACCGCACTTTTCCATCAAGTCGACAACGTATTTTTCCAGAATCGCAGTTCCCGACTTAAAGATATTATGCGCAGTCAGGGCCTCGCTTATTACTTGGCCGACGGTAAGGCGGGGGTTCAATGAAGAATAGGGGTCCTGGAAAATAACCTGGAGTTCCCGACGGAGAACCCGCATCTCCTCAGAGGTCAGCTGGGCCAGGTCGATTCCCTCGTCTTGCTTGGCGTCTACCGCGGCAAATCCCTCTTTGCTGGAAACACGCTCCCGCAAAGCTTGAAGGGCTGCCAGCTTTTCATCCAGAACAGCCTTAAGTGCATCTTTCTTAGCAGTCAAAATTTCGATTTCACTGTTAAGCTGGTCCAGGTGCTTTTGATCGTCGCCAGTCTTGACCTCTTTGGCCACTAAAGTATCCCGCTTTAAGGTTACGTCTCCCAGCTTGTGAGTGAGGGCAAAGTAGGCGGAACCGGCATCATATTCTTCCCGCAGCACCCGGGAAACTTCATTGAGATCGTCTGCCAGAACCAAGCCGCCGGCAATGCGGACGGCATCAGCATATCTGACAACGACTTTTCTGATGCCCTTGTTCTCTTTAGCTTTCTCCTCAAAATCGTCGCCCAATTCTGCTGCCAATTCATTGTACCTGGCCACAATCCTTGGCAGGTAGTTGATAGTTTTCTTGACATACTTGGGCTTAAACTCTTCCAAGGTTTTGCCGTAATAGAGAATTGTGCCCGAAGTCTGGGTATACAATTGGAGAATTACCCGGCCCAAAGTGGATTTGCCGCAGCCGCTTTCGCCGACCAGGCCGAAGGTTTCACCCTCATAGATATTTAAAGAAATATCTTCATTTGCCCGCACATAGTATTGCTCACGCTGAAAGATAGACTTCTTTTTGAGGGGGAAATAATGAGTCAGGTGCTCAATGCGAATTAGAGGTTTTTTATTCTCCACTGTTTCTCACTCCCTTCTGAGGATAGAAACATCTGACCGCCTGCACATCGCTGACGGAAACCAAGTCAGGCTCTTCCTGATGGCAGCGGGCAGTGGCGTATTTGCAGCGGGGAGCGAATTTGCAGCCGGGAGGCAAGTCCAAAGGATGGGGAACGGCGCCTGGGATTGCCTCTAAGCGGTCGCCCTGATTGCCGCTGAGCAGCGGGATAGAAACCAGCAGAGCCTCGGTATAGGGGTGGGAATACTTGTCGCGGTTTTTGAAGATATAGTCCACCGGTGCAGTTTCCACTACCTGGCCGCAATACATTACAGCGACATCGTCGGCCATCTGGTTTATAACCCCCAGGTCATGGGTAATAAACATAATCGAAGCGTTAAAATCGTCCTTTAGTTCATTCATCAGGCGCAAAATCTGAGCCTGGATGGTAACGTCCAAAGCTGTAGTAGGTTCATCGGCAATGAGCAACTTTGGCCTGCAGGCCAAGGCAATAGCAATCATAACCCGTTGCCGCATTCCCCCGGAAAGTTGGTGGGGGTATTGCAGGACGACCTCTTCAGGATTAGGAATTTTCACAGCCCGCAGCATTTCAATGGATTGCTCGTGGGCCTGTTTCTTGCTCAGACCTTGGTGTAGCATGAGCACCTCGCTGATCTGCCTGCTGACGTTGAAAACAGGATTGAGAGAGGTCATGGGTTCCTGGAAGATCATTGAAATGGCATTACCACGAATCTCGTATAGTTCTTCTTGCTTCAAGTTTGAGATCAAACGGCCATCGAAATAAATTTCGCCCTCATATATTTTCTGGTTGGATTCAAACAGTTGGAGGATACTAAGGGCCATCTGGCTCTTGCCGCTGCCGGATTCACCGACAATACCCATAGTCTTGCCCCCGTCCACACTCAATGAGACCCCGTTAACAGCCTTAATTAAACCTCTGCGGGTATCAAAATAGGTGTGCAGGTTATTTATTTCAAGTAAACTCATTTTCTCACCCCCTATTTCTCACTTGCTTTTGGATCCATTGCGTCTCGCAGGGCATCACCGATGAGGTTGACGCTAAGAGCCGCAAAGATCACAGCTAATCCAGGGATAACCCATCTCCACCAGTAGTACTGGATGACAGTAGAGCTCTGGGCCGAGTCTAACATATTGCCCCAGGAAGGAGTTGGGGGCGAGACGCCGAAACCGAGGAAAGACAACGCAGATTCCATAAGCAATGCACCGGCATAACCCAAGGTCACGTTGACAATGACCAAGTTAAAAATGTTGGGCAATATATGCCTGACCATGATATTTCTCTGCTTGACACCCAAAGCCCTTGCCGCCAGGACAAAGTCTTTCTCTCTTTCCAGCAGCAAGTGTGCCCGGATGAGGCGGGCAAGGCCAGGCCAGTTGAGAAAGCCCAAGATAACCATAATCATATAGATCCGGTACATTTCCGGCACACGGCCAGTGACAATTGTCGAAAGGGTAATAGCCAAAGGCATAAAGGGAATCGAGATAACTACGTCAGTAATACGCATGAGGAGATTGTCCAACCAGCCGCCAAAGTAGCCGGAAACCAAGCCAATAAACAGGGCGATAATAACCGATATAATCATGGCGATGGCGCCGACAGTAAGGGAGATACGGCCGCCGTGAATAAGGCGGGTCAAATTATCCCGGCCGAACTGGTCTGAACCGAAGACAAAGCCCTTATGACCCCAGGCAGTGACATTGCCATCCTCAGCTACAGCATAACTCTGAAACATGTCAGAATATACTGAAACGTAATTGGCAGATTTCATCGCTTTGGGAAAAGCCAGCTGATTAAAGTGATTTGCTCCCCAGTAAATGACCTGGCCATTGTCCAGCAAAACGCCGAAATTATTCTTGCCGCCGAACAAATCCACAACTTTTCCCTCAAAATCGGGGATTTGAAGAATGTCATGCAAGCGGCTCCCCCAAACATGCAGTTTGCCTGTAGAATCAAGAGCCAAAGCTGCGCGGCCGGAAGTGGTGAAAGCAACCACTTCAACACTGCCATCAGTAAGTTCTGCAGGAATAAGAGAAAGTTCATTGCCACTTACGCCAAAGACACCTATAGTGCCGTCATCCAAAAGGACGACAACATTAAGCGAAGTAAACTCAGCATGGACAATTCTCCCCTGGTATTCCTTGGGAACATTGTCCTGACGGGTAGACATGGTGCTTCCCCAGATAAAGATTTCACCATCCTCAAAGAGGATGCCGGTAACACCTTCCCCAGCAAGCAACTGTTTGACGGAGGAAGACTGCATTTTCTCCTTTGCTTCTTCAGGCAACTCTGCCTGTTTAAAGTTGTTATAACCCAGGCCATAAAATTCTCCGTCTTCAGATAAAGCAACCCAAAAGCGGTCACCCGCTGCTATATGGGCAATCTGACCTTGCTTAAAACCGGCAGGAAAATTAAAAACGCTGGTGGACATTCCACTGAGATATATCGGCTGTTTTCCCCAGGCATAGACATTGCCTTCATTGGTGAGGGCCACAGAGTAGGAAATCCCCGAAGAAATTTCTTTAACCCCTTCCTTGACGATTTGGGCGGGGTACTTCAGGTAGTTGGCTCCGGGGCGGATATTAGACAGAGCCGGTTCCTGATAAGACTCATCTATAGGCCGCAGCTGCGAACCCACAAAAGAAAAAAGCATGATCAGGATAAAGGCGATGACGCCAACAACTCCCAGTCTGGTCCGGACAAAATTCTTAAATACTGTTTGTGTCGGAGTCTGCAGGGCTTCTTCTTCTAAAACAGAGAGGTGATCCTTTTCCCTGATAAACAAGCGCTTAAACATGGAGCCGAAAGATTTGCCAAGTTTGGCGCCTGTTGACTCCTTAACAGGCTCGGGAACTGTTTTGTTTTCCATTATATCACTCCCTATTCCAGCTTAATCCGGGGATCGACAATTCCATAGGTTATATCAGCGACAATGTTGGCGGTAATTGCCAGCATTGTGCTCAGCAGGTTAAGGGCTATTACCAGCATATAATCCCGGTTATTCAAAGCTAAAACCAAAGTGTGACCGATTCCCTTCCATGCAAACACTTGCTCAGTAATGGCGGAACCGCTGAGCATTGCAAAAACGCTCATAATTATGATGGTAGAAATGGGGATTAACGCATTACGGAAAGCATGAGAATAGATGACAACCTTTTCAGGAAGACCTTTAGAACGGGCAGTCCTGATATAGTCCTGATCAAGGGCTTCAATCATAGCATTGCGCACATAGCGGATGGCACCGGCAATACTGATAATTGTTAAGCTCAACGTGGGCAGAATCAAATATTTCAACCAAGAAACATAATAAGCGAAGTTTTTTCCATAGGCAGATATTGGCATCCCGCCCGGGGGCAGCCATTTTAGTTTCAGTGCCAATAAAAAAATGAGAGATAGTCCAATAAAGAAAGACGGCATTGAATAACCTACCAAAGAAAAGACTTGCCAAAACCTGTCCATAAACGAACCGCGCTTGACTGCCATCATTACGCCAATAGGCAAGATAATAGCAATCTGAAAAACAGTGACAAAAACATTAAGAATAAGGGTATTCTTCAGGGGCTCTAAAATCACATCTCTTACCGGCCGATTGTTCATGGCCGACCAGCCCAAATCGCCCTGGACTGTAGCAGCCACCCATTTTACATATTGAACCGGCAAGGGTTTGTCAAGGCTAAGCTTTTCTCTCATGGCGTTATATGCAGCTATTCTTTGTTCTTCTTTCAAGGCAGGGTTGATCATCATGGCAGCGGGATCGCCGGGCATGGCCTTAACCATCCCGAAAACTACGATAGTGATGGCTATTACGACGGGAATCATCGAAATCAACCTTTTCGCAAGGTACCTTAACACATTAACACAGCCTCCTTTATACGGTATTATCGAATTATCATCAAGCTTTCGGGTTTTCCGAAAGAGGGTATGAGGAACTGATTCTAACAATTTGCAGCGCTCACAAAACACAAAAACAAATAAATGGAGGCGGAAACAATTGGCACAAAACACAAATTTTCTCAAAATAGCCATTGATATAAAAAGTTAATTTGATAAAAGAAAGGGGATAGCAGATGCCATCCCTCTTTCTTTTACTCTAGCGATTGGCCGGGGTATCTCTATTTTGTTTTAGAGATCTGGCAGATAATATCTGTCCAGTCATGGTAGGGGTTGGTGTTGAAGCCGCTAAGCTTGCCCCTGTAGATGTCATGGTATTGGTTGGAGTACAGTGGAATTACGGGAAGCAGTTCATTCCACAGTTGCTGGAATTCCAACCATGCAGCTGAGTATTCTTGTTTCTGTTCGGGCTCGTACCTTCTCATCCTGACAGTGATTTCGTCCATTCTGTCATCTTTGAGTTGTTCAGTCTGCATGTACATTTGATGGTAGAACTTGGAGTGATAGTCATAGTAGGGGTCGAAAGTTGCTGTAAAGCCGGTGGCCAAGTTAAAGCTGTTGTACTGCCTTTCAGCTCCTAGATCGAATCCGCCATAGTAGTGTTTGAGAAGCTTGGAGAAGTCACAACGAGTAAGGCGGAAGTCGATACCAGCGTAGGGGCAATTAGCTTTCCATTGAATTTCAACGTTGTCGGTGACGTTGTTATCTTCGCTTCCAAGGTGCTCAACAACCAAAGGTTTGCCTTCTTTGTTGTAGCGGAAGTAGCCGCCGTCTTTCGTGGCCTTGGAACGGTCGAATGCATTACCATCCTTGTCGTATACCCATTCAGTTTCATCCAGCAGGTCATTGGCATAGTCTTGGTTTAGGACCAAGTTAGGCAGATTATCGATAGCCTCCTTGTTGTCCTTGTACATCCACTGGGCGAAACCATACATGCCATTGACAGTAGAGCCATAGCCGCCAATGACGTTCTTGAGAATCTCATCGCGGTCCATCAGATAGGCCAGAGCCTTGCGGACGTTGGGGTCATTGGTGGGGCTGAAGTCACAGTGGAAGAATACACCGCCGTAACCATTACGGGGATAATCAGTGAACTTGGTGTTTGCATCGTTTCTGGCTTTTTCAATCTTTTCAGCTTCAATGACACCGACTACAGCGTCAACGGAGCCGTTGATAACCTGGTCCACGTCAGTATCCTGGTTGATATACTTGATGATGACGAATTCAAGCTGAGGTTTCTTGCCAGCCCAATCGCCCTTGAATTCCGGGTTGGCCTTTAAGGTGACAGCGTTGTTTTCAAAGCTGACAAAGTTGTAAGGGCCACAGGTTACTGTAGGCGCGAAGCGTTCGGTCTGAGAAATACGCTTGGTGCCATATTTTAAGGTCCACTCTTCAGTTTCAGCAGTGGTGGTTAGCTGTGAGCCATTTTCATCGGATTCGATAGCGGCCTTTACAGTCCATGCGTGCATGGGAAGAGGCCTGCAGGATCCGTATTCAACTTCGTAGAAATAGGGGAGCTGTTCCGCATCGATGGTGACTGAAAATTTATAGTCCTCGATAAGTTTGACGCCTGCAAATACTTTAGAATCGCCTTCATGGTATGCTTCGTAACCCACGAGTCCGTCTCCATTGGAGGAAGTGGCGCCCGCGCCTGCCCATTCAGGAGAAGCTTCCCAGAGGAGGGTGAAGACATAGTCTTTGGCTGTAATAGGTTCGCCATCATTCCACTTAAGATCTTGCTGCAATTCATAGGTGTACGTTTTGTTGCCATCAGCATCTTTGTCGATTTTTAAATCTTTGACAACGGTCTCATTCACAGCGTAGGCACCGTCAGCGGTAACATAATGGGTGCCCATAAACCCGCCTGTGAGATCCTTTACCCACTTGTCATAGGAGCTGTTGCCAAATCCGTAGATAAAGTCGCCGGAAATTGCAGGGCTGCCTACAATCATAGTGCCTGAGGTAGAGTTGGGTGTGCAACCTACCAGTGAGACAGCGACCAAAGCCGTTGCCAGCACTAGTACCAAAAGCCTTTTCATTTCGTTTCCTCCCTTGATAAAATGTAATCTATATTTTAGGCGGCGTTAGCCGCTCTAAAACCAATGGAAATAAGGGCTTGCAAATGTTCACTTATCTATATTCGACGCTAAGGATGAAATTCCTGCTTTTAGAGGGAAGAAAATCATAAGGCACTGCGTGAATAATGATTTAGCTTGTCCCTTATTATACTAAAAAGAAAAAAGCAGTCAAGTCCCTTGTCGAATAAAACCCCTTATTCTGTTTTTCCATTGTTCTTTTTAGGATTTTTGGCGTATTATTTTTTGTTTCCCACCTGCCTACAATTATACTTTACCACTTTAGCATAGTCAAGAACCTGAATCTGGTTATACTTGGCTGCAGCGCAGGCTTTAGAAAAACCGAAAAACCTGGCAGTAAATACTCCACAAATTCTGCTATTATTAAGGGATGGATTATTTAATTTTCAAAGATCTCAGATCTCTTTGCCAAAGTCATCGGCTTTGTCAGGGACTGATACAGTATATTGTAGTATTTCGGCTTTTATTCAACGTCACATCTCAGCATTCCTGCAATGATACAATTATGAAATACTTTGTAATTTAAAAAAGCCCTCCCAAGTGAGAGGGAGGGTTTCTTGTGACTAGATCAGTTTCATGTCCTTGCCCACTTTTCCGAATACATCCAGGGCAAAGTCCAGGTCTTCCTGACTGTGGGCCGCTGAGAGCATGACCCGGATTCTGGCCTTGCCTTCAGCTACTAGAGGAAAGCCAATGGTGGAAGCAAAAATGCCTTCTTTAAACAAGCGTTTGCTGAATTCCGAAGAATCCCGGGCATCACCAATCATCACCGGGGTAATGGGAGTCTCTGTCACGCCGGTATTAAAACCAAGCTTCTGCAAACCGGCTTTGAAGATCCTGGCGTTTTCCCACAGGCGTTCCACCAGTTCGCCGCTCTGTTGCAAAATCCTAACAGCCGCCAGGGTGGCGGCGGTATCAGGCACCGTCAGGGCGGAACTAAAGGTAAAGGGCCGAGCTTTTTGTTTAATATACTCGACGATGGCAGCGCTGCCCGCTATGCATCCACCCATTACGCCCAGAGCCTTGGAAAAAGTGCCCACTTCAACGTCTACCTGGCCATGGAGGCGAAAATGGTCGACAATCCCCCGGCCTGACCGGCCCAGCACGCCTTCCCCGTGGGCGTCGTCCACCATAGTCATAGCCCCGTACTTCTTGGCCAGCCTGACTATCTCCGGCAGGGGGACGATGTCACCGTCCATGCTGAAGACTCCGTCAGTGATGATGAGGACCCGGCCTTGCAGGTCGCCCTGCAGGACCTTTTCCAGTCCTTCCATGTCATTGTGAGGATAAACCTTTACTTTGGCCCGGCTGAGGCGGGCGCCGTCGATAATGCTGGCATGATTGAGCTCATCGCTGACTATGGTGTCTTCCTTGCCCACCAGTGCCGGAATTGCGCACAAGTTGGCATTATAACCGGACTGGACAGTAAGGCAGGCTTCAACGCCTTTAAAATCAGCCAGTTCCCGCTCCAGTTCCTGATGGATGGTCATGGTGCCGGCAATGGTGCGGACGGCGCCCGGGCCGACACCGTACTTGTCAATGGCCCCTTTGGCTGCAGCCTTGATCCGCTCGTCGGCTGCAAAACCCAAATAGTTGTTGGAACAAAAGTTCAGGACTCTCCGGCCGTCTATTTCCACCCAGGCGCCTTGAGCAGATTGAATGGTGCGGATATTTTTGTACAGGCCCTTTTCCTTCAGCTCATTAAGTTCAGGTTCAATGAAATTCAATTTGTTGGTATCCATAATTTCTCCTTTCCAGATCTTAAGGGTAGAGAATGATCTTGCCGCTGTTGCCGCTGATGGCCAACTCAAAAGCTTGTTCAAACTCTTCAAATTTAAAGCGGTGAGTGATCATTGGGGTTAGATCCAGGCCGCCCCGAAGCAGAGCCTGCATCATGTACCAGTTGTCAAACATGCGCCGCCCGTTGATGCCGTAAATTTTAATTCCCTTGAAGATAACCTGGTCGGCAAGGTCCACCTCAACCGGGCTGGCAGGAAGCCCCAGCAAAGCCGCCCAGCCCCCTTTGCGCAGAGCCTTGAGCCCGTCATTGATGGAGGAGGGATGGCCGGCCATTTCCAGGAGCACATCTGCACCCAGGCCGTGGGTTTCCTTAAGCACACCAGCCACTACATCATCCCGGCCCACTTTGTAGACCTTGTCTGCCCCCATTTTCTTGGCCAGATCCAAACGGTAATCATTCAAATCGCTGGCAAATACCTTACTGGCCCCTGCCTTTTTGGCGATAGCCGCAGCGATGATTCCTATGGGGCCGCAACCGGTAATGAGCACAGTGTTGCCCACGAGGGAATCCACCAAGGCGGTGTGAACGGCATTGCCAAAGGGGTCGTGGATGGCGGCCACTTCTGTGGGGATTTCAGCATCCAGCTCCCAGATATTGCCCCGGGGCACTCTTACATATTCTGCAAAACAGCCATTAGTATCCACGCCGATTATCTCCACATCCTGACAGATGTGAGCCTGGCCGGTGCGGCAAAAATAACATTTCCCGCAAACAAAATGCCCTTCAGCGCTGACCCGGGTGCCAAGGGCAATGTCGTCCACCCCTGCCCCCAGGGCCACAACCTCGCCGCAAAACTCATGGCCAAAGACCAGAGGCGGCTTGATTCTTCTCTGTGCCCATTTATTCCACTGGTAAATGTGAATATCTGTGCCGCAGATAGCTGTGGCGGTGACTTTTACTAATACTTCTCCTGTCTTGGGTGAGGGGACAGGGACTTGCTCCAGCCTGGCGCCCTCTGCCCTGTCATGTTTGACCAGGGCCTTCATTGTATTAGCCATATTTTCCACTCCTCCGCTTGGTTTGACACCTAATTCAAATAAACACTTTTAGATTACGACATCAAAAGCAGAATACCTTTTTTAGAGATTAGAGGTTAGAGAGTAGATGTTCGAAATAAGAAGTTGGAAGTTAGCCCAGATCTATTGCATCAGCTTCCTTGCCGCTTGCACTATCGCTTCGGCGGTGAGGCCGTATTTTTCCAATAATTCAGCGGGTTTGCCTGACTCGCCAAAGGTATCCCTGACTCCAATTCTCACCATGTGCGTGGGCTGTTCTTCCCCCAGAACCTCAGCGATGGCGCTGCCCAGGCCGCCGATGATGCTGTGCTCTTCGGCGGCAATCACCCGGCCGCAGCGGCGGGCATAGCGCAAAACCGTTTCTTTATCCAAGGGCTTGATGGTATGGACATTGACCACAGCCGCGCTGATTCCCTGCTTCTCCAACTGAGCAGCTGCCTCCAGGGCCAGGTGAACCATGTAGCCGCAGGCGAAAATGGCCACATCCCCTCCTTCCCTGAGCACAGGGGCCTTGAAGAGATCAAAGGCATAGTCTTCCCCATGAATATCGGGAACCGCCGGCCGCCCCAGCCGCAGATATACCGGGCCTTGGTGACGGGCCACGGCCAGTGTGGCCGCCCCAGCCTCCGGTCCGTCGGCAGGCACCACTACCGTCATATTGGGCAGCGCCCGCATGAGGGCGATGTCCTCATTCATCTGGTGTGTTGCCCCGTCTTCACCTACTGTCAGACCGGCATGGGTGGCGGCAATTTTGACATTGAGCTTGGGGTAGGCCACCGAAGCGCGAATTTGATCATAGGCCCTGCCGGCGGCGAAGACGGCAAAGGTGCTGGCAAAAGGTATTTTTCCAGCTGCTGCCAGTCCGGCGGCAGTGCCGATTAAATCCGCCTCGGCAATGCCTAAGTTAAAAAAGCGCCGGGGAAATTCTTTAGCAAAAGCTGCCGTCTTGGTGGAGCCGGACAGGTCGGCATCCAGCACCACTACCTGCTCATTTTCGGCCCCAAGTTGAGCAAGGGCCTTGCCATAAGCATCTCGGGTGGCTGTCTTTGCCATTTACTCCACCTCCAGTTCTTTTAAGGCCTGCTGGGCCTGCTCCTGGCCGGGAGCCCGCCCGTGCCAGCCCGCCTGATTTTCCATAAAAGACACGCCCTTGCCCTTGATTGTCCGGGCAATAATTGCCGAAGGCCTGCCCTTGGCCGCCTTGGCGGTTTCAACGGCGGCAATTATCTGGGCAAAGTCATGACCGTCGATTTCCTGGACATGCCAGTTAAAAGCGGCGAACTTTTCCTTGAGAGGCGACGTATTCATGACCTGGCTGACCTCGCCGTCAATCTGCAACCCGTTCCAGTCCACAAAAGCTATACAATTGTCCAGGTGATAGTGGGCAGCAGTCATCACTGCCTCCCAAACCTGGCCCTCCTGGAGCTCGCCGTCTCCCAGGAGGACATAGACCCAGCGCTGCTCCTGCCCATCCAGCTTTGCCGCCAGGGCCATGCCGTTGGCGGCGGAAAGCCCCTGACCCAAAGAGCCGGTGGTCATATCCACCCCCGGAATATTTTCCCGGTCAGGATGCCCCTGGAGGCGGCTGTTGATTTTGCGGAAACTCAGCAGCTCTTCAGGGGAAAAGAAGCCCCGTTCCGCCAGGGCGGCATAATACACCGGCGAGGCGTGGCCCTTGCTGAGCACGAAGATATCCCGTTGATTCCAGCGGGGCTGGGAGACATCAAGTTTCATGAGTTTAAAATACAGGGTTGTGAGTATTTCCACTGCCGACAGGGAGCCGCCGGGATGGCCGGAATTGGCTGCCGCCACCATGGAGATAATGTGCCGGCGCAGACGAGCGGCAATGGACCTTAAATTAGCGTATTCTTCCACTCTCTTCACCTCTTTTGATTGCTTGGCGGCTGAATCCTTCCCCCAACACCTCATGGATATCCGCCACAATGACGAAAGCATCAGGGTCACGGGCCGCCACCAGCGCCTTGAGTCTTGCTACTTCGTTAGAGTTGACCACCACCAGCAGAACCTCCTTGTCCCGGCGGCTCCATGCCCCCCGGCCTTCCAGCAGGGTTGCGCCCCTCTGCAGCTGCTCCAGCACCGCTGCAGCTATTCCTTCAGCGCAGTCGCTGATGATAAAGGCGGCTTTGGCCCGGCGCAGCCCCTGCTGAACCAAGTCAATAACTTTGATGGAAACAGCCAGGGCAATCAGAGAGTACAGGGCCAATTCAGCATCGAAGACAATGCCCACCAGGGTGACGACAATAAAGTCAATGACCAGCAGACACTGGCTCACTGAAAAGCCGCTGAACTTATGTATAAGCTGTGCCGCCAATGTAGTGCCGCCAATGCTGCCCTGGGAGCGAAGGACAATCCCCACCCCCACCCCCATAATAATGCCGCCGTAGATGGAGGCCAGCAACAAATCACTGGTTACAGGGGCCAGGTGTTCGGTGAGAGCGGCAAAGATCGGCAGCAGGAGAGAACCGGCCAAAGTGTTGATGCCAAAGCGAGGGCCCAGGAGAAACCAGGCCAGAATAAATAAGGGAAGATTGATAAGAAGCAGTCCCAGGCTGACAGGCAAGCCCAGCAGGTGGTGCATAACCACCGCCAAACCAGAGGCGCCTCCCGGCGCCACCTGATTTGGGGCCAAAAACAAATTGATGGCCAAGGCCGTCACCAAACAGCCCAGGGCAATGCCCAGTATATTTGTAACCCGAAAGCCCACGAATAATTTCTTGAACATAGGCGTTGGCGATTACCAGCTGCAGGCATAAGCGCTGCGCCGGTATATGCCCCAGACCTCCCCAGTCTTAATCAATTGTAATTTCGGGGCATTAGCCCTCTTTGAAACCAGCCTGCCAGCGCAGCCAGGCATCGACAAATAAATCGATTTCGCCGTCCATGACGGCGTTTACATTGCCGGCCTCCACATCAGTGCGGTGATCCTTAACCAAGCTGTAGGGATGGAATACGTAGGAGCGAATTTGACTGCCCCAGGCAATCTCCCGCTGCTCCCCCCGGATTTTCGCCATTTTCTCTTCCTGTTCCTGACGTTGAAACTCAGCGAGACGAGCCAGGAGAATCTTCATGGCCGCCAAGCGGTTGGCATGCTGAGAGCGTTCATTCTGACAGGTGACCACAATGCCCGTGGGAATATGGGTAATCCGCACAGCTGAATCGGTGGTATTGACATGCTGGCCGCCGGCGCCCCCGGAGCGGTAGGTATCAATGCGCAGGTCCTCGGGGTTGACTTCAACTTCCCCATCCTCCTCCACCTCTGGGAGCACATCCATGGAGGCAAAAGAAGTGTGGCGCCGTCCCGAAGAATCAAAGGGGGAGATGCGCACCAGACGATGGACCCCCTTCTCGGATTTAAGATAGCCAAAGGCATATTCGCCCTTGATCAGGAGAGTGGCGCTGTTGATTCCCGCCTCCACATCAGGCTGGTAATCCAGGATTTCCACAGCGAATCCCCTCTTCTCTGCCCAGCGGGTGTACATGCGCAGCAGCATCCCGGCCCAATCCTGAGATTCCACGCCGCCGGCTCCGGGGTGCAGGGAGATTATGGCGTTGTTGCGGTCATATTTGTCCCCCAAAAGCTGTGTCAGCTCCAAGGCATTTAAGCTCTCTTTCAGGCAGCTGAGCCCTTCGCCTATCTCAGCGGCCATGCCCGGCTCATTTTCCTGCAGGGCAAGTCCGGCAAGTTCAGCCAATTCGGCGCAATCCCTGCTGATTTCTGACCAGGAATCGACAATTCTTTTTAAAGAATTCATCCTGGCGATAATTGACTGGGCCCGCTGCTGGTCGTCCCAAAACCCTGCCGCGGCCATCTGGGCCTCCAGATCCTTAACCTCTTTGCCCTTGGCAGCTACTTCAAAGGGAGACCCCCATTTCCTCTATCCGCTTGCCGAGCTGATCTAATTCAGCCTTATATTCGCTTAACATGCCAATCACCTCTATGGCTATTGCTGTCCGCAACAGCGCTTGTATTTTTTCCCGCTGCCGCAGGGACATGGATCGTTGCGTCCCACCTTGGTCTTGGCGGACCTGGCTGGTCCGGTGCCGCCGCCTCCGCTGGGAGGAGTAGGATTTGCCACCGCCACCGAGCGGCGCAGGGGCTTGTTGGCCAACTGCACCCGGAGAATGAGGCGGGCCACTTCTTCCTGAATGCTTTCCGTCATATTGTTGAACATGTCATAGGCCTCAAATTTGTATTCAGTCAGGGGATCTTTCTGGCCAAAGGCCCTGAGTCCAATGCCCTGACGCAAATCGTCCATGGCTACCAGCTGATCCATCCACTTGCGGTCGACAGTGCGCAGCACCACTACCCGCTCCAGTTCCCGCATGACCTCGCTGCCCACTGCCTCCTCCCGGATGGCATACAGTTCCCGCACACGCTTGGCCAGCCATTCCCGAATTTCATCAGAGTGCTTGCCTGCCAGGTCAGCCTGTTTGACGCTGCCGGGAACCAGGACATTGCTTTCCATATATTCTGCCAGTCCCTTGAGGTCGTATTCCTCAGCATACACATTTTTGCTGGCCCAAGTATCAGCAGCCCTGTCAATCACATCATCAATCATCTTGAGAATCTGGTTTTTAATGTTTCCGCCCTCAAGAATCTCCCGGCGCTGCCGGTATATGACCTCACGCTGCTTGTTCATGACATCATCGTATTCCAGCACATGTTTGCGGATGTCAAAGTTGCGGCCTTCCACCCGCTTCTGGGCGGATTCAATCGCCTTTGAAAGCAGAGGATGCTCAATGGGAATGGAATCATCCATCCCTAGCTTATCCATCATGCCCAAAAAGCGCTCGGAGCCAAAGAGGCGCATGAGATCATCTTCCAAAGAGATGAAGAACTGGGAGGAACCCGGATCGCCCTGGCGGCCGGAACGGCCCCGGAGCTGGTTGTCGATGCGGCGGGCCTCGTGGCGTTCAGTGCCCAGAATGTGCAGGCCACCCAGCTGGGCAACTCCTTCTTCGAGAATGATGTCCGTGCCCCGGCCGGCCATGTTGGTGGCAATGGTTACAGCCCCTTTGCATCCCGCCTGAGCTACTATTTCCGCTTCCCGCTCATGTTGCTTGGCATTGAGGACATCATGAGAAATACCCCGTTTTTTAAGCATATCGCTTAAGAGCTCAGATTTTTCGATGGATATTGTCCCAACCAGCAAGGGCTGTCCGGTGCTGTGGCGCGCTACTATTTCCTCCACCACCGCCTTGAATTTCCCTTTCTCAGTGCGATAGACCACATCAGACAAAGCCTTGCGTATCATCGGCCGGTTTGTGGGAATGACCACCACATCCATGCCGTAAATCTTACGGAACTCATCTTCCTCGGTTTTGGCTGTGCCGGTTAGCCCTGAGAGTTTTTCATACATGCGGAAGTAGTTTTGGAGAGTAATGCTGGCCAGGGTCTGGCTCTCCCGCTCGATCTTGACGCCCTCCTTGGCCTCAATGGCCTGGTGGAGGCCGTTGGAATAACGGCGGCCAAACATCAGGCGGCCGGTAAACTCATCAACGATGATGACCTGTCCGTCCTTGACCACATAGTCCCGGTCCCTCTTCATGAGCACATGGGCCCGCAGGGCCTGATTGACATGATGGGAGATCTCCATATTTACGTCATCATACAGATTTTCAAGATTGAGGGCCTTTTCCATCTTGGCCACGCCCTCTTCCGTCAGGGTCACCGTCCGGGTTTTTTCATCCAATGTGTACTCCGTCTCGGAGCGGAGGCGGGGCACCAGCTTGGCATAGCGGTAATACTGGCTGGTATCCTGGTCAATGGCCCCGGAAATAATCAAAGGAGTGCGGGCCTCATCGATGAGGATGCTGTCCACCTCGTCGACAATGGCAAAATGCAGGGGGCGCTGCACCAGATGTTCTTTGTACAGCACCATATTATCCCGGAGATAGTCAAAGCCGAACTCATTATTAGTGCCGTAAGTAATGTCTGCCTCATAGGATTGCCGGCGCTCTTCGGGATTAATGCCATGGACAATGAGGCCTACCTCCAGATTCAACAAATTATATACCCGTCCCATCCACTGGCTGTGGAAGCGGGCAAGATAGTCGTTGACGGTGACCACATGCACGCCCTTGCCTGACAAAGCATTGAGATAGGCCGGCATGGTCAGGGCCAGGGTCTTGCCCTCGCCGGTTTTCATTTCGGCAATCCGCCCCTGGTGGAGGACAATCCCTCCAACTACCTGCACATCAAAATGGCGCTGACCAAGGGCGCGTTTAGCCCCTTCCCGGACTAGGGCATAGGCCTCGGGCAGCAAGTCGTCCAGTTTTTCCCCTCGGGACAGGCGCTCTTTAAACTCTCCTGTTTTGACAGCCAGAGCGTCGGTATTTAAGGCCTCAAACTGGGGTTCCAGGCTGTTGACAGTTTCCACAATTCGCATCAGCTGTTTGATTTCCCGGGCATCATCGCCGGCCATAAGCCCCCTGATAAACTTAAACATCTTCACACCTCATTTAAAAGAGTCAGTACCAATTCTCTTTATTCTACCACCATTGAGAAGGCACTGGCAACCGGAAACCGCCTTGCCCAGTCAGGGTATTAATCTTTGCCTGACACAGTCTTGCCGCCTGTCAAAACCCAGCTAGACTATTCCAGAGTCTCAGGCAATCTAAAAAATGCAAAAAGAGGAGCCATTGCTCCTCTTTCATCAATTATTGCGCTTTTTTCAGGGATTCAACGTGAGCCCCAAAGATCTTATCCGAGCGGCGAATATGGGTATTTAGCCAGCCCGCCAGAATGCGATTAGTGATGACAACGATGTGCACACCGGGGCCTTCTTCAGAAAAACGGCGGCGAACCTCAGCCAGGTTGGCCATGAATTCCTGGTGCTGCAGGCGGTGAGCCTGAAACTCCGGAAAATCGTATTTGAGCATGAGGTTTTCTTCGGTTCTGAAATGCAGGCGGATATAGCTGTCAAGAAAGGAAAGGACCTCACCGACAGCCTCCACCCCCCTGCCCTGATGACAGGCATGGATCAACTCATTGATCTGCCGGAACAATTCCTTATGCTGATTGTCGATTTCCTCAATGCCCACTGACAGCGAAGCATTCCATTCAATTGCCATTAGAAACCCTCCTGTCCGTTACGCCAACCGCATGAATAAAAAAAAGATTCCACTGTAGCTGGTGCAGATGCCAGAACAGTGTGTGCTGACTAGTAAGTAAATGTGACTTGTGCTATATGCAGTGCTAAGTAATGTAGTTTATCTAACGCGTGATATCCTGGTTGGACTAAGTTATTACAGTGGAATCGTCCTTACTATACCCTTGGCTAAAAGGCTTGTCCAGGGATGTAGCCCAAATCTTATATAATTGTAATAATATTACAGCCCACCAAAAAAGGGCGCTTACCGGCGCCGCATCGATTCCTCAGCTAAGACCAAGTCAGCGGGAGAATTTATATTAAAAAAGCTGATTCCCTCCGGGTCAAGTGCCGAAACATCCCGGTCAGCTGCCGGTTCCAGGCGGTCAAGCAGGTTGGCCAGGTGAAAGCGGTTGTCAGCCAGCATTGCGGCAATGACCTGGGAAGCCAGCCGGGGATAGAAGCCCGGCAGAGGCTGCAGGCGGTTTTGCCACCAAGCCACCGCTCCTCCCTGATTTTTGATGGCCCATAAGCGAGCCACTACTTCTCTTTTGACAAAAGGCATGTCGCAGCCAGTGACCAGCGTCCAAGGGCTGCTGCTGGCCAGCAGCCCGGCATAAATGCCCCGGAGAGAACTGGGTTGATGCTCAGGCGGGTCGGAAACATATTCCGCCCGCGCCCAGTCCCGGGGAGGGCCTGCCACCAAAATACGGTTGCCTCCCCAGCTTGTAGCCTGGTCCAGGACATGTTCCAGCAACGTCTTGCCGGCCAGGACAATGCCGGCCTTGTCTACACCCATGCGCCGGGACTTGCCCCCTGCCAGAATTAAGACGTCAAAGCCCTGCTGTGACAACCTTACCCCTTCAGTCTTCCAGGGGAATGATCAGCATGGCGATTATATAGAAGAGCAGACCGGGGAAACATACGGAAAACAGAGATAAAAGGACATAAAGCAGACGCACCACGGTGGGGTCTAAACCGAAATACTTGGCCAGGCCGCCGCAGACCCCGGAAATCATCGAGTCGCTCCGGGAACGATACAGTTTTTTCGTTTCCATTTTATATCAGCTCCTTTAATGATTGTTCTGCCTGAAGATAAGCCATATCCCCAGGGCAATTAAGGCCAGAGGCCAGAAAGATACCTTAAGAATATTGACGTACCCCGACAATGCCGGGATTCGGGGAAAGAAACGGAAAAGCAGCAGGCCGCCGCCGACGCAAATGAGAGCAACTGCCAATATGCGCTGGGAGCCGGAATCAGCCTCACTGTAGGGATGGTCCACAACTTCAGGTTCTATGGCGTCATCGGGATTGCTGCCTTTTTCCGGAATCAAGATTGCCGCCAGAATATAAGCAATCAAGCCCAGCCAAAACTTAAAGACCATCAGCAAGGCAAAGGCCAGCCGAATAAGGACGGGATCAACTGCAAAATACTGGCCGAGACCGCCGCAGACGCCGGCTACCAGCCGATTTTTCTCCGAGCGATAGAGACGCTTATTCATCGCATTCCCTCCCTAGTCTTGATTGGATATATATCTTGGCATCCCTGAGCAAGGACAGGGTGCCGGCCACCACAACAGTTCCCCCTGTCCCGGCAGCGGCAACGGCCTCTTCTATCGCCTCAGCCGCTTCCGGAATTGCCTGGCTGTGGGAATTATATTTTTTCCCTGCCACCAAAACGTCCTCAGCAGGGGGAAACACCAAATGAGCATTGCTGGCCGCTGTCAACCACACAGCCTCTGCTGCAGGCGCCAAGGTGCGGATGACCCCCTGCCAGTCCTTATCTGCAGGCACGCCGAGGACAATGTACAGCGGTTCTTCCCTTTCCGCAAGCAATTCCCGGAGATATTCTGCAGACTGGGCGTTAATCGCCCCGTCGAGAATTATAGGAGGCGTGCCGGCAACCAACTCGCAGCGGCCCGGCCAGCGGGAAGAGTCCAATCCTGCCTGAAGCACATCATCGTCAATGCCGGGGACAACTTCTTCGGCAAGGGCCACAGCAACCCCCGCATTAAATGCCTGAAACCGTCCTGCCAGGGGCACTTTAAATACGCTTTTGCGGCGAGAGGACTGGTATGCAAAAGCGCTGCCTTCCGGTCCCGTTTTTACCACTTGGACAGAAAAATCTTCTCCCCCAAGCTTTAGCGGAACCTGTACAGCCCGGCACATGGACTTAAGCAGTCTTGCCACTTCCGGATCCTGGCGATAGCTGATGCAGAGCTCCTGGCCGGATTTTACCACTGCCATTTTGTTGGCAGCGATGTCCAGCAGAGTCGGTCCTAAATACCCAGGATGTTCGAACATTATTGGCGTAAGCACCGACCAGCGATTGGCCATGACATTGACATCATCGGCCAGGGCCCCCCGCCCGCACTCAAGGACATGGAAATCTGTGCCCTGCTCTTTGAACCAAAGGAGGGCGACAGCCAGGACTGTGCCTACCGGCCCGAGGTAATGGTGCCGAGGCATAGAGGCTTGCATTGTTTCCACATGAGGAATCACTGCTTCCACCAGGCGCACAAACTCGGGCTCGGGGATCTTCTGCCAGTCAACGCGAATCCGTTCGCAAAAATCTACCAGATGAGGACCGGTGAACAAGCCCGTCTTATATCCCGCTGCCTGCATGAGACTGGCAATAATGGCGCTGGTAGACCCCTTGCCCTTGCTGCCGGTAATCAGCGCCGACGGAGGCTGGGACAAATCCAGGTCCAAATCCTGCAGGAGCTGGCTGCAATAGCCGGGATGACGCTTGTATATATCTAACAACCCAGGAGTAATGTGGGGCTGGGCTAAAACATAGGATTGGTAGATAAATTTGATAGCATGGTAAGCGTCCACCTTCATTGCCCCCTGTCTGTCAGTTGCTACTATCATAATTCAAAAGGGCTGGCAATGCCAGCCCTTTAACGAAATCTTAATCCTGGGGCTCAATCAGCCCAAAATTGCCGTCTTTGCGGCGGTAGACAACATTGGCCATATTGGTCTCGGCATTGATAAACATAAAAAAGTCATGTTCCAGCAGGTTCATCTGCAGCACTGCCTCATCTGGAAGCATGGGCTTGATGGCAAACCGCTTGGTCCTGACGATTTTGGGTTCATCCTCAAGATATCTGCCCTCGTCGCCATTGGGTCCAAGTTGCCGGACTTTGCGACTGATGCGGGTTTTGTATTTGCGGATTTGGCGTTCCAGCTTTTCCGTTACCAGGTCAATAGAAGCATACATGTCAGGTGATTGTACTTCTCCTCTGACCAGCATCCCGCCTTTTAAAAGCAGTGTGGCATCAACTACATGGGTGTCCTTGACAACGCTGAGGGTTACCTGGGCTTCGGTATCTTCGTCAAAATACTTGGCGATTTTGCCTATCCTTTTTTCTACATGGGCCTTGAGGGCGTCGGTTACCTCGATGTTTTTTCCCCGGGTAATAATCCGCATGCGATCCACTCTCCTTTCAGTGCTGTACAATATTTATTCCCCAAAACTCTTAGAAATCCTGCCAAAATAAACTAAAAATCCCGCGGAAAGCGGGATTTAATGTTTCTACAGTTTAGTTACGTTAGCTGCCTGCAGACCCTTGTCACTATCGACGATATCGAATTCTACTGTGTCGCCTTCATCGAGGGTTTTAAAGCCGTCACCCTGAATGGCACTGTAATGTACAAACACATCATCGCCGTCTTCCCTTTGAATGAAGCCAAAACCCTTTTTCTGATTAAACCATTTTACTTTTCCTTGCACTAAAAAGATACCTCCAAAAATTGATGTAGCTGTAAAGCTCGTTCTCATACTATCACTTGAAAAACAGATTGTCAATTTTATTTTAAAAAAATGTCCGACAGCTGACCTGGTCTTTGCCCCCACACTCGCCTGCTGGGGGGTTCGCGGAAAACTACTGCCCCTCTCGGTTTTCCCGGCAGGACTTACATCTAAGCCGCACCATGCTCAGCAATGCTAACGCATTGCCTTACGTGGGTCGTTTTGCCTGCGGCTGGCATCGACTTTCAACCACAGACCTGTCGGACAAGTATAAGACTATAATATTTTTTTTGTTTTTGCAAGAGCGGGGACGAACCTGCTTTTTGCCCTTGCAGAAATAAGGTCATCCCCTAAGCGGCCAAGACTAAGAGATAAACAGAACGGGCGCCGACTGCCAGGAGAGCCCTGGCGCAGGCATCGGCGGTAGCGCCGGTGGTATAGACATCATCCACCAGCCAGATAATAGAGTCAGCAAATTCCGTCCCTTGTTCGAGATAAATGTAATCCTCCAGACCCTCCAGCCGTCCCTTGAGATTAAGTTCCACCTGAGGGGGCCTCCCCGGCCGCCGACCCAGCACCGACCGGGTCGGAGCGCCTGTAGTCCTGGTCAGCTCCTTGCAGATCAAGGCAATTATGTCAAAGTTTCGCCAGCTTTTGCCCGCCCCGGGCACGGGCACCACCGCTGCCGGCCTGGCAAAGCCGGCAGCAACGGCCAAGGCTGCCAGCTCCCTGGCTAATTCCAGGGCCACCGACCTGTTCCCCCCGAATTTAACATTTTGCACTGTCAGCCGCCAGGGTCCCCGGTAAGCGGCCAGAGACAGCACACGGCTGTAGCGGTGGTCCAGGGGCGCGCATCGCCCTGCCTGACACCTGCGGCCGCAGCGGATACAACCGGAGAGCCCCGTCATTTCCACCTGCCCCAGGCAAGCAGCGCACAATCCCAGCCTGACTCGCCGCTGCTGGCGGCAATTGAGGCAAAGGGGCGGAAAGAGAAGGTCCAAAAACGCTCCCATGCTAATACCTCCAAATTATTCTACATAGGTATTCTTCAGATGTCTTTCCTTTCCTGCCTAGACTTAAGGCAACGGGATATAGTCGCTGAGCAGGACAAACCGGTAGCCCCTGGCCTTGGCCTCGTCGATGAATTTCGGCAGCACTTCCAGGGTGACATTCTTGCCCTCATGAAAGAGCACTATGCTCCCGGGCTTAAGGTTGTCCAGGACCCGGGCCAGCACTTTGGCGGCAGGCCCTCCTTCCCAGTCCCGGCTGTCCACATCCCACAAGACCATGTGGCAGTTGAGGCGCTGGCAAACCGCAAGCACCTCATCATCCCAGCGGCCGTAAGGGGGCCGCAGCAAGGGAAGAAAGTCAGCTTCCAACCCGGCTAAAGCAGCGGCACAGGCCTCTGCCTGCCAATATATTTTTTCCTTTTTCAGCTCGGTCAAATTGGGATGAGACCAGGTATGGAGCGCCAGCTCGCAGCCCCCATCAGTTATGGCCTTTACCGGCTTGGGATTGTTGAGGGCTGAATTTCCCAGGAGAAAAAAGGTAGCGGGTACTTTCTTTTTCGCCAATATTTTTAACAGCTTTTTCGTCAGTTTCCCCGGCCCGTCGTCAAAGGTCAGGGCCACCACCTTATCTTTTGTAGGCAGCCTGCGGTATACCTGGCAGATTTCCACCGCCTCCGGGACAGACTCCACCTTATCCGCCTCGGGAGCCGCGGCTGTCTCTGGCGGCGAAGCGGGCGTCAGACCTTCCAACCGCGGCAATTCAGGCTCGTTTCCCTGACTCTGAGGGACCTCCTCCCCTGCCGGCAAGGGCGTTGTCTCCGCTTCCTCAGCCGGCAATGGCGCTATCTCCAGGGGCATGGACAGCCCTTCCTCCTGTACAGCCGATTCCATGGGTGCAGTGACAGAAGGACAGAGCAAAAGGGCCAGCAGGCCCAGGTTAGCCAGAAAAAAGCCCAGATTAATCAATAAATTGCGCATTGACTTCCCCCCTCCGCTACAAAATATGACCGCTTGGGAGGAAGTATGAGTTACTCCAAAATTGCCCTGATTATTTCCAGCTTTTGCCGCCAAATTTCGCCGGGGCCAGGACTGGGAAGCATGCCCTCAGCTGATAGTTCCCAGAGTATGAATCTTGCCCGCAGCAGACGCTCCCGCACTGCGCCTGGAGAAAGCCAGCAAGTCAATTCGATGCCATCATTGAGGGTGATACTGGAGAATTCCCCCTTGGACAACACCTGTGCAATCGCTAACAGATTAATATAGCCGGTCTTCTCACCCATTTGCGCCAAGGTCAAAGGCACCAGCACCAATTGGGAACTCAGAGGCAGGGGCAGATAGTTGCGCATATCCAGCAGCCCGCTGCAGCGCTGGCGCAGAGCCACCAAATCCACGGCGAAATGCCTTGCCAGGGCCTCCACTAGCGACCGGATTCTGCGGGGATCATAAAAGCTGCCATCCGACACCAGAACCTGGCTCACACGACCCTGACCCGGCAGACAAACCGAGCGCAGAGCGGTAAGGTCGGCGAGCTCTGCCCCGGAGATCTTCCTCATCTTGTATCCTCCTCCCATAAATACTTATACAGTATATGGACATCCCATACTCGAGTTCCCTCTCCCCTGCGAAAAGGCAAAACCAAGGGGCAGGCATCAGTGGTCAAAAATAGGGGGCCTTCGCCCCCTATTCCTTAAAACTCTGCTATTTCCTCTGTCTGCCTGGAGACCAATACCGCCCTCACTTTGCTGGTCAAGCCGCCGCCGGCGGACACAAACACATTGGCATTGATAATCTGGTCCATGGCCGCTTCGACAGTGACAGCGGTCAAATCAGCCAGGGGCTGGGGGATGCTCAGGGTCACCCTGCCGCCCCCAGCGTTGAGAAACACCAGTTGAAGGGTTGTTTCCATACCCGTCACCTCCCTTATGCTATTCCTCCCTGTCCTTAGGGAGTTTCTGTTAAAACCGCATAATCCACCCGGCGCACTTCCGCCACGGGCAGCTGCTGCAGCCCGGCAATCACAGCGGCAACCGTCCACAGGGACTGGTCATCACTGTCGGCTCTTACGCTGCCCAGGTTACGGGTGCTGTACACAGGATCTCCTTGCTCATTCACGCCTGTCTGGTAGCGAACCTGCAGGCGGGAATCCAGGGCGACTTTGGTTACAGGCATCACTGTCACCTCCCTTCAGTCTGCCGAAGCCAAGGGCTTTAGACAAACCGCCCCCAGTCCCGGCTTTCCCCGGGGAATTCAGTATAAGCCAAGGGGGCAGGTAGGGCAAAAACCAGAATGGCCAGGGGCCGTCCTGCCGCTGACTGGCAGCCGCCCCTGGCAGCGCTCAATCGGCGGCCGCCGCAGCCAAAATGCCCGTGTACATTAAAAAAACCGGAAGCTTCCGGTCTTTATTTTTCGCCCTGGCGGGCAGGCTGCTGTCCCAGCAGCAGCGGCGCTGTTCTCTGCAAAAGGTGCCGGGCCTGGGCAAGGGCCTGCTGCACAGGCAGCACCCGCAGATCCAAGACCAGGATGCCCTGGTCAAAGTCCTGGAGGGCCTGCCCTACCTGGCCCTCGGAAATTTCGCGGAGGTGAAGGAAGCTGAATTCCCTGGCCAGCCGCTGCAAAATGGCCAGAGTCTGATCCTGAGAACCCAGGTCAAAAACCATCACTTTTCCGGATGGAGAACACAGATCCCGGTAATGACAGTCCAGGGCCAATTGCCGGAACAAACCTTCCACTGTTTCCTGATTATCCTTGACCAAAAACAGCAAACTTATCTGAGGAGGGACAAACCTGAAGGAGAGCAGCCAGCGCCAGAATGAGCTTACCAAATGCCAAAATCCAACCAAAGCGAATACCCACAACAAAGTATCCATGCTCCTTCACCCCCGCATTCTATATATATGCGGAGAAGGAGAGAAAGAAACTTGCGAAAACTGGAAACCCATGGCCAAAGACCCCGCTGCACGCGGGGTCTTTGCTTATTTTTCCAGCCCTGCCTCTTGGCGGAGGCAGGCGGCCTTATCTGTGTTTTCCCAGGGCAAGTCCAGATCGAGCCTGCCCATGTGCCCATAGGCGGCCACCTGACGGTAGATGGGGCGGCGGAGGTTGAGCTCCCTGATGATACCGCTGCTGCTCAAATCAAAATGCTTGCTGATGAGCTCCTCAATCTTTGCTGTAGGGATTTTGCCGGTGCCAAAGGTCTCCACATTGATGGATACCGGCTGGGCCACACCAATGGCATAGGCCAGCTGCAGCTCACATTTGCTGGCGAGACCTGCAGCCACTATATTCTTGGCCACCCAGCGGGCGGCATAGGCAGCAGAACGGTCTACCTTAGTGGGGTCTTTGCCGGAAAAAGCGCCGCCCCCATGGCGGGAATAGCCCCCATAGGTGTCCACGATAATCTTGCGGCCGGTGAGGCCGGAATCCCCCTGAGGACCGCCGACAACAAAACGGCCGGTGGGGTTGATTAAATACTTGGTCCTTTCATCAAGGAGCTCGGCGGGAATAGCCTTTTTCACCACTTCCGCCAGGATGTCGGCCTGGAGCCGCTCATAGGGGATATCTGGCTTATGCTGAGCAGAAACCACAACTGTATCCACTCGCAAGGGCTTGCCGTCCACATATTCTACAGTAACCTGAGTCTTGCCGTCGGGGCGCAAATAGGGCAGAATCCGTTCCCGGCGGACCAGGGCCAGCCTTCGGGCCAGGGCATGAGCCAGGGCAATTGGCATGGGCATCAGCTCAGGGGTTTCATCACAGGCAAAGCCAAACATCATGCCCTGATCGCCGGCGCCTAGGTTTTCATTTTCAGGAGCGGCATTCCTGCCCTCCAGGGCATTGTCAACGCCGATGGCGATATCCGGGGACTGCTCATCAATAGCCGTCATGACGGCGCAGGTGTCGCAGTCAAAGCCGTATTTGGCCCGGGTATAGCCAATCTCCCGCACCGTTTCCCTGACAACGGCGGGAATATCCACATAACAGGAGGTAGTAATCTCCCCGGTCACCAAAACCAGTCCGGTAGTAACCAAAGTTTCCGCGGCCACCCGGGCCAGGGGGTCCTTTTTCAGGATTTCATCAAGAATAGCATCGGAAATTTGATCGGCAATCTTGTCCGGATGCCCCTCGGTAACCGACTCCGAAGTAAACAAAAATCTGTCTTGTTGCATACAAAACACCTCCAAAAAATATTCTGTTCCCAATGGCAATAAAAAACCCTTTCAACAGGAAAGGGATTTACCCCTCATCTGCGGGAATTGGCACCGTGCTTTCAGCCGGTTGCCGGGTTTCATCGGGCCCGTCCCTCCACCGCTCTTGATAAGAGCACTATGCAATTTGTCTATCAATATTTTATAGGCAGCCGCAACAATTGTCAATCGGTGACGGTCCTCAAATTTGTCAATAGGAGCGGGGTCAGACACCCAAATTGGAAAAGGAATTATCTCCCCCGCAGAGAATAGAAATACCGGAGGGAATTATAATGAAGACTGTGATAATCGGCATCGATCTCGGCGGGACCAACACCCAAGGCGCAGCAGCAACTTTGGACGGCGTCATTATCCGCCAGAGCAAAATTGCTACCCGCGCAAGACTGGGTTCAGACACTGTAATTGAGGATTTGGCCAAGCTAATTCTGGATTTGGCCAAGGGCCAGCCCATAAAAGCGGTGGGCCTTGGTGTGCCCGGCCTCCTGGATTTAAATGCAGGAAACTGCCGTTTCTCCTGCAACCTGGGCTGGCAAGATGTTCCCATCGCCGGGGATTTATCCCGCAGAATCGATGCCCCTGTATATATAGATAATGATGTGCGGGCAGCGGCTTTGGGGGAATGGTCCCGGGGCCGGGCCCAGGGCTGCAACGATTTTATATATCTATCAGTTGGCACGGGCATCGGCTCCGGCATTGTCATTGACGGCCGCCTGCTGCGGGGACCGGGCTGGTCAGCTGGAGAAGTGGGACACATGGTCCTCGACCCCCTGGGCCCAGCCTGCGCCTGCGGCAACAGGGGATGCCTGGAAACACTGGCCTCAGCCACCGCCATTGCCAGGGAAGGCCGGGCCGCCGCAGCCGCCAACCCGAGCAGCCTCCTCAATGAGCTGGCCGCCGAGCAGGACCTGGACTCCGCCTTGGTGTTCCGGGCCGCCGCCCGAGGTGATGCTGCGGCAGGCCAAGTGGTGGACACAGCCATGGCCTGGCTGGGCCAGGGCATAGCCAACTTGGTCACTATATTTAATCCCAGCTTAGTGGTCATCGGCGGCGGCGTCTCCCTGGCGGGTGAGCAAGTGCTGGCCCCCGTCCGAGCCCAGATTGCCCGCTATACCATGCCGGTGCAGCGGGAAATGGCGCAGGTGGCCGTCTCGGCCCTGGCCGACAGGGCCGGTGTAGCCGGAGCCCTGGAACTGGCCCGCCGGGAACGGTTCTGAAGGCTCATGCACACCCATCTCAGGTGAGTCCACAAAGGAGCAGAAAAATGGACAAAAAAGGACTAATCTTCAATATTATGCGCTACTCCATCAGCGACGGCCCGGGGATCCGGACCACTGTATTCCTCAAGGGCTGCCCCCTTTCTTGCCTCTGGTGCCATAATCCCGAGGGACAGTCCCCCCGAAAAGAACTCATAATCCGCAGGGACCGCTGTATCCAGTGCGGCGCCTGTCTTGTCTGCTGCCCCGCTCCCGGCTCCCCAGACTCTTGCCGGCTGTGCGGAAAATGCGCCGAAGTGTGCTGCACCGGCGCCCGGGAGTTGCTGGGCAGGGAGCTCACTGTCCCGGAAGCAATGGCGGAAATTGAGAAGGACATTATCTTTTACGACGAATCCGGCGGCGGCGTGACCTTTTCCGGCGGCGAGCCCCTGCTGCAGGCAGAATTTCTCCTGGCCCTGCTTGGGGCCTGCCGGGAACAGGGCATTCATACCGCCGTGGACACCACCGGCTTTGCCCCCTTCTCGGTACTTGAGGCCGCAGCTCCACTGACTGATGCCTTTCTCTATGACCTGAAGCTGATGGACAATGGCCAGCATCTGGAAGATACCGGCGTTCCCAACTCAGGGATTCTCAGCAACCTCTCCCGCCTGGCTCGGGGCCACCAAAATATCACAGTCCGGGTTCCCATAATCCCAGGCATCACTGATACCGATGGCAACCTGGAAGCCATGGCCGCTTTCCTTAAACCGATTCCCATTCAGCAGGTGGAAATCCTGCCCTACCATAATACTGCCCTAGCCAAGTACCAGCACCTGGGCCGGACTTATCCACTGGCAGATTTGGCCAGTCCCAGCCAAGAAAAGATGAAAGAGGCGGCTACTGCCTTAGCCGCCAGCGGACATAAAGTGATTATTGGAGGTGTGCCCAATGAATGAGCGGGTAGCTAAGCTAAGAGAACAAAGCCTGGAAACGGTTCCCTCCATCAGCCCCGAGCGGGCATTGCTGCTGACGGAATTTTACCGTCAATGCCCCCCGGACACTTGTTCAATCCCGGTGCACCGGGCCCTGGCTCTCAAGTACCTGCTGGAACACAAGGCAATCTGCATCAACCCCGGTGAGCTCATCGTCGGGGAAAGAGGGCCGGCGCCTAAGGCCACCCCTACTTATCCTGAACTTTGCTGCCACAGCCTGGAGGATTTAGATATCCTCAACGCCCGGGAGAAAATCCCCTTCCGGGTCAGTCCTGAGGTGCGAGAAATCTTTGCCCGGGAAATTATTCCCTGTTGGCAGGGCCGCAACCTGCGGGAGCAGATCTTTGCCGCCATGACCCCGGAATGGAAAGACTGTTATGCCGGCGGCATCTTTACCGAATTCATGGAGCAGCGGGCTCCCGGCCACACTGTGGTGGATGACAAGATTTATCGCAAGGGTTTCCTGGATTTCCAAGAGGAAATCGCCGCCAGCCGAGCCGCCTTGGACTGGCACAATGACCCCCGGGCCTGGGACAAAGGCGAAGAGCTCCGGGCCATGGAGATTTGCTGCCAGGCAATCATCGCCTACGCCCGCCGCCATGCCGAAAGGGCACGGGAACTGGCGCAAACAGAAACTGACCCCCGGCGCCGGGAGGAACTGAAGCAAATTGCTGAAGTCAGTGAACATGTGCCTGCCCACGCCCCCCGCACCTTCTGGGAAGCCCTGCAGGCTTACTGGTTTGTCCACCTGGGAGTCATCACCGAACTCAACACCTGGGATTCCTTTAATCCCGGCCACCTGGACCAGCACCTCTGGCCCTTTTACCAGCGGGATCTGGCCCAGGGCACCCTGGACAGGGAAGGGGCCAAAGAACTGCTCCAATGCTTCTGGGTTAAGTTCAACAACCAGCCGGCCCCGCCTAAAGTTGGAGTAACCGCCGCCGAAAGCGGCACATATACGGATTTTGCCAATATCAACAACGGCGGCCTTAAAGCCGACGGCTCCGATGCCGTCAATGAAGTCACGTACCTGGTCCTGGATGTCATCGACGAGATGCGCCTGCTGCAGCCCAGCTCTAATATCCAGTTGAGCAAGAAGAATCCCGACCGCTTCTTGCGCCGGGCCTGCCGCATCATCCGCCAAGGCTGGGGCCAGCCCTCAATCTTTAACGCCGACGCCGTGGTGGCTGAACTCCTTCGCCAGGGCAAATCCCTGGAAGACGCCCGGGCCGGCGGCACCAGCGGTTGCGTCGAAACCGGCGCTTTTGGCAAAGAAGCCTATATCCTCACCGGTTACTTCAACCTGCCCAAGGTCCTGGAAATCACCCTGAATAACGGCATTGACCCCCAGTCCGGCAAAAAAATTGGTTTGGAAACCGGGGAAGCCGCCGACTTCCTGGACTTTGACCAGCTACTGGGGGGATATGAAAAACAACTTAAGCATTTTATCGAGATAAAAATCCGGGGCAATCATGTAATTGAACGGCTTTATGCCCACAGAATGCCGGCCCCCTTCCTCTCTATCATCATCGACGATTGCATCGCCAAGGGCAGGGATTATAATGCCGGCGGCGCTCGCTACAATACCAGCTACATCCAGGGGGTGGGCCTGGGCAGCATCACCGATGCCCTGGCCGCAATTAAGCATCTGGTTTTCGAGCAGAATCAGATAAGCATGAGCGAACTGCTGACAGGCCTGGCTGCAAATTTTCAGGACAATGAACGCCTGCGCCAATTGCTCCTCAACAAATCGCCCAAGTACGGCAATGATGATGATTACGCTGATAGCATCATGACCCAGGTCTTCAACATCTTCCACCGAACAGTGGACGGCCGCCCCAACACCAAAGGCGGAACTTACAGGATCAATATGCTCCCCACCACCTGCCATGTGTACTTTGGCTCCAAGACCGGGGCCACTGCCGACGGCAGAAAAGCAAAAAACCCCTTCTCCGAGGGGATATCTCCCGTCCAAGGGGTGGACCGCTTAGGTCCTACCGCCGTCCTTCGCTCCGCCGCCAAATTGGACCATCTCAAGACCGGGGGCACTTTACTCAACCAAAAATTCTCCCCGGCAATCTTAGCAGGAGAGACAGGCCTGGAAAAACTTATGGCCCTGGTTCGGGCATACTTCCGCTTGGATGGCCATCACATCCAGTTTAATGTGGTAGACAGGGCCACCCTGCTGGCGGCCCGGGACAATCCCGAGGCCCATAGGGACCTGATTGTACGGGTGGCCGGCTACAGTGACTACTTTTGCGACCTCAGCCGAGAACTCCAGGATGAAATCATCGCAAGGACTGAACACAGGATTGTAGGGGGGGCGAAGACCACCCCCCTACAATAAGGCGGGGACGAAGACCACCCCCCTATGAGAGAATCTCTACATTGGCCCGGGGCACTGTCACCCGCCGGCCGCCCTCCAGTCCTACCTGCACCACCCGGACCAAGGCCTCGCTCTCGATTTTCTGCAGTTCCACAGGCAGCCCGGTGACTTTGCCCAGTTTGCCAAACCAGGGATTGCGGATTACCCGCACCCGGGTACCGATTTCCAGGCCGGTGGCTGCCACTTCTTTGGTCATTTCTGCACCTTTCCTGGGCACCACTATCTCGGGGCGGAGGACCCCCGCCCTAATTTGGGTGCTGCCATTGATGGAAGCCTGCTGCCCATCCAGCTTGCGCAATAGGGTAAAGGTCTTTTGAGCCATGGGGATTCGGCCAAAGCCCTCTGTGACAACCAGGGACAGAGGAATATCCTCATGGCCGGTAATGGCTACGCCAATCTCATAGCCCAAGTAGTCGTGGAGGTCTTTATCGAGAATGCCCCCGCAGATGATACCTGTGACACCGACCTCCTCCGCTCGCCGGAGGGAAGCAGCCGTTACCAGTGACCCGCCCACAAGGATGCAGCCTCTGTCTTCCTCCTTAATTTGCCGGGGGCTGAGAATTTCTCCGGGGTCATTTACTGCCAGGCGCAATTTGCCGCTGCCCTCGCCGCCAATGCCGAATATCCCTTGAATGAAGGCGGCTGTAGTCTCCACCTCCACCCCTTCCCCAGGCATCACCCTGGTTACTGTCCCTGATATATAAGCTTTGACAGCCACCGGCACCGCCGGCTCCCGGATCATCACCTGGCCGGTGACAGCGGAGACATGTTCCACCACCCCTGTGGCCGGTGACTGGCACCGGCCCTTGAGCAGGCCAAAAAACGCGCTGTAGCGGGCAATTACTTCTCCTGCCTGGACCCTGTCCCCCACCTTTTTCAGCATTACCGACGGCAACTCCCCCGGCTCAATATTCAAGAGATTGGAAGCTGCCACCAGATGAGGGCACCCCGGCACAAAGGTCTGGGCGACAACTGTGTCTGGTTCCACCCGCTCCCCGGCTTTTACCGGCACTTCTCCCTTTAGGGGCAGGCGCCGAACTTTGCAGACGGGGGTCAGTTCGCTTACCGTCAGTCCGGGCAAATAAGCGTCACTCATAGCGCTCCCTCCACCGACATTGGGTACATTCCAACCTGCTCATACCACTTGAGCAACTGGCGCACCCGGGTTTTCTCATCCTCAGCCAGCATCAGGGACCTCCCCCGGCAATCAAGGAAGAGCCCGCACACCCCGCCGGCAACCTCCCGGCGCAGGGCCCTGCCCCGGCCGGCGCCGATATCTACGGCAAAATGGGGATGAAGATCTGCCTGGAATGGTCCCTGTCCGACAATCAGCTGAATATCTCCCCAGTGCAAATCGACCTCAGCGCTGCCTCCCGGCCAGCTTACTGCTCCCCAGAGGCATTTGTCGCCGATTTTTCCCCTGCCCCTGGGGGCCAGCACCGAACCCAGATGAATGAGGCAGTCCTTTTCGAAGACCTGGGTCGCCCCCTGAGGATGGATATCCGAAAGCACCCCCAGCTGCGGCATCATGAAAATGCTGTCCACCGCCAGCCGGGTAACCCCCTGAGGCTGGAAGCCATCGATCATCATCATGGCGCTCTGCACTCGGCGAGGGGCGTGGGAAAGGCAGCCACCGCTGCCCACAAGCATCTCCAACGCCATCATATCCACCAGGGTTTCTTCGCCGCTGCTCTGTTGAAAGGCCTCGCCAATTGTGCGCTGCCGCTGCACCCCCCTTAGCCCCACCGCCAGGGTCTTATGATGAGCAAACGCCAGGCTCAGGGCCTCCCGGGCAATGGCCTGTTCAATCAGCAGGTCTTCAAGGGTGTGGGGGATAGTTGTGGGCCGGATCATCTTATTGCGGATGCGGTTTTTTAATTCCGCCGGTTCAATGGTAAAGGGAAGCCAGCGCAGAATATTGTCTGCCCCCGTCTCCACCAACACGTTGCAGATACTGTAGCTCATGCCCAGGTTTGCGCTGACAGTGCGGTTAAACACCTGGTCAAAGACTGAGAAGATGTCGGTGGTGGCCCCCCCGATATCCACTCCGATAATGTTGATGTCATTTTCCCGGGCGAGAGTCTGAATAATCTTGCCCACTGCCGCCGGGGTGGGCATTATTGGCGCGTGGGTCCAGGCCAAAAGCTGTTTATACCCCGGGGCCTGGGCCATGACATGCCCCATAAAGAGATTGTGGATCTCTTCCCGGGCAGGCCCCAGCTCTTCCTTTTCCAGCACCGGCCGAATGTTGGCCAAGAACTTCAGGTCAGTCTTTGCCGCCAGCAACTCCCCCACCTGGTCCCTGGCGGCGGAATTGCCGCAATAGATAACCGGCAGTTTGTAGCCCGTCCCCAGCCGGGGGTGGGGATCAGAGGCCGCCAGAATCTCGGCAATTTCCACCACATGGGATACAGTTCCCCCGTCGATGCCCCCAGCCACCAGGACCATATCCGGCCGCAGCTGGCGGATGCGCTCAATCTTTTGGTAGGTCAGGCGTCCGTCATCCACGGCGATGGTATCCATGACAATGGCACCTGCCCCCAAAGCGGCTCGCTGGGCGCTTTCGGCGGTCATTTTCCTGACCACTCCCGCCACCATCATCTGCAGGCCGCCGCCGGCGCTGCTGGTGGCTAAGAATAAATCCACTCCCTGCTGGCCCCGGGCAGGAGTAATGATGCCTTTATCATCCATGAATTTTCTTCCCGCCAATTCCTCCACTTCACTGATGGCATTTCTTACTCCCATGGTCACATCTTCAAAGGGCTTTTCCACAGTGGTGGGGGCCTCGCCTCTTGCCTGCAGGCGATATTCGTCCCCCAGCCGCTCAATCAGGATTGCCTTGGTTGTGGTGCTGCCGCAGTCCACTGCCAAAATTACATTTACCCGCTGTTCAGACATCAGTTGCCACCTCGCTTATTCGGAAGGGCCCGCCAGGGCGGGCCCCTTTTGCTTATAGAATATGCAGCCATTCCCCCAGCAGAAAGTAGATTCTGCCCACCAGCAGGGACATACGGGCCATGACGGTGTTGCCGAAGGCGGCGCCAAAGGCAATCATCATCACCCATTTGCCAATGCTTGCTCCGACCTTAAGGGGGCCCTTCTGCTCCCGGGAAAAGTAGAAATAAATCAAAGTGCCGATGACACCAAGAATAAACAGGATTGAGTCGATTTTAAACTTGGCCATGGTATGCCACAGGGGCAGCTGCATTGTCGCCAGGATTTGGCTCATGAACGAGGCGCCAATAACCCCCCGAATGGCCAGGGCGCTGCCGACGCCCACGAGAAAGCCAAGAGGGATGCGGCTGATCCACTTGCCCTTGTTGAGGAAGCGGGTATAGAGCAGCACTCCCAGCACCAAGGGCACAATTAAGAACCACTTGCGGACTTCGCCATCAGCCGGATTGAACAGGGGATTCCAGGCATTGGTGACAATGGTCTGGTAGCCGTAAAAGATGCCAATCCCTGCTGCCAGCCCGATAAACAAGTGCTCAGCTGTCCGGAAGAAGGGATTCTCCCGAAAGAGGAAACTGAGGATGGCCAAGGTGCCCAGAGCGCCGATCCAAATTCCCAAGGTTTCCATTCCTACACCTCCTTGTCTTTGGTTTCAATCCGGACTATTTCTTCTTTCTGCCCCCGGCGAGAAAAGCAATATTGCCAATAATTATGAAAGCGATTATCACTAAATGGCTGATTGACTGGGCATCCATGCCGCCGAGGCCAAGGCCGGGCCGGTCCACCAGGTTTTCGTACTGGGCGGCCCCGCTCATACCCGCCAGCAGGCCCACCAGGTCGCCGGACTGCAGGTAAGGCAGCATTCCCGGCACCGAAACAGCGGTGACGCCGCCGCTAATGGTCACTGGATACTGAGCTCCAATCTGCTCAATATAAGTCCTTAAGCCCGGGTCGCCGGCAGACAGGCAGATTACCAGGTCAATATCGTCGATGCTCTTAATCTCCTTCATCATGGGGATGCTGGCGGTCTTGGTCCGGGCCACATCCTCGGGGAATGTGACGTGGATATCCCGAGCCAGTGAGTTGAGGACTACAGACCCGCCGGGACGATAACCCAGGTTGACATAATCTTGTCCATACACTGCCCCCACTTCCGGGGCAATAGCGTTGTGGACCCGGTCGGCAAATGTAGCCCCCTGATTCCAAAGGGCAACCGCCACCAGCTTTAATTTTCTATCCAGAATATGCTTGGTCAGGGCTTCTGCCTGAGGCAGCAGCTCAGGGGCGCTGGCCGCATCCCAGTCATAGGACAGCAGGACAACGGAACCAGGCGCCAGGGCATTAACCTGATCATACACATCCTGGGTATTCTTTGTTGTATCCACAGGAAACCCGATTGGGAAGAGCAGGGGCAAAATAATGGACAGAGCAAGAATCAAGTAGATGATTCTCCGGTCAATACTCTGCAGCTTCTCCAACAGCTTCACAGAATTTCACCTCCCTGTGCGATGGTTGGGCAGCTCTTACTGGCCGCCAAAGTATGATTTGTCAATGCCAAAGATAATTCGCAGGGCAGTTACTGTAGCGCCCAAGGAGGCGCCAATCATAATTCCCCGCATTCCTGCAGTAGTGAATATCGTCTGCAGCCAGCTGGAGTATTCGGGAAAACCGCTCCAGATCTTGGCGCCGATGGGAGTGGCCCCCAACATGACCACTACTGCTGAAACCAGCAGCACCGCGGCCTCCTTCGTCCTGATCCGGAAGGCCCGGTAGGCGGCGGAGGCTATATAAAAGGCCAAGAGGGCAAACATTGTGCCGTTTAGATTTTCAAAGATGTGCTTAAACAGAAATGTGTAGACAGCATTTTGCTGAGTCCAGATGATGGGAATGATGGCCATGACAAACATGGCAACCAGGAGGATTACACTGTTCCACCACTCCTTCTTCCCTTTAATTATCTTTTGGATGTGGATGCGCAACAGGTTTGCCGCCCCCAGGATCAGGGCAAAGGCGGCGATGATAATAGCCCAATCCAGGAATTGCCCCACCACATTTTCAGAGACATAGGGAATCTTGATAAAATAATCCAGCAGGAAGAGGATGCCGGCCACAAAGGTAACGGCAATTGGGACTTCGCGACGCATTTCTTTCACCTCCTCTTAATAATCTGCCTGGCTTAAGATGCAAACCGAGCTAAAAATTCGCAAATTACAGGCCAGTTGCAGGTTGTGGTCACTGTGCCAATGATGATGAGCAGCACCGCCACAATCTTGCCTAGGTCCTGAACCTTAATGCCCGCAACCTGCATGGGGTCCTGGGACAGGTAGGCGCCGGCGGCAAACAGCTCTTCGCCAATCAGGCAGTAATCACAAGCGGCAATAAAGAAGGGAAGCTGATGGGTGTTGGCGGTCCCAGCCACCTGGATGGAGCCGGCAGCAAAGCCGCCCTCGGCAAAGATCAGGGATTCCGCCCAGAAGGCGCCCATCATGATGTTGGCAGCAACCTTTTCCCGGGACATGATGCCCATGCACCCGGCAGCGTAGGCAAACTGCTCATCAGACAAAAAGACGATATTGTCGGGATTATAATTTTCCGATTTGCCCTGGCTGAGATAATTCTGACGCACCACTTCTTCGGTAATTGGCAGGACTTCAGGCATCCTGTTGGTGACAATCAATTCGGTGTCGTACTTGGCCGTCAGCCTGGCTACATAGCCTAAGACAGCTAAACCTGCCAAGGTCTGGGCTGCCGTCTCCTCACTGAGGCTGGCGATGCCGGGGCTGAAGTGGACGGGGCGGCCCATTTCTGTTGCCCGGCCCACGGCCTCATCAATGGCCTCCAAACCTGCGATGCGGCGGATAAAAAACTTTTTTCCCTTCTTGGCCTGCCGGATTGCAATCAGCAGGGCTACTGAAATTGCCACAGTCAGACCCAAAAGCACCAGTCGATTGACCACAATGATCTCCTCTAGCACTGGTTTTTCACCTCCTTACAAGTCTTGGTATCCAACTCCTCGATCCGGGAAATCAGGCAGTCTACCTGATTCCGGTCGCTGAGGAGAATGGCTAAATCATCGGTGTTTTGCTCACCCAAAATCCAGTCCAGACCCGGTGCAAGCATGTGGATGAGGGCGCCGCCAACACCGGCTAGGGGCTTATGCATTTCCAAAAACATTACTGCAGGGATTGTCATGCCGTGGCGGCTGATGCGTTGGGCTATTTTTTCACGCAGCACTTGGATTCTTTCTTCCATATCATCACCCCTTAAGGCTTACTGCTAAAATATATTTGCCCGGCGGGGAAAACATTCCGATTCCAACAAATTCGGGGGGACGAGCACCTGATTTTTCCAGAGCCTCAGGGTTTCGAGAAAGCCTGAATTGTGATATATTTTTTATAAATGCATTAGTACTGGAGATGAAGCAATATGGAAAATGTCCTCATTAAAACAGAAAATCTGACCAAGCGCTTCGGCACTGCCACTGCCGTCAACGGGCTCAACCTGGAAGTAAAGGCGGGAGAAATTTTTGGCTTTCTCGGCCCCAACGGTTCTGGCAAGACCACAACCATCAAAATGCTCACTGGCCTGCTGGAACCCACTGCCGGCAGTGCTTTCATCTGCGGCTTAGACATTGTTAAAGAGCCGGCAAAAGCCAAGGCCCTCCTGGCCTATGTCCCCGATCAGCCCAAACTCTACGGCAAGTTGACCGCCCGGGAATTTTTGGCCCTCATGGCTGACCTCTACCGCATTCCCAGGGAAATTTCCCGGCAGCGGGCTCAGCAGCTGCTGGCTATGTTTGACCTGGAAAACCGGGCCGATGAACTGCTGGAAGGCTACTCCCATGGCATGCGCCAAAAAGTAATCCTGGCCGCCGCCCTCATCCACCAACCCCGGGTGCTCCTCATGGACGAACCCACCGTAGGACTGGATCCCGCCAGCGCCCGCCTGCTCAAAGATGTCATGGCCGAACTGGCCCGGCAGGGGGCGACAATCTTTGTCTCCACTCACATCCTGGAAATTGCTGAGCGCCTGTGCCACCGAGTGGGAATCCTTAAAGAAGGCCAACTCATCGCCCAGGGCAGTCCGGAAGAACTGCGCAGCCAAGTAGGGAGCAGCGAAAGCCTTGAGGATATCTTCCTTGAACTGACGGGGAGCGCCGAACATGATGAATTAATCAAGAGCCTGGAAGGGAACGGACGATGAACATTCTGCCCCCTCCCCTGACCCAGGCCCCCCCTGCCCGCAGTTTCTGGCAGGATTTCCGCCTGCTGGCTGCCACCCAGCTGCGCCTCACCCGGAACAAACTCCGGCAGTGGCGGCTGCGGACCTGGCTGTTCCTGGCCCTGCCTACTTTAAGCTTATTAGCCCTCTTGATCTTTCTCGGCGAAACAGCATATGGCGCATTGGAGACCATGACTCCTGAGATTGGCCAGGGTTTCCTCTCCCTGCTCTTTATGGCGGGGGTAATCAGCAGCATCTTTTTTGGCGTCACCGCCGCCTTCGCCTCCCTCTATATGTCTGAAGACTTGGAGCTGCTCTTTGTAGCCCCAGTCTCTACCCGGGCCATATTTGCCGTCAAAACTCTGTCGGTGGCTTTCAGCAACCTGCTGGGGGCAGGACTGTTCATTTTTCTGCCTGGCCTCTTTTTCGGGCTGCTGCTGAAAGCATCCGTTCTCTACTATTTATGGCTTATTCTCATCACCCTGGGCTTGCTGGCCCTGGGCACAGCATTAGCCGAGCTCCTCAACCTAATTGTAATGCGCATTGTCCCACCCCACCGCAGCAAGGAAGCAGTGGGGTTCATCGGCGCCATCAGCGGCATCGTCATTGCTTTGCTCTTTCAGATTCCCAACCTGATAATGTCCAGCGGCGTTGGGCTGGACCTGGCCGGCTGGCTGGGCAGCCAGCAGCAGCTGCTCCAGGTGATGAACTGGTTTCCCTGGGGCTGGGGTGCACTGGCCTTAGTAAGCGGCTCCCAGGGCAGCCACCTCGTTGCCCTGTCTTGGTCCCTGCTTACTCTGGCGCTGGCTACTGCTGTATTTGTGCCCGCTTTTCTCCTGGTAGAAAGGGGCTTTCGCCGGGGCTGGATTTCCCTGAGCCAAGGCGGAAGCAGCCGCAAAAAGGCCAAAGCCCGCAAAATAAAACCTGCCGCCAACGGAATTGCCCCCGTCCGGGCCTGGGATGAATCCCTGGCCCTGGCTTCTCCCATCCATGGCATGTGGGCAGTGGCCAAAAAGGACCTGCTCAGCATAAAGCGGGATACCAGAGAATGGTTTGGCTATCTCACACCTTTATTGCTTATGATGTTTTTTGTAGGCCGGGCCCTGTTCCTACCCGGAGGAGGGGCCGAAGAAAGCTTGGTAGGTATTCTAATCATGTACACAGTAATGTTCAGCGGCAATATGGCCCTGCAGTCCTTTGGCCGGGAGGGAGAATCTTCCTGGCTCCTGAACAGCGTGCCCCTGGCCGGCTGGCCCGTAGTCTGGGGAAAACTGCTGGCAGCGGTATTGCCTACCTTAATCCTGATGGAATTGCTGTTGACAGGCACCGCCATTGCCATCGGCCTTCCTCCCAACATCATCATCGCCATGGCCCTGGGCGCCATCTTGATATCCCTGGGAGCCAGCGCCATCGGCCTGTTCTACTCAATCAACAACTGCCGCTATAATCCCGATGTTCCTCAACAGAGAATATCCTTCGGCGCAACTATAATGATGTTCCTGATTAATTTGCTGTTTACCGGCCTGCTGGCCCTGTGCCTGGTTTACACCTTTCCCCCGGCCCCCCTCATGGACATAATCCAGCAGCTGCCGCCCATGGACTTTGTCTGGGGCTTTCCAGAGACCCTTCTCTACCTGGTTTGCCTGCTCACTCGCCCCCTCACCTGGGCGCCGGCTTTGCGAGTCATCTTCGGCTTGGCCGTCACCATGTTAGTCTGGGCGGCAGTCTTCTTTGGCTTTATGCAAGCCACAGTCCGCCAAAGCCGCAAAGGCTTCCGGGTCCAGCTGGCCACCAGCTTCAAAAAACGCTGACAAAACGGGGACGGTCCTCGAATTTGTCAAAATTCTAGGACCCTCCCCGAATAAAGAAAAGGAGATAAAGCATGAATATCGGTGAAGAGTTTTTTGAGAAAACCAAATATCCCTTTGTCAGTGAATCCGACCAAGACAAAGAGCTGCCCTGTCCGCCCTTGGAAACTCCCCAGACGGGTGAAGCAATTGACCTTCCTGAGCCCGCTGGCTTCACCCCCGGGCCAGTCAGCGTGGCCGAGGCCATTAACAACCGCCGCAGCCGGCGGAAATTCAGCCGCCAGCCCCTCAGCCTGCAAGAACTGTCCTGGCTGCTCTGGGCCACCCAGGGTGTCCAGGAGCAGGGGAAAATCAGGACTGTGCGCACCGTGCCCTCGGCTGGCGGCCGCCATCCCTTTGATACCTTCCTGGCCATCACCAATATCACCGGTTTGAAACCCGGCTTATATCGGTACTTGGCCCTTTCCCATCAACTGATCCTCATCCGAGAAGACAAGGATATCAACGACCTCATCGCCGCCATCTGCCACGAGCAAAAGTGGATAGCAGGAGCTGCCGTCACCTTCATCTGGATCGCTGTGCCCTATCGCTCGGCCTGGAGGTACAGCGAACGGGCTTGGCGCTACCTGTTGCTGGATGCCGGCCATGTCTGCCAGAATCTCTACCTGGCCTGCGAGGCCATAGATGCAGGGTGCTGCGCAATAAATGCCTTTGACGATGATGCCCTCAACCAGTTTCTGGACCTGGACGGAGAAACCAGCCTTGCCATTTACCTGGCCCCGGCAGGACACAAGTAATCCACTCCGGAGGTGAAAGCTGTGCCCCAGAGCCCCTGTAAAAATGTCTGCGCTTCCCGGGTGCCAATCTTTCAGGATTTAAGTCCCCAGGAACTTGCTCGTTTTAATGACATTCTCACTACCAATGAATACGCCAGCGGCGATATCATCTACCACCAGGGCAGTCCCGCCAGGATGCTGTGCATTGTAAACACCGGCGCCGTCAAACTGTTCAAAACCTCTCCCGAGGGAAAGGAACAGGTGCTGCGCCTCTTAAGGCCGGGGGACTTTTTTGGGGAAGCGGTGCTCTTCAGCGAGCATGCCCGCAGCGCTTCCGCCCAGGCTCTGGAGCCCTCTAAAATCTGCCAGTTGGATAAGTATATGGCCGAAGACATCATTCACCGCAATCCTGAAATCGCCCACAAACTCATTGCCGCTCTCAATCTCCGCTTGCTGCAGGCAGAGGACCAGATTGAGAACCTGGGCACCAGGGCCACCTTGCAGAGGGTAGCCAATCTGCTTGTGGAGCTGGCGGAAGAACAGGAGAGCGCCATTATTACCCTGCCCTTAAGCCGGGAGGGCTTGGCCAGCCTCACCGGCATGACAGTGGAAAATTTCAGCCGCAAACTCAGTGAGCTCCAACAGCAGGGATTAGTTCAGGCCCAAGGCCGCAAAAAACTGGCGCTCACGGATTTGCCCGCCCTAAAACAATTGACTTAAAAGCTGGCAACAGCAGGCGAGATGCCTGCTGTTTTTATTTTTCTAAATTGACATTTATCATGTTCGCCCCCGGTTTTTCCCCCCATAATAAAGACAGAAACTATCAAAGGAGTGATTCAAGCATGAAAAAGACTGTCACTTTATTGGGAGTCCAGGGCTGCCCCACCTGCGCCCGCCTTTATGCCCGCGTCCGAGAGGCCCTGGAATCTATTTCAGGGGAAATCCAGGTGGAAAAGATCACCGCTCCCGAAAAAATAATGGAGTATAATGCCGGCGGCCTGCCCGCAGTCATCGTTGACGGCAACCTCAAAGCCGTGCGCAGAATCCCAGAAGTAGAGGAGCTGATAACATGGCTTACGTAAACATCACTGCCCGCTTGGAACAGCTGACCTGTCCCGACTGCGCCAATATGATCGCCAGTGTTGTGGGCAGGCTGAAAGGGGTTGAACAAGCGGAAGTCCGTTACGCCACCAGCAAGCTGCTGGTCCGCTTCGACGAAAGCCTTATCACCTGGGAAGCAATCGATAAAACACTAGCCAAACTGGGCTACTTGGTGAGGAGCAAAGTGCAGCAGGAGGGATAATTATGAGACCTGAAAATTGGCAACTGTGGCTGCGTAAAAATGAAAAACTGCTGATTATCATCGTTTCCGGCGCCCTGATTATTCTCGGCTGGCTAATGGGTTACTTCTCTCCCCTAGCCCGGGCCATCTTAATGACAGCCGCCGCTTTGGCGGCAGGATTCCCCATCGCCAAGACCGCCTGGTATGCCTTGCGGGCCGAGGTCATCAGCATTCATCTCCTGGTCACCATTGCCGCGCTTGGCGGCATCCTCATCGGCGACCAATGGGAAGCGGCGGCGGTCACCTTTCTCTTTGCCCTTGGAGAGTTTCTGGAAGCCAGGACCCTAGCCAAGACCCGGGATGCCATTGGGCAGCTGTTGGACCTGGTCCCAGCCGCCGCTACAGTTCTCCGGGATGGCCAGGAAATAGAAGTAGACCCCAGTGAGGTCGGGACGGGAGAATCGGTCCTAGTCCGCTCCGGAGGAAAGATCCCGGTGGACGGCATCGTCACAAAAGGCAGCGCTTCAGTCAATCAGGCCGCCATCACTGGGGAATCGATTCCCGTGGAAGTGACCTCCGGCAGCCAGGTTTTCAGCAGCTCCATTGTGGAAGCAGGGTACTTGGAAATTCAGGCGCAGCGGGTTGGAGAAGACACTACCTTCGCCCGCATCCTTCACATGGTGGAAGAGGCCCAGGAACGCAAGGCCCCCACGCAAAAGTTTATTGAGAAGTTCTCCCGCTGGTACACCCCCGCAATTATTGCCCTTGCCGCCCTCACCGGCCTCTTTACCCGCAATCTCCATACTGCCCTTACTTTATTAGTCATCGGCTGCCCGGGGGCCCTGGTCATTTCCACTCCAATTTCCATGGTAGCCGGCATCGGCAACGCCGCCAAATCCGGGGTCCTGGTCAAGGGGGGCGAATTTCTGGAGAAGGCCGGCAAAGTAACCCTTATAGCCTTTGACAAGACCGGCACCCTTACCACAGGAAAGACTGAGGTTACTGCAATCAGCGCCCTATTAGGAGATGAAGAAGAAGTCCTCCGCCTGGCGGCAGCTGTAGAAAAGGGCTCTGAACACCATATCGGCAGTGCCATCCTGCGCAGGGCCTCAAGCTTCCCCCTCCCGGCCGCTGAAGGCATCCAGGTATTTGCCGGCGGCGGCATCAGCGGCCAGGTGGAAGGGAAAAGAATTCTAGTCGGGAACAGAAGGCTGCTGGAACAGCACAATATCATCCTTCCCCCGGAGAGCGAAGAGTGGCTGACAGCCCGGGAAGAAATGGGTGAAACTCCCGTCCCCGTGGCTGCTGAGGGCAAGGTCATTGGCGCCATCGCCATCGCCGATACCCTCCGGCCTGAAGCCAGGGAAACAGCAGCTAAACTGCAGCAAATGGGGAAAAAAGTGGTCATGCTCACCGGGGATAATCCCCGCACCGCAGGGACGATCGCCCGCCAGCTGGGTTTAGATGAATTCCAGGCCAACTTGCTGCCCGGGGACAAGGTCGAGGCAATCAAATCCTACCAAGCCCAGGGGCAGATCGTCGCCATGGTGGGTGACGGCATCAACGACACCCCTGCCCTGGCCGCAGCGGATTTGGGCATTGCCATGGGGGCGGCGGGCACCGATGCCGCCATCGAAACCGCCGACCTCACCCTGATGAGCGATGATTTGGACCGCCTCATCGGCGCCCTGGGCCTAGGCCGGGCAACTCTCGCCAATATCCGCCAGAATGTCATCTTTGCTGTTGCCGTGGTCTTGTTGCTGGTGGCAGGGGTCCTGGGGCAAAAGGTGTTTTTAGCCACGGGCATGCTCGCCCATGAAGCCAGCGTCATGCTGGTCATCCTCAACGCCATGCGCCTGCTGGCCTGGAAGCCCAATACCCGTTGAGGTTTATATTAAAAGCGCCTCTCACTTAATAGAAGCGCTTTTTAAAATAATTTTCTTCGCTGAGTTTGCGGTGACTGATCGAAGATTTGCCAGCATCGAGCTTCAGTCTATCTGCGGCAAAGAAATAATAATCTCAGAGAATTCCCTGAAGTCCCCCAAATGTTTTTCGATTATTGTTTGCAGAATCTTGACATTCAGACTCTGGTAATCGTGGATAGCGATGTTTCTAAACCCGACCATAGCTTTCAGGCGCTGAGCCAAATCATCACTGATGATGCCAGCCTGGGATAGCAAGGCAAAAGCTTCCCTGCTGTTCTGAGGAATTCCTAAATTCCTACGGGAAACTATGTGCATCGCTAAACTGATGCAGGCCTCGCAAGCCCGCTGTACATTCAAAATAACCGCATCCTGCCTGGTAATATTCTCGAGGTTGAGGGGCTCACCAGAGTATTCCGCATCAATTCGCTCTAAACATCGGCGTATAGTCTGCAGCTTATTTAGTATTACATCAGTCATAAATGGTCCCCCTCTCCTTGATTCGGTCCAATACCGGCTTGCGGCGTTCATTTAACAAAGCATAATCCTCAAGGACATTGGTTTCAAACCAATATCTGCGCTGACGATCCTTTTCATAAATAATTTTACGGGACCCGATAATTTCAGCCCTGAAGACTTCGGAAGCCTTGCTCAAATCTACCAGGTCCACTTCCCGCCCCAGTTTATCCGCCAATGCCTGGGCAACCATAAACACCTCATAATCACTGTTAACCACATCGCTGCAAAAAGCAAGATCAAAATCGCTGTCAGCTCTCATTTTCCCTGTGCTGGCAGACCCAAAGAGGTACACAATCCAGGGTGAAAGCCTTTGAATCATAATGTCCCTGATAACATCAATATTCGGGTTCACGCCAACACCTCCAATTTCCCACATTATCCCACAAGAGAAGGTTTAAATCAATGAAGTTCAGCCGGAAAACTAAGACCCGGTGCAAAACTTGTCACAGTGCTAAAAACTATCCCGTTCCTGTGGATTTCAATCATTTTGCCGATGAGGCAACCCCTTTCCCCTTCATATTTATAGGTGTAATACCCCTCCTCAAGATCCAAAAGGGTTCTGGTGACTTCCAGCCCGTTTTCACCGCTGCTGTGGGTTTCGACTATCACATAGGCGCAATCGGGCTGCAGGTGGATGGAATCCGGAATGTTTTCTGGCGTAATCTCGGTTGTGCGGATGGTTTCATCCCGGCCGTTCATTTCCTTAAAAATTTCTTTCACTGGTTTGCGTACTACTTCTGCGCTTAATTCTACAGATGTCTTGGAAGTGATTTCTTCACCGTTCTCAGTTACTGTCACCGTTTCAAACAAGGTTGTTGTAGCTAAAGCCCCCTTGGAGATGAAAACCCCGGTTTCGCAAGGAAGCATATATATTTTGCCGTCTTTAGTCTGGTATACGGGATTCATACACAATACAACTTCCGTTGGCTCAACAATGTCAATTTTGCCGGTTATAGTTGTATCAGTATCGAAATAAGCTGTTGCCGGATTCATTATTTCTGGTCCCATAATACTTGTCCTATAATTTGCGCTTTCATCGGCGCCTAATACAGTTGCTGTAAAAAATGGAATGCCATCAATGCCTTCAAATTCGAAGGTAGTGGTTGTATACCCATCATTTTCCACCTGCTTCGCTGTAGCATAAAAACGCGGTTCTGCATCGGGATTATTTGTCTCCTCAAAGGGGTTTTCGGCTGAGAAATAATACAGGGGGTCAAAGGTGATATACACCCCAACAAATTTATCTCCGGACAAACTCTCTTCCCCGACATCTTCCCGGGCCAACTGACAGCCGCCAAGACAGGCGCAGAGCAAGACGGCGCAAACCAACCAAACTAACTTCTTAGGCATTACTCATCATCCTCCAGATTCCCATCAAATTTTAAGAGGTCGCCCACATCACATTTTAAATAGTAGCAAATTTTATTGATTGTGCTGAAGCGCACGCCCTTAGCCTTGCCAGAGCGTAAAATTGATAAATTGGCTTCAGTTATATCCACCAGAGCACATAATTCCTTGGAAGTCATTTTCCTGTCTTTGAGCACATCAGACAGATAAACTTGTATCGCCATTGGATCCCACTCCTAGATAAACAGTTGGTTGTCCTGATGCAGTTTGCTGCTGTCAGCAAAGTATTGAGCCAACACAAGCATAATCAGCATGAGCACCAGCGGAGCAAAAGGCACATGGATAGAGAAATGAGAATTGAGAGACCCCCTGAATATCAGTTGCAAAATATTTGCGGCAATGGAGCAAATTACAGTAACAGCCACTGTCAGTTTGCTGAATGCTCCCAGCCTGCCGGCAGCAGTAACTGCTTCTTCGCCATATCTATCCTGTTTTAAAGCAGCAGTGAGTTTAATGGCCAAAATAAGCCCCCAAACGCTGAGGAGAACCGGGATTTGCTGCAAAACAAAGCGAATAACAATAATTGTATTGGTCATAGCCAAGGAAACAGCAGGATCGGTATTAGCGTTTTTTACCTCCTGAATAGTGCCAATCATCCCAGTCACAGCGAGGTAAAACACACTGAATACCAGGGCAGCGGCAATAAGAGCAAAAAGCAGCTGCAGCCATTTCAGCATTTCAGCTGTCTTGCTGCGGCTAATCCGGCGCAATAGCCTGAGGATTAGATAGCCAATGAGGACAGAATAAAAGCTTCCGCCGAGAACAGCCTTCCCGAACTCGCCCATGCCGCCTAAAATAAACAGCTTGTGGATCAGGGCAGGATTTACCATGAGGTACATCATAAAAAAGAGCAGAGGGCTGATGATCACAAGCAAAGCATCCTCAATCCGGACTTGCTTCTTTATCACCCGCCACAACAAGAGGAGTATCGGACAAAGACCAAGTGCTATATAAAGCAGGATCGCCGCTATGTTGCCAAAGGTCCCTGCCAGGGACATGGCACGCAGCAAATTTCCAATCTGAGCAAAAGGAAAAGAGAATAACCCAGTAACTGCGCTGCCGGAAGGGGCGGGACCGTATGCGGCTGCAATAATACTCAGCAGCGCCCCTATGCCTAATACAATGGCCAGGGTTTTAGTCTTCATGTTCTATCATCCTCCAATTATCGTAATGCAATAATTACAATTCAAATATAACAGTACTATTATTGTCTGTCAATAATAATTTTCTACGGGGTCATTAGATTTTGCACTTAGCAAACAGCTGTACATTTTGAATGAGTTGGCCTCAATAGAACAGGGGGCTGTCCCTGGCAATTTGGACTGCCCCCTGAGTTTTTATCGATTCATAAGGCGGGAACTTCTGGAAAGGTCCTATTATCTTCAAGTTGAAAGATAAGGAGGTATTTTCTTACAAGATGCAGAACTACGTATCATTAATATAAAGGGGGTCAACAATTTTGGCAACTGAAAATTATAAGCCAAATTGCAAGCAGTTGGTCGATATTTTATGGACGGGGGGCTGGGATTCAACATATAGAGTGTTGTGTCTCTCAAGAATGAACGTAATTTTACAGCCCCATTACATAATTTATGACGGCCGGCGCTCTACAAAACAAGAATTAGGTGCAATCCGGGATATTACCGAGGACATTTTAAGGGACCCGAGGACAAAATGTGAGTTAAAACCGCTTATTCTCACTAATGAAAAGAACATTCCTCCTGATGAAGAAATATCTTCTGCCTTTGAAATAATAAGACAGCATGTCCTGATAGGCATTCAGTATGAATATCTTGCCCGCTACGCAAAGGACATCGAAAACATTGAGATTGGCATCGAAACTGGCGGCCAAACCGATCTAATGATAAACACCATGGGCAAAATGAACTACGTCGATAATGACGGCTTAAGTTATTGGGAAATTGACAAACATAACTCACAGAAAGCCTTATTAGACGTGTTTGGCCACTTCCGCTGGCCCCTTTATCAAATGGGCAAAGTCGACATGAAAGAAGATTCAGAGAGACAGGGTTTCGCCCATATTATGGATAAGACATGGTTTTGTCATTTCCCCGCTAAAAATAGACCCTGCGGAAGTTGCTTTCCCTGCAGATTTACCATACAGGGCGGAATGGGTTCCCGACTTCCCCACAGGGCTATCAAGCGGTACAATACAGATCAAAAATATAAAGAGAATAGAATCTATCAGGTATACAAACGCTTCCGCCGCAAGGTATTAAACTATTAAGAGCGCACAGGCGGCCACATCACAAAATCTAAAAGACCTGGACCGGGCCATAGGGCCCGGTCCAGTATATTAACAAACGCCTCCTTCGGCGAGTTCGGCAACCTGCCCCGGGTACCGTGAATGCCGGCAGTACTTGGCCGAAGCGGCGTTTGGTGGCAGGATATGGTGCAATTAGCATTACTTATTATACGCTGACCAACTCCTGCCTGCTTCAGTGTATTACCCGGCCCTATTCAGGGTGCCAACTGGCAAATAAACATCTAACCTCTAACATCCAACCAAGGGGGCGAGACCGCCCCCCTACACTTATCACCTCGGCTCAAATTCCACCATCAAACATCTAACCTCTAACCTCAAAATAGGGGTCTCCCCTCCCGACAGCGGGGTCTCCCTTTTTAAAAAAATCCGCCTCAGGAGAGGCGGCGGCGCATGAATCCGCTGATGGCATCCACCAGCAATATAGTTACAATCATCCCCAGCAGCAGCAAACCCACCCGCTCCCAATAGCGGGCGGACAGATTAAGCATCAGCCAGGTGCCGATGCCGCCGGCGCCGACTATGCCCATAATTGTAGCGTTGCGGACATTAGATTCCAGCCGGTAAAGGGAAGCAGCGAGAAAATCCGGCAACACCCGGGGCAGCAGGCCATATACCCAAACCTGGATAGGCGTGGCGCCGGTGGACTCTATTGCCTCCAGCCCCCGGCTGTCCACCGCCTCCACGATTTCTGCGTACAGTTTCCCCAGCACCCCAGTAGTGTAAATGGTCAGGGCCAGGGCCCCCGCCAGGGGACCGGGTCCCACCCCCCGGAAGAACATAATCGCCAAAATCACAGGGGGAAAAGTGCGGATAAAATTGACTGCCAGTTTATTTGCCACGGGCCAGGCCTTATGCCGCCAGAGATTATAGGCGCCGAAAAAGGCCGCAGGCACCGCCAGCAGACTGCCGGCAATAGTGGCAAATAAGGCAATATACATACTCTCGGCCAAGCCCTGGAGCATGCGGTGCTTATAGCTCCAGTCGGGAGTAAGCATCCTGCCCAGCATGGAGCTGCCCTGTTTGAGGCCCAGGACAAACCGATCCCAGCTGATGCCCAGCAGGGATATGCTCCAGCCCAGGGCAAGGGCGACCACGACAGCGCCCAGGGCCAGCTTCAACCACTGCCAGGCCCGAAAGTTTTTATACCCCCGAAAGACCAAACCCGGCAACTCCAGATTTTGCAGTTTTCGGGCCAGCCAGCTCAGGCCGTCGATGGCTGCTACAGTAAGGAAGAGAATCAAGATCAGGGTGGCCAGGCGGTCATAGCGAAGAAAGTTGAGATCCCGCCACAAGAGCTGGCCGATGCCTCCGGCCCCAACCAGGCCCAGCACCGTCGCCGCCCTGACGTTTACTTCCAGGGCAAAGAAGAGCAGCGACCACACCCGGCCTGCAATCCTTGGCAGCACCCCGTAGACAACCATTGCCCCCCAGCTTGCGCCCACCCCTTTCAGGGCATCCAGCTGCCGGCCCTCAAGGTTCTCAATATACTCGCTCAAGAGTTTCGCCACAATGTTGGCGGCAGTGATGCTTAAGGCCAGCACCCCAGCGCCCCGGCCGATGCTGAACACCGTTACCAACAGCGCCGCCCATACCACATGGGGAATGGTCCGCACTCCTGCCAGCAGCCAACGCGTCAGCCTGCACAATACAGGATGAGGAGAGATATTCCTGGCGGCAATAATTGCCAGGGGCAGGCCAATCAGGGTTCCCAGCAGTGCCCCGGCCACAGCCATGCTCAAGGTCTCGGCCAAAGTCTCCAGCACCTGGGCAGCATAGTCCCATTGGGGATTGGCCATTCGGGCCAGAAGCGCCCCCATATGGGGCAGACCCTGCCAAATTCGCACCGGATCCAGGCCGATCTGCCAGGCGCACAGCGCCAGCAGCGCCAGCACAAGCAAATACTTAAAGCGCCCCATTGAACTTATCTCCAACCGGCGCCCGCCCGTAAATGCTGGCGAAGATCTCCCCGTTTACAGAAACAGCAGGCCCGTCGTAAACAATAGCTCCCTGACGCATTCCCACAATCCGATCTCCATACTGGCTGGCCAGATGAATGTCGTGGAGATTGACCAGGATGGTAATTCCTTCCTCCTGGTTGATCTTGCGGAACCAGGCCATAATATCATGGGCGGTGGGAGGATCCAGGCTTGCCACAGGTTCATCCGCCAAAATCAGGTGGGGCTGCTGGACCAGGGCCCGGGCAATGCTGACCCGTTGCTTTTGTCCGCCGCTTAGGTCCGCTGCCCGGTTAAATATCTTGTCCCCCAGGCCCATCCTTGATAAAGCCTGGCGGGCTAATTCCACATCTTCAGGAGGAAAGCTGCCCAGCACCGTCTTCCAGGCAGGATTGTATCCCAGGCGCCCGGCCAGGACATTGGTCAGCACTGTTGAGCGCTCCACCAAGTTAAAGTCCTGGAAAATCAGGCCGATCCCCCGGCGCAATTTTCGCTGCTCTTTCCCCTGCAGCGAACCGATGTCATGGCCGTTGACCAGGACCTCACCGGAATCCGGCCTCACCAGTCCATTGATGGTCCTGAGCAAAGTGGATTTGCCGGCGCCGCTTTCACCAACGATGACCACAAATTCCCCTGGCTTCACCGTGAGGCTGACATCTGCCAGGGCCTGCACCCCGCCTGGAAAGCTTTTGTTTACCTGCCTCAGTTCCAGCATTTCCTCCACCCCAGTTCTTTTCTATTCTCCCGTCAGGTCCACATCCAGGGCCTCTGCAACTTCCCTGACTATCTGGTAATCCTTGTCCGTAGCCCGGACAAAACCATGGATGTCAAAGAGCTCCTTTAATATTGCCAAAGCTTCCGGATCCTCGGCAATGGCCAGCAGGGCAGAAGCTATTCTTTCGGACATCTCCGCATCCATATCTCCCCGCACGGTAATGGAAACGCTGGGAATTGGCTCGGTATAGCCGATGATTCTTGTCTCCTCCATGGCAGCGGGGAAATCTGCAGCATACCGCTGCCGGGCATCGGCAAACATTACTGCCATATCCACATCGCCGTTTAATACTGCCTGCAGAGCCTTGTCATGGCCGCCGGCATAAATGGTCTGAAAATCCTTATCAATGTCATAACCCAGCCCGATGAGCTGGGCAGCAGGATACAAGTACCCTGAGGTAGATGCCGGGTCCACAAAGGCGATCTTTTTCCCTGCCAAATCTTCCAGGGAATCGATTTCACTGTCTGTCCGCACTACATATTGAGCCTTGTAAGTTGCCGAACCGTCTTTGCGCAGGGAAGACAACACTACCTGGGCATTGCTTTCGCTGTTGGCCAGCACATAGCTGAAAGGCGGAATAAAACCAAAATCCACCTGGCCCGAGCCCAGTCCCTCCACCACCGCCACATAGTTGACAGCGGTAAAGGGCTTGACTTTGATGCCCAACTCCTGGGACAGGAGCTCTGCCAAAGGTTCGACGCTCTCCACCAGGCTCTCGGCATCCTTCATGGGCACAAAAGCCATGACTAATTCTTCTTCTTTCTGCTGGCCAAAGCAGCCGGAAATAAGAGTGACCGCCATGAGCAGAGCTAAGAATAAAGCTGTTTTTTTCAACTGTAACACCTTCCTCAAAAGTGCTTTACATATCCTTGTTAACAGGATATAATAATGTATCGGTACAATCTCTTAGATTGTTTCCAATAATATTATTGCATGCTCTTAGCATAGTGTCAATAGGTACAGGAGGGATTTGCTAGAAATGAGTTCGCCTTTAGATAATGTATCGATACGATTGCAGAGGGAGAGCACTGAACCTCTTCACACTCAAATTGCTTCCGCCCTGGCGGAGGCGATAGATTCAGGCCAGCTGGCCCCCGATACCCGCCTGCCTTCCATCCGGTCCCTGGCCGCACTCCTGGAGGTAAACAATGTCACCATAGTCACAGCCTACAAGAATTTAGAACAGCTAGGTTATGTCTGGTCCAAAGTGGGCAGCGGCACCTTTGTCCGCCCGGCGCCGCCGGCGGAGACCACCCGTCAGATATATATCCCCCACAACGGCATCAATTTCGCCAGTGCCACTCCCACCCCGGAGATCTTTCCCGTGGCAGATTTTCAGCGCCTGCTCAACAAGGTGCTGGACCGGGACGGCGGGCACGCCTTTGGCTATCAGGAGAGCCAGGGCTGGCCACCCCTGCGGGAAGCCATGCAAGAATACCTGATCAGCAACGGCATCCACACTCCTGTGGAAAACATCCACATCATCTCCGGGGGCCAGCAAGGCATCGACCTGGCAGCAAAAATTCTCGCCAATCCGGGGGACACCATCTTCGTTGAGGGCCCCACTTACCACGGGGCCATCGCCTCTTTCCAGTCCCGGGGGGCCAGGATAGTGGCCATCCCCCTGGAAAAAGACGGGCCCAACCTAAAGGAGCTCAGGCAACAGCTCCGCCGGCACAAACCCCGGCTCTTTTACGTCATGCCCAACTTTCAAAACCCTACTGGCTACTCCTATTCGACCCAAAAAAAACAGGCCCTCCTGGACCTTGCCCGGGAGCACCAGTTTTTCATCGTCGAAGATGATTACCTCAGTGAATTGTCCTTTGACCATACTTCCCGCCAGCCCCTCAAGGCCATGGACTCAAAAGATCAGGTTATGTATATCAAGAGCTTTTCTAAAATCCTCATGCCCGGTCTGCGCTTAGGCCTGACTATTTCCCCCGCCCCCCTCAACCATGGAATCGGGGCGGCGAAACAGTTTTCCGATATCTCCAGTTCAGGCCTCCTCCAACGCACCCTGGACCTGTATCTGCGGGAGAAGACCTGGCACCAGCATATCCAGGCCATGCAGAAGTTTTACTCTGCCCGCTGCCAGGCAGCCCTCAAGGCCCTGGCAGAATACCTGCCCCAAGAAGTCCGCTTTACTGCCCCCGGCGGCGGCCTCCACCTGTGGCTTAAGCTCCCTCAGGGAATAACCGGCGACGAACTCTATCAGCAGTGCCTAAAGGAGGACGTCCTCATTACCCCCGGCAGCTTCTTTGCCCCCAGCGGCCTCTATGATCAGTGGATTCGCCTCAGCTACGCCGCCGCCGGCGAGGATGAAATTATCAAAGGCGTTAAAATCATGGGCAGGATATTAAAAGAAAAAAATGCTCCCCATACCATCCAGCCCCTGCTCTAAAAAAACGGGGCGACATCGGGACCCCAAAATTTCCAACCTCCAACATTTAACCTTTAACCTCAAAATGGAGGGGTTTCCCCTCCCGCCGGGTCTTCCCTATCAAGAAAGGGGGCGGAAACCGCCCCCCTACATTTATGTACGCCACCCGGGCGATTATTTACAACAACACTCCCACTATAAACCCTAACACCAGGCCAATAGTCGCACAATAATGATGATAATTGCGGGCATGGGGAATCAATTCATCCCCGACAATATAGAACATCGCTCCGGCGGCAAAGCCCAGGGCCGCCGCCACAAAGCCGGAACTGGACTGAAAGGCAAGACTGCCCAGGGCGGCGCCAACCACCGTCATCAGGCCTGCAACGGCAGTCAGAATCAGCACTTTCACCGCCTTCAATCCCCCTAAGCATAGGGGCACGGCGGTAGCCATCCCCTCAGGAATATTGTGAATCCCGATGGCAATGGCAATGGCCAGGCCCAGACTGGGATGAGCGATCATGCCCGCGCCTATGGCCAGACCCTCGGCCACATTGTGCACGGCAATCCCCCAAAATATCAGGTAACCCACTTTGAGCATTTCCCCATTTTTTTCACAGCCATTGGTGAAATGGATATGAGGAATGAGATGATCCAATAAATGCATCATCAAAGCGCCTGAGCCAAATCCTACTATCGCTATGACAGTGCCGCCGTTCTCTATGGCCTCAGGCAGAAGCACCAAATTAGAAATGGCCAGCATGACACCGCCGGCAAAACCCAGCAATGTAGACAGCAGTTTAGTAGAAGGCTTTCCCGCAAGAATTACTATTCCTGCACCAAGGGCAGTGGTCAGTCCCGCCAGGGTGCTTATTATCAATATATCTCCCATTCCTCAACCTCCTCGGCAATAACATCTGCGTAATCGGTGCCAACTCCGCCCTTCGGTATTATACACTATTTTCTGCGGCGGCGATAATTTGAGCTGCCACCTGCCGGATATCTAAATTGGGCTCAATATCCAACCCCGCCCGCCGCAACAGGTCCACCAAGCGAAACAAATCCGGCGCCTGGAGGCGGCTTTGCTCTAGGATATCCTGCTGCTGGAAGACCTCTAAGGGTTTGCCTTTAGCCGCCACCTGGCCCTCATTGAGGACATAGACTGTGTCGGCCAGCAGCGCCGCCGGTTCCAGCTGATGGCTGGTAAAGATAATTGCCGTGCCCTCTTCCCGACTGACAGTCCGCAGCATCCCTACCAAATCCCCAACCGCCTGAATGTCCAGCTCGGCAAAGGGTTCATCCAACACCAACAGTTCCGGCGCTGTGACCAGGGCCCCAGCCAGGGCGACTTTTTTTACCTCGCCGCCGCTCAGATAATGAGGGACCTTGCCCGCCAAATGAGTAATTCCCAGGCGCTGCAAGATAGCCTCCACCCTGGCGGCCTGCTCCTGCCGGCTCAATTTCAGGTGACCCAGACCGAAGGCGATATCCTCAGCCACAGTGGGGCCAATAATCTGCTCGGCGGGGTTTTGAAACACCACTCCCAGGCGGGTGCGCACCTTTTCAAATTCCTTATAAGGGTCGAGGCCGAAGACCCGGACGCTGCCCTCCACCGGCCGGAGCATGCCGGTTATATGCTGCAGCAACGTGGTCTTGCCTGCCCCATTAGCAGCCAGCACGGCCACGATTTCCCCCGGCTGGACAGCAAACTCCACACCGCAGAGGGAAACCTCTGTGCGGTCAGGATAGACATGACGCATACAATCCACAGAAACAATAGGCTCAGACAAAATACCACCCCATTCCAATCAGGAGTATCGCTGCCAGCAAGATCAGGTCAGAAGAACGCAAATGCCAGTCCCGGCTAATCTTAAGCCCCTGGCCAAGACCACGCAGCCTCAGCAAGTCATACTGGCGTCCAGCCATATCCCAAGCCCGGACCAGGGTCATGCCATAGACTTGGGCCGTAGCCCGGACCCGAGCAAAGCTGAATTTCTCTTTTCCCCGACGCAATCTCACTGCCTTCAGGGTGTTGTCCAAGCTCCCTGCCAGCAGAAAGAGGGACCGATAAGTAAAATATATAAGTTCCCCAAAAATCTCAGGCATTGGCGCTGAGATCACCCCCAAGAGATGAACAGGGACTGTGGTCATAAACACCTCAGCCGCTATCAGGGCTGCCGTTCCGGCCCGTCCAATTACCGTCAGCCCCACTGCCCAATCCCTAATGCTGAAGGCAAAGATGCCGGCAAAGATCATGGGGATAAGGGCAAGGGGCAAGAGAACCGCAAGAGGAAGCCGGTTGCTCAAGGCAATGACCAGCAACAGCGCTGCCAGCCCGGCGATAAAGGGCAGTGACATTGTAGTCAGAAGAAAAGTCAGCACTGCCGCGGCAAAGAGAACCTTGGCCAGTGTCGAACACCGCTGCAGCCAACAGCGATGATTGACAGCCAGATTATCAAGAGTCGCCAGATTCAAACGCTATCACCCCGGTCAAACCAGCCGCCCTTAACCTTATTTACATAGCCCGCCACCAACAGGGACACCGCCAGCTCTGCCGCCATCCATACCGCCACCAGTGGCGCGATAATCGTGACAAAGGTCTTGAGGAATCCTGACTCGTGGTCATGTCCTGTCTCCACTAACGGATCATGGCCGTGCACATGAGCAACCCAATCCTCCAGCTCTCTTCCAGCCAGGCCTGCCGTTGACACCACCAAGAGGGTGGAAACCAAGAGAGCGACCAGGACAGAAAGGGCGATATTGGGCAGCAGCCTTTTTGCGCCGCCTAAACCCTTAAACAGCAGCCCTGCCACCAGGGCTTCACTGCCCACCAACAGAGAATTTATTCCCAGCACCGTCACGCCTCCGTGGCCAATCAATGAGGTCAGCAAATTGACAATGAATATCGCCAAAAAGCCATTGAGGGGTCCCAGGATTATGCCTGCCAGCGCAGCTAAATTGATATGCACTGGCAACCCCAGAGGAATGTTCATGGCAACTAGGGCCACTGCCGCCATTACTGCCACTGCTGGCAGCAGACGGCGCTGGCCCCGAAGCCGGCCTAAGGCCAGCAGCACGATTGCTAAGGTGGCCACATACCCGCCAACCCACAGCCACCAAGGCAAAACACCATCACTTATATGCAAATGACTCATATTCTTCACCCCAGAAAATAAAATGCAAGGAAGAACTAATTCCTCTGGCAATCTTTACAGATGCCCACAATCTCAAACTGATGGTCCAGGACTTTGAACTGGTTGCGGCTGGCCTCTTGAGCAATCAGCTTCCCGGGGCAGGCGGCAATTGGCACCTTGGCGCCGCACTCCCGGCACACCAGATGATGATGGTGCTCCTGCCTCTGCAACGGCTCGTACCAGCTCTTGCTGCCGCCAAAATGCAGTTTTCGGACCATTTCTGCTTCCACCAGCATATCCAAAGTGCGATAGATTGTGGGATAGCTGATGCTGTCATCAAGCTCCCGGCACTTGCCATAAATGTCTTCAGCGCTTTGGAGACAGGGGTCAGCAAGGATAACCTCTAGCACCAGACGGCGCTGGCGGGTGATTCGGTGCCCCAGTGCGTTAAGCTTTGCCAAGTCATGCTCAAGATCCATTTACTTACACCTTCCTGTAAATGATTATCATTTACTTATATTTATACATCATTCTTACCGGATATGTCAACCGTCTGGTTAGGATCAGAGCAATCTGTTATACTCAAATAAGAGAAATACTTGGGAGGGAAATCTTATGGAAAAGTACTGGCCTTATATGCTTCAGACTCTTGAAGAACTGCTGGCCATCCCCAGTCCCAGCGGCTATACATACCAGGCTAACGGCTACCTCAGCCAACAGCTGGATGAGCTGGGCATCAGTTATTCCACTACTGCCAAAGGCGCCATCGTCGCTGCCGTCCCTGGAGTAGACACTGAAAACCAGCGCATCATCAGCGCCCATGTGGATACCCTGGGAGGCATGGTCAAAGAAATCAAGTCCAACGGCATGCTCAAGCTGACCAATATCGGCGGCCTGGGCTGGGCCAATGTAGAAGGGGAAAACTGCACCGTCATTACTTCCTCCGGTAAGGAATATACCGGCACTTTGCTGCTCAACAAGGCATCAGCCCACGTCCACGGCGCCGACACCGCCACCAGCGAACGCAAGGCTGACACCATGCAAGTGCGGCTGGACGAAAAGGTCAGCTGCAAAGACGACACACGGAAGCTGGGCATTGAGGTGGGAGACTTCGTCGCCTTTGATCCCCGCACCCGGGTCACCTCATCAGGATTCATCAAATCCCGCCATCTGGACGATAAGGCCGGGGTTGCAGTAATCCTGGGCATCCTCAAGGCTATCCAAGAACAAAAAATCCAGCTCCCCTGCACCACCCATTTCTTCTTCAGCAACTTCGAAGAGGTTGGCCACGGCGCCAGCGCCGGCATCCCTGCCGGAGTCAAAGAAATGCTCTGCATTGACATGGGCGCCCCCGGTGAAGGCCAGCAGTCCGACGAATTCAGCGTCTCCATCTGCGCCAAGGACTCCTCTGGCCCTTACAGCTGGTCCATGAAGGAAAGGCTTGTCAAGCTCTGCAAGGACAGCGATATTCCCTGCCAAGTGGACATTTACCCCTTCTACGGATCTGATGCCTCCGCTTCCCTGCGGGCAGGCCATGATATAGTCGCCGGCCTCATCGGCCCCGGCGTCGATGCCTCTCATTCCTACGAACGCACCCACAAAGACAGCATCATCGCCACCGCCAACCTGTCTTTTGCTTATGTGCAATCAGAATTCTAAACCAAAATTAAACCGTCCCCCGTGGCTACGCGCCATGGGGGACGGCTTTTTTTGGCTCCTGTTCTCTATTTTACGGAACCACTACTTCATCCAATATCCAGCCCTCTGCCCTGTCGCCTTTATAAATAAAGGCGACCATGTAATAGGTTCCAGGGGGCAATTCTTGGCCAGAGGCAGTCTTATCCCAGTAGTACTCCGCATACCCGGCAGGAACATTATAGTCTTCAATTAATTCCGCTACCGGCTGTACATCCAGAGTATACAAATCCAGGAATACCGCATCGGCCCCTCCGGGCAAGTAAAGCTCAATCAGGTACTGATCTCCAAAATCCGCCAGGCCTGCGCCGCCCAGCAGGGGATAATCGGGGTCGCCGACGAAAAGGATTGCCGGCACCCGTATTTCCTCTTCCCCGGCACTGAGCATAATTACTCCCTCGTAATAGCCAGGCGCCAGCGCCGAGGCGTCTACTTGCACCAGCAGGTCCACCTGTTGGGTTTTTCCGGGGCCAACATTGAGATTTTTGCTGGCGTTTACCTTGATGCCATCGGGGAACTGAACATCAAGGGAAAATTGCACCCGCTGGTCGGAGAGGTTCTTGATTGCAAAGCTCTGCCTTTCTGCTTGCTTGCCCTTGGCCTTATCAAACACGCCAAAGGAATAGCTGCCCGGAGCCACCAAAGTCTTGGTCTCAATGGCCTTGTCAACCCTGATGCTGCCGGCGCCCTGGGTGTTGTGGGGGTAGGGAGCGCCTGTATAAGGATCTGTCAACCCTACCGCCGTATTCATCAGGGCGGCCTTGATATCGTCTACGCTCCAGTCGGGATGAGCCTCTGCCAAGAGGGCGGCGGCTCCGGCCACATGGGGAGAAGACATGCTGGTCCCCTGGTAAATTGCATAGCCGTGGGGAGCCGCAGGGTTGTGGGTGGGCACAGTGCTGATGATGTCCACCCCGGGGGCGCAGACGTCAGGCTTGATCATCCAGGTGGCCACCACAGGGCCTCTGGAAGAGAAATCAGCTACGCTCTCCATACAGCCCAGATAATCCATGGTAAAGGTGACCTTGTTGTTGCCGACAATCATTTCCTGATACATGGCCACCCCATCCAATCCAGACATTTTAAAGGTGGGGATGACCATGCCGCCAACGGTGGAACCGATTTCACCGGCGGCATTGTTGAAGATTATTGCGGCAACAGCGCCTGCAGCGGCGGCATTGGCTGCCTTGTCCAGGAAAGTATAGGTTCCCCGCTGGATCAAGGCGACTTTGCCCGTCAAATCCAGGCCGGCAACATCATCGACCCCTCCCAGGCCAGCATAGACAAATTCATACTCATTGCCGTCTAAAGCCATTACATCTGCTGGGTCGGTATAGCCCATTATTTCAAAACTGCTGTAGACAACTCCCTCAGAGGTAAAGATACCAGGAGCGAAGAAGTCCTTGGGCAGGACTGTGGCACCTACAGATATCGCCTGCCGGGAAGTGCCCGGGGAGCCCACAGTCCAGTTATCGGGGCCGGAATTGCCGTTAGAGGTGGCTGCCACCACACCTTCTGCCATTGCCCAATCCAAAGCAATGCTGGTGGCCCAGTCGGGGTCATTGATGGTATTTCCCAGAGACAGATTCATGACATCGGCCCCGTCTAATACAGCCCGCTCAATTCCTGCAACCACATCAGTCGTATAGCCTGAGCCTCCGGGACCCAGGACACGGTAAGCCAACAGCTTGGCCTCAGGGGCAATCCCTTTAATCAGTCCATTGGCGGCAATGGTCCCGGATACATGGGTGCCATGGGCGGTTTCCCCTTCCGGAATAATGCCCGGCGGAGTTTCCTGGGGATCGTCATCATTATCCACGAAATCCCAGCCCTTATAATCTCCAAAGGCGTGGACTAAATCGGGGTGGGTGTAATCGCAGCCGGTGTCAATGACGGCGACGGTAATGCCCTGACCGGTAAAGCCCAGTTCATTCCATGCCCGCTCAGCCCCAATATACGGAGCTGTGTAGATCATTTCCGGCACTTCGGTGAAACTCATTTCCCCCGTGGTCACTGTGTATTCAACATTCGGATACACAGCTCTTACTCCCGGGATGGCCAGCAGCGCAGGAATCATGTCTTCCCGGAGATTCAAAGACATTCCTGAGAAGACATGGGAATAATCCCTGTTCACCTGCACATCGGTAATGGAACTTAGAGCCGCAATAATTCTGTCCCTTTCGGCCTTGAGTTTGCCCAAACTCTGACTGACGCCGGTATGTTTCGCCTCAATCATTGACACTGCATCCAGCTCAACAATGATTGTGACGATCTCCTCAGAAGTGAAGTCATACTTGCCATAGAGTTCAGCAAACTGAAAGGGCTCAGCCGGCCTGGCCGCGGCTCCAATGCCGGCCACAGAAAACACCAGGGCCAGCACGACAAATACCGCCAGAGATTTGAAATACCCTTGTCTTACCACTCTTTAACCACCTTTCTAATGTTTTTTCTGCGCCTAAAATCTTTTTGCTTCAGGCATCCCTCCCGCTGCAAATATTACAAGACTGTCCCTTTGTATATATTCCGGGCATTTACAATAAATGCTAAAAAAATGTGCCTGACATTCCTGATTAAAGCGAGGAATCAAAACACATCTGTTAAATGTTCCCTGGACTCTTCATTGCCCCCTGGGACATTCATATATTATGAATGTATGCAAATGGTTTTTGTTGTCCATAGATTTTCCCTTCTCACAACTTTTTCCTTTAGCATTATCGGTCAATAATTTACCTGGGAATTTAAAAGCCAAAAAAGGGCGCTGCCCGCAAAAGGACAACACCCTTAATTAATATCTCAGCAGCTTAGTGTACTCCCGTCATTAAATTAGTATCTTCAAATTCATACCTAACTTTATTATCAGAATACTGGTGGTACTTAAGGTATTTCTCTTTATGCAATCTCCCGATCAAAATATAAGAAGGGATATTCTGTTCATCACAAAACCTCTGGATACTATCTAAAGAATAATCTCCGCTTTTCATAAATAGTGAATACGCCTCAGAGTCAATTAAAGTATTGGCCGCATACCTATCTGCTTGATTTTCTGCTTCATTCTTAGAAAGTTCATAGTCAATTAACCTATCTTCAATATCTCCGTTAATAATGTGCCCGACCTCATGAAAGAGCGTGAACCAAAAAATATCTGCTAACTTCCTCCTAAAAGTCATGATTAAACTTAAACTGCCATCATTATTTCTTATGATCACCCCCTGGACTGGTGCACCTGGAAAATGCCTGACAATCACGAATTTTATTCCGCATTCAGCGAAATAACCTTTCAGTCCGAACTACCCTGGCGGCATCTTCAAACATTAGCTCTTTTATCAAGGGAATTTTGTCCTGTAAACGATCTATATCTAAGGGACAACTAATTTGATGCTGATCCGTCAATAAATCGCACATTCTCAGCCAGGTAAACAAAACATAAGGATCCACACTGGTTCCCGTCACTAAGCGATATGCACCTGCCTGTGATACTTTAGGAATAAGCCTTAAGCTGCTGACATTCAACAGCTTCCTGAGCTGGATTACAAGCATCGGTTTGGGGACCTGATCCAGGAACCCTAATTGCTGAAGATAACAGACAATGTTTTTTAATTTATCGAGTATACTGAACTCATCTTGCGCAATCCATATGCAAGCATTATTAGTAACTACACAGAAAAAAAGGAGCTGTCGTTAAAGACAGCTCCCTCAGCTTCGGAAATAGTAAAACAATTATTCTTTGGGCGCCAGTTTTTTCAGCCCGTTCATGTACGGCCAGAGGACCTTGGGGATATTGACGCTGCCGTCTTCGTTCTGGTGGTTCTCCAGCAGGGGGATGAGAATTCGCGGCGAAGCGATGCCGGTATTGTTCAGGGTATAGCAAAACTTGGACTTGCCGTCGCTGTCCCGATACTTAATATTCAGCCGCCTGCTCTGGTAGTCGTTTAAAGTGGAGCAGGAATGGGTTTCACTATACGCGTTGCGACTGGGCATCCAGGTTTCCACCTCATGCTTGCGCACCTGTCCCGCCCCAATTTCCCCGGTGCAGGCCAGGGCCACCCGGTAGGGGAGCTCCAGGTCCTGAAGAATTTCTTCCACATTCTGCAGAAGCTCGAGATGCAGTTTCTCGGCAATTCCATCATCAGCAGGGCAAAATACTACCTGTTCCACCTTCTGGAATTGATGAACCCGATAGAACCCCCTGGTATCCTTGCCATAGGTTCCTGCCTCCCGGCGGAAGCAGGTGGAGAGGGCAGTATAGCGCAAGGGCAGGTCTCGGTACGAAAGGATTTCATCCATATGGTAGGAGACCATGGGCACTTCCGATGTTCCCACCAGGTACAGTTCATCCTCAGGGACCGCATAGGCCTGATCCCGGCCCAGAGGGAAGTAGCCTGTTCCCATCATGGCCCGCTCCCGGACCAGCACCGGCACCGTCAGCAAATTAAAGCCCTTGGCCATAAGGCGGTCAATGACAAATCTGGTTACAGCCATCTCCAAAAGGGCCCCGGCATTTTTAAGCATAAAGGAACGGCTGCCGGCGATTTCTACTGCCCGGGGAATATCTACAATATCCAGGGCCTCGGCCAATTCCAGATGGTCCTTAAAGGCAAAGGCAAACTGGGGAACTTCCCCCACCCGGCGCAGCTCGACATTATCTGCTTCATCCTTGCCAATGGGCACCTCAGGCAGTGGGATGCTGGGCACCAACAGCATCAGCTCATCAAACTCTTCCTTTACAACTGCCAGCCGGCCCTCGATTTCACTAATCTCGTCCTTTAAATCCCGTACCCGGATTATGCCCTGTTGCTGGGCCTCGCCCTTAAGCTTTGGGATTTCCCGGGAAAGGCTGTTGCGCTCTCCCCGCAAGGAATCGGCCTGAGAGGTCAAAGACTTGACATCCTCGTAGACCGCCAGCAAACTGTCCACATCCATACTCATGTTTTTGTCCCGAGCAGCCTTCTTGACCACATCAGGATTCTGCACGATAAACTTTATATCCAGCATAATTACACCTCCATATATTCAAAAAAACCCGTCCCTGAAAAGGGACGGGCTGTGTACCCGCGGTGCCACCCACATTAACCGAAAAAGCAATCGGTTCACTTTTGCGCCCTAACCCGGCGCAAGGGTCCGGCTCATCGCCGGAATTCTCCAGGGCGGAATTCACAAAAACGCCTGACTGGCTTCCACCTGCCACCAGCTCTCTGCACAGGCAATAATTGCTACTCTTCCCCTTCACAGAATATATTATTGACTTGCCCATATTTTACCCCATACTACCTGAGGAATGCAAGTCCGGCAAAATAAAACGCCCCCGAGGGGGCGGCAAATTATTTCTTTTGTTCTTTTTTTGCAGAACCCAGAATCAACAGGCCAATCAGAAACAAGATTAAGCCCAAAGGCAATAGCAAGTCAAGCTGTGTGCCTGTAACCGGCAATTCAGGGTCGGCATAGCTTCCAGGATTATCTTCATCTGCCGGTGGCTCTTCCGGCTGCCCCGGATAAGAAGGGACAACGGGATTTGGGGGAGCTTCTCCGCCTGAGCCAGGAGGCTCACCCTGGACCTGGTAGAGGTGAAACTTCAGCCTCACTGCCAACTCCTGCAATTCATTGCCGGCATCTACCGGCAAAGTCAGTGTCATGTGCAAAGAGCGTGTTGATTCCGCTGGAAAAGAACCTAAGTTTATTTTCTGCAGGCCGCAGAGGGGACCGGAATATTTGTCCTCTTCCCCCCTGACAATAACAGTCAGTTTATCATACAGCGGCCTGTCGCCTTCCTCAACATCAGCGCTTATGGCCAGGCTATAAGATTCATTGCTTTCATTTACTACTTCCAGGTCGATAGGGGCTGAATCCCCGGGAGCCATATTGTCGAAACTAAAGACAGGCTCATCGCTGATTATTCGAATTCCCGAGCTGTCAGCCAAAACCTTAAAGCCAGATGCGTAAGTAACAGGGGCCCATGGCAATAAGCTCACCGATATTAACAGGAAGGCGAACAGCATTAACAGGAATCCTGTTACCCTCCTAGGGATATCGGGCACCCCCAAATATAAAATTAATCTCTAGAAAACCTTTGCGGCCCTCTCCTTGTCCATCTGGACGGCATAGGACCAAAGTTCCCGTCCCTCCAGGACCAGGATAACCAGCGCCGGAATGATAATCAGGGTCAGCAGTCCCTGTTTAGACTGGCTGAACACCAGCAACCGCCCTAAGAACGGTATGGCCAAACCAACCACCCCAATAACCCGGCTGGCAGGAACTGTCCCCGAATCGGCCACATTGTTGGCATCGCCCTTGGTCACGAAGCTAAGGCCGTCTTCCGCCTCAATTCCCACAATTCTGTGGGAAACAATCTTGCCGCCAGAGCTGCCGAAGGTGATGATGTCGCCTGCCTGCAATGTAGCGGGATCCACTGGCTTGACTGCCACCAGGCTGCCGGTATCAAAGGCAGGATTCATGCTGCCGCTGAGGACTGCATACAACCTGTACCCGGCAAAATTAGGCTGCCCGCCAGTAAGCTTGCTCTGGACCAGGAAGAAGAGCAAGGTTCCCACAAGAATCATCAGGCATACAAAGACGAAGTTGCCAATACCTTTAGTTGCCCTGCGGATTTTTAATTTATGGATTTGGCGACGCTGGCTGCGGACAAGAGCCTTGCGCTTTTCCCTTGTCATAACTCATTCCGCCTGGGCGTTACTATTCATCCCAGGTAACGGGAAGGCCATCGGCCTCGTTATTCTTTACCTGGACAGCTTGTACCACTAATTTACCGGTATAAGTCTGATTCTGATATGCGTTGCCAGTAGTTCCAGGCAGTTGAAAATGAATTAATAAGTCTTTTGAAACTCCGGCAGCAAGTCTCATCGTCGAATCAAAGATAAAAGCACCTTCACCTTCAAGGCTTGCCAATGTTCCCTGATCCACCCCATCAAAATAGACATGCAAAACATCGCCAAGGGTTCCTGAGGCAACATCTTTTACAAATGAAATACGATAGAACATTTCGAGGCTGCCGCTGTTAGCAATTGTTAAGGTCTCAGGAGCAGTAACATCGCCAGGCGCCATGTTTTCGATAGTTACCAAAGATGCTTGCAAATCAGCAAGATCCAGTGTCCCAGCAGTGAAATTAGCATTTACTTCTTCTCTGTCGGTAAACCAGGCTAAAGCCGCACCCCCCAGCAATGCTGCCGCTAGGGCAATGACCAACATACTTACAACAATTCGTTTTCTCACTTTTAAACCTCCCTATTTTTTAGCAAAACTCTGCCGAAGAGGTCAAGACACCCCCATAGTGTTCCGAACCAAGCAGAATTTACCAGTAGTCATTATAGTATTAATATTTCCTTTTGGCAATAGAGTTTATTAAAAATAATATAAATGTCATTTCCTGTTTAGCATTCCAATTCTCTCTGTGCCCGGATTTCCCAGTATTAAGCTGCTCCAACAATATAATACTAAGCAGAGGAGGGATCAGAAATTGAAGATGCCAAATCTCAAACGGATGATGCCTGGCAACAATAAGGGAATGGGCACCACCGCCAAAATTTTAATGGTAACTCTGCCCGTCATTGCCTTTGTGGCCGGGAGAATGCTGGGAAACCGCGGGGACAATGACAGCTAGTAGCCAATTCCCTTCCCAGGGGAAAAGATAAGAGGGTGTCTGCAGCTAAAAAGCTGAACACCCTCTTAATATTTTCATTTAAATCCTTCCCCGCACCTCCGCGGGCTTTAGGAGTAGAGATGAAGCACTTTGTTGACGGTCTCCAAAAGATAGGGGGTCAATTCCAGGGTTTTCTTGTAAATTTCCTCCACCGAATCCAAAACATATTCATGGGCGATGTCATTGCGCAAATACCGGATTTCCTTAAAAATAGTAGCCGAAACCAGCCCCCGCCGCTCCGCCCGGTTGATCCTGTCGATGGCAGTGCCCGGCATTTCCAACTCCATATTGTCCAAAGTCCGAAAGATCTTTTGGATCAAGATATCGCTGGTCCGGGAAAAACGGCCGGTGAGAGCTTCAAATTTGTCCAGCTCCTCAAAAGTGTAGCGCTCTTTGATGCCAATTTTGCTGCAGACAGCATAAGAGTACTCCAGAATCTCCCCGGCTTCCCGCAACTGCTTCAGTTCCAGCTCCATAAGCTCCTTCAGGTTCCTGCTCATAACAGCACACCTTCCTTTAATGCTATGCGGACGAAGGGGTGGGAATCATCTTGGGCCACGACAATGTCGATTTTTTGTTCGCCTATTCTTTCCCACAGGGCATATTTTAGCTTCCAGACATCGTTCTGCTCAAGCTTTTGGGTAATGACCAGCAGGTCAATGTCCCCGCCCCTTAAATCATCATAGGCCCGAGAACCGAAGAGATAGACCTGCGCCTGCTCATCCCTGGCCCCGATTACATCTTTTATTGCCTCAACTTCCCTTTGGGTTAAACGCACTGTCTCAACCCCCTTCTCCTCTATTTTATCATTGAGGTACAGCTGAAGCAAAAACCTGCCGCTCAGGCCTAGCTGAATGACCGCTTCACTATCCTCATGAGGCCGGCGATAATTCTCTTCCGGTCCTGGGCATAATCCTCTCCCAAGTACAGCTTAATCCGTGACCGGTAATAGCTTGAAGCTAATGAAAATTGGAGCATGACCACTATATTGTCTAGAAAAAATGCGGCCATGTCCACATCTAGATCTGCCCGCACCTCTCCCTTTGCTTTGGCTGCCGCCAGCAGCTTCTTGTACACGTGCACATAGCTGGTCTCCACATTTTCTGTAAGGCGTTCGCTTAAATGAGAAAGGCCTTCGGTGCTGAGGTCCAAATAGATGCGGCAGAAATCCGTGTGTTTTTCGGCGTAAGCAAAGGCGATATGCAGCAGCCTTTCAATCACCTCAAAGACAGTGCCCTCTTCTGGGTGCAGTTCTGCCAGGGCCTTGTTCAGCAGTTCATAGCCCTTTTCCGCCATGGCCAAAAATAAATCCTCCTTGGACTCAAAATAGCTGTACAGGGAACCGATGCTGATCTTGGCCTTCTGGGCAATTGTATTGATATTGGTGGCATTGTAACCCATGGCGGCGAATTCAGCGATGGCGACTGTAAAAACTATATCCTTCTTTTCTTCAGATATTTTTGTAAAGGTGTCCTTATAAAATACTGTATTGCTCATGCTGTCACCTCAAATCTTTTTTCCCCGGCGCCAGCTCCAAGTCTGTGGCGCTTTCTCCGGGCCACCTCTCAGGCCTGCCCCCGTATCCCTCAATTTAATCTTACCCCATATTACCATATCTTCCCTGGCCGCACCACCTTACCCAGGAGTATCCATTCCGGATTGAAAAATGGTGTTGCCCCCTTCGCAGACAACACCACGGTAAGATGTAAATATGATCTCCTGGATTCTATCCCTGCTGCGGCCTGAAAAACTCTGTCACAGATAGTCTGCCAGATGCCGGCAAAATTTGCATGCTGCGTAGGGGAGGGGTCCCCCCTCCCGGATTTATTTGGCGTATTCTCCCACCAGCATCATAAACCCGCCAATTTGGGCGCCAAACTCCGGCGCTCCTTCCATAATCAGTTTTTCTTCAGCTGTTGAGCGAAGCATATCATCCTTTTGCAGGAGGATGCCTAGGGAGCTGTCTGGGGTGTCAAAGCGCATGGTGAAAAAGGGTTTGGAGCGAGTATACTGCCCCCGGCTGGACTTGGTCTTGCCGGCTTTGACCCGAATATAGGCAGAGAGTTCCGGGTAATTGTCCACCGACCAGGCATAGACCCGGTCGGGGCTGGACCGGGCCCAGGCCGAAACTTGGGGGTGGCCGCATTTATTGAGCTGGCTGATGCCGGAAGAGAGCAGGTAGAAATAGAGTTTGACCAGCAAAATCTTATCTTCCGATTTAGCCGGAGGATTGGCGGCCCCTAGGAGAGCCGCCATTTTCAGCAGCACCCGAAAGGTGGGGATGACCAAATATAAGTGTTTCAGCCCCCTGATCTTGGGCAGTTTCTTGCTCTTGCCCTTAAAGAAATCGTTGAACTCTTTCAGAGTTTTAAACTCCAGGTCGATGGTGGGATCAGGATGAGGCCCCAATTTTACGGTCATCTGACCCTGGTCCAGGAGAAAATGGGTCCCCCATTTTTCCCCGCCGGCAAAGGCGCTAACCTGAATGACTCCCCTTTTTCCCGCAAAGAGCTTGCCCAGCTTGGTCCCCATGGCTATCTCCTTAAACAGGGGCAGGACCGAATTGAAAAAGAGCTTGCCGGAATATATTTCTGCCTGTGGTATGCTCATGCTCATACCTCATCGGTCCAGTCATCATCTTCTTCGAAATCCAGCTGCAAAAGCTCTCGCACCGTCTCAATAATGCCGTTGGCATCAATCTTGTGATGAGACATCAGGTCTTCATGGAGGCCAATGGGCGAAAAGGCGTCCTGAAGGCCTAAGCGCCTGAAGGCGCAGGCCATGCCTCCTTCGGCAATCACTTCCGCTACTGCGCCTCCCAAACCGCCGATGACGGTATGGTCTTCAACAGTGATGATGCGGCGGGTGTCATGAACAGCCTCCATAATCGCCTCTCGGTCGATGGGCTTGATGGTATGCATATTCAGCACCCGGGCTTTCACTCCGTCAACGCTGGCCAGCTCCCGGGCGGCTTGAACCGCCTGAAAGACCCCGGAACCGCAGGCGATGATGGTCAAATCTGTGCCATCGTGCAACTGCACGGCTTTGCCGATTTCATAGCCATACTCCATGCTGTCATAGACTGCCTGGTCGAAGCCGCGGTTTATCCGCAAATACACCGGCCCCTGATGAGCCACCGCCGCCTGCACGGCATTGGCAGTTTCCAGGCCGTCGGCAGGGACGATAACCACCAAGTTGGCCATAGAGCGCATGATGGCGATATCTTCAGTGGAATGATGGGTAGTCCCTGCCTGGCCAAAGGAAGTGCCGGCATGGGAACCGATCATCTTGACATTGAGGTTTTGGTAGCAGATATCTGTATGGATCTGGTCCAGTCCCCGGCAGGAGGTAAAGATGGCAAAGCAAGATGTAAAGGGAATCAAGCCGCATTTCGCCATGCCTGCGGCTATGCCAAACATATTCTGCTCAGCAATGCCCACATTATAAAAGCGTTCGGGAAAGCGTTCCATAAAGGCGCCAATCTTGGTGGACTTAGCCAGGTCCGCCGTCAGGGTGACAATTCTTGGGTCCTGCTCCGCCAGGTCGCAGAGCATTTTCGCATACACTTCCCCGGTGGACAGCTTTGTCGTCTCGTCGCTTGTATAAGAAATTCCTCCAGCCATAATTACACTCCTTTCCCTTCAAGGCGAGTTTGGTAATACTTACCCAGGCTGGCATGGCATTTTTCCGCCAGTTCTTCATTGATGGCCCCGTAATGCCAGCGGAAGTCCCCGGCCATAAAGTCGATGCCACAGCCCTTGATGGTGTTGCAGATAATGGCCACAGGCTTTTCTGCCTTTAAGGCATGTTCAATGGCGTCATTTAATTCCACAAAGCTGTGCCCGTCTATTTCCAGGGTGTCAAAGCCAAAGGCCCGCCATTTAGCGGCAAAAGGCTCCAGTTTCATGACATCTTCGGTATCCCCGTCAATCATGCAGCGGTTGCGGTCGACAAAGGTGATTAGATTAGTGGCGTTATAATGGGACACTGCCATGGCCGCCTCCCACACCGAGCCTTCGTTGCATTCCCCGTCTCCCAAGACACAGTAGGTAATAAAGTCCTTATTGAGCTGGCGGGCGGCCTGGGCCATGCCTAAGGCAATGGAAAGGCCATGGCCCAGTGAGCCGGTGGAAGCGTCCACCCCCGGCGCCTTAGTGCAGTCCAAATGAATGCCTAAGTCCGAACCCGTAAGGTTAAAGGTCTTCAACTGTTCCCGCTCCAGAAAGCCCAGGTCCGCCAGAATGCTGACAAAGCCGATACCCGCATGGCCCTTGCTGAGGATAAAGCGGTCCCGGTCCTGCCAGTGGGGATCCTCCTTCTTGATCCGCATAAAACGGTAGTAGAGAATAGTCATTATGTCCATTACGCTCATGGCGCCGCCAATATGGCCGCTGCCGGCATGGAGCACGGTATCTACGGTAATATGTCTCAGTTCATTAGCCTTGGCTTCCAGGCGGCGCAGTTCCTTAAGATTTAACCCCATTTTCTTGCCTCCTCTGCTATAAGATTTCCGGATGCCGCTCTTTTACAGTCCTGAAAGCATCCTCGGCGATGACAAAGGTCTGCTTTATATCTTCATCGCTGATGGCACAGTTAATAAAGAGATTATGATGATTGGTAAAGAAAGCTCCGCGAAGGACACATTCTGCTATCCATTCCTGATGGAGGAGAAGATTGTCATCATTGGCAATGCGCATAAACCACATAGAGGGCTCGCCGCTGATGCGCAGGTCAAAGCCATAAGCCCGGCCAATCTCCTGCAGCCCTTCAGTAAGCTTTTTACCCTGGGCCAGCATCAGCTTTGCCCCGTCAAGCTCACGCAGTTTAGCGACTGTAGCGATGGCGGCAGCAAAGGGTGCCGAGGACAGCCAGTAGCTGCCGGTGTACATCACCGCGCTGGCCGCCTCCTTAAGGCTGTCAGTGCCGCACAGGGCCGATACATTCCAGCCGTTGGCAAGGGCCTTGCAGAAGCAGATCAGGTCGGCCTTGAAGCCATAGTAGTAATCGGAACCCCTGTTGTCCAGGCGGAAGCCGCAGCGGACGTCGTCGATGGCCAGGACGATGCCGTTATCTGTGCAGAGCTTGCGCACCTTTGCCCAGAAGCCCTCGGCCGGCAGCTGATTGTCTTCGAAGATCGGATGGTGGTAGGGGGTGGCCATGAGGCAGGCAATCTGGCCGGGATTATCCCGCACTGCCGCCTCAATCTCCTCATAATTGTTCCAGTGCACATAGATGTTGTTTTCGGTGTCGGCGGCAGTGATGCCGGGATAGCCCAGCTTCTGGGCCCAGGGCGCCACCCCGTGATAGCCGCCTTGGAATAATATGACCTTGGGCCTGTTAGTGGCTGCCCGGGCTGTCATCAGGGCAAAGCTGGTGACATCGCCACCGTTCTTGGCAAAGAAGGCCCAGTCGGCAGAGGCAACAGTGTCCACCAAAAGTTCCGCCAATTCGATCATCTTGGTGGTGGGCAGGGTGGTACAGTTGCCGATTGCCATCTGTTTGCTCACAGCCTCATCCACATCAGGGTCGTTGTAGCCCAAGACATTGGGCCCGTAGGCGCACATATAGTCGATAAAGCGGTTGCCGTCCACATCCCAGAAATAGGCGCCTTTAGCCCTTTCCGCAAAAAAGGGGTAGGCCTGGACGGGGATGAAACAGCCTTGGCTGGGGCCAAGATGCCCGTAGATTCCAGAAGGGATGACCTTGCTGGCCCGCCGGAAGATTTCCTGGCTTCGGGGATAAGAGTAAGTCTTCATCACTGCTCCCTCCTTTACATTAAGTACCCGGGCACTTGGGCCAGGATCTTGTTGAGGTTGTCAATCATGGGCACAAAGCCGCTAATAGACAATCTACCCTCGCCGATGCAGCTGTAACTGTCCAGGGTCCCGTTGAGTATGCCGCTGGCAGTATCGATAGAGTCAAAAACCATGAAGGCCCGGGCATTAGCGATCTTGCCCTTGCTGGTCTCCAGCCTGCCGCCTTTGGCGGTAATGCAGATGGCCGGCCCATCAACAACCTCCACATTAATGGCGCCGTCGGCAATCCGGGAGGCGTTCAACTGACCCAGGGGATCCCAGTTGGCGATTTCGGGTATGGCAAAAAATGCGGTATAGGCTGTAAGAATTGTATTGATGCGGGCGTACTCCTTATCCCCCAGGAGTTCAGCCGTGGGTTTCAGATAGTAGCTCAGACGGTCTGCCAACTTAGTGAATTCATTCTTCAAAAACCCGATATGCCGAAAGCCTCTGGTAGGGATGGGATTTTTCTTGCCCTCAATCATCAGGTTAAAGTTCTGGGGAGAACTGAAGAATAAATTGATGCTGCAGGGCCCATCGTCCTTCACTGCTGTGCATTTGCCCTCTGCGAAGGTAATGACAGATTTCGGTATACCAGCCATAGAAAATTTCAGGGCCACATTCTTCCCCTGAATAATTTCCCGGGACATAGGATCCAATTCACACAGATCCTCAAGATTCCTCAGCACCGCGTGCAAATTGATGCACGCCTTTACCTTTTCATCCGCCATGAGTTCACATCCTTTCACCTGGAATAGGGACATGCAGCCCATCTAAATCAGTTGATCCCCCCCTTTCATAATATGTGGACAACCATCGAGTGATTACTCACTCAATAACAAGATACCACTTCTTGGCATTGTCCGTCAATAGTAAATTCAGTGAAAACTGAAAGTATATCCCTTGTTTCGACTTGTCTCTTACCGCCAGGGAAAAACAAAACCCCTGACCGTAGTCAGAGGTAATATGTTGTATTCAACTGCAGCAGCTATTGACTTATATGTCTTCCCAGAAACTCAGTAGCTGTCGCCGCTAATTTTATTTCGACTTCTCCCATCTTGAAACCTGGTTCCATGGAACAGAGAATAACCGAACCCACAGGCTCGCTGCCGGAGATTATCGGGGCAATTAAAATTGAGGAAAACTTACCATCCTCATCATCAGACAGGAAACTCAGGCCTGTTCCTTGCTCCAATGAGCTGTTGTAGCAGAAGGTGCGGCGCTCATTCATCACCTTTTCCACAATATCGCCAAGGGGTTTATACATATATTCTTTCTTAGATGCGCCTGATACAGCAATAATCGCTTCTTTATCTGTGATGAAAACGATTCGGCCTGAAGTTTTATACAGAGAATCAGTATACATTTGGGCAAAATCTTCTAATCCCACCAGGGGAGAATACTTCTTAAAGATTATCTCAGAGTCCTTGTCAACAAAGATCTCTAAGGGATCACCTTCACGAATTCTCAAGTTCCGCCGGATTGAAATCGGAATTACCACTCGTCCAAGATGGTCAATGCGTCTGACAATACCTGTGGCTTTCACAGAAAACCTCCTAAGCAGCCAATAGAACAAAGATCAATGCTTCAACAAGGAATATAGATCCAAGTCCTGGCTTTGATTAGATAATAAAATTTGAGCTCAATTGTGCTTGGTTGAATTTCATCCCGTTCCCCCGGCCAAATATCCAAAAGGGGAACAAAGTTAAATCCTTCCCTTAAGGTAAATCTACATAGTACTTTCACAATCATGACGGACTCTAAGCCCTAAAATCAGATTATTTGGCCAAGGATGCAATATATTAGATGATTGAACCCCAAAAAGGTCT
>DHSM01000012.1 GCA_002408465.1 Firmicutes bacterium UBA5286 | reverse complement strand
TAAAAATATTTCAGGAGCGGGTTTGTAAAAACCTGTTTCAGCGGAGATGACAATGTCGGCGAAATATTTGCCTAACCCTGAGCCCTCAATCCGCAATTTCTGCTCTTCTATCAGATAGGAGTTAGAGATCAATCCCAGCTTGACGGTCTTGCTCAGGCTTGCTAGCAATTCCTCTGCTCCCGGAAAAACAAAATGGCTCTTGAGGAAGCAGGCCAAATAGGTTTCAAGGTATTTCGAATGCCAGGGCAGGCCGAAATCCTTGATGGTATTGGCCAGACGATAATAGTGCATTTCCAGGGGGTTGATTTCACCCTGTTCCCAAAGGGAGTGAAAAGCCATAATATGTGCCACTGCCTTGTTCACAAATTCCTGGCAATCCACTGCAAGGGGCAGCGACTCAGCCAGTGTGGACAGGGCCAGGGTATCGGCCTGGACGTAATCTACCAGGGTGTTATCATAATCGAAAAAGACCGCCCGGATGCCGTGCATAGAAGAGCCCCCTTAATGGGGGACTAAAAGGAACCTCCCCCTCTGGCTCAATAGTTCTTCTCTTTTGTGCCAATCTCCTGCTTGGGATATAATAGATATGTACAGTGGGAAATGGGAGGTAATACAATTGAAATACGAGACACTGTCCTTTGCTTCGGGAGTATTGCGTTTGCTGGACCAGCGCCTGCTTCCTAATGAAGTTAAGTATTTTGAGGCCAAGAATTACAAGGATGTAGAATCAGCTATTGCAGATATGGTGGTGCGGGGGGCGCCGGCGATTGGGGCGGTGGCGGCTTTTGGGGTTTATCTTGCCGCATTGGAGTTTGAGAACTTGCCCCGGGAAGAATTTCTGGCCAAGCTCAGGGAAGCCTGCCGAGTGCTGGAGGCCACAAGGCCTACTGCTGTCAATCTGTCCTGGGCAATCAGGCGCATGGAGAAATTGGTTGAGGGCATGAAACAAGAGCCGGTAAGCGCCATTGTGGATGCTTTGCTGGCTGAGGCCGAGAAAATCGCCAAGGAAGATGTAGAGACCAACAAGGCAATTTCCCGCCATGGCAACGAAGTTGTGTCGCCGGGATCCACCATTCTCACCCATTGCAATACTGGCGCTTTGGCCACAGTGGGCTGGGGGACCGCTCTTGGCGTCATCCGCGAGGCTCATAATGCCGGCAAGGATATTAAGGTTTACGTGGATGAGACCAGGCCCAGGCTGCAGGGGGCTAACCTTACCGCCTTTGAACTGGTGCAGGCGGGTATTCCTGCCACCCTGATTGCCGACAGTGTTGCCGCCACCCTCATTCGAGATGATAAGATTGACCTGATTTTGGTGGGGGCAGACCGCATTGCCGCAAACGGCGATACCGCCAACAAGATTGGAACCTTTATGCTCTCTGAGCTGGCTGGACGTTTTGGGGTCCCCTTCTACGTAGTGGCGCCGCTCTCCTCCATTGACTTGTCTATTCCCGACGGCAGTTTCATCAAGATTGAGGAACGTCCTGCCGAGGAAGTGACTCATATCCGAGGGGTGCGGATTGCGCCTGAGGGAATTAATGTCTATAATCCCGCCTTTGATGTGACGCCCCATGGCAATATCAACGGGATTATTACCGAGCGGGGCATTATCAGGCCTCATTACGCAAAAAATATCGGCGAATTGCTGGAGTAACACTCTGGCGTTATTGAGTGCAAACAGAAGGATGGTGGAAGATGCAATTTATTTCTCAGCGCCAGCAGGTTGTCGAGGCCGGCCGCCAGATGGCCAGGGCCGCCCTGGCCGTCGGCACCTGGGGCAATCTCAGCTGCAGGCTGCCCAATAATCTCATGGCCATTACCCCTAGCGGCATAGATTATGAGGAACTGCAGCCTCAGGACATTGTCATCATGGATTTGGCGGGCAACTGCATAGAGGGAAGGCGCAAACCTTCCACTGAACAACCTCTACACAGGGCGATATATGCCGCCCGGGAGGATATTAGCGCCATAGTACATACCCACAGCGTCTATGCTTCCGCCATGGCCGCAGCTCGCAAGCCCATCCCCGGCGCCATTGACGACCTGGTCCAGATTGTGGGGGGGGATGTGCGGGTGGCAAAATATGCCCTGCCCGGCAGTCCCGAGCTGGGCCGGTATGCCCTGGAGGCTCTGGCCGACCGCAATGGAGTGCTTTTGGCCAATCACGGAGCTTTAGGGGCGGCCGCCGACTTGAAGCAGGCCTTGATTATCTGTCAAATTATCGAGAAGAGCGCACAGATTATTATTGCTGCTCAGGCAGTGGGGGGGGCAGTGCCATTGCTCCAGGAGGACATTGATTGTATGCGCAATTTCTTTTTACATAAGTATGGCCAGCGCTAGGGAGGAATAGTGTATGGAATCTATTTTATTAAAAGGCCCCTGGGTGGCAGGGGCTGGGATTGCAGATGTGGGGGTCCGGGATGGGAAAATCGTCCTGGTGGGAACCGCGGTTGCTGAAGACTGTTATGACCGGGTCATCCCGGCGGCGGATTGCGCCCTTATCCCCGGCCTGGTCAACTGCCACGGCCATGCGGCTATGACCCTGTTTCGGGGAATTGCCGATGATTTGCCCCTGATGCCATGGTTGGAAGAGAGAATCTGGCCTCTTGAGGCAAGACTCACCGCCGATTGCGTCTACTGGGGCAGCATGCTGGCCATAGCCGAGATGATTCGGGGGGGCACAACCACCTTCACCGATATGTACTTCTTTGAGGAGCAAACTGCCCGGGCTGCTGCGGAAACGGGAATCCGAGCCGTTCTCTCTCGGGGATTAGCTGCCGGCCCCAATTTTTCCAAGGCCCTGGCTGAGAGCCGGCAGCTGGCAGAGGATTGGCATGGAGCTGCCGGCGGACGCATAACAATTCAACTTGGGCCCCATGCTCTGTACACTTGTCCTCCGGCCACGCTGGCGCCTGTGCTGGACCTGGCGGCAGAGCTGGGGCTCGCCTTGCAGATACACCTGGCAGAGACAAGGGGAGAGGTAGAGGAATCCTTGACCCGCTATGGCAAGAGCCCGGTGGCGGTCCTGGAGGAGGCGGGCTTTTTCCAGCTTCCCGTGTTGGCTGCTCACGGTGTGCATATCAGCCAGGAGGATATTGGCATCTTGGCCCGCCGAGATGTGAGGGTAAGCCATAATCCCGCCAGCAACTTAAAACTGGGAAGCGGCATCGCCCCTGTTCCCGACCTGCTCAGCCAAGGGGTTACTGTGGGCCTGGGCACTGATGGCGCCGCCAGCAACAATAATCTGGACATGCTGCTGGAATTGCGCCTGGCCGCTCTCATTCACAAGGGCATACATAATGATCCTACCCTGGTGCCGGCCGCAGCTGCCCTGGAGATGGCGACATCCATGGGGGCAAGGGCCTTGTTCCTGGAGGATGTTGGTTCAATCCGGGAAGGGATGAAGGCCGACCTCATCCTCGTTGATCTCAATAAAGCTCATTTTTCCCCGCGCCATAATCCAGAGGCGGCAATTGCCTATGCCGCCCATGCCAGTGATGTTGCTCTGGTGATGGCAGACGGACAGATTCTGCTGGAAGGCGGCAGACTGACGACTATCGACGAAGAGCGCGTCATATTTGAGGCCCAGCGCTGCATCCGGGCCATTAAGGGGTAAAACTATGAAAGACAAGCATTTTGAGACTATGGCCATCCATGCCGGGGGAGAAGAAAAGAAGCCAGACAATGCTCTCAATGATCCCATCTTCATGACTTCCGCCTTTACCTTTGACAGCCTGGAAAAAGCCGATGCTGCCTTCGCCTTTGAGACCAGGGACTATGTCTACACCAGGGGCAACAACCCCACCCTTCGGGTGCTGGAAGAGCGCATGGCAGCCCTGGAGGGAGGCCAGGGGGCGGTGGCCTTTGCCTCGGGTATGGCCGCAATCAGCTCTGTCCTCCTTTCACTGCTAAAGCCAGGGGATGAGATTGTCGCTCATCCCATGCTCTACGGTTCCACTCAGAACTTTGTCAAAAACATATTGCCCCGGTACGGCATCAGCTCCCGGCTGCTGAATCTTGCTGATGTTTCTTCCCTGGCCAGTGCGCTCAGCGACCGGACTAAGGTCATTTATTTTGAAACTCCCGTCAATCCCAGTCTAGAGATTATCGACATTCGGGCTATTTGCCAAATCGCCGGGACCAGGGGGATTAAGGTAGTGGTGGACAATACCTTCGCCACCCCCTACTTCCAGCGTCCCCTGAGCTTGGGGGCCGATGTAGTGGTCCACAGCGCCACCAAGTATATCAGCGGCCACGGGGATGTCATCGCCGGCATTGCTGTGGCCAGGGACGGGGACTATGTTCAGGAACTGAAATTCGGGTACATGTGTGAGTTCGGCGGCGTCATGAGTCCCTTTACCGCCTGGCTGCTGCTGCGGGGGCTAAAGACCCTGGCTTTGCGCATGCGAGAGCATGAACAGAATGCCTTGGCTGTAGCCCGTTATCTTAATGACCATCCCAGGGTAAAGAAGGTCTATTACCCTGGCTTGCCGGAGTTCCCCGGACATGGTTTGGCTGCGGCCCAAATGCGCGGATTTGGGGCCATGGTCAGTTTTGAAGTGGACGGAAGTCTTGCCCAGTCCAAACAGCTGGTAAACAGCCTCAAGCTGTTTAAACTGGCGGTCAGTCTGGGGGATTGCGAAAGCTTGGTCCAGCATCCCTTTGCCATGACCCACAGGGACTATACCCCGGCAGAGGTCCAGGAGGCGGGCCTTAGTCCCGGCTTAGTCCGCCTGTCCATCGGATTGGAGCATAAAGAGGACCTGGTTGCCGACCTGGAGCTGGCACTGGCTGAATTAAACTGAAGAAACAACAAGGGTGTCTGTGAAAGGCGCCCTTGTTAATTTATATAAGTTTTCACGGCAAATAAAGCAAAATACAAATAAGAACAGAGCAATATCTGTAAAGCTATTATCCCCATTGAGGAATAGTATGAATATGAAATTTATCTTAGGGGGTAAACACATGAAACGTTGGCTTGCACTTTTGCTTGTTGTGCTAATGGTCTTTTCTCTGACTGCCTGCGGCGGCGGCAAAGACGATGATACTAAAACTCCTGGCGGCAACACTGAGGATCCAGGGGGAACTGAGGATCCAGGGGGAACTGAGGATCCAGGAGGAACTGAGGATCCAGGGGATAATTCCCTGGAGGGCGAATTTTATATTCTAGAGGACCAGATGGGCGTGTTCAACCTTTTTAAAGAGTTAAGCTTCTCTTACAAGGCATTAACTGAAGGCGAAGAAGAGGCCTATACTTATTCTCACCAATACTTGGATTCAGAAGTAGTTGATTATGTTATGGAAGAAGAAAGCCACTCTGATAATGCTAAGCATTTCCAGATAAAAATTGCCGAAGACGGAGCTGAAAATGTTTTTGAAGCCTGGGTGAATGACGCAGGAACGATTGTTAAAGCTGGGAATGAAGAGGGCTACGCCACTGGTGATATGGCAGCCTTATCTGCTTTCGGGTTTATTTTCCATCTGATTCCATTTTATGTCTATAATGAAGTTTATACAGAAGTCTTTACCGCGGAGGGCGGTTTCGCCAAATCCGGCTGGGATGTAAAAGAACATTCCACAGGCAGCAAAGACTTTGGGTCAGGGAATGTAAGAGTTGAGAAGTATAAATTCGCCTGGTCTTGGACTAAGGATATTATCGACTGGGAAGTTGCTGAAATTAATGGCCGCTATATTTTCACTCATTGGAAAATGATCGAAGAAGAAGGCGATACAATGGAATTGTTCATCAACAAGATTATTCCCTTCTAATTAAATCCGGCCTGACGGCCGGATTTTTTTTGATTTTGCAGGAAAAAACGAGATGCCAGTGGAAAAGATACATGTTAGGAAATACTGTTGACAGGAGAGGGTTGGATTTGGCTAAGAAGGCAATCGCATTAATTGCTCATGACAGCTGCAAAGACGATCTCGTAGACTGGTGTCTGTCCAACCGGGAGCAGCTGTCCCGTTACAGCCTGTGGGCCACTGGCACTACCGGCTCGGTTGTTGCCGCCAAGACCGGACTGGATATTCACAGGGTTCTCAGCGGTCCCTTAGGGGGGGACCTGCAGATCGGCAGCAAAATTGTCGGCGGAGAGATAGACATCCTCATCTTTTTTTGGGACCCGCTGAGTTCCCAGCCCCATGACCCGGATATTAAGGCACTGCTGCGGGTGGCGGCATTAAAAAATATTCCCGTCGCCACCAATCAGGCTACCGCCGACTTTCTAATTTCCTCGCCCTTGCTGGATGGTGAATAGGCGCAGCTTTTAGTATAATAATGAAAGTCTGCTTGGCAGGAAATTTGCCTGCCGGCAGAGAATAGCATAATTATCACAACGGCAACATTTTCTAATGTACTTCCCAAAGGGGGATTTCTGATGGATCTGCTGAGGCAGGAACTGAAGGACTACATGGACAGCGAAGATCGCTTGTTGGTTTGGCCCTGTGGGAGAAGGTACAGGGATCTCGCCTTGGAGTACATAGCTTCTAAGTTTGAAACTGGCAGAAGTTATACTCTCCAAGAGGTTAATGCTATAATTAACAGGTTCCATAGCTTCGATCAGGCTGCCATGCTCCGCTCTGAGCTTTTTGAGAACGGTCTGCTGGACTGCACTTCCGATGGCTCGGAATACTGGAAAGTGGGGCCGTAGTTGGAAAACAGCCAAATGGAACTAACCATTGGCTGATTTTTTTATGAACTAAATTGACTGCTGGTGCTTCTTATTTATAACACAGGGAGTGATACTGTGGATTCTTTAAAAAGGGTGGCGCGGGCCAAGGCAGGAGACAAGCAAGCCCTTCTGGACCTGGTCCTGGCCAGGGAACGGGAATTTTACGGGCTGAGCTATGTCTATATGCGCAATGAGCAGGACGCTGCCGATGCCCTCCAGGATATGATCGTCATCTTGTATACCCGCATTCATACCCTCAAGAAAGATGAGTCCTTTTATTCTTGGGCTAATCAAATTCTCGTCCGCTGCTGCCTGACAAAACTGCGCCGCAACAAGCGGTGGCAGCTAATCCCTGAAGGATATGAAGAAGCCACAGAGCATTCCGGCGAAGCGGGTTTGGACCTCTTAAACGCAGTGCACAAACTGCCTGGGGCCCAGCGGGATGTAATTCTGCTCTTCTATTATAGCGACAAGACCTTTGAGGAAATCAGCGAGATTCAGTCCTGTCCGGTGGGGACGGTCAAATCCCGTCTGCATCAGGGCTTGAAAAAACTAAAGGGGTGGTTGGGTGATGGATATCGAGAAAAGACTTAGTGATGATGCCAAGAGAATAGCTGATATTCAACCGCCGGCAAATTTGCGCAGCCGCCTTTGCGCCAGCCTGGAGGGAGTGAAGGTACTAACGGGTCATGTTGCTCATCGCTGGCTTAAGCCTGCCATGGCAGTGCTGACTGCTGCCATGCTGACGGTGGCCTTGCTTCCCGGAAGGGGTCCCACCCCCGTCTTAGATCTCCCCAGTGGTGCCGATGCCAGTCCCGAAACAGCCTTAACAGAAGATTATCGCGGGGTTGATGATGCCGGAGTCGCCAAGAATACTGCTGCCAGTCAAGGCAATGAGGAGGCCAATGGGGTTGTTTTGGCAGCCCCCCTGGAGAATCCTCCTTGGGAACGGGTGGGCGCCTTCTCAGGCCTGGCAGCGCTGACGGGTGCTCTCTGGTTCTATGAGTTTGGGCGCCGGCGGCAGCTGGCTCTGGCCCTGATTGTTCCGACGCTGGTTTTGATTCTTGGCAATCTCTGGCTGTTGCGAAATTTAATATTTTAAGAAAAATCCTCTGCCCGCCGGCAGAGGATAATTTAGTTTCTGTGCTGTTTGATGATGTTGCGGATTCGGTCGGTGCCCATCTGGGCCACGAAGCCGCCGATGCGGGGGCCGCTGGCCTTGCCCAGCATAACCCGATAGAGGAGCTGGAAAAAATCCTTAGGGGAAATGCCGTTCTCCCTGGCAATGGCATAGGTGCCGGTTTGCAGGGCTTCGGCCTCGGTCTCCCGGCTGATAAGGTCCAGGAACAAATCCAGCAGTCTGTTTTCCTCCGGGCTGAGAGTGGGAAAACTGCGCTGAGGCAGGATAAAATCAGTATAGTAATTGATGGCGGGGGTAAGGAGCTCTTCTACGTAATCCCAATTCTTCGCTATTCCCGGGCCGTAGACATCGATGATGAATTCTTTTAAAATCGGGATATCCGTTACCCCTACTGCCGAAACGATGTTGATGAGGTCGGAATAGACTATTGGCACTTGGGGACGGCTGCCGGCAAAGTAAATGTACTTGTACTCGGGATCTTCCGGGGTCATTTTGAGCACTTCATCCATGTACTGAACGACGGTTTCGCTGGATAATTTCTTTTGTTGCCGGGGATTTTTGAACATCAGGTAGTTGAGGGATTCAGGGGTGCCCCAGCGGGTAAAGTTTTCCACCGTCAGGCCCTTGCCCACAGATTTGGAAATCTTGCGGCCGGACTCATCCAGGAACATTTCATAGAACATGTCCACTGGGGGATGTCCTCCCAAAATCTTGGTGATTTGTTTGGAGAGTTTGGCGGACTCAATCAAATCCTTGCCGTACATTTCATAGTTGATGCCAAAGACTGCCCAGCGGGAGCCCCAGTCTACCTTCCAGCCAAACTTGCTGCGGCCGTCGCCGACAGGCTGGCTGCCGTGATGGCCGCAGCCTTCTGCGCCTTTGAGCTCTTCGCTGCAGTTGTACTCCACTGTTGCCTTTTCAGCATCATAGCCGAGAACCTTTGTCGTGTTCACCCGCCCGCAGTTTTCGCACACCGGCATGATTGGAAACCAGTCTTCCCGGTTTTCCGGGCGCAGGGTGGGCAGGATGACATTGAGGATTTGCTCGTTGCGGGCCAGGGACAGCTGCATCACCTGATTATATGTGCCTTTTTTGTACTCTTCAGAGGAAGAGACAAATTTGTAGGGAATGCCGGTGTCATCCAGCATTGCCCGCAGTTCTTTATTCATATGGTCGGAATAACTGGCGCAGCAGCCGTAAGGATCGGGAATGGCTGAGACGGGCTTGCCCAGGTGCTCCTGGAGCCAGGGGGCGTCGATATTTACCGGAATCTTGCGCAGGCCGTCCATGTCATCGGAGAATACCACGACAACGGACTTTTTGCCCAGCTCGGCCAGGGCCATGGCGACAAAATGGGTGCGGACAACTTCGCCTACAGTGCCCATGTGGGGATGGCCGGAGGGTCCGAATCCCGTCTCCAGCAGGTATGTATCTGCCTTGGGAAAGCGCTGGACAATGCGCTGGGCTTCTTGTTGGGGCCATAATTTAGTCAATTGCGTTCGCCTCCATTTGTAAAAGTTAACGATTTAGATAACTGGTAAGAATTTTGCCGTAGTAGATAGTGTGGATTGCCTGATCTTGGTAGTAGTCTTGCTGGACTTCCTTGCTCAGAGTGCCCAGCTCCATAGGCTGAGCATAGACAATTGCGCATTCGTAATGGAGCGGGCATTCGGCGATAACCGGCGTGGAAATCACCTGTGCCGGCTGGGGGCTGAGCGTGCATGCTATAAATTTGTCTATATCCCGTCCGGATTTTGAGCCGCAAAAGGCAAGTTGGCTTTTCAGGCTGTCATTCAAGGGGATGCTGACGCTGAAACTGTCGTTATCCTTGAGCAGTTGGTAGGTATAGCGATTGTGGCGCACAAGGACAGTGAAGATTGGCAATCGCCATATATAGCCGATAGTCCCCCAGCCAATGGTCATGGTATTGAGCTTATCTCCTTGGCGGACGGTGAGGAACGCTCCTCCCTTTCGCAGCTGCTCCATGGCCTGGGGCGCATACTCGTCAAATCTTACTTGGGTGATCATCTCTCTGCCTCCTAAATAACTGGTTATTATATATGATACTCGAACGGGCTGTTACTTACAAGCTGATGCAATAAGGGCCCCTTTCTGGTAAGATAAGGTATATGGGAGGTGGCAAAATGCAGCCGACAAATATGGAATTAAATGAGCTGATTCAGTACATACAGAAAATGAAAAAACACAGGGGTTTCGATGGCACCAACATTGAGCAGGAAATGGTGCTCTTTACCGAAGAAGTGGGGGAATTGGCCCACGAGGTCTGGCGGGGGGTCAAAAATGGCGGGATTACCGAAGAAAACCGCCGGGATTTAGCCTATGAAGTAGTGGACTGTCTGATTTTTCTTCTCTCCATAGCCAATATGGCGGGAATAGATGATATCGAAAAGTATATGCGGGAAAAAGAGGCTATCAACACCCGGCGCTTTGATTAGAGAAATCTCTGAAATACCAACGCTTTTTTTTGGAGGGTGAGTGATGAAGAGATTCAAGATAATTGGCGCGGTAATTTTAGCAGCGGTTGTTGTGATTTTACTATTGCTGCCTGACACCGGCAGTATGGAAAAATACGAGGATATGTACCAGCGGGGCTTATATGACCAAGTGAGTCGCAGCCTCCAACGGGAACTGGAGCGCAAACCCCAGTGGCATGAAGCCAGAAAACTGCTGGTCAAGGCCGAACTTAAACAGAACAGGCTGGATTCCGCTGTCTTCCATCTGCTGGCCCTGGAGGGAGAAGATATCGATATCTCCAGTCTGACTTTGCTAGTGGATGATTGGCTCCTTTCTAATAAGCTGTCTCCAGCCCAGGCGAAGCAGGTTCTGGAACTCCTGAGCCAGCGGCTTGAAGCTAAAGCCACCTGCCCCGAGATTGTAGTATTATATTTGCAGTTGGTGGCAGAGTATCAAGATGCCAGCCATATCCCTGGGGCTCTAAAGCTGGTTATGGAAGCCCCGATTGAATTTGAGCCTGAGATGCCGAGCTTAATCTTTCAAGCCTTGGCCAGGCTGAATGAAGATGTTGATGCTCTTTGGGCCACCGGGATAATGCTGGATAATCTCACTGACAGCAGTATCCGGGATAGTTATATGCTGCATTGGCGGTATTGGGTATTGCATAGGGCCCCGCCGGCTGCCCTGGACTCCCTCAGGGAAAAGCATCCCGGGGATGCCTACCTGGCTATTAATCACGTCCATTTGCTGGAACCGGCAGCGGGACTGGCATTTCTCCGTAGATGGGAACAGCAATATGCCGTAGATGACAGCGCAGCTCCCTTTTATTCACAATTAAAACTGACGCTGTTACAAAACACCGACAGTCTGGATCAGGGGGATTTTGTTAATCTGGAACCCCAAGAGCTTATGAATCTTGCCTTGACCTGTACCGATCAGCCCGCAAAGTGCCAAGTCATCCTCGACTGGCTTGAGCAGCGCAACTATTACCCTGATATGGTGCAGGCAGCGCAGGCAGCATTAAAGGGGCCTCAGCCCTGCCTGCGCCTGCCCGGGTTTGTTGTCAGCATTTCCCCGGACGGGAAAAGAATAATAAGAGGAACCACCTCCGGCATCTATATCAACAATATTCAGGGCGGAGAAGCAGAATTTGTTTCTCAGGATTATTTTGGCGCTGTTGTGTTTTGGACACCTGATTCAAGTAAGTTTGTTTTGTACTATGAGTATAACGGGGATACGAAATGCTACAGCGCCGGGGAAGGTATATGCAGAGATCTTGATTTTGGCGGGCAGACTTATAAAGTGCTGGGCTGGCACGGTCCCAATACCCTTTGGATTCGGGAGATGACTGATATATATTGCGCCATTGGCCCTTATCTTGTGTATAATATCGAGACAGGAGAAATCTTGACCCCCGAGGAAGAACCTGTGCCCGTTTGGGCAGAATCCCTTTTTCCAGGACCGGAAGGCGCCCTTGCCTGGAGCGGGAAAAATAAATTCTGGATGCTCAAGGGAGAAAAGACTTTAGAATTGTCTGCGCCTGGAGATATACTGGGCTGGATTCCAGACGGCAGCGGCCTTATCTTCGATATACATGGGCAGATTCGTTTTTGGACCGGCGGCGAGTTGCTGTACACAGAAGCCAAGGGCAAGTTTCTGGGCTGGAGGAATGACAGGGTTTTTTACTGGACACCGGAGTCCCTGGAGTTCGATGTCTCGAAGCTCATGGGTTATGATTTGAAGACCGGAGAGATCATTGATTATCAGCTCCTGGGTAATTGGACGGCGGCTTCGGGAAAAATAATGGCGGCAGGGAAAAATAATTATCAGCTCCTAGACAGCTATGCCGGTAATGGTTTTGCCGAAAGCGCCAGCCTTATCTACTATCTGCCTTAAAAGTGATAGGAAAAATCTTTTTCTTCTGCAGGAATTTAAAGTGTTATAGCGAAGATAATAATTGATACTAATTTCACAACCATAGGGGGATCATTATGCAACTGGAGAAGTTAGAAGAGAAGCATATTAAGCAATTATTTCAATGTATCCTGTCTCTGAAGGATATAGATGAGTGCTATCGGTTCTTTGAAGATCTGTGCACTGTTAATGAGGTAAAGTCTCTTGCCCAACGGCTGGAAGTCGCGCGCATGCTCAGCGAAAAATCTACTTACCAAAGAATTGAAGAAGCTACCGGCGCCAGCACCGCTACTATCAGCCGGGTCAAACGCTGTCTGGAATACGGCGAAGGTGGCTATAAGGAAATTCTTCAGCGCATCTACAAAGAGTAAACTGTTCTGCCTTGCGGTCTCTGACAGCAAGGCAGATTTTTTCTAAGCGCCCGGGTCTAAAGCTGCCCGCCGAAAAATAGAATAGCACCGGGAGGTGTTTTCCGGTGCTATTTGGTATATTGCTCCTGGTTCTGGCTATCGCCATGGTAGTGCTCGGCGCCTGGCTGCGGATGGGCAATGTCAAGAAGAGACAGAGGCTGTCCCCGGAAGTGCAGGATACTTTTCTCTCCAAGGAGATAAAAAACGTAGTGGCAAATGCAGGGGGAATTTATATCAGTCTCAGCCTGGCTGCATCTTTTCTCAAGCTGGACATCAGCCAGCAATTTGCCCTGTTGGGCATTCAATTTGACGGCCTGGCGGCTCTTGCCTTGGTCCTTGCCATTCTCCAGCCCCTGGTCTGGCCCAGGGGCAGCTAAGCGCGCACCAGGCGGATAAAGGCTGCTTCCGGAGGGGATAAAAAGCGCAGGGGCAGCCCGGATATGCCCAAACCCCGATTGATGTAGAGGAGGGTGTTGTCTTCTTTGTAAAGGCCCTGAACCAAGGGGTCAAATAATTTGCCGCTGGCTGTTGTCGGCGCCCCCAGGAGGGGGATTTTTATTTGTCCGCCGTGGGTGTGGCCGCAAAGGATGAGAGGGATGCCTTCTGCTGCTGCCGCTGGGAGAATTCCCGGGGAATGGGACAGCAGCAAGGTGAATTTGGCGGGATCTGTGCCAGCCAGGGCTTTCTTTAGGTCAGTGTTAAATGAGCTCTGCGGATAATGCTTTGTCCAATTAGGATCGTCAACGCCGGCAATCTGCAAATCTGTCTCCCCTACAGCCTGCTGTTGCCAGGAGTTGTTCAGGATATTGACCCCCAGGGCTGTGAGATCAGCCGTCAGGAACCGGGCGCGGGGATAATCGTGATTGCCATAGACGAAATACACCGGTGATTTGAGGCCTGCCAGCAATTCGGCAATGGGAGCGAAATCATAGGGGACAGGACAGGAAAGGAGATCACCCGTCAGCGCCACCAGATTATAGTCGTATTGGTCAATAGCCGCCAACAGGCGCCTTTGTTCGGGGCCAAACCGGGCCTGGTGCAGATCGCTGAGGTGGAGAATGGTGAAGCCGTCGAGACCGGGATTCAGGCCGGGAATGGGGACATCCACCTTGCTTACCCGCAGCCAGCGGGGCTCCAGCCAGCGGGCGTAAATAAATGCCAGCAAGGCCAGCGGGATTAATGCATGGAACAAAGCAACTCCTCCTCTCCCTATTGCTTGCCATTTTTATTATTTTAACATGGGCCGGATGACTCTCCAAATCTTGCGCCTTGCTCCTATATCCCTTATTATTATTGTGAGGGGGAGAAATACATGACAAATTATGAAACAGAACTTAATCCGCAGCAACTGGAAGCGGTCCAGCACACCAACGGGCCGCTGCTGATAATAGCCGGGGCTGGCAGCGGCAAAACCAGGGTCCTTACATACCGCATCGCCCACCTGCTGGAGACGGTAGCTGCCCCCACAGAAATATTGGCAATTACCTTCACCAATAAAGCGGCCCGGGAAATGCGGGAACGAGTGGAATCTTTGGTAGGCAGCACCGCTGGCATGTGGATTTCCACCTTTCATTCCGCTTGTGTGCGCATGCTGCGCCGCAACGGCCAGCTGGTGAATTGCCTGCCCGGTTTCAGCATCTATGATGATCAGGATCAGCTGTTGGTTATCAGGGCTTGTCTCAAAGAGCTGGACCTGGACGATAAAAAATACCACCCTCGGGCGGTGCTTTCAGCTATCAGCAAAGCCAAAAACATGCTTCAGGGCCCGGAAGAGTTTGGCAGTGAGGCCAAGGAGCTCTATTCCCGCCGGGTGGCCGAAGTTTACAAGCTGTACGCCGCCAAGCTCCGGACCAATAACGCCCTGGACTTTGACGACTTGCTGGCTAAAGCTGTGGAACTGCTGGAAACCCAGCCCCAGGTCCTCAGCTATTACCAAAACCGCTTTAAATATATTCATGTAGACGAGTATCAGGATACAAACCATGCCCAATACCGCTGGGTCAACCTGCTGGCCCGGGCCCACCGCAATATCTGCGTGGTGGGAGATGACGACCAGTCAATCTACCTCTTTCGTGGGGCCGATGTAGGCAATATCCTGGATTTTGAAAAGGACTATCCCGAAGCGAAAGTAATCAAACTGGAGCAAAACTACCGCTCCACCGGCAATATTCTGGGGGCCGCCAATTCCGTCATTGCCAACAACAGCCGGCGCAAAGTCAAGGAACTGTGGACTGCCGCCGGCCAGGGGGAAAAGATCCAGGTTTATAATGCCGGGGATGAAAGGGATGAGGCTAATTTTATCGTCAGGGAGATCACTGGCGGTGCTAGGCCCCTTGGGGACTACGCCATCCTCTTTCGCACTCGGGCCCAGTCCCGGGCTCTGGAAGATGCATTTATAAAAGCAGGATTGCCCTACCAGCTCATTGGCGGGCTCCCTTTCTACGGGCGCAAGGAAATCAAAGACATGCTGGCCTATCTGAAAATCCTGGCCAACCCCTTGGACGGGGTCAGCCTGGCCAGAATCATCAATGAACCCCGGCGGGGCATTGGCGAACGCACTGTCAGCCGGCTGCTGGCCTATGCCGAGGATCGAGGCATGGCGCCCGTGGCCAGCCTGGCCGCTGCCGCCAAGGATATTGGCGGCAGGACCGGAACCTGTCTGGGTGAGTTCGCGCACATGCTGGCCGACCTGGACGGAATCGCCAGTGAATCTGCCGTCACTATTACTCTCCAAGAGATTATGCATAAGACCGGCTATGTGGCTGCTCTCAATGCCGAGGAAAGCATAGAGGCCCAAAGCAGATTGGAAAACCTCCAGGAACTGCTGACGGTAACGGAAGAATTCGACCGCCGGGTTGGGGGCGATTTGGGCCTCTTTCTGGAAGAGGTTTCCTTGGTGGCTGATGTGGACAGTATGGCGGCAGGGGCGGAAGGAGCAACCCTGATAACCCTGCACAGCGCCAAGGGATTGGAATTTCCCGCAGTCTTTATGGTGGGCATGGAGGAGGGGCTGTTTCCCCACTCCCGTTCCTTGGATTCGGAAGAAGAACTCAATGAGGAGCGGCGCCTTTGCTATGTGGGCATGACCCGAGCCAGGGAAGAACTCAGCCTGGTCTGGGCCCGGACCCGCCATATCTTCGGACGCCTGGAAGCCTGCAGGCCTTCCCGCTTTCTGCGAGAGATATCGGAGAAATACCTGGACTACTTAAATGGCAGTCCCAGTCAAATCAAAATGTGGGCGCCTATTAGCCAACCGCCAAAATCCGCCGCCGCCAAGGTCAAATATGTCGTGGGCATGGTGGTGGAACACAGCAAGTGGGGCCAGGGCAGGGTAATCGAAACCTCTGTCCTGGGTGATCAGCCAGTAATTCTTGTGGAATTCTCAGGGGGCGACCGCCGCCGCCTGATGGCCGACTTCGCCCCTCTGACTGTTGTGGAGGGGTAGTATGACGATCAAGGGTCTGAATCATATTACTTTTGCTGTGGCGGATATCGACAGGGCCACGGAGTTTTACACCCAGATCCTGGGGGCAAGGCTGTTGGTCAAGGGAGAAAAGGCAGTGTATATGGATTTGGCTGGGATTTGGCTGGCCCTGAATTTAGAGCCCGAGACCAAAGCTGCTGAAACTTACACTCACATAGCCTTTTCTGTGGCGGAGGGCGACCTCGATACCTACCGTCGGCGCTTGCAGGAAAGGGGAATTGAATTGCGTCCGGACAGAAGTCGCAACCCCCGGGAGGGCCAGTCCCTGTATTTCCGGGATCCCGGTGGTCACTTGTTGGAACTGCATACAAAAACCAGGACAGACAGGGTAGAATACTATCGAAGGACTAGGACGGATATGGATTTTTTCGATGGAGGGAAAGAGGATGAATAAGACTACTGCCCAAGAGCGCCTGTTTCAACTGCGCAAAGAAATTGAGAGGCATAGTTGGCTGTACCATGTCAAGGACAACCCGGAAATCAGCGACGCCCAGTACGATACCCTCATGCAGGAGCTGCTGAAGCTGGAAGCTGACCACCCCGACCTGGTGACTGAGGATTCTCCCTCCCAGCGGGTGGGGGGAGCGGTGCTGGAGGGCTTCGCCACAGTTGTTCACTCCAGCCCCATGCTCAGCCTGGACAACGCCTTTTCCCCCGGGGAACTTCGCGCCTTCGACCAGCGCCTGCGCCGCCTGCTGGACACCGACCCGGCCTATGTAGTGGAACTGAAGATTGACGGTCTGGCAGTTGCTGTGGAATATGAAGACGGAGTCTTTGTGCGAGGAGCCACCCGGGGAGACGGCCGGGTGGGGGAAGATATCACCGCCAATTTGCGCACCATCAAAGCCATGCCCCTGCGCCTTCCCCAGCCTGTCAGCATCAGGGTTCGGGGCGAGGCCTTTATGCCCCGGCAGGCCTTTGAGGCTCTCAACCAAACCCGGGAGGAACAGGGCCAGGCCCTGTTCGCCAACCCCCGCAACGCCGCCGCTGGTTCCCTGCGTCAGCTGGACCCCAAAATTGCCGCTTCCCGGCGCCTGGACCTGTTTGTCTATACCTTGGAAGAGGCCCGGGAGCATGGCCGCAGTCACTGGCAGGCTATGGATTGGCTGGAGAGCCTGGGCTTTAAAGTCAATCCTCTGCGCCGGCGTTTTGAAGATATTGAAGCTATTATCCAGTACATAGAAGACTGGCGGTTCAAGCGTCAGGAATTGCCCTATGCCACCGACGGCATGGTGATCAAGTTGGACAGCCTTGCACTCCAGGAAAAGGCGGGTTACACAGCCAAGAGTCCCCGTTGGGCCATTGCCTGGAAGTTTCCTGCCCAGCAGGGCCAGTCCCGGATTCTGGACATTACCCTCAATGTAGGCAGAACCGGGGCTATCACCCCCATTGCCGAGCTGGAGCCGGTTGTGCTGGCAGAAACCACAGTCAGTCGGGCCAGCCTGCACAATGAGGATTATATCCGGGACAAGGATATCCGCATCGGCGATCAGGTACTGGTGCAAAAGGCGGGAGACATCATTCCCGAGATTGTGGAATCCTTGAAAGATAAACGGGATGGCAGCGAAGAAATTTGGCAACCTCCCACCCATTGCCCCGCCTGCGGCAGCAACTCAGTCCGAGTCGAGGGGGAAGCCGTCCGCCGCTGCCCTAATCCCGGCTGCCCCGCTCAAATCCGGGAACGGGTAATTCACTATGCCAGCCGGGGGGCCATGGATATTGAGGGCCTGGGCCCGGCGGTAGTGGACGCCTTCTTCCGGGCTGGGCTCATCGAGAATGCAGCCGACCTCTATTCCCTGAAACCTGAAGATATTGAGGAACTGGAGCGGATGGGCAAAAAGTCCGCCGCCAACCTGGTGGCAGCCATAGACAAATCCAAGAGCCAGCCTTTGGAACACCTGCTCTTTGGCCTGGGCATCCGCTTTGTCGGGGCCAAGGCAGCCCGTCTGCTGGCGGAGAATTTTGGCAGCATCGATGCCCTGATGGCGGCCAGCCATGAGCAACTGACGACGGTGCCGGAAATCGGGGACACAATCGCCGCCAGTGTCGTCAGCGAACTAGCCGACCCAGACATGCAGAAGCTCATCCGCCGCCTGCAGGCGGCGGCAGTAAACACCACCCAGGAGGCGGCCAGGACCGGCGGTCCCCTGGAAGGCAAGACCTTTGTCCTTACCGGCACATTGGAAGGGCTGACCAGGACTGAAGCCCAAAAGCTCATCGAAGAGGGGGGGGGCAAAGTCACCAGCGCCGTCAGCGCCAATACCGACTACGTTGTCGCCGGAGAAAAAGCCGGCTCCAAACTGGACAAAGCCCAGGCCCTGGGCATCACCATCCTGGACAAAAACCAATTGCTGCAACTACGGGGACGGTCCTTTTCGTAGCGCTACGCCGGGGACGGTTCCAATTGTAGCGCGGGAGACCCTGCCCCTACAATCGGATTGGGTTAGAACGGTTTTCGCCTTCGGCCATGAAGGCAGGAATGGAGCTGCGGCTGTCGAATAATGAGAACAGAGGCTGAAAAAGCCGCACACCTGTCCCCCAGGTTTTGTGCGGCCTTTTGCCATAGCCTCAATCGGGAGTGAAACAAATGGATTTTCACGCCAGCATTCAACAGAATCCCGTAGTGGCTTCGGTCAGCGATCTGACCCGGATTACCGCTGCCATTCAGTCTCCCTGCGGTATAATTTTTCTTCTCAAAGGAGATATTTTTTCAATTCCTGATGCTGTCCGCCGCATTCATGAGGCCGGCAAGGTGGTATATATTCACTTTGACCTGGTGGAGGGATTTTCCCGGGAACAGGTCGCCCTGCGCTTTCTTAAGGAAAAGGCTCATCCCGACGGCATCATCACCACTCGGGTCAATTTAATTAAATTTGCTAAAGAACTCAATCTCAGCACCATCCAGCGGGTTTTTATGCTGGACTCCTTGTCGGTGGAGACGGCGATAAAATCCGTTAAATCCACCCGTCCCGATGCAATCGAGCTGCTGCCGGGCATCATTCCCCGGGTAGTGGCACGGGTATGTCACGAGACCCGGATACCGGTAATTGCCGGCGGACTCATTGAATCCAAAGAAGATATTATCGCGACGCTAAAGGCAGGAGCGGTGGGTATTTCTACCACCAAGGAAGAACTTTGGTATTTATAATTTTTTTCTGCATTAAGTGGGGATTTAATAAGCGGCATTAAGTATCAACATAAAAATTCTATGTGTCGAAAATTGATATTTTCTTCGACACATTTTTTATTGACTGAGGTGGAAAGATATGCTAAATTTTAAATGACAAAGGCGGCATCCAGTGCCAGCTGAATGCCGCCCAGTGTGAAACCAACGGTTCACATGAGCTTAGAACCTGATTTATTCTTAGCATACCCAAAATGCTTTGTCAATTTCCGTTGGAGAAAGGATGATGATAATGGCATTTTCGGATACAACAATTAAAGCAGCTTTCAGTCGCGCCGGCGGAAGATGTGAATGCAGTAGGAAAACTTGTGGGCATTTATTAAAGTGTGGAAAGCAGCTTAACTGGACTAATCGTGGAAAAGATTACGCCACTGGTGGCTGGGAAGCTCACCACATAACTGCCGTTTGCAGCGGGGGCAGCGATTCATTGTCTAATTGCCAAATCCTTTGCATGAACTGCCACAAGAGTACAAGAAGTTTTGGCAGGTAGCTCCCTAAGGGCGGGTCCCCCGCCCTTCTCTCCTTAAAAGTATAACGCCTAGGGCTGTGAGGTGATAATGTGTTTGATATAACTAAGCCGCACAACGATTTAATCCCCATTACTCACCTGATTATAGAGGACTCTAAAAGCCTTCAAAAGCTTGCGGAAGAGACAAGAGTCGCCATCGAAATTCTGAACTACGCTGTAAATTCCCTGCCGGAGCCAAGCCTTATTCTTGACACACTGGCGCTTCAGGAAGCAAAGGTTAGCAGCGACATCGAAAATATTGTAACTACCAATGATGACCTATACAAAGGAGTGGTATTTGGTGACTTCTCTGCAGAAGCAAAGGAAGTTGCCAACTACAAAACAGCGTTATTCATTGGCTACCGCCAATACCAAACAAAAAAGATTATATCCCTTGGAGATATTGAGGCCATTAACGACCCAGTTAATAAAAAGCGAAAAGGGATCCGTGCAAATTTGCCAAACTTCGAAGGCGATCTTACTCACATTGCCAACATTCGGGCTGATGGAACGGAGGAGATTATATATACCCCACCCCATGGGGAAGCATTGCTGAGAACATTGCTCATAGACATGCTAGATTTTATTTATAATGACGATGAATATACTCTACACCCGCTCATCAAAATTGCTTTGGCCCACTACCAGTTTGAATGTATCCATCCTTTTTATGATGGGAATGGCCGGACAGGGCGAATCCTGAATATCTTATTTCTATGTCAAAAGGGATATTTATCTTATCCGGTTTTGTACGCCAGTTCATTCATTATAAGGAATAAGAATGAGTACTATTCATTACTTCAGCAATGTAACGCCACTGGCGAATATGAATCGATTATTGACTACATGCTAAAATCTTTTAAGATAACAGCCCAACAAACCCTGAAAATAGTTGAAGCTATACAGGAAATGGTAATCCATTACTCTAGCGACGATTTCTTAAACACGTTAAAGGGCCAAAAATTGGAACTGGGGAAGGTAATAGCCCTTATCTTTAAAAAAGTATATGTCAGAATTGGCGATTTGAATATGGTTCATAGACAGACGGCGTCTACTTATTTAAAACAACTGGTAGACAAGGGGTTACTGGTTGAGGAAAAGGTTGGTAGGGAGAAATTGTATAAGAATGTAAAGCTCTTAGAATTGTTTGAGGGGGAGAAGCAAAAATGAATAATATCCAGATGTCCGCAGATATAAACGCCAAGGTTAACCTTGTTAAGAGCATTGCAAATAAAACCCGGGGGCCATACACTCCCGAGAAGTACGGTAGCGTTATTATTCCAATGGCGATAATTCGGCGCTTTGATTGCGTACTTGCAGACAAAAACGCGCAAATTTCTCAGGTTCTCCAAAAGCTAACCAAGCTAAGTATTGATGAGCTTCAGATGGAGCAGGCAATCAACACGGAATGTGGGGTCCCTTTTTATAATAAAAAGTGTGTCACCCTGGAAACCCTGGTTGGTGACAGCGATAATATTAACTCAAACTTTTTAGAATTCATTGGGGCGTACTCGCCAAGTATCCAAGCCATTTTAAAAGACTTGAAATTTAGAGAAGAAGTAGAGTTCATGATCAAAAAGGGAATTTTATTTGAGGTAATTAAGGCATTTTCCCAAGTAGATTTTCACCCGGATACCACAAGTCCCATGGCAATGGGGTACATTTTTGAAGAGATCATCCGCACTTATAAAGCAAATGCCGAAGCTGGTGATCACTATACGCCCCGGGAAGTAATTGAGCTTTGCGTTGAGTTGATGATGAGTGAAAACGTAGATGAACTAAACAAGGAAGGTAAAATCATCCGAGTCTATGATGGTTGCTGCGGCACTGGCGGCATGCTTACTACGCTAAAAAGAAAAATAAAAGCCGATGACCGGGTACGCCTCTATGGGCAGGATGTTAATCCGGAGGCCTATGCAGTATGTTGTGCCGAGATGTTGATGCTGGGCGAGGATGTCAGGAATATCCATGAAGGGAATACACTCAGCGATGATAAACTCAGAGGGGAGAAATTCGACCTTCTGATAACAAATCCCCCCTTCGGAGTGGAATGGAAGACAGATAAGGCGTTTATTGAAAAGGAGCTAAAACAACCTGATAATCGTTTCATTGCCGGGACCCCCAGGGTTAGCGACGGCCAGCTATTATTTCTTCAGAATTTGCTAGCCAAGGCCGAGGACGAAGCCCGAATCGCCATAATACTGAATGGGTCCCCTTTGTTTTCCGGCGATGCGGGTAGCGGTGAAAGCGAAATTCGCCGCTATGTTATTGAAAACAATCTATTGGAAGCGATAGTTGCTTTACCTGATCAGATGTTCTATAACACTGGTATTTACACCTATATTTGGATTCTTTCTAAAAAGAAAGATCCCCGCCGCGGAAATAAAATCCAGTTAATCGACGCAACGGGATTCTACACTGAACAAAAACCAAAGTCTCTTGGAAATAAACGCAAATATATAGACGATGACAATAGAAAAAAAATAGTAGATCTGTACAATGAGTTTCAGGAAAACGATCATAGCAAACTCTTCGACCGGGAGGATTTTGGCTATACCAAAGTTACTATAGAGCGCCCCCTTTATGACAAAAAAAGGAACAAGATTATTAAAAAGGGCGTTGTGCAAGTAGACACCACGAAACGGGATGTTGAAAATATTCCCTTAAAAAAGGATATCGAACAGTATTTACAGAATGAGGTATTACCCTATGTTCCGGATGCCTTTGCTGACCGCAGCAAGGATAAGATAGGCTATGAGATTGCCTTCAACCGCTATTTCTACAAATACGTTCCGCCCCGCAGCAGTGCGGAAATTAAGGCCGAGATTCTTGCCAACGAGAAGAGCGTAGCTGATGTCTTGAAGGTGGTGCTGCAAGATGACTAGGCCCATGAAAGATAGTGGTATTGAGTGGCTAGGAGAAATCCCGCAAGGATGGGTTATACAAAAGACTAAGTTTTTGTTTGAGGTTGTCAATGGCGCTACACCCAGAAGTGGGAATAGCGATTATTGGGAAGGTTGCATTCCATGGATGACCCCAGCAGATTTTATTACAGCCAGGAAATATATCACAGAACCCAGAAGATATATAACCGAAAAGGGACTAAATTCTTGCGGAACTAGGTTGGTTCCTAAGGGAAGTATTATTGTGTCAACCAGGGCCCCTATTGGCTCGATTGCTATGGCAGAATTTCAGCTTTGCACAAATCAAGGCTGTAAATCCTTGATAAAAAAAGAAGAAGTATATCCAGATTACTATTATTATTTCTTATCAGTGATGGACAGTGCATTGAATGCCCTGGGGGAGGGAACAACATTTGCTGAACTATCGAGCAGTAATTTTGGTAATTTTTATCTTCCAGTACCGACTATAAAGGAACAACAAGACATCTCAAATTACCTGGATTCAGTATGTGCTCAAATTGACAAGGTAATCACTTCCAAACAAAATTCTAACGAACTCCTTAAAGAACATCGGCAGAGCATTATCTATGAGGCAGTTACTAAAGGGCTCGGTAGAAATGCGCTGATGAAAGACAGTGGCATTGAGTGGATTGGTATGATCCCTCTGGAATGGGGATTAGAAAAGTTAAAGTTTAGCGCGGAAATTAATCCAAGAGCTGACATTGCGCTTAAGGATGAAGACGATGTCTCCTTTGTCCCCATGGATAACCTTAAATTTGGATTCCACACCACCACACTTGTCCCATACGAGAGAGTAAAAAAGGGATATGTTCCTTTTTCTGAAGGAGACATACTTATAGCCAAAGTGACACCGTGTTTCGAAAATGGCAACTTAGCCATTGCTTCAAATCTAAGAGATGGAGTCGGATTTGGCTCAACGGAAATCACGGTTATTAGAGCGGAAAATATACATGTAAGATACCTCTATTACTACTTTCAAAACCCCAAGTTTATAGAGCGCGGGACATATGATATGTATGGTGTTGCAGGATTAAAAAGGTTGCCAACTTCATTTTTTGCTAATACCTGTATCCCCACACCTACTTTGTGGGAGCAAAAAACCATTTCGGACTATCTTGATGATAAATGCGGAGAAATTGATCGGCTTATCCGGGCAAATAATTTAACCATTGAAAAACTCATTGAGTACCGGCAAGGTATTATCTTTGAGGCAGTTACGGGGAAAATGGAGGTACCGAGAAATTGCGGGGGGAGATAATTTTATGTCTAGTGGGTGGGGGTATTGGCTTTGTCGCAAGCATAGGAACTGTTATTGTAACCAACTGGCTTAATAAAATCGGTAAGGTGAGACTGTATACCAAGATGGTTTATTCCAGAAATCCTGGATGGAAATCTTGGGGCTTTTACCAGACAGATGGAGATATTATTTTTCAGATTCCCCTATGGCTTGAAATACAAAATACTTCTAAGCAAACCCGGGTAATACGTGATGTTAATATTGATTTAGTAAACCAGGGCAAGGTAATTACGAATATGAAGCAATGTAATGAAATTAAGCTAGGGGAAACCGTCGATTTTTATGGAACTGAAGGCACCTATTCATTTATTGCAGAACCGCTAAGCATTAAAAAATACCGATGTCAGTTTATGATAAGAAAAAGTGAGATTAAGGGTAGTTCTGAATTCAACGAAATACGACTGAGATATTATAATGAGCGTGACCAGGAGAAAAGTTATCACCTTCGATGTGTAACAGATTGTTGGAAACTAGGCGCCCTGGACCTCGATACCGGCTGGAAACTGTTACCTTGTAAGAGCGTCTGACAGGTCTGCTAAAGGAGTGATTGATTTGGCAGAAAAAGACCTTTGGGAAAATACATTTCGGGACGAGATCTTTCACCACTTGCTTAAGGCTGGGTATCAGGAGAGTGAAAGGGCGGGCTATATTTATAAGAATGCCTTGGACACCGACAAGCTGTTTGCTTTTTTGGAAGCTACCCAGGCCGAAGAATTAGAGAAGCTGAAGAGCGCTTATGGTTCTAGCTATAAGGAGCGCTTTATCAAGCTGCTCTGCGATAAGATCGATAACCGCGGGCTGCTTACGGCTTTAAATGAGTGGGTTGAGGATTATGCCAGTAGCACTAAATTCAGCCTTGTCTACTTTAAGACTGGGCTAAAATTCATGTCCGAAAACATATCTCTATACAATAAAAACATCTTTTCTGTCCAACGGGAATTTGCATATGAGGATAAAGCAGATAGCTTCCGAGTGGACCTGGCATTGTTTATCAACGGAATTCCCATCGTAATGATAGAATTAAAAAAACAGACTGCTGGACAGAAGGCAGGCTTTGAAGGAACTAAGCAATTTCGAGAGCGTCGCAACCCGGAAGAATTGATTTTCAAGTTTAACAAACGCACTCTGATTTATTTTGTCTTGGATGAGTTTTTGGCATTTGTTACAACCAAACTCGACGGCAAGATCACTAAATTCCTACCCTTTAACCAGGGTACCGAGGACGAAGGTGCAGGCAATCCTATTATTCAGGGACAACACTCCACCCACTATATCTGGGAAGATATCTTGCAGAAGGATATGCTTTTGCGCATCATCCGGGAGTTTATGTATATTGATGATGAAGGCACTATGATATTCCCCCGCTACCATCAACTTGATGCCGTTCTTAGGGTAGAGGAAGATATGCAGGAAGTTGGGGTTGGAGGCCGTTACCTAATCTGGCATAGTGCCGGCAGCGGCAAGACTAAGACCATTGCTTGGCTGGCCAAACGGCTGATTAACCGCAATGACTTCAACACGGTGATTATAATCAGTGACCGAACAGTTATTGACAGTCAGCTTGGCAATGAGGTAATAACCTTGGATGGGAAAAAAGGAGTTGTCCAGTGGATAGATACAACATCCCGGGAACTTCTCAAGATGCTCAATGACGGCGGGTATATCATTGTGACTACTCTGCAGAAGTTCCGTCCCATTCTCAGTGAAATAAGACAATACAAACACAGAAAATATGCGATTATCATTGATGAGGCCCATTCATCCACTGCCGGAAAGTCTATGTCCAAGGCTTCAGAAACCCTTACTGGAAAGTCGTTAAAGGACTCGATTTCTGTCGATGATGCCTATGACGAGGTCGAAGATAGCCAAAACCAAATCTTAAAGAATAGAGGGCTAATCCAGACCACAAGAAATGTCAGCTACTTTGCTTTTACGGCAACGCCAAAAAATGAAACTATGGAGCTTTTTGGCACCAGAACGGCCGCGGGTAAGAGTTATTTTCATAAATACTCCATGAAGCAGGCCATCGAGGAGGGGTTTATCTTGAACCCCCTAGCTTGCTATACCAAGTATAGGGACCAGTATGAGATTCGCAAAGCTAAAGATGACGATACCATGTATGAAAGCTCCAGCGCTCAGGCTGCTGTCCTAAACTATGTGACGACCTCTGGTGATGTCATTAAAGCAAAAACCGAGATAATACTAGACGATTTTATCAATCGGCGGATCGGTTGGTTAGGAGCCAAGGCAAAGGCCATGATAATTACGCCCTCCCGTAAGCACGCCGTGTGTTATAAACTGGCAGTAGATAAATATATTGCAAAAAAAGGCTACAGCTATAAATCTTGCGTTGCCTTTACTGGCACCATTGAAATTGATGGCGCTAAGTTTACCGAGGAAGGTATGAACAAGCAATTCAATGAAACGGATATCAAGGCACTAATTAAGAATAATGATGATGTCCGCATAATTATTGTCGCAGATAAATTGCAAGCAGGCTTTGATGAAAATAAACTATGTATTATGTATGTGGATAAGAAGCTTGGCAGTGCAGTAAAAGCGGTCCAAACTATTTCCCGCTTAAATCGCCCAGCGAAAAACAAGAAGATCTTTATAATGGACTTTGTTAATAATATCAACGACATTAAGGATTACTTTACGCAGTTCTATGGCGGGGAATTGTTTTTGCCCGCGGAAAATGAAACAGAACCAAATATATTGTTTGCAAAGAGGGACGCGCTTCTCGAATATTTTGTCTTCACCCTTTCTGATGCGGAAAAGGCTTACGCTCTTATTGAAGGCGGGGAGGGTAATTCAGCGGCGCTGACTGCGGAAATAGCTAGGGTTATGCCTAATTACTATAAGCTTGATGATAATAAGAGGGTACTATTTCGAGCGGAATGCAGGAAGTTTGTAAAGCTGTTTTATTACATCTCAACGGTGTATAACAACTGGAATGAAGACCTTAAGAAAGTTGCAGTATACTTGGATGTGCTTCAGAGGGTATTACACGAGAAACCTGGGGGTGCAAAAATAGACCCGAATGAACTGGTTGAATTAGTCAGCTTCTATACCGAAAAAGCCATCGACGAGGAGAATGTATTACTTTCTTCGGAAGATATCGCCTTGGCTAAAGTGTCCACTGAAGTAGCTCCTAAGGAGAAAAGCTATTCTTTTATAGACGAGATAATCGAAAAGTTTAACCTCAAGTACGCTAATGCAGGTCAAGAACTTAGAGGAATCGTTGAAAACCTTAGTGCAAACCCCGAGTTAATTGGGAACGTTCGGGACAGCAGCCCCAGCGCCTACCAGTCTGAGACAATAGATCGGATTTCCCAGATAATCGTCAGTGGAATACTGTCCAATGACCAGGAAAAGTCGTCATTTTACGCAGAACTTAGCAGCAATAAAGCTATAAAAAAACAGCTGGCCCACACGATAATCCGAAGGATAAAAGAAGAGTTGTTAGCAAGCTAATATTTCTTTGTATAGTGCCGGGAGGTTGTTAACTAATGTTAGTGCCAAAGTATCATGAGATGTATCGTCCATTCTTGGAAAGTTTGCATGACGAGAAACTCCATACCATCAAAGAAATAAAAGAGGTTGTCGCCGTAGCCATGTCTATTGATGCAGAGGCCCGTAAAGAGATGTTGCCTAGTGGGAAACAACGGGTATTTGACAATCGCATCGGTTGGACAAGGACCTACTTAAAGAAAGCAGGACTGATTGACAGTCCATCTCGAGGCGTTTTTTCTATAACCTCCGAGGGTATTAGACTTCTCCAAGAAAATCCGGTAATCATTAATGATGAACTACTTATGCGGTACGAGAGTTTCCGATTGTTTAAAACTCCATATGTAGAACGAAGAGAGGACACCATAACAAACCAAATGGAGGATACTCCCCAAGATATATTGGATGACGCCTATAAAGCAATAAATGCAAGTCTCGCGGATGAAATTCTTACCGAAATTATGAAACAATCTCCATCTTTTTTTGAGGAATTGGTTGTGACGCTCCTTGAAAAAATGGGATACGGGGGATCTCTGAAGGGTGCTGGAGAGGTAGTCGGGAAAAGTGGCGATGAGGGCATTGATGGTGTCATTAGGGAAGATAAGCTTGGGTTTAGCCTTATATATATACAGGCCAAGCGTTGGGATTTGGATAGGGTAATAGGCAGACCGGAAATCCAGAAATTCGTTGGCGCTCTTGCTGGGCAAGGGGCCCCAAAAGGATTGTTTATTACTACAGCACTGTTTTCAAAAGAAGCTATTTCCTACGCTCATAAACAGCATACGACGAAAGTGGTTTTAGCAGATGGCGAAATGCTGGCGAAACTAATGATAGAAAACAATCTTGGTGTATCAACGGAGATCACCTACGAGATCAAAAAAGTAGATACAGATTTTTTTAGCGATTGATTCTGTGAGTGGTTGGCTTGTCGCCTATCTTATACATAAGGGAGGGGTTGGCATGGAAAAGAAATTTGTCTTAGCGCTGGATCAGGGGACAACCAGTTCCCGGGCCATACTCTTTGACCATAGGGGCAGCATCGTTGCAGTGGCCCAAAAGGAATTTAAACAAATATACCCTAAGCCCGGCTGGGTGGAGCATGACGCCATTGAAATCTGGGCAACCCAGAGCGGCGTGGCCCAGGAGGCAATTGAAAGGGCGGACATCTCTCCCCGGGATCTTGCCGCCATCGGCATCACCAACCAGCGGGAAACTACCGTTGTCTGGGACAAGGTCAGCGGCCGTCCGATATACAACGCCATTGTCTGGCAGTGCCGGCGCACCGCCGATATCTGCGATGCCATCAAAACAGATGAAAAAATGGAACAGTATATCCGGGAAAATACCGGTTTGGTGGTGGACGCCTATTTTTCCGCCACCAAGATCAAATGGATTCTGGACAATGTGGAAGGGGCAAGGGCAAAGGCTGAGAAGGGAGATTTGCTCTTTGGCACCATTGACACCTGGCTGATCTGGAATCTGACTAAGGGCCAGGCCCATGTCACCGATTATTCCAACGCTTCCCGGACCATGCTCTTTAACATCAAGACTCTGGACTGGGACGAAAAAATCCTAGATCTATTGGCCATTCCCAGGGCGATGCTGCCTGAGGTGCGGCCCTCCAGTGAAATATACGGCTATACCGCCCCGGATACCTTCGGCGGCGCCAATATCCCCATTGCCGGCGCCGCAGGCGACCAGCAGGCAGCCCTTTTCGGCCAGACCTGCTTTCAGCCGGGGATGGCTAAGAATACTTACGGCACCGGCTGCTTTATGCTGATGAACACCGGTGAGAAAATAACCCCCTCGAACCACGGTCTCTTGACCACCATCGCCTGGGGGATAGATGGCAGGGTGGAATATGCTTTGGAAGGCAGTATCTTTGTGGCCGGTGCTGCCGTCCAGTGGCTGCGGGATGAGCTCAAGCTCATCCGGGATGCAGAGGATACTGAATACATGGCCGGCAAGGTCAAGGATTCCAACGGGGTCTATGTTGTTCCCGCCTTTGTCGGTCTGGGGGCCCCCTACTGGGATATGTACGCCCGGGGAGCAATTCTTGGCCTGACCCGGGGGGCAAAGGCCGAGCACATCATCCGGGCCACCCTGGAGTCCATTGCCTACCAGACCCGGGACGTGCTGGAGGCCATGGAGGAGGATTCGGGCATTGAACTGAAGGCCCTGAATGTTGATGGGGGCGCCGTGGCCAACAATTTTCTCATGCAGTTTCAGGCCGACATCCTCAATGTGCCGGTGGAGCGGCCGAAAATTACCGAGACCACTGCTCTGGGAGCGGCTTATCTGGCGGGGCTGGCAGTAGGGTATTGGTCCGGCAAGGAAGATATTGCCGACAACTGGATGGTGGACTGCAAATTTATGCCTTCTATGCCCTCGGAACAGCGGGACAGGTTGTACAAAGGCTGGGAAAAGGCCGTTAGCCGTTCCCGCCAGTGGGAAAACCAGTAAAGAAAGAAGCCGGCTAGCCGCCGGTTTTTTATGTAAACTTGATGGAAACCGAATCTGCCACCGGCCTGAACCCAATATCCATATAAATCTTGTTGGAGGTGGGGTTGGCTAAATCGGTATAGAGGCAGCAGAATTTGTAGTCTTCGGCTAACAACTGGCGGCAGAGGCTGGCTACACAGCTGGTGGCATAACCTCGTTTTCGGAACCTGGGCGGGGTAAAGACTAGGTTGAGGGCGATGCCGTTGAAAGTAGGGCGGGTTTTCTTGACCATGGAAACAGCCTCCTCGTCCTGCCAGAGAAAGAAGGCTTTGCCGGCGATGCTGCTTTCGGCTAATTGCCTTGCCTGCTCAGGGCTGATGTCTGTCAAAGCTTCACTGCAGAATTCTTGGATCCACTGGGCCAACAGATCCAGGTCGGTCCTGTCTGCCAGCCGCAGCCGGCCGGGGGACAGGGGCACTGGGCTGACAGAGTCCAGGCGGTAGATGCGCTGTTCCATTTCCACCTGGACGGGGAGGCGGGGTCTCCACAGGCGGGCAAAGAGTTCTGCTGGCTCCCTAGGGCCGATGACCCCAGAAAGGGGAAGATCCCGGCGGGCAAGGTAAGTTGCTGCCGCTGCAACCGCTGGCTGCAGGTATGGCCCTCCTCCGGCCAGGACTAGGCGGCCACTGGTCATAACCATGGCCAGGCGGATTTTAGAGTCCTCAGTGACAGCAGCCAGAAAAGACTCCTGAACAGGAGGGGCCGCGACCAGTCCCAGGATAATTCCCAGGGGCAGGCCATTGACAGCCTCTTCCTCCATGAGGAACTCTTTTACTTGACCGAGGAACTCATTGGGGCAGCTGTATTCCTGAGTTTTCAAAGCTCTCCCTCCAGTCTTTATATATTGTTACCATAATCTTACTATGCCTGCAAGGGAAATATAAGCTGCCCCTGGTTTGCGTCGCTGACGGAGGTTTAATGGTATAATCTTTTCAGTAAAGGCAAGACAAGTGGAGGCGTTCATAATGGGCATATCCCGGGAACAGGTGAGAAAAACAGGGGAACTGGCCAAGCTGTCTTTAGAAGAAGCTGAACTGAACAGGCTGGCAACCCAGCTTCAGGAATTTCTTGACTATGTCAATGTACTGGCGGCAATGCCCGCCGGAAGTACAATATTGGAAGTGGCGGACAGCGGGGTCAAGCTTTCGGAACGGGAACAGGTCTCCTGTCTCAGCCAGGCCCAGGTTGTAGCCCTGGCCCCCGATACTTGGCAGGGGATGGTGCGTGTGCCTAGGGAGATTGAATATGATTAAATTTGGCCTAATGAGTTTGCGTCGAATGGCAGAGCTCCTGCAGTCAGGTAAGCTCATGGCCCGGGAGCTCACCGAGCATTACTTGGACCGCAGTGAAAGTCTCCAGGGCAAGTTCAACGCTTATATAACCATTACCCGAGACAGGGCCTTAAAAACCGCCGACCAGGTGGATGAGCTGCGCCGGCAAGGCAGGGAGCTCAGCACCCTGGCCGGCATTCCCATGGCTCTGAAGGATAATATCTCTACCCAAGGGGTGGCCACCACTTGCGCTTCCAAAGTGTTGGCGGGATATATTCCCCCTTTTGATGCCACGGCAGTGAAAAAACTGGCGGACAGCCCCCTGCTGGGCAAAGCGAATATGGACGAGTTCGCCATGGGCTCCAGCAGTTTGACCTCTGCCTTTGGGCCTGTGGGCAACCCCTGGGACAGAAAACGGTCGCCAGGTGGATCCAGCGGCGGCTCGGCTGCGGTGGTGGCAGCTGGCTGCGCTCCTTTCAGCCTAGGGTCAGATACCGGGGGTTCTATCCGCCAGCCGGCGGCTTTTTGCGGGGTTACGGGCTTTAAACCCAGTTTCGGACGGGTGTCGCGCAAGGGCCTGTTGCCTCTGGCCTCCTCCCTGGATCAAATCGGGCCGATTGCCCGGTCTGTTGAGGACTGCGCTCTGGTGCTGCAAGCAATCTGCGGCCATGATCCCGGAGATTCCACTTCTGCCAGGCTGCCTGTTCCCGACTTTGCTGCCGCCCTCAGGGAGGATGTTTCTGACCTTGCCATCGGCCTGCCCGAAGAAATCTTGGACAATTGCCCTGACAGCCGCATCAGCGCAGCGGTGGAGGCGGCTGCCCGGGAGCTGGAGGGGGCAGGAGCAAAGATTAGCCGGGTTTCCATGCCCTATGAGCGGGAGACTCTGGCTGCTTATATGCTGATTGCCACTGCCGAAGGGGCTTCCAACCTGGCTCGCTATGACGGCGTTGCCTATGGCTGCAGGCATACATCTCCCTCTTGGGAGGAAATGTATACCGGCAGCAGAGTTTTTGGCGAAGAGGTCCGCCGCCGCCTGATGCTGGGCACTTTCAGCCTGAGCGCTGGCAGCGGCTGCTCCAGTTATGAACTGGGCCAGCGGGCCCGGCAAAAGATCAGCAGTCACCTGGCTAAATTATTTGCGGAAGTTGACCTTTTGCTGCTGCCTGCAGCTCCTTTTGTCGCCTTCCGTCTGGATGAGGAGCTGGACCCGCTGACGATGTACTATAACGATATTTACGCAATCCCCGCCAATTTGGCTGGGCTGCCGGCCATGTCAGTTCCCTGCGGCGAAAAGGGGGGACTGCCTGTCGGCATGCAGATGATGGCCCCCCGGTTCAGGGAGGACTTGCTCCTGCGGGCGGGCTATACTTGGCAGCGCCGCACCGACTGGCATCTGCGCTGTCCCCGGGAGGTGGAACAATGAAGGCGGAAGGGGTAATTGGCCTGGAAGTGCATGTGCAGCTTCTGACAAAAGAAAAGCTGTTCTGCACTTGTCCCACAGATTTCGGCGCTGGGGCAAATACCCGGGTTTGCCCGGTTTGCCTCGGTTTGCCAGGCTCGCTGCCGGTCCTGAATCCAGAGGCGGTAACCGTGGCCCTGCGGGCGGCTTTGGCTCTGGGCTGCACAGTCAATAATATCAGCCGGTTTGACCGCAAACATTATTTTTACCCGGATTTGCCCAAGGGTTATCAAATTACCCAGCATCAGCACCCTCTGGCCCAGGGGGGGAGGGTAGACACCCCCTTTGGTTCTGTGGATTTGGACCGCCTGCACCTGGAAGAGGATGCCGGCAAGCTGATGCATACTGGAGAGAGCACTTTAATTGACTTTAACCGCAGCGGTCTTCCCCTGGTGGAGATTGTCACTGGGCCCTGCCTGACTTCGGCCAGCCAGGCCAGAGCTTTTCTGGAGTCCCTCAGGCAGGTGCTGCTGTATGCTAATATCTCTGACTGCAGGATGGAGGAAGGCAGTTTGCGCTGCGACGCCAACATCTCTCTTAGGGGCGGGGGGAGGACAGAGATTAAGAATCTCAATTCCTTCAAGGCGGTGGAGCGATCCCTGGAGTTTGAAATTGCCCGCCAGAGCAGAATGCTGGCCCAGGGCGAGACCGTGCCTGTTCAGACCCTGCGCTGGGACGAGACCCAGGCCAGGACAGTGCCCATGCGGCCCAAGGAAATGGCCCTTGACTACCGCTACTTACTCGAGCCTGACCTGCTGCCCCTGGTCATCGATGCTGAGATTGTGGACCGTGCAAGAGAGGACTTGCCTGAATTGCCTCGGCCCCGGGCTGCCCGGTTTATCAAAGAGTATGGCCTCTCCCCTCAGAACGCGGCAGTGCTGACCCTGACTAGGGAAATGGCGGACTGTTTTGAACAGGTTGTGGCGGCAGGTGCCGCTCCCCGGCCTGCAGCCAATTTGCTGCAGGGAGAAGTGTCCAGGCTCATTAACCAAGGCGGGAAACAAAGCTTGCCCAGTCCGCATAGTCTGGCCGAGCTGCTGGCATTGCAGGAGCAAGGCAGCATTAGTGTTACGGCAGCAAAAGAAGTGCTGGCCCAGATGTTTGCCAGCGGCCAATCCGCAGACAGCATTCTCAGCCGCAACAGCCTCAGCCAGCTCAGCGACCGTCATGCCCTGGAGAATCTGGCGCAAGCGGTGATTGCCAATAATCCTAATCCTGTAGCCGATTATTTGGGGGGCAAAAAGCAGGCCTTTGGCTATCTAATGGGACTGGCTATGAAAGAAAGCGGGGGCCGGGCCAACCCGGGCCTGTTAAAGGAAATCATGGTTCAATTACTTACAAAACAACCAATAAATAAATAAGCCAAGGGATTGCAAATAGGCCGAACTGAAGGGGGGATTGTAGTGCTAAGAAACAGGAAGATAGTGGGATTACTGCTTGGGCTTGCGACGTTGTTGCCGTTGCTGGCTTATTCTGTGTCGGCTGCGCCCGTTTTGACACAACGGATTGATGATTATGTTCAGGCGCAAATGGCTAAGATGAACATCCCTGGTATAGGCCTAGGTGTCGTTGTTGATGGTCAAGTATTCTATTCGCAGGGATATGGCGTATGCGCTTCGGGGGGGGCGCCTGTAGCAGCAGATACACCTTTTTTGCTGTCTTCGCTCAGCAAATCATTTACGGCCTTAGCGGTTATGCAGCTAGTTGAACAAGGGAAGCTGAGTTTGGACGACCCCGTGTGCACATACCTTCCCTGGTTTGCGGTGGACTCCCCAAACCCGTCTTCAATTACGGTGCGCCATCTTTTGCACCACATGAGCGGAATTCCTACCCGGCCTGGCTTGACGCCTCCTAAGTCCGGTGAAACAATTGAGCAGCGGGCGCGAGAGTTAACTCAGTTTAGCCCTAGCCAACCAGCAGGCCAAGTGTTTCAATACGCCAATCATAACTACGTCCTTCTTGGTCTTCTAGTGGAGAAGATTTCCGGCCTTTCATATGCTGATTACGTGGAGCGCAATATTTTTCAGCCCTTAACTATGGATCGGAGTTTTACTGATCAGCGCCAGGCAGAAGAGGCAGGGATGGCAGTCGGGCATCAGTCTATTTTTGGATTTTCAGCAAGGATTGAACGGGAGTTCCCAATGGCCGATTTGCCTGCGGGAATGTTGATTTCCAGTGCTGCGGATATGACGAAATATCTGCAAATGTTCTTAAATGACGGTGAAGGGCCCAAGGGACATCTCCTCAGTTCATCTGGTCTAAACCTCCTTTGGCAACCGGGCTTTCCCTTGGCGGAAGGGGCTTATGCCATGGGATGGATCGTCGATGATAGTGGGAGTACTCTGTCCCACAGTGGGAGCTTTGCTAACTATAGTTCTTTCATGTTATTGCAGCCTGCGGCAGGTCTAGGTATAGTTGTGCTGACTAACCAGGGGTCTATCTTGCATATGGGCATGCCTGAAACGATAGCTCTGGGTGTGGCGGCACTGGTGCAGGAAGAGGAACCCTTGCCGGTGAACAACCTTTCGATGTGGCTGATCCCAGCCTTGTTGGCAGTTTGGGCAGCGGTTAACCTATACTCATTCGTAAAGATATTTAGAAATCGCGGCAGGCTAAAGGCGAAGAGGCACCTGTATTTGATTTACAGCATACGGCTTTTGGGGGCCGGTTTATTGCTTATTATCATCCCCATGGGGCTGAGGATGCCCCTTAGCCTGTTAGTAGTTTTGCAACCAGACGTAGGGGTTCTGCTGATTGTAAATGCGATTTTGCTTATACTGACCGTGGCCGCTGAAATAGGGCTGACCCTATATGGTTCTAAGGTCAGATTGCAGGCCTGATACGCTTCTGCGTGCTTTAGACACCATCCCGGGGAAAAGTCCCACATACTGGAAAACCAGCCAATAAAAAATAAGCTTGTCAGCTGGCATGCATCTTTTTTTTGCAGGAAATTTACCTGTTAATATCGAATTATAAAAGTAGAAGAAAGGCTTATTGAGAAAGGGGGAGTTCAATTGAATAGTCATATTGAGGAACTCACCCTGCTGCTGCTTTATCTTACAGCCTGGGAGGAAGAAGCGCGTCCTTTTGGCGTTCACAAGCGCAGTTGGAAATGCTATAACTCTCGAATCCTAGATAAGCTGGATGCAGATGGTCTGTTGGTGGAAAGCGACAAGTCCAATTCAGTTTTTCTAACCAGTGAAGGCACACTAAAAGCCCAGGCCCTGGTGAAGAAGTATCTTGGCGAGAAGGAAACTCAGCTGTCATAAGAGCGGGCGGGATTATTTCCCGTCCTTTTCTGTCGCTTTTTTTGCCTTGCCAACCTCGCGCTTATCATATACCATTTAAAGTATAAGCTGGATAAGCCCAATTTTAGATTAGAGAAATGGAGAGGATACCCACTATGGTCAAAGAAATCATGAGCGGCAATGAAGCCATTGCCCGGGGGGCGTGGGAGGCGGGCTGTTCTTTTGCCGCCGCTTATCCCGGAACTCCCAGCACAGAGATCATTGAGAATCTCTCTGCCATCAAAGAAGTGTCGTCAAGATGGGCTAATAATGAAAAGACTGCCCTGGAAATGGCCATTGGCGCTTCAATTGGCGGCTTGCGTTCTCTGGCGGCGATGAAACATGTTGGTCTCAATGTGGCCGCCGACCCCCTGTGCGCCGTTGGTTACACCGGTGTAAACGCCGGACTGGTTGTGGTCACCGCCGATGACCCCGGCTGTCACAGTTCCCAAAATGAGCAGGATAATCGGCTGTATGCCCGGTTGGCGAAACTGGCTTTGGTCGAACCTTCAGATTCCCAGGAATGTAAGGATTTTGTCAAGGCGGCTTTTGAAATCAGTGAACGCTTTGACATTCCCGTCTTATTCCGTGTAACCACTAGGATTTGTCATTCCAAAGGCCTGGTGGCGCTGGAGCAGCCCGGAGAAATACCGGTAAAACCCTACCAGCGGAACACGAAAAAATACTGCATGCTGCCTGCAATGGCCAGAGTCCGGCATGCTTTCCGGGAGGAGTCGCTGAAGGAGCTTGAAGATTACGCAAATTCCTGTCCCCTGAACAAAATCGAATGGGCCGGGGACCGCAAGCTTGGCATTGTCACCAGCGGCATTTCTTACCAGTATGCAAAAGAAGTCTTTGGCGACTCGGCCTCAATTTTAAAGCTGGCTTTGACTAATCCAATGCCCAGAGCATTGATAACCGAATTTTGCTCTGCCGTCGATAAGATTTATGTCATTGAAGAAGGGGAACCTTTTATCGAGAACACCGTCAGATCTCTGGGCTTTGCCTGCATTGGCAAGGCGAAGGTGCCAATCCTGGGAGAACTTAATGCCCAAATCGTGCGGACTGCCCTTGTTGGCCCCACGGAACAGGGCGGTTACAGTGTCGATCTGCAGGCGCCGCCGCGGCCGCCAGTTCTCTGCGCCGGCTGCCCTCACCGCGGGTTCTTCTTCTCGCTTCAAAAGAACAAGAAGCAGATTGTGGCCATGGGCGACATCGGCTGCTATTCCCTGGGCGTAGGTGAGCCCTTTGGCGGTTTCGATATCTCCACCTGTATGGGGGCTGGAATCTCAGGCACCATTGGCCTGGCCAAAGCCCTGGAGATGCAGGGCGATCCCCGGAAAGTCCTGGGCATGGTAGGAGACTCGACATTCTTCCACAGCGGACTGACCAGTTTAATCGATGTAATCCACGCTGACGCCAACGTCATTGCCTGTGTCCTAGACAATTCCATTACCGCTATGACGGGGCATCAAGTTAACGCCGGTAGCAGCAAGGACGTCCAGGGCAATGAAGTGTCTGCCATTGATTTGGTAGCAATAATCCGGGCTCTGGGAGTTCCCGATGAGCGCTTGCGGGTTGTAGACCCCTTGGACTTAAAGGCGGTGCAGGAAGCGTTTAATGCCGCTATCGCCGTAAAGGGTCCCTTTGTCATTGTGACCAAGCGTCCCTGCGCCCTCATCAAAGAAGTGGCTCGGGCAAATGCGGGCAAACATTGCCAGGTGGATCCCGGCAAATGTGTAGGCTGCAAGGCTTGCACCCTGATAGCTTGTCCTGCCATGGCGTTTAAGGACAACAAGGCATTGGTCGCCGATCCCGCTTCCTGCACGGCGTGCGGACTTTGTATGCAGATGTGCAAATTCGATGCAATCTCAAGGGTGGGTGAATAGGATGACAACTAATATTCTGCTGGTTGGCGTAGGCGGACAGGGCACTATCTTAATGTCCAAGGTCTTGACTGCCGGTTTGGCCCAGATGGGTTATGATTTCAAGATGAGCGAGATTCACGGCATGAGCCAGCGGGGCGGCACAGTGACAACACAGATTAGGTATGGCGACAAGGTCTATTCCCCCAGCATTGGCGAGGAAGAGGCCGATGTGATTGTATCCTTTGAGAAAGTGGAGGCCCTGCGGGTGCTGCCCTTCTTAAAGAAGGGGGGCAGCATGGTCACCGACGAACATGAGATCTACTCCATGCCGGTGCTCACCGGCAAGGCCGAATACCCCAGCAATGCCCTGGAGGCGCTGGCTGATGCTGTAGAGAACTTCACTATTGTCCCGGCCAGAGCCAAGGCTGTGGAACTGGGCAATGTCCGCGTGCAAAATATCTGCCTCCTAGGAGCCCTGGTCAAAGTCCTTAAACTGGAGGCTGTTGACTGGAATGCGCTATTGGCAGATTTTGTTCCGGAAAAGGCACTGGCCATTAATCAGCAGGCCTTTGCTGCCGGATATGCAATGTTAAAATAAAGTACAAAAAAAAACAGGATAAGGAGTATTCCTTGTCCTGTTTTTGGTTCATGCCTCGTTTTTTTGCGCATGTTCACAGTGCTTACTGTTGGTGGATTCAACTTGAGGCCAAATATCCTCTATTCTGTCCAGCATTTCCGGCTCAGACACATAGCTTTCCACATAGCCACAGTTTGTGCAGACGTAGTTGTCTAAGGGGATGCTGCGAAAAAAACTTAAGGGGATTGAGCTAGCATTGCCGGTCTCGGCGCGCAGTTTTGAGCTGGAATACACTTGAGTCGAATGGCACCGTGGGCAAATTCCGTTTTTCAACAGACATTCCTCCTCTGCGAATTGCTATTTCTGCATAATTAGAATCTTGTGGTCCTCCATAAGAGCTAGAGTTTCACCATCAGCGGCTATAGAAATATCGTAATATAGATTATCAAGACTGTAGGGGTAATATTTCTGAATACTGCCCTTGCTGTTAAGCCCTACTAATACATGGAGTTGATCCCACAGGGGCAGGAACCAGAAAATGTCCTGGTCCCCGCCCCAGGCTGCAAACTGGCCCTGGATTTCTATGGGGGCAATATTGCCCTTCTGGTGATTATAAATCCAGCTTTTGCCCATTGTGTCTTCTATGACAACCAGGTTGCCGTTGGGAGACCAGCCGGTAAATGACACCAGGTTGTTTTTAAAATCAAAGGTTCTATACTTTTGCTGATTTCTGTAGACTATCAAAGTGTTGCCTTTGATAGTAAGCCAGGAAAAGTCTTGGTTGACATTGCTGTTCAATTGCCACGCAAGTTCATTTTCAATCTTCAACTTGGGAGGCGCAAGGTGGAGCAATAATATCTGATGCTCCCGTTGGGCCTGGATCATGAGATCATTATTCGCCCAGTTGAAATCGATGATATCATATTCTGGCGGCAAAGTGTATCTGGAACCATCTTGCACAGTGATGATATGCAGGCGCCCTAGCCCGGTAGAGGTCATGGATTGGAGAGCAAGGTAATTGCTGTCCGGCGACCATTTAAACAAGATTGCATCCCCCAGGGACTGGGGATTACTCCCCGAAGCTGACAGGTTGGTAAGAATCAGGTCGGAAACCATGACTTGTTCCCAGGGATGCTCCAGCCATTTTCTCCAAGCCAGCCACTTGCCATCAGGGGAGATTTGGATGGCATCCAAGATTTCTCCGGAGGCAAATTTCGTAGTGTCCGTCTTGGTCTTAGAATCAAGAGCGGCATAGACAGCTTGGAAGTTCATAAATTTTGGATCAATTTCTTCTAAATGCCGGAAAATGTCCCGGGCTGTTTCCCACAAATGCATTTGGATCAAATTGCGTCCAAATTGGTAAGCGACCTGAGGTTCATCCGGGGCCAAATGATAGTACTGACGGCCTGACTTCATGTGCAGCCAGGCATGGTTGACGCCTTGCTTTGCAATCTCTACAATCATATCCTGCGGCATGCCCTTGGTGAATTGGTTCAGATCGGCTTTGGGATCTGCCCCGGCCAGGCGTATGAGCAAAGTGCGCTTGACAGCCAAGTACTCTGGAATAATGCTGTCTTCTAAGTCGATTTCTTTCTGTATCAGGAATTCCAGGGCCTCTTTGGGGCCGTTCTTGTCACCGATTATACTTGCTTTGCGGGTGACAGCAATGATATTGTTTGGATAAAGTTGCAATGCTCGGTCGAGAGCGGGTTCTCCCAATAGGGGCGAGGATTCCAGCGCCTTAGTCAGCAACAGGTTAAAGGCCTTTTGATTGGTCAACCAGTTATTCCCACCCTGGGAAAGGGCAAGATTGACTGCATCCAGGGCCAGGGGCAGGTCAGAATAGTTGGCGATTAAAAAGCCCACTTCCTTTATTGCTGTTTCCAGCATTTCACCCTCACTTTGGGCCCCTACCCGTTTCGCAAGTTCCAGGGCGGCTTCGCCAGCGCCTGTATTCAACAGGTGTTTTGCCACATCCATAAAGACAATGGCCAGCTCCAGATCGTCGATTTCCTGGGTATCGGTCAGTGAGAGCACTGTCTGTGCCGCTTCCCGTCCTTTGCCCTGGGACAGCTGACAGGCAACCAATTTATACCCGGCTTCTGTCCATTGTGGCTTGCTGGCCATGAGACTGCTGAGAATCGGCTCAGCCTGAGCGTATTTCCCGGCTTCAATCAGCTGTTCCGCCAGCTTTAATTGCAGCCACGGATAGCTGAACACCAGCAGCACCAACACCAGAACCACTACAATGCCGCCGCCAAGGGCCTGAATCTGCCTCTTGTTAAGGCTCTTTTTTACCTTGGGTTCTGGCATTGAATCACCTCCAAAACAATGTCTAGGCGACTTTCCAAGCAGACAGTATTGCTTTCTGGTTATTATTGTATCATAATTAGCTGGCAATCTCGTGAGTAAATTATGTTAAAGGCGGAAAGCAACAACAAATTCCGGAATCATAAAAAGCCGGTATTCCGGCTAGTGGAGGAGTATTTTGAAAATGCTCCTGGAATTATGGTTTCTTCTGGAAAACAAACCGAAATCCTTCTTGGATTCTTGTTGTTAGCTAAATGTAATATTAGGAGAGCGGCCCAGCCCGGTCAATGCCCGGAACTGACAGCCATCAGGGTGGGAACCTCTTAGGCTTATCGAGGCTCAAGGCACTGGCATAGGACGTAACCTCAGTCTTGGTCCTCAAATCTAAATATATACAAAGGAAAGGCGATAGATGCTAAAAAACTTCGATTACTTCATAGAAAAGATCCCGGTTGACATCCACAATAACACTAAATCGATTATTTCAACGAATATTGCAATCTTTGTCCCTGAAAAATTTGTGATAGAAAAAAAGATGATTGTGGAAGAGTATCATTTTGTTATTTGTTATACGACCCCTCCTGCAGCGACAATAGGACTCATCTCATACCAGTTTAAAAAAGGAAGCCTCATTTGTATGGCCCCTGGCGACAATATCTTGGTCCATCCATTTAAGGATTCTTCTCCTGTCAAGTATGTGACGATCTGCGTCAACAAAGAATTCTTAGATAATATATTTTTGCAATGTGGTGGGAAAGGACCGCTCTTATTTAAAAAACCCGATAATAGATATAGTTATCAACTCCTTGAAGCAGCCGAGGCATTAATTTATGAGGTCGTAAATTACCGGGGAACCAATCCATTGATGTTAGAGAGCCTTGAAAATCGCCTGGCAATACAATTACTGAGGGATGCTAACCAAGAATTTATTAATGTTCCGGGTAAAGCGGGTGGTCCGCAAGAGATTGTGCAGAAGGCCATTAAATATATCGAAACATATTATAGCAGCAACATAACAGTTAAGGCCATTAGTGAAGCTATCTACACCAGCTCCTCCCACCTGCATAAGATATTTTTGCAGCACGTGGGCAAAACACCTTACCAATACATTATGGATATTAGGCACATGAAGGCGAAATCAATGCTGGAGACTGCAGATATTTCAATTGAAGAAATAGCAAGGCAGTGCGGTTTTGTAAACAGTGCCCATTTTTCAAGTGCATTTAAACAAAAAGAAGGTATTTCACCTTTAGTATACAGGAAGTCATTAGCTTAGATTGAGTATGCAAGAGAGTCAGGAAAATAAAAATGGCAATGACAAAAGCATTCGGAGCAATTACCGGGTGCTTTTATCTATGTGGGTATTGTAAATAGTTTTCTATAAAAATAAAGGTAAAATTTGAAAAGAAAGCAGAGTGTTATGCATCTATAATGAATGGAGGCCTAAAAGGGCCTTCCAGCATTTTATTATCATCACGAGGAGGAGAGATAATATGAAAAAGTTTTTTACTTGTGCTTTTATTTTTGTCCTAATTTTATCAATTGCCGGGTGTGGGATAAGCGGTAAAACGGGTGAAGATCCTAAATATAAAGAAGAAGGCGGCAATGACAGTAAATCGCCAGATTCTAATGAGGGTGGCGAATTATCTCTGCCAGACAGCTATCCCAAGGAGATGCTGCCCCTGGCGGCGGATGCTGAAATTCTCGATGTCAGGGAGAACCCTGCCAACAACGGTCTCGAAGTTGATTATGTGAGTGGCAATAATATCGACACCCTGGTTGATTTCTATGAGGGATTGCTGCTCACTGCGGAGGATCTACAGACATCTGAAGTTGAGTCTGGCCGCATGATTACTGCCAAGGTGGACGGTGTTTATTATACCATCATGCTCAGCGAAGGCATTATGGACAAAAACCCTAAGTATGCTGGCAAGGTAGCCGTGTCAATTATCCTGCTCGTAATCGATAATGCTGGGAACGATAAGCCCTCTCCCCCTGCTGGCGAAGGTGAAACCTGGCCAGGGGAAGAACTGCCAGGGGTTCCCCAACTTATGGGTTACATCAGCCAAATTCAGTACGAGGACGACACAGTGCGGCTTGAGATTATCGTGGACAATGATGATGTAGTTAAAAGCTATTTTGGCGAATTGACAGCAGCCGGCTTTAGGTTTGACGCTGAGCCGGATACCGAAAGCGAACATATACAATTTCTCGCTTTCAAGGGTAACAGCACCATGAATTTCGCATACAAAGCAGAGGAACAGCTCGTCTTCATCGAATATCAGAAATAAAAAAGCATGAATTCCTAGGCCAATTGGAATAATTAATGTTTCTTCCAGTAGAGGTTGCCCAAATAAGCGTATTTATTGCTCTGCTGCCGCGCTATCGGGTTCAAGATACCGGTTAGAGACATCAGAAATGTGTTCATGGAATTTGTATTGCTGAAGGTCATGCTAAGGGAAATAGTCAAAGAAATATATATTACAGACGACACTTTTACGGCTATCCCTGACAGAGCAGAAAAGTTTGCGAAACTGATTTTCCATCACAATCTAGATGTCAAGGGCGATGCGAATCAAGAATTGATGTTATGACTGAATCCCTGATTAATACTTGTCTAAAAGCGGTTTGGTAAGCATTCAATATGGAATTGAAAGCGGATGTCAGGACCCTGGGCAATGTGTGATATTCTAACTATTGGAAAGATGTAATTGCCTATCTGAGAATAAGGAGGGCCAGCAAATGCTTGTCCAGCCTGGTCAACATTTGGAACTGACGATTGAAAATATCAGCCATCAGGGAGAAGGGGTAGCCAAGCATCATGGTTATTCTGTGTTTGTGCCCTTCGCTGCCCCCGGAGACCTGGTCAGGGGGCAAGTGGTCAGCGCCAAAAAGGACTACGCCCGGGCGGTAATCAAAGAGATACTCCAGCCTGGCCGGCGGGTGGAGCCAAAGTGCCGCTGGTTCCAAGAGTGCGGCGGCTGCAACCTGCAGCATCTGGATTATGACTTACAGCTGGCAATTAAGACAGAAACGGTCAAGACTACTCTTAAGCGAATTGGGGGCATCTCCCCGGATATTGTCAAGGATATCCTGCCTACCCAGGCCTGGAGCTACCGCAACAAGCTTCAGGCGCCTGTGGCTATGCACCGGGGGCAGCTGACTGCAGGCCTGTACAAATCCCGCAGCCATGACCTTGTCCCAGTGATGGAATGTGTCATCCAGGAGGATGTTAACAACCAAACAGCCAGACAGATAGCGAATATTGCCCGGGAAACAGGGGTAACACCCTGGGTTGAACGGGAGCAAAAGGGCAGTCTAAGGCATATCCTCATCCGTCATTCCCAGGCAACCGGGCAGGCTCTTGCCGCCCTGGTAGTGAGCGCCTTGGACTTCCCAAACCGGGAGCCGTTTCTCAACAAACTGAGAGAAACGATGCCGGACTTGCACAGCTTGGTGCTAAATGAAAATCCCCGTCCCACCAACGTTATTCTCGGGGACAGGGAAGAGATAATCTGGGGTCCAGGTTACATCACTGATGAAATCGGGGAGTTGACCTTCAAGATTTCCTCCCGTTCCTTTTGGCAGGTCAATCCTGTGGGAGCGGAAAAGATATTTCAAAAGGTAAAGGAATATGCCCAGCTGCAGGGAAAAGAAACTGTGCTGGATATCTACTGCGGCACCGGCAGCATTGGCCTGTTTTTGGCTGACCAGGCAACAAGGATAATCGGCATTGAAAGCAATCTCAGCGCCATTGAGGATGCCCGGGATAACGCAAGAATGAATGGCATAGACAATGCAGAGTTTCACGGCGGCAGAGCAGAGGACCTGCTGCCCCAAATGGTGCAAAAGGGGCTCAAGGCAGAGGTCATCGTTCTTGATCCCCCGCGAAAGGGCTGCGAACCCTCCCTTCTGGAGGCAGTGGCGCAAGCAAAACCCTCGAGGATTGTCTATGTCAGCTGCAACCCGGCCACCCTGGCCCGGGACCTGAAGCTGTTGGCGGAGCGGGGGTATCTGGCCCGGGAAGTCCAGCCCGTGGACATGTTCCCGCAAACCAGTCATGTTGAGTGCGTGACATTGATGTCAAGGGTAAAAGGGTGAGTGTGTAAAAAGTCCAGTAAATAAAGGCTTTTCGAGGTTTTGGAGTAAAAATCCGATGTGCAAAATCGCTGAAATACCGCTTCGCGGGAACAAGTCCAAGCGGTTGATTTTGAACGTGACAGAGCGATTTAGATGTCAGTGCTTGACGAGTGGTCGATTTAGATGTTTTTTGAGTTTTGGCGTGTGCGTGGGAACAGGTCAAAGTATAATGCTCCCTGTTGCAAAGACAAACGTTATGTGTAGCCTGAGAGCCTTGACAGCTATTGACAATATACGCTCGACCGTAGTATACTGAGAATAATATGGGAGGTATTGGTCATGGAGCTCGATTGGATAACACCGCAGCAAGCTGCACAACTTTGGGAGATATCAGAACGCCGTGTCCAATCCCTATGTACAAAGGGACGGGTTAAGGGTGCAACTAAATTAGGAAGAGCATGGCTTATCCCTAAAGACACCCCAAAACCCATTGATGGCAGAACAGTAGCCGCCAGAATTGTTCGATACGGAAAATAATAGTGAGCGTACTTCTTGCTACTTAAGGACATTTTGTAGTAGAACAACGGAAATCGAAGGAAGGAGGTCAACCTATGCTTGATAGCAGAGCAATCAATAGAGTGTTTACGCGCAATGTTGTCAAAGACTTGCTACAAGGCAATAAAAACGAAGTATTTGATTATGTCGTTCAACGTTATATTGACGACCCTGAAAGCAAAACTCATGGTGAGCTTTTTAGTGAGATTTATACCTATCTTGGAGAAGAAAAGCGTAACGAATACTATTACATGAATACCCTACTTAATAAGCTTCTCGTGGGTATTCATAACGTAAATACTACGACAGCATTGTCGCAGGTGCGGATTGGGGAGCATATCGCCGATTTTGTCATGATCAATGGCGAAGGGAGAGTTTACGAGATAAAATCTGATCTTGATAATTTTGACAGACTTAATGACCAATTAAGTGACTACTTTAAAGCTTTTAGCAAAGTATCTGTTTTATCAACACTTCATGAATATAACAAAGTATCGCGCTTGCTTGACCGTCTTGGTGACATGGGTGATGCTGTTGGTATATATCTTATGAATGACAGCGACACCTATTTCAATCGTAGCAGTCGCCGAGAGCCTAAGCGGTTTGACGAGCATCTTGACCATAGCTGTATTTTTAAGCTTTTGCGCAAGCAGGAATACGAGAATGTTTTAATAAAACATTGTGGTGGGCTACCGCAGGTTGCACCAGTATTCTACTTTCGTGCGTGTCTCGAACAGTTTCAACAGATACCGATTCTCACAGCACAGAGTTTAGCAGAGAAAGAACTCAAAAAGCGGAACAAAATCACCAGAACCATTTTTGAGAGAATACAAAGCGAGTTAAAATCTGTTGTCTATTTTTCAGGGCTATCTCGCAAATTGCCGGATATAGAGCAGTTACTGCAATCAATTTATAGGGGGTAACAGATATGTATTTTCCGTATTTTCGTGGTAGACAGTACGAGCTGCTTGCACTAAAAGAATTGGCTAATGACGGATTGCTCAGCAATTCTGTAATCCCTGTAATTGAGCCCGTCAAGCTTGTTAAAAAAGATGAAAAGTTTGTCATACCATATAAGATGATTTCGACGTTTGATATTACACTTCAAGCATTTTCTAAGGCAAATCAAAAAATAGCGATTATTGTAAACCCAAAGGTTGGGGACTTAATAAATTTACCTGCCACACAGGAACTTTTGGATTCATACTTATTAGCAGACGGGGTAATTCCTTCTATTATTATAAGCGCGAGTGCTGCAAATCACATAAATGACCTCGGCGAAAAAGGGATAGGCAAGGATAAGATTCTTACCTTGTTTGATAACCGGGATTCTCTCTCTGTATACATAGATGAGTTTAGTGATACTCCCCCGCAATACACGCTGTTTTCGTCGGAGGAACGTCAAATTAGGCGTGCAGTTAAGCAAAACAAAGTAATGTTTAAGGATTGGTTTACAAAACAAGCGAAAAATGCTGATTATGCAATAACGGACGACGAGCCTTTCTCCGAAGATCATTTATACTTTTCAGAAGAAGGCTATTTCGGTTTCGGAGATTACTCCATTGTCGGCAGTATGTTTGATGAAGGCGGATTTGCACCTACGGCAGTCGCCATTCATATTGTCTACTTTGCGGAAGATAATGCACTGCGGATACATCACTTTGTTTCTGATTCAAATATCGGCACAAAAGATGTAGCCGGGAAATATTATGAGGCCGTGACAAAGCTGGTTGATTGGTTTAATAATGGGCACCAAGGGCAGAGAACAGCTGCGTTATCAACGTTCATAAATCATTATGAGACTGGTTATTACCCCGGCTTACCAACTGTTAAAAAACTTTCTATCATGCATCATCTGGAGCTCATGGGAAGATACCTCGACGGAGGCATACCGCAATGAATTGTTGCATTGATTGCTTTCGTGATTCCCATATAAGGGGAATTATAGAAATGCAAGGACAAATAGGAAACTGCGATTTTTGTTCATCAAAAGTTGTAGCGGTCTATAATATTGATAACGTGCCAAATTCGATTTCTGGGATGATGATAAGCCTGTTACAATCCTACTCCGTATCAGATCATGCAGGTGCTAAACCATTAAAGATTGCATTGCGTGACGACTGGGATATTTTTAATGCGGGAGTTGAATTGATTTTAGCATTGACAAAAAAATTATGTGAAACAGCTTACCCTTACGGGTCAGACATTTTCACTAGGAATGTTATTATTTCTCAACTTACAGACAATGATTTTCTTCAAGAGTTTGGTGTCGTACGCGGATATACTTGGGCCGAATTTTCAGACTCTATAAAGCATATTAATCGCTATCACAATAGCATGTTTAATTCTGACGCATTTGCTTCGGTTTTGTCAGTTGTTGCCAAGACATATCCTGTTGGTTCTCGATTTTATCGAGCAAGAATTTCCGTTGACAAAAGTGGCTTTTCAAAAGATAAAATGGGGGTTCCTCCACAAGATAGGCGTAGCGGCGGACGTGCCAATCCAGAGGGTATAGGCGTTCTATACCTTTCTTCAGATGTTAAAACGATTGTTAATGAGGTTCGTGCAAGTGCATTTGATTACATTACCATCGGTGAATTTCAAAACACTCATGAAATAACAGTAGTTAATTTATCAGGCGTGTCAAAAATAAGTCCTTTCCTGTATGCTGGCGAGTTTGAGCAATTTGCAGCAAACCGAAGAGTCTTTCAAGAAATTGCCGCTGAACTTGCTAAACCTCTACGGCGCAGCGATAGTCTGTTAGAATATCTGCCAACACAGTATATAGCTGGTTTTATAAAGAGTGAGAACTATGATGGTGTTGAATATGCCAGCACACTCAGACCAGGTGGTTACAATCTTGCTATTTTTGATGAGAACTTGTTTAATTGCGTAGATGTTAAAACAGTGGAGGTATCCGAAATATTGTATAAAACCCAGCCAGAACTTGAGGATTAGTGCATCTTTCGGGTGGTGCGCATTATTAAGTCGAAATGGTCACGATGAATGGTGCTTATTATAGATACCAGCTCTTGGGAATTAAGGTGCGGCTTAGACAAACAAGCACTCATAATACAATGGATTCATTGAAAAAATAAGGCACTCTACGTTCAAATTCACGTAGATTGCCTCGTTCATTTTTTGGTTTATTCATTTACATCCACCGTCACACTGCCGGACTTGAATTCCACGGTAAATTTGTCCTCGTAGACAGTGACTTTTCCAATTAGCCGCCGGACAAGCATCTCATCATATTGGGTAATGGCGGTGGGCTGTTCACGTAGGAATACGCTCATGTCAGCTATGCGATTTTTCAATTCATCGTGCCCAATTATTTCGAGCTGTACTTTCTGTTTTTCATCACGCAGGCGGTAAATTTCATCGCCCGCTTTATCATATTCAGCCTTGGAATTGGCTAGCTTCACAAGCTCCGTTTGAAGCTCCTCAAACCGCTTGTCGATGTCAGCCAGGGTGGTGTCGTTTCCATGGCTTATGATGGTTTCGATGTTGTCCCTAAGGATGGAGAGGAAGGAGTCTTTGTCGCAGAGCATCTGATTGATAGCGGTAACCAGTACCTGCTCAATGGTGCTCTCCAATACCGTGCGGGCATCGCAGAACTGACCTGTGTTTTCCAACCTACTGATGCAGCGCCAAACGATCGACTTTTTCCCTCGGTTGTTCCAATGAATTCTACGAAAAAACTCGCCGCAGCCTCCACAGATAATCATATTTGAAAAGCTGTGCGTACTGCTGAAGGTTCTGTTTTTCCCATTCGGGATGGTGTGGACGATGCGGCGACGTATGAGTTCCTCCTGTACCTGCATGAAAATTTCACGCGGGATGATGGCCTCATGGCTGTTTTCCACATAATACTGAGGGACAATGCCATGGTTCTTTACTCGTGTCTTGGTGAGAAAGTCAGTAGTATATGTTTTCTGCAAGAGGGCATCACCGATATATTTTTCATTCCGTAAAATCTGGTTGATGTTACTGGTGTGCCACCTTTCATTGCCTGCTCCGACCATAATTCTTTCATGTGCTTGAAAATCCTCAAGTAATTGAATGGCGCGCAAACGGTCGGTGTTTGAGTGTGATTTCGGATCTGCTGAAAAATGGTACCGTTCCTCCAAAAAAGATAGTCCTACTTCTGGAGAAAAATAGTGGATACCTTTACTATTTATATATTTCTCCAGGTTCATCCAGACCCTGTCAATTAGCATGAAAGAGGTGTAACCTGTTCGGAGCAATTCCTCCTTTGTCGCTTTGATGAGTTCTGTAGCCGTCAAAGGATTAGCCTTCATTTTATAACCTCCAATCGATTTTTTGGCATAGATCGCCTAAAAATAGATTGGAACATTATGCAAAGTAATTCAATAGTAAAACGAACAACCATGTGGACTTGTCGCATCAACTTTGCATAACGGCTACCTTTTCCATAACCGCGCCCAGCTGGACGGTACGCGCGGCTGTGGCTTAAGCGAATGCCCAGTTTGCCGCAGATCCTCGCTAAATGGGATGAGGAAAAGACGGCGCCATTGTCACAGTAAAATTGCTCAGGTATTCCCCAGCGAAGGATGGCTTTCTTCAGGCTGTCTTCTAAGCGAGGCAGCTTTTCATCCCAATAGAACTGAGCCTGTACCACATAACGGGAATAATCGTCCAGTATGGCAAATAACATTGCCTTCTTCTTGCGTTTGGGGTCTTGGGGATCAGGAAGATATAAGGTATGTTGGAAGTCGGATTGCCAGATTACATGGGCATCTTCCGCTTCGAAACGGCGGTAGCCCTCGGTTTTCACCAGCATTTCGTTGCGGGAAGCCCCTGCCAGACGCAGTTGTCGGGCTAAGGTGCTGTTAGCCAGGCTGTCCTTCTCAGCAATGCCGTTCTCCTCCAGCATAAAGATGATCTGTTCCACACTGCGTTCAGGTCGTTCCCTGCGCAATTCAATTGCCTGTTGCAGCACTGGGGCTGGAATCGTGGTGCGGCCTTTGGAAGATTTGGCCTGAGGTTTCAGGGCATCATATCCGCCTTTCCTGTATAGTGACAAATACCGCTCCAACGTTCGTGTGCTAACTTTGTTTCGAGCGCTGCCTGGTATCTCGTAAATTTGGCTCGCAGTCTCTTCCAGGTAGGCCTTTAACTCCCCTGGCAAGAGGGGAGTCTGGCGGCAGACAATGGGTGCAATTAGCCCATAGCGAAACGCTGCCACCTGGTCGCTTAGTATACTTTTCATCCTAATCCACATCCTTTTTGGGAAAACTCGGGGCACACACCCCTGTAAACCCATTTTCCAACAGGGGGAGGCAAAAGATCATGGACAGGTCTTGTGGGAAGTTAGGCCCCCGCCGTCACCGCCACTGGCAGAGAGAGGAAAGTAAGCCATTGGAAGCAGCCTGCAGGCTTATCCGTCAATTGCAGCCGGGTCTGACCCCACACCCAGAATACCCACCCCCACAAGCTACTGGGAGCTTCACTTCCCCGCGGAAGCAGAAGATGCGGGAAGCGGGCCAGCACTGTCGGCCAGAAGTCTGGTTTAAGCTTATTCAGCAACTTCTGCCAATAATTCTTCCAGCGCCAGAGGGTCTTCTCGGAAAAAGCCAGTTGCGGAGACAGTTGCTCGGAAATTATTCTTAGGGCAACCCCCTTGCTGTGGCTTTGCACAACATGTTCTTGGACATCCAAGGCTGCAGTATGGTTGTGTCTTAAGAAAGATGGCAGGACGCTGCAGGTCTTGTCGCAGGCAGTGCATTTGAACCGGAAGATTTTAATCTCTAACAGTTCTTCCATGGTAAGCACACTGCGGGTAAAGCTGCCGTGCTTATGGAATTTGGCCTTGGATTGACAATGTTTACACCAGGTAGGCCGAAACTCCTCGGGGCAGCCATTTTCAACCATTTTCAAATAGTCCTTTACACAGGTATCCCATTTCATGTATCATAGTGTCACGGATACGCCTTAGGGCGTGTTTGGGGAAAGGGAAAACCTGTGCTGGCTAGGCGACGAGGTTTTCCCTTTTAATATTTCCGTGAATCTCCTTTATGTAAGATTGGCGGCTGGACTGGACAAACCAACCACAAATCATTATGACATGCTGCCGACAGGGAGGGCAAGAAAAAACCGCAGACATTGACTGTCTTACTGCCAGGATTCGTCAGAGCTTTGCACAGAATAGTCTATACAGACAAAGAAGCCCCATTGTTCCTCTTGTTCGAAGATGACTCGAAGCAGTTTAAAATCGCTCATACTGCCCTGGTTTTTCAGGTCCTCCATATGCAGTGTAAATAACTCGGCGTCAATTTTTTCAAAATCCCCCTGGGCAAAGTTTAGAGGCAGTTTGGGATCCTCTTCCCGGGAAGGGCTTGCTTTGAGTATGCTCGCCGACAATGTCCAAATCACTTCCATCTAAACGCATACGATATAATTCGTCGCTATAAAGCGTCGCACAGAATATCCAGTCCTCAACAATCGATATTAGAACCACATCCTCAACGTTAGTAATTTTTTGGAGATTAGTTCCATCAGTGCGGACTCGGAATATTCCTTTACCGTAGTAGTGAGAGTAGTAAACCCATCCATCAGCTACATTAAATAGTAGTGATATAATTGAAATCAGTTATATTATTGTCAGCAATCACTATCCCCGCATTTGACCAATCAGATGATACCCGATTTAAATTACCGTCAGACCAAAAGTAAAACTCTCCGTAACAAAATTGAAGATACCTGATTTAGTCAATTAGGCACATCATGATTTTTACGTAACAATCCCAGAAGATAACGTAAGCATCCTTATAGTTGTCTGCATTTATAATGACGGTTTCGGCAGAAACTTGTACCCTGGGGTCATTTTCAAAAATTGCTGCTTTCTCTTTATTCTTCAATTCAAAGGAAAGCTCAACAGGGGTCCCGAGTTTTAAGGGTTGAATATTATCAATCTCCTGCAAACACTTACTGACTTCGGTATAGATTAACTTTTCCGACTTTCCCGGTGGCAGGACCCGCACCCAACCGTTTGGTTGAGGTAACACCGGTTTTGGCATGGGAGCTGTAACGATAGGGGTTTTAACATTTTCACGCTCACACCGGCGGCAGGCATATACGTGACGCACATGCTTAACCACGCTGACCTCGGCGGGAATAATCTTCAGTTCTTGTCTTACCTCGGTGCTCATCTCATGTAATTCTCCGCCGCAGCAGGAACAGACCCGTTCCTCATCGGACAGGCGGTATTCAATCGTTTCCACTGGCAGGTTCTCAAGCTTCTCCTCACGCTTACCCTGCTTCTTGCGGCGACGATAGGTAATTTCTTCAATTGTTGGTTCGGCCTTAGTCTTAGCTTCCACTTCAGCTTCATTGAAAATACTTAGCTGTTGGGAGCCCGCCTGTTGTTCGCTGGAGCGCCCGAAACTTCTATGCTGGCTCAGGCGAAATTGTTCCTCGAACCAGATTACCTTGGCCGTGAGCTCTGCAATCTTCTGCTTTTGTGTGGTAATTGTCTGTTCCTGCAGAGCACATTTTTCATGTAGTTCGGCGGCGAATTTCACTGCGTTTTCCATACTTATATTATTCGACAAAAGTGCCGGAAACCCTTTATTTTCTAGGGTTCTCAGGCAAAAAATATAGTCACAGCACAGTGCGTGCCGTGACCTCACGATGGGCATGTATTTGCTTTATTTGCAGACCATCTAGCAGCCATCTTAGCTCTCTTCTACTGATGGCAGTCATGGCCTCAGCATGGGCTGGCCACTCGAATTTTCCCCGTTCCAGTCTTCGGTAGTAAAGCCAAAAGCCATTGTGCTCCCAATGCAGGATCTTCAACTTATCTCGATTGCGGTTACAGAAAACAAAGAGGCAATTAGAGAAGGGATCCAGTTGGAACCGCTCCTTGACCAGCACGGCTAATCCGTCAATTGACTTACGTAGATCGGTGCAGCCTGCCGCCAGGTAGACCTGGCTATAGACGGCTAGCACAGAGCAGTAAGGGTCTTGACCACTGAGAGCAAAAGATTCGGGTCAAAGCCGGGACGTACTTCAATAGCAACCTGGCCAACACGCAGGGTCACAGCCGTTTCGGAATTATTCCCTAGGTTTAGGGGGATCCATTCAGTCGGTTTACTGGACTCCCGATCTTTTCTCAGCCAGTATCTGAGCTGGTGGGGTTTAAGGTCTTGCTCTGCGCACCAGGCAGGTACACTCTGACCGCTGGCCTTGAATTCTGCTACTCTGGCTGACCAGATCTGACGTAGTTGTTGCTTGCTCATTGAAAACTCCTCCCTCAGGCAATTTCTTTAAGAAATTGTCCCATGAGGAAGGAGATGGTGTCTAGGTAGGGAGTATTTGACGCTTACGTTATTAATGCAGACCGTACCACTGTTAATAACCTCATACGACCCAATTTGAAGTTCGATACTATCAAGATCATAGTAAATGTATTCTCTAGTATCTGTAAAACTAATTGGTGAAAAACCGTCACTGACCCAAAACCCGACAATAATCTTCTTTAGTTTTTCTGCAGCTTCTTCTGCCTTGCGGGCAGCTTCAGCAGCCGCCTCTTCCCGTTGGCGAATCTTTTCCTCTGCGACACCTATATCTCGATAATAGGTATGAGAGCCGTTAGCAGTGACCAATACTGTTTTCGAGCCTTCCTTTTGAATTAAGAGAGTTTTTCCCCCATCTAAAAAGCCAACAAGCTCAACTTTTCCATCAATTACCTCATATTTTCCAGTGGATAACCATCCATCACCTGTATAAGTACCATCTTTTCCAAAAGAAACGGTCGTGTCAAGTTACTGTAGGTTTTTAAACAGGAACCCCCCAGACTCTAGATGGCGGTAATAATCCTTTCAGGGCAGCACGGGTTAAATTGTGGCCGCCGCTGTAAACCGGGGCGTTATTTAAGTACTCTTTACCGAAACGTAAGCACTTTTTAAGATGTTTTAGTTCTTTCTTTATGCGGGTCTT
>DHSM01000011.1 GCA_002408465.1 Firmicutes bacterium UBA5286 | reverse complement strand
AGTCCGTTCATTTGATAACCTCCTGCTCATCGGAGGCTCCGCCTTTTTTAACCCATTCGTCAATGTCGGCAGTTTTGAAACGCCAGAGCTTTCCCACCTTTGATGCAGGCATACCGCGCTGCTCAATCCATCGCATAATGGTATGGCGCTTCACGCCAAGATAGTCGCAGACTTCTTGCAGGGATATCCATCTGTCTTGAATGTTGTTTTCTGGCACAGCAAGCACCTCGCTTTCTTTCAAAGGCATATGATTGATCATATAATAATGGTACTCCAAACAAGGCATGAAAGCAATCACTATTGTAGTTTTATGTAGTATTTAGTTGTTTAGGGAATATGGTTCTTAAATAATTGCCATGCAAGTTTTAGTAAATTATTAATCCATCTTAATTTTCTCCATCATTTCTTCGCCTGTAATTTCCCCATCAAGGTAATCGCTCCGAGCCTGCCGCGCCAGCTTTGCCCACCGGGCATACTCCTCCGAGGACATGTCCTTGCCGCTAAATTCTTCCGGCAATTTATTGTCCGCACGGTAACGGCGGGAGTACACCTTGTTGTACTCGGTCAGGAAAGCGAGCAAATAGTCGTTTCCCTGCATGCCCTGATCATAAAACAGCTTTGCGCCAACCTGCTTGCACGTGCGATCACCTTTATAAGGCCGGTCGCAAAAATCTCTCTTACGCTTATCGGTCAACACAAAATAGCGGCCGCACAGTTTGCAACGCTTAACGAACTGGGCATTTTTCAGCATCTCGGTAAACTCAAAATAGAGCATTTCATCTAAATATTCAATAAGATAGTATGGCATCAGACTGACGCCCTCGCCATCCTGGTGCATGATTTCCAAAAGCTCATCTGTTTCCCGTAGATTCCAATCATGGATATCCTTAAGGGTATCCATATCCACCTTGCCATTTTTCCTTGGCAGTAGCTCATATTTTATTTTCACAGCAGCCTCGGCAAAACCGGGGTACTCCGATACAAACTCACAAAGTCGCTGGGACATTTCCTTGTCCGAGCGGCTTTCTTTATCCAAACAGGTGGTGACCGCTTTTGTGCATACCTCCTGCAACTCTAAAATGTGTTCCAATTCATCCACGCAGATTGTAATCGGTCTGAGCAAGGCATTTTCAAATTCGTCTTTGGTGTGAATTGGTTCTTTCAAAATGTTGTTCAGTAAGCCCACTAAAAAGAAATAAACATAGCGGTGCTTGTCCGCAATGGTACCTGCAACATCAAATATTTTGTTCCTGATTGTCTGATAGTTTGCCATAGTGAGCGGAATGGACTTCGTTTCAGTGAGCAGAGTTGTGTATTCCTCGAAATCCATTTCCACAAATTCAATTAGTCCATTCCCAATAAACTTTTGCGCGTACTGAGTCACTTTGTCCGGATAAGCGTAAGCCATAGAATAAATCAGCTTATCATTTCCCTCAAAAACTTTGATCAGGGGGTACTGTTCCATAGGCACTCCTCTCGCAAATAATCGATTTTTCACAAAACAGTCTATTTGCTATTCGCTGTGTATTTCTGTTTCCGAATATAGGACAATGGTATCACAAGGAATGGGAGTTTTCAATATTCGATTTATTGCGAAATTCAAAATTGAACTAAGAGGAGGAAAAAAGTATGCCAAAGAAATTAGACACCATGGATGCGGAAACCTTGATGACCACACCCATGGAGCCGTTGAAATTTATTGTGCAGGGGCTGATACCCCAGGGGCTTCATGTGCTGGCCGGCTCACCGAAAATCGGCAAGAGCTGGCTGTCGCTGTGGATTTGCTTGCAGGTAGCAAAGGGAGAAAGCGTGTGGGGCTTTGCAACAAACAAGAGCGAAGTTCTGTATCTCTGCTTGGAGGACAGCTTTGCCCGAATCCAAAGCAGGCTGTTTGAGATCGCCGATGAAGCACCGCCCACATTGCACTTCGCAATTATGAGCGATGCCATCGGCAGCGGCTTGGAACATCAGATTGAGAATTTTATCAAAGAGCACCCCGACACTGGCTTGATCGTTATTGATACGTTGCAAAAGGTGCGCAAAACTGTTTCTGCAAATGTAAATCCCTATGCCGCTGACTACGATGACATCAATGCTCTCAAGCGAATCGCTGACAAATACAAGCTTGCAATTGTACTTGTGCATCATCTTCGTAAAACTGGTGACAGTGATCCGCTGAATATGATTTCGGGCACCAGTGGAATTGCAGGCGGTGCAGATACAAACTTTGTACTACAAAAAGACAAGCGAACGGAAAATACCGCAACGCTCATCTGCACCGGCAGAGATATCGCGGGACGGGAATTGTTCTTGGAGTTCAACAGGAACAAATTTTTATGGGAGCTGCTGGAACCGATTGAAATGGAGCAGCTGCTTATACCGGATGAAATTTTTCTTCTCTGTGATTTTATAAAATCGTCAGGCAGCTTCACCGGGACGGCAACCGAGCTGATAGAAAACTTGAATCTGGATTGTAGCCCCGCAATTTTGAAGAAGAGAATCATTAAGCACATGGAGCATCTGGGCAGGAATGGCATTCGTTATTCCGAGAACAGGACTTTTGAGCGGCGGGAATTTACTCTCTGCTATGACGGCAATGACGATATGACGGTAGAATCACGCCCCCAAAGTTTGCCGTCTTTGCCGTCAGCACTGTCACAGGACAGTAATCTCGCCACCGTCACCCCCTGTTTGCCCCTGTGTGGCGAAATTGACCGTGGAGTGGGATAACTCCACCTAACCCGAATAAACCCGCAAATTGAGCCACTGTTGCGGCAACTTCGGATTTGCACTTATTTTACATGAAACGCAGAGGTTTCGGATGCGTTTTCTCACCCATTGGGTGAGGCGAGCAGAGCGTCGGGCTATACGCCCGCCACAGCTCGCTCGGGGCAGAAGCCCCGGACCCCACTTTATAGAGCGCCGTTAGCGCAATCAAAATCGAAAGGAGAACCGCCAATGAAAAAGAAACCCTTTGCCTTTCGCATCAGCGAAAGTACCTATAAAACGCTAAAACAAAAATCCAAGCGCGGCAAGGTTACCATGACGGAATTTTTAGAACGAGCCATAACCGATAAAGAGATTGTTGTAGTAGATGGAGTGCAGGAGCTCATTGGAGAGCTAAAAGCCATCGGCAGAAACCTTAATCAGCTTACCACTCTGGCCAATATGGGAAAAGTGGATGCTGTTTACCTTGCAGAAACCAATGCGCAGCTAAGCGGTATCTATGAAAAGCTGTCTGCGCTTTGCGAGGTGAACCGGTAATGGCAACGGTCAGCTTCATCCCCTGTAAAAAGCAAAATGCCTTCTCCATGAGAAACGAAATTGAATATATTCTGCAGGATTTCAAGGTGTGCATCGAACCGGAGAAATTTAATTGTGACCACACCGTCAACTACCAAACCTATTCCACCGATGCGGATAAGACAGGCTGTATCCGCTTAATCTCCGGCAAGGACTGCTGCCCCGAAATAGCTTTTCAAGAATTTATGGCGACCAAAAACAGCTTTAAAAAGTCTGATCAAACCATGTTTTATCATTACGACCAAGCCTTTAAGGATGGCGAAACCATCTCACCCAAAACCGCACATGAGATTGCCATAAAATTTGCGAAGGATAATTACCCGGATTTTGAGGTGGTCATCGCCACCCATGTGGACAATGAGCATCTGCACTCCCACTTTATTATCAACTCGGTCAGCTTTAAAACTGGAAAGAAATTGCACCAAGGCCCTAAAACATTATTCAAGCTCCGGGCGTATTCAGACCAAATTTGTCGGCAACATGGGCTAACTACCCTTGAGCCATACACCGGCGGTAAATCAAAAAGCCTCTCCTCCCGGGAATACCGTGCCGCCGCCAAAGGGCAGAGCTGGAAGTTTTCATTGATGAATGCGATTGATACGGCGATGAAAATCAGTGGCACAAAAGCCAATTTTATCAAGAATATGGAGCGGCAAGGCTACGCGGTAAAATGGACAGATGGCAGAAAATACATCACCTACACCTGCCCGAACACCATGTCCTGCCGGGATATAAAGCTCCATGACAACCGCTATTTAAAGGAGATGATGGAGCGTGAATTTGAGCTTAGAAGAACTCAAACAGCGGAACGCAGGCTCGCAGCCAGTCAAACCGATTCCCCAGCAGCCATTACAGAACAGCCCGTCTTGTCCTCTGCCACAGGAGAAGCTGGACAATCTGTTCTACAATCAAGGGCTGATTTGGGATGGAATAGCCCAGCTGAAGGAGCAAGTAAAAGCTCTCCAGCAGCAGAACCGCAGCTTAAAAATGCAGCTGGACAATCTGCCTGCGAGGTCGGAGCTGGAGAAAATCAGCAAGAGCCTATCCCAAATCCAGCAGATATTATCACAGGCTGGGAGCAGGAAAGGGAAGTCTTTTTCTCTGCCAAAGCTACGTCTGCCGTACCCAACATGGACACCGCTGTGGGTAGTCATTCCCTTGACCTTGCTGGCATTGGCGGCAGTATGGTTCAGCTGGGACGCGCTTTGGAAGGGCTGGACAACCCTGTTCCCCTAAAGGATGCCACCACAAAACCGCAGCAGCACACAGGCAGAAAGAAGAAATTAGCGATCGGTCAAAAAGCAGATGACCACAGCGGACACGATTTTGAAATGAAGATGTGAAGGAGATGCGCTATGACAAATGAGCGTTTAGCAGCACGGCATTATCTGAAAACCAATATCCTCGGCGCTTACGAAACCGCCGATATCATTTGGCAAAGCGACAGCGAGGGTACCTCTCACCGCACCTTTGCAGACAGCTTTGTTTACACAGACGAAACCTCCCATACCATTGAACGGGATATGGTGGTGGAGGACAGAGTGTTCCGAGTACATTCTGTGTTCCCCGTAAAAAGTGCTTCTACACCCACAAAAAAGATGCTCTCAGTGATTGAAAGCGATCTCGAAAAAGCACTTAAAAACGCTTGATTTCAGTAGACTTGTGGAACCTGTTACGGTATGCTTGGGTTACCGTATTCAGTTTGCCACAACAAGAAGGAGGATTTTTATACGATGGCAAACAACGAAAAATATACCATACTGTACGGCAGACTGAGCCAGGAGGATGACCGGGAAGGCGAAAGCAACAGCATCCAAAATCAGCGTTTGATTCTCACCAGGTACGCAGAAGGAAAGGGCTTTGACAATATTCGTTTCCTATTCGATGACGGGTTCAGCGGAACAAACTTCAATCGTCCCTCGTGGAATGAGATTATGGAGCTGATTGAAAGCGGACAGGTGGAAACCCTGATCGTTAAAGATATGAGCCGCCTCGGCAGGGATTATCTGCAAACAGGCTTTCTCATGGAGCATACCTTTCCCAACCACAATGTCCGGTTTATTGCCATCAATGATGCGGTGGACACGCTCTACGGCGATAACGACTTTGCTCCGTTCCGGAACTTATTTAACGATTTTTATGCGAAAGACTGCAGTAAAAAGATTCGGTCGGTGAAGAAAGCACAAGCTGAGCGCGGGGAACGGGTTGGGACAAGGCCGCCCTATGGGTACAAGAAAGACGGAGTTGACCCCAAAAAGATTTTGCCTGACCCCGAGGCTGCAGAGGTGGTGAAGTACATTTTTAAACTCTGCTCTGAGGGGAGAGGCCCCAATCAGATTGCAAGGCAGCTGACAGAAGAACAAATTACGAACCCCAGTAACCATTACTTCAATCAGACAGGTGTTGCTTTAACCAATCTTGATACTACACGACCTTGCAGGTGGAGAGATAGCTCCATCGTCAATATTTTAGATGACGAAACCTATCTCGGACACACGGTCAGCATGAAGCATACAACCGCATCTTACAAAAACAAAAAGCAGATTATCCGCCCAGAATCTGAATGGCTGAGGTTTGAGAACACCCATGAGGGCATTATCAACCAAGAAATTTGGGACATCGCCCATGCGGTTCGGGAGCACAAAAAGCGTCCGAGAAAAAACATGGAGAACCCCAATCCATACTCGGGACTGGTCTTCTGTGCTGATTGCGGAAAACCTTTAATTCTGCACCGTGCTCATACCATGGACGAGAGTAAAAACAACTTCGCCTGCTCCACGTACAAGCAGTATGGCAAGGAAACCTGCTCAGCCCATTACATCCGGGAAAGCCAGCTTGCGGCGGTGATTTTGGACGACCTAAAGCGCGTCACCCATTTTGCAAGGCAGGATGAAGCATTGTTTGCAGAGTACATCAACCGTAAAAACACGGCCGATACGAGGAAAGAAATTACCGTGCTGCAAAAAGAGCTGGAGGATATGCGAAAAAGGGATTTAGAGCTTACCGCACTATTTAAAAGGCTCTATGAGGACAATGTGCTGGGGCGTATACCTGATGAGCATTACCGAACGCTGTCCGGTGAGTACACCGCAGAACAAAAAATCTTGCGGGAACGCATTCCCAAGGCTGAAGTGAGAATGGATAAGCTGAAGAGCTCCCTTACCAACGTGGACAGGTTTATTGAAAAGGCGAAAAAGTATACTGACCTTACCGAACTGACACCGGAGCTGCTTCGAATGTTCATTGCCAAAGTTGTAGTGGGCGAAAAGGCTGAGAAATACTCCCGTACCGCTCCTCAGGGTATTTGGATTCACTACCGTGACATTGGGATGCTGAACGATGTCAAAGAGGAATTTGATATTCCATCCATGGAAGAATTCTACGGAATGGATGATGAAATGATGTTTGATGATGAGCTGCAAGCCGCAATTTAAGGCATAGCAAAAGGCGGACAGCCGAAACTGTCCGCCTTATACCTCGCATTTTAGGTGGTTCACAAAGTATCTTTATGAACACCCGCCTAAATAAGAGGGGTGTTTTTTGTTTGCAGGAGCTAAATTATCAGATCCATGAAGAAGACAGCCAGGTAAAAGTAGATCAATAAGGCGACGATGTCAAGGATGGTGGTGAGGATTGGTCCGGCGCCGGCAGCCTGGTCCAAGCCCATTTTGTTCATTACCCAGGGGACTAAAAATCCCAGGGTTGCGGACAGGGTAAGGGCGCACCACAGGGACAGGCCTACTACCAGGCCCAGTCTGTAATCCCCTTGCCAGACGGTGGCGACAATTGCTGTAATTACGCCGATAATGCCGCCAATGGCCAAGCCCCGCCCGGTTTCACTTAACAAAGTATTCTTAAATTCGTTGGGTCGAATGTGGCCCAAAACCAGACTGCGGGTGAAGATAGTTGTGGACTGGCTACCTACATTGCCGCTCATATCCATAATCAAGGGCAGGAAAAATGCGAGAGCCAGAACCTGGCTGAGGGCGGATTCAAAACCGCTGACAATCAATCCCGCAAACAAGTCACCTACTAGGGTAATCATCAGAAAGGGGAGGCGGGCAGAAAGCACTTTCCAAAGGGAACCATGGAGGAGGCGCTGGCTGAGGTTTTCTTCCCGCCTTTGGAGGGTAAGAACACCGCCCTTTTCCAGAAGGTCTTCGGTGGCTTCTTCCTGCATGATGTCCAAAGCTCGGTCATATTCCAAAGCGCCTACCAGCCGGTTTTCGGAATCCACTACCGGCAGGCTGACCAAGTCAAACTTTTTTAATGTGTTGACGGCGTCTTCCTGGTCTGTATCAGCAGTGACATAGACTACATCATCATCCATAATATCGCCGATAGATGTGCCAGGATCCGCCAGCACCAAGTCCCGGAGGGTTACAACCCCTTCCAGCACTCTGCGCTTGTCTGTGACCCAGACATTGTGCAGGGTCTCCGGATCTGGTTTTAGAGCGCGGATGTAGTCCAGGGCAGCCTGGACCGTATAGTCTTGGCGCAGCCGCAGGTAATGGGGGGACATAACACGGCCCACAGTGCCCGGCTGGAAACCTATTAAAATTGAAGCTTTTTCCCTGTCTTCAGGAGGGATGGATTTTAGCAGTTCTTTGGCCACCGTGGCGGGCAGTTCGTCCAGCAGGCGGACCTGGTCAGAAGGGTCAATGTTGGAAACCATCTCAGTAACTTCAATAGCAGTAAAAGCCTGTAATAATTCTTTTTGTTTTGCAGTTTCCATGAGCTCGAAAATTTCCAAAGCAGTGTCCTTTTCCAGTAGCCGGAATAAAATCACTTGCTGGTTGGGCGAAAATTCTTCCAGCAGCTCCGACAGTTCCTGGAAGCCGAGCTCATCATTTAACAGCTCTTTAAGTTGTGCCAGTTTGTGCTCTGAGAGCAGGTTGGTGATTCTCTCGGTCATGGCGCACCTCCTGTATATATTTATGGTATCCAAAACAGTTGCAGTTCCCTCGTCGTCCGTGACTGAAGACAATCACCCCCTTAAAAATAAATAACCCCGCAAGGGGGTTGTGACAATGAAAAAGACAGCCCTCTTGTCCAAGCTTCAGCACTTGCATGCATAGAGCCTATTGGCTCAGCTGCCTTAGAGCCCACCTTAACCCGATGGGATCTGCTCTACCCGTTGGTGTCTCTCGACATTTCCGGGCAGCAGCCTGTCTCATGCAAGTAACCTCACCTACCGAAGTGCCTTGTATATCCACCTTAACAATATCAAATAATGGCAGCCGGGTCAAGGTTCTTGCTTTATTGGGCCCGGGGATATATAATAACTGTGAAAAACCACATATTTGTGAAATCAGGTGCCCCCAAGGGGAGAATAGGGAACCGGGTGCAAGTCCCGGGCGGTCCCGCCACTGTAACCGGTTGCTTGTCGACATGTCCACTGCGCAATGCGTGGGAAGGAGTCGCCAGCACTAGCCGGAAGCCAGGAGACCTGCCTGATTTCCAGAAGTACTGGGCCTTCGGGGAAAGGGGGTACTATTTTTGTTGCCCGACTGCAACCGGTTAATTGCCGGTTGACCCTGACCAGTAATGTCAGGGTTTTTTATTTCCGCAAACATAATGAGAGGAGAATGAATATGCGCAAAAGAGTTGCTCTTGCCCTTGTCTTTGTCCTGGTTATACTGGCTTTGTCTGGATGTGTTGCTACTGATAATAATGGTCCCATAACCCTGGTAGATGATTTTGACCGGGAAATTGTCCTGGAGGAACCGGCCCAGAAAATAATATCCCTGGTCCCTTCCAGCACTGAGATTCTGTTTGCTTTGGGAGTTGGCGACCGAGTGGTAGGCGCTTCCGATTTTTGCAATTATCCCGAAGAGGCCCTGTCCATTACGCGGGTAGGGGGCTTTGATGTTCCCAACCTGGAGCTCATTGTCTCCCTGGAGCCGGACCTGGTCTTTGCCGCCAGCCTGCACAAAGACACAGTAGAGGCCTTGGAGGGGATGGGCATCGCCGTCTTGGCCCTTGACCCCCAAAACATCCAGGAAATCTATGCCAATATCGAACTGATGGCCCAGGCCGTTGGCAAGAAAAAAGCAGGGGAAGACCTGATCAAAGATATGAAGGGCCGGCTGGCAAGTGTGGCAACTGCCTTAGAAGGACTTAGGGATGCTGAAAGACCGGTGGTCTTTTATGAAGTCTGGTATCCCGGGATTATGGTGGCTGGCGAGGGCACCTTTATCGATGAAATCATCACCCTGGCCGGAGGCAAGAATATGGCCTGGGGCATTCCCCGCTGGGGCAGCATCCAGGAAGAGGAAATACTGTCCCGCAATCCGGATTTCATATTCCACGGCTATCCCGACACTGATTCCAGCTTCTTTGCAACTAGGGAAGGATGGGATGTAATAACTGCTGTGGCTGAGGATAGTATCTATTTTGTCGACCCCGACATTACCAGCCGGACCGGTCCCAGGATTGCCGAGGCAGTGGAAGCCTTTGCCCGGATTCTCCATCCGGATTTGTTCAAGTAATGAAAAAGACCAGACTCCGGGCCGGAATCTTCCTGGCTCTGGGGGTGGCTTTAATCATCGCCCTCCTGGCGGGGATAGCCATTGGTACTGTGCCTATACCCCTGAAGGACTTGTTTAGTATCATTGTTTCGTCCCTGTGGCGAATGCTGCCTGAAACCTGGCAGGCAAGTATGCTGCGCCTGGGGCTGTTCCAGAAACTGGCTGCCCTGATGGAAGAGATACCCGAGACCTGGCAGGCGATTGTCCTGCGCTTGCGCCTGCCCCGGGTGCTGGCAGCAATGCTTGTTGGGTCTGCTCTTGGACTTTCCGGCAGCACCATGCAGGGCTTGTTTAAGAACCCTCTGGCTGACCCCTTTATAATCGGGGTAAGTTCCGGTGCTTCGGTAGGGGCAGCGGCAGCAATGCTGCTGGGCCTGGCCTGGACAAAAGCCGGCGCCTTTGCAATTCCTCTGGCGGCCTTTGCAGGGGGGATGGGGTCGCTGCTCTTGGTCTACAGCCTCTCTGGTTCCGGGGGCAGGCGCTCCACCCTCAGCCTGCTGCTGGCAGGTACTGCCGTCAGCACTTTTTTAGGGGCAGTGGTGGCCTTGCTCACCTTCTTTAGCGGCGAACAGCTGCAGCAGGTGGTATTTTGGATGATGGGCGGGTTTTCTGGGCGCAACTGGCTGCATGTGCTCAGCATGCTGCCCTGGCTTGCGGCAGGGGGCGCCGTCATCTTCTGGCATGCCCGGGACCTGGATGCCTTGTCCCTGGGTGAAGAACAGGCCCATTATATGGGCGTCAATGTGGAAAAGGCCAAGGGCCGGCTGCTGGCTGCAGCCGCCCTCCTGGCTGCAGCTGCTGTTTCTGTCAGCGGCCTTATCGGCTTTGTCGGTCTGGTAGTGCCTCACGCCATGCGCCTGCTGGGGGGACCTTCCCATCGCTGGCTGCTGCCGGCTTCTGCCCTGGCCGGGGCGGTGTTCATGGTAGCCTCGGATCTCTTGGCCCGGGTGGCACTGGCGCCTGTTGAGCTGCCAGTGGGGCTGGTTACCGCCTTGGTTGGGGGGCCCTTCTTCCTTTACTTGCTTAAGAAGAGGAAGGTGACATAATGGCTGTCATCTCTTTGGAGAATGTCAATTTCGCCTATAACGGCTCCTTTTGCCTGGAGGACATTACCTTGGAGCTAGAAGCGGGAGACCTGACGGGCATCATTGGCCCCAATGGCTCCGGCAAGTCCACCTTGGTGAAACTGATGGCGGGCTATCTTGCCCCGGATTCCGGCCGAGTCTTGTTAGGGGGGCAGCCCCTGGCCCGACTTAAGCGCAAGGAGGTAGCACGCACACTGGCTGTGGTCTCCCAGGGAATTCATACGGATTTTGACTTCACTGTCGAGGAAATGGTCAGTCTCGGCCGCTTGCCCCATATGGGCCGCTGGCAGTCAGAGGGTCCCGGCGACAGCGAGGCCATCGAGTGGGCCCTGAGCATCACCCACCTCACGGATTTCCGCCACCGGGCCTACAACCGCCTCAGCGGCGGCGAGGCCCAGAGGGTTATGGTGGCCCAGGCCCTGGCCCAGCAGCCCGAAATCCTGCTGCTGGACGAACCTACCACTTATATGGACATGGCTTACCAGCAGGAAATGTTCACCCTGATGACCAGGCTCAATCAGGAGGGCATCACTATCGTGGCAGTGCTCCACGATGTAAATATGGCAGCCCTCTACTGCAAAGAACTGGTGGCCATTCGCGGGGGAAGAATCTTTGCCAAGGGCCCGGCGGAGGCGGTTATTACCCGGGAAAATATCAAGGAAATCTATGGCTGCACAGTGGAAATCACCTGGCACCCTGTTGCCAGCCGCCCCCAAATAACAATTATGCCTTGACACCGGTGGAACTTATTAGCCGCGGAATAATTTATCTGGGCTTACTCTTTTTGAAATGAGGGTCTTCTTCGAGAGGAAGGCCCTTTCTAATTATGTTCTGCGTTGCAAATTCCTTGGGGGCAGTCAAAAGCGCCACAAACAGGTTGTCCCCGGTGTCGAAAATGCGACAAAAAGGTACGTCCCTTTTTAAAGGATTCTCATGCGCAGCTGTAGAAATTATATTGGCCAGGGAAGGGATTGGTACCACTGTGCCGTGCGTTCCCCGGCGGAAAATGACACATTAATTGAGGCCCTACAAAGTTTTCTGGAGGGAATTAGATGACAACTCTACTCTATCTGGCGCGGCATGGACAGACAGACTGGAATTGTCAGGGCCGCTACCAGGGCCAGATTGACATTCCCCTCAATGACCGGGGAAGGGAAGAGGCCAGGTCGCTGGCGGAAAAATTACAGCAGTCCAGGCCGGTAGCGATATGGGCCAGTGATTTGAGCCGGGCCCGAGAAACTGCCGCAATTGTGGCGGCGCCCCACAACCTCCCGGTGCAGATTCACCCGGGCTTAAGGGAGATGCACTTTGGCAGCTGGCAGGGTCTTACCTGGCAGCAAATTGAACAGCGCTTTCCTGAGGCCTGGCGCCTGTGGACTGAAGACCCCCTGGGCTATAACATCCCCGGGGCCGAAAGTGTGGGGGAAATGGAGACAAGGTTTAAACAGGCTTTGCTTGAAATCTGCGGCAAATATCCCGGGGGGACAGTCTTTGTAGTTACCCATGGGGGCCCAATGAGCCGGCTGCTCTCAGAATTGGCCGCTGACGAGTTCTGGGAGATGCTGCAGGGAAATTGCGCCTGCAATATGCTGCGTTTTTGCCGGGACCGGTTTCAATACCTTGGACCGGCGCCAAATATGCCCAAATAGCAAACACTCCACAGTAGATGGGGTGTTTGGCGTTAATTAGCCCGTCCACCAGGCAAAGCGCGGCAAACAGGTTGTCCCGGTGTCGAAAGTGCGTCAAAAAGGTACGTCCCTGGTTCGCGCTTTGCCTGAGTTGGGAAAAATGATATAGTGACAGAAGGGGGGAAGCTATATGCTGGATATGCTTCAATATGAGGATATTGAATCCCTGACGGCGGCTAATCTAGCTTGCCAGGCCTGCGGCCTGCGCCGGGGCTGCACCCAGGTGGTCATCAGCCGCGGCCGGCCTCAGAGCAGGGTGATGCTGGTGGGGGAGGGACCCGGAGCCAATGAGGATCGATTAGGCCAGCCCTTTGTAGGGGCTGCCGGCCAATTGCTGGATAAGATTCTCACCGCTGCAGAGCTGCCCCGGGAAGATGTTTACATAACCAATGTGATCAAGTGCCGGCCGCCGGGCAACCGCCTGCCTAAATCCGATGAGACTAAGAGCTGTCTTCCCTGGCTGGAGCGGCAGATTGAGCTGATTTCTCCCCGTTTGCTCGTCTGTCTTGGGGCTTTGGCGGGACAGACTCTCATCAGCCCCAATCTGCGGATTACCCGGGATCGGGGAAAATGGCATAAATACAGGGGCATCGATATCGTCGCCACCTATCATCCGGCGGCATTGCTCCGGGATTCCGCTTTAAAGCGGCCGGTGTGGGAAGATTTTAAAGTAATACGGGATTATTATCGTAATTTGGCCGGGGAGGCATAATATGTTGGATATAGTTTTGGTGCAGCCGGAAATACCGCAAAACACAGGCAATATTGGCCGAACCTGCGTCATTACCGGCTGCAGATTGCACCTGGTGGGACCCTTGGGTTTCTCTGTCTCAGATACTGCTCTCAAACGAGCGGGCCTGGATTATTGGCCGGACTTGGATGTCAGCATCTATACCGGCTGGGATGAGTTCTGGAGTCAGCATCAGCACAGACAGATCTGGTGCATGACTACCAAGGGCACCCGGCGCCATGTGGATGTGGCCTGGCCCCGGGATACCATGATGCTTTTTGGCCGGGAGACGGCGGGGCTGCCTTCGGAGATTCGGGCTCTGGGGGAGAATATCCGCCTGCCCATGGGGCCTAAATACCGCTCCTATAATTTAAGCAATTCTGTGGCTGTGGCCATTTTTGAATATCTGCGCCAGTGGGATTTCCCCGGCCTGGTGTAAAAGCGCAGGGAGGTGGGGGATTGGGATACCGAACAGTGGCAAGACCGGCAGAAGCGGAAGTGATAATCAAAAAATCCCGTTTCATCGGGCAAGTCTCCCCGGTTGCCAGCGAAGAAGCGGCCGTGGCTTTTGTAGCGGAGATAAAGAAAAAACACCGGGAAGCCACCCATAACTGCCATGCCTGGATAGTCGACCCCCTCAATCAGCGGTCTAATGATGACGGCGAGCCTTCGGGCACAGCCGGGCGGCCCATGTTGGAGGTGCTGCGCAGGGAAGGGCTGGAACAGGTGGCAGTAGTGGTGACCCGCTACTTCGGAGGAATTCTCCTGGGCGCCGGCGGTCTGGTTCGGGCTTACAGCCATACCTGCAAGGCGGCGCTGGATGCGGCGGGCATGGGCAGGCAAATGCCTTACCTCAAGCTGGCTGCAACCGTAGACTATCCTCTCTTTAGCAAACTGGAAAATCAGCTGGCAGAGAAACAGCTGAAGGTCCTGGATACTGTCTTTACTGAAGTGGTTACTGTCACTCTCGGCCTGCCGAAAGATTCCGTTGGGGAAATTTCCGACTGGCTGGTGAATTTTTCTGGCGGGCAGGTTGTCCTCACCCCGGGGGAAAGGTACTCCTGCTTTGTCAGGGGAAAATGATTGGCTTTTATGTGGAAAGGAGTTAAGATATGATTCACTTTGGTCCCGCCGGAAACGCAAATTCCTTTTATGAAGCAGGGCATAAGTCCTCTCTGGAGATACCGGAGTATCTGGCTGCTATTGGCCTCAATGCCTATGAATACCAATGCGGGCGGGGGGTTAACGTTAAAAGGGATTTTTGCCTGCAGTTAGCGGAGAAGGCCAGGGAGTACAAGATTTTTCTCAGCCTCCACGCCCCCTACTTTATCAATCTGGGCACTCCCGACCCCAAGATAATGGAAAGTTCTCTGGGGCACATTGGCAAATCTTTAACTGCAGCCAAGGATATGAACGCCACCCGCATTGTCGTCCATCCGGGTTCGGTAGGCAAGGGCAGCCGCAGCGAGGCTTTAGCCCGGGCGGAGAGGCTTTTGGCCCAAACTGCGAAAGAATTGATGCCCTCCTTTCCAGGGATCTCCCTGTGCCTGGAAACCATGGGCAAGATCAACCAGCTGGGCACTTTGGATGAAGTCATTGGCCTTTGTCAGTTGGATAAATGTTTTATGCCCGCAATCGATTTTGGCCATCTTCATGCTAGGGGTATGGGGGCAATCAAAGGCCGGGAGGAATTTGAAGAGGTTCTCGACCGCATTGCTTCATCCCTGGGTGCGGAAGTGGTGCAAAATCTGCATGTGCACTTCAGCGCAATTGAATTTGCCAAAGGGGGGGAAATTCGCCACAGGACCTTTGCCGAAAGTGAATACGGCCCCGATTTTGAGCCTCTGGCAGCAATCATCGCCCGGGATGGCCTGACGCCGGTAATTATCAGTGAATCTGCAGGCGCTCAAACTGAAGATGCCCTGGCTATGAAGGAATTGGTTCAGCGCTATCGAATTGGGGAAAGAGAAGATGTTTAAAGGGATTTTCTTTGATTTGGATGGCACCTTGCTGCCCCTGGATTTGGCTGAGATGATGAACAGCTATTTCCGGGCCCTGACAATCAAACTCTCTCCTTTGGTGGAGCCCGTGTCTTTCATGGAAGCTCTTATGGCAGGTGTGGAAAAGATGCTGTACAATGATGGGCGAGGGACCAATGAGCAGGTCTTTATGGAAGCGTTTTTCCGCCGTTTGGACAGGGATCCCCGGCAGCTGCTGCCGGTATTTGACGAATTTTATATTAATGAGTACAGGGAGCTGGGCCGGCATGTAGTGCCAAGGGCGGAAGCCCGCAGAGCATTAGATTTGGCTGCCGCTTCCGGCGCTAAAGTGGTCTTGGCCACCAACCCGGTTTTCCCGCGGCTCGCCGTGGAGGCCCGCCTTGAGTGGGCAGGGCTGGCAGGTAGTCCTTTCACTGCAATTACCAGCTATGAAAACAGCAGTTTCTGCAAACCCAATCCCGGCTATTATCTTGAGATTTTGCAAGCAACGGGTTTGCAGGGTCCTGACTGCCTCATGGTGGGCAATGACTCAAAAGAAGATTTGGTTGCAGCGGAGCTGGGACTAAGCACCTTTCTCCTGGAAGACTTCCTCATTGACAGGGGTTCAGCCTATAAGCCTACCTGGCGGGGAAGCTGGGAAGAACTATTGAAAGTGTTGGGTGGATAATGGATGCTATAGAAAAGAAAGTTTTAACCCGTCTGGCGGAAGATTTTTATCGGCCGATTAAGGCACAGGAACTGGCAGCGGCCATGAATTTGCCTCTGGAGAAAGTGAGCCTGGCTCTTTCCGGCCTGGCCGGGAAAAAAGTCCTCATCAAGGCCGAGGAAGACTATTGTCTCAATCCTGAGGCCGCTATCGTGGCGGGCTTTTTCCAGTCCCATGTCCGGGGCTATGGCTTTGTCCATGTGGGCAGAGACTGCCAATACTATGTGGGACCCGGTTCTGCCAAGGGAGCCCGGGACGGGGATATTCTCCTCTGTCAGGTGCTGGGCCGGGAGCCAGGCAAGGCGCCGGCTGTCAGGGTTCTGGATTTTCTTGTCCGAACAGAAAAAATAGTGGCCGCAGTCTACGACGGTCAGTCCCATTTAGGCTCTGTCCAGGACGGCAACAGAAAAATTATGATTCCTGGCCGGCAGGCCAAAGGCGCCAAGGATGGCGACTGCGTCCTGGCGGCCGTCCGTGGTTGGGAGGGGCGGGTGGTATGCCTTTTGGCTCAAGAGCACAGGCCATTTCTGGATCTCTTGAATATTGCCGCCAAGAAGGGAATCCTGCCTGTATTTCCGAAGGCTGTGGAGATGGAGGCTGCGGCCCTTCAGGATGATGCGGGAGAAATTGGCAAACGCCTTGACCTTCGGGATCAAGACATGGTAACAGTAGATGGCGAAGAATCTCAGGACCTGGATGACGGCTTTTCCCTTTCCCATCAGCCCGATGGAACTTGGCGCCTGGGAGTCCATATCGCCGATGTAGCCCATTATGTCCGGCCTGGTTCCCAACTGGACCGAGAGGCGTTTAAGCGGGCCCTAAGCGTTTACTTGGTGGACCGGGAGATCCCTATGCTGCCTGGCAGGCTTTCCCGAGATTTGTGCTCCCTTATGCCCGGGCGTGACCGGCTGGCTGTCAGCTGTCTGGCGGATATAGATTCTTCAGGAGAAGTAATCAGGTATCAGTTTGCCGAGACAGTGGTGCGCTCAAGGCAGCGGCTGACCTATGCCCAGGTGGATGAAAGCTCCAGTTCCCAGTTGCTGGGGATGGCAGCTGAGCTTGCCCAGCTGTTAAACGCAAGGCGCCTGGAGCGGGGGGCAGCGTACATCGATTTGCCGTCCACCGCTATTGCCCTTGATGGCAATGGCCGTCCGGCCAGTATGGGTCCCCGGGAGTCGGGAGGACCCAGAGGGCTGGTGGAGGAATTCATGGTCCTGGCCAATGAACTGGCAGCGGATTTTCTTTATAAGAGCGGCGCATCTCTCCTCTATCGGGGAAATGAAGGATTTTATCCCGGCCGTGGGGAAGAGCTCAATGCTTTTCTTGCCCGTTGGGGCTGCCAGCTGGATTATCCCCCCGTTCCCCGGGATTTGCAGCAACTGATTGCTGCCATAAAGGGCCGCCCGGAAGAGCTGCTGATTAGCAGAAAGCTGGCCAGAAGCCTGCATAAATCCCGGTACAGCTGGACCCCCCTGGGACATTATAATCTGGCTGCTGAGCGCTATACCCATTTCAGCTCTCCTATCAGGAGATATTCGGACCTGTTTGTTCACCGCCAGCTCAAACAGGTCCTCAACCAGCAGCCCTTGCTTTCCCTGGAACGGGATTTGCCCCGGGTTGCTGAGCAATGTTCCTTCCGAGAACGCCTGGCCCAGGATATCGAGGGAGAATGTCTCGACCAGAAAAAGCTGGAGTACATGGCGGCACAGGAAGGAACTCTTTTTCAGGGCTTGGTTGTAGACCTGACCAACAACGGCCCGCTGGTTTGGCTGGAAAATACTGCCGAAGGCATTGCGGTGGCAGGAGATCGGCAGCAACTGGACAGCTGCCAGCCTGGGGACCGGATTACAGTCCAAGTGCACAAACTTGACTATAATACCAAGACCATTTACTTTGCCTGTGTCGGCGATCAGGGAAAAGTTGACAGCCACACCGAACAATGTTAAATTAACAAGGAACTATTGCTGTTTAGAGGTGCTTTTATGGCTAAGACAAGGAATACCAAGCAACGCCAATTGATACTCGATGAATTGCGGAGTACCAAATCTCATCCCTGCGCCGAGTGGCTTTATCAGCGGGTAAAAGCCAAAATGCCCAATATCAGTTTGGGCACGGTGTACAGAAACTTGGCAGTGCTGAAGGAACAGGAGATCATTCAGGAATTGCCCCGTGCCGGCAGTCAAAGCCGATATGACAGCAATCCTAATCCTCATTACCATTTTTTTTGCCTTGAGTGCGGTCGTATCGATGATATTGAAGAACCATACCTGGAAAAGGTTAACTCGGAAATTACAGGGAAGCTGACGGAATACGTCGTCCTGGGACATTTTACCGAGTTCTACGGACTATGTCCCCAATGCAAAAAATCTAAGTAAAGGAGTTGCCGGGAATGGCGGAATTCATCTGCAAAGAATGCGGCGAACAAAAAGAAGGACGGTGCAAGCCCCGCAAATGTCCTAAGTGCGGCGCGGCCAATTCTTTTGACAAAAAGGAATAGGGGAAAAGGCAAAGAACCAGAAATGCCTGCAGGCATTTTGGTTCTTTGCTTATTGTTTTTTGGCTTGCTCTTCCAGGAGGCGGCTAATTTGCCTGCCCTCGCCCAGCTCTCTGGCCTTCTGCCATAATTCCTGACAGCGGGCGCTGTCCAATGTCCGGATTGTCGCCTTGAGTCTGGGTATCGCTGAGGCGCTGAGGCTGAACTCATCCAGGCCCATGCCCACCAGCAGGGGCGTTGCCAATGGATCGGCGGCCATTTCTCCGCACATTCCCACGGTTTTGCCCTGCTCATGCCCGGCCCTGATGACCCCCGCAATGAGGTTGAGCACAGCCGGGTTAAAGGGATCAGACAGGCGGGACACCTTTTCGTTGGTGCGGTCGGCAGCGCAGGTGTACTGAATTAGGTCATTGGTGCCGATGCTGAAAAAATCCACTTCCCCAGCAAAGAAGCGGGCCTGGATAGCCGCTGCGGGAACTTCAATCATAATTCCCAGTTTGTATGCAGAGGTAAAGGGGAGGCCCTCGGCTTTAAGCTCTGACTCAGCTTCCTTGAGGATAGTCTTAGTGCGCCAGACTTCTTCAGGCACCGTCACCATGGGCAGCATAATCCAGGGAGTGCCGGCGGTCCCGGCTCGGAGGATGGCCCGCAGCTGGATTTTAAAGATCTCTGGGCGGGCCAGGCAAAGGCGAATGCCCCTGTTGCCCAAAAAAGGGTTCAGTTCCCTTTCTGTTTGCAGGCTGGGCAATTCTTTATCGCCGCCAATGTCCAGGGTGCGGATAATAACCGGCTGGCGGGGGAATGCTTCCAGAACGGTGCGGTAAGCGTGGATTTGTTCTTCTTCCGTTGGCAAGTCGGGACGCTCCATGTATAAGAATTCAGTCCGGTAGAGGCCTACCCCTTGGGCCCCATTGGCCAGCGCTCTTTCTACATCCCCCGGGGAACTGATATTGGCAGCCAGCTGAAATGTCTTGCCATCCCTGGTCTCGGCAGGTAGGCCCATTAACTCTCCGAGCTTTTCCCTGCGGGAGATTTCCTGTTGCTGGCGTTGGCTGTATTCCCTAAGGAGCTCAGGGGTGGGATCGACGAAGACTTGGCCGGCATCGCCGTCAACAATAACTGTGCATCCATCCCGAAGATTTTGGCCAAAGGAGCCGGTGCCGACTATAGCCGGAATTTCTAAAGCCCGGGCAATGATGGCGCTGTGACAAGTCCTGCTCCCGGTCTCGGTGACAAGAGCCAGGACTTTTGCCTTGTCCATTTGGGCTGTGTGGGAAGGGGCCAGGTGACGGGCAAAGATTACCGCCGGCCGGCCAAGGTTGTCCAGGGGAGAGGGGGCGGCGCCCAAGAGGTTGTTGAGCCAGCGGCTGCATATGTCTAGGATGTCTGCCCCCCGCCCCCGCAGGTATTCGTCCTCCAGGGCAGCAAAGAGGGCAGCGCAATTCTCGCCGGCGTCCCGGACTGCGGCCTCAGCATTTAGCCCTTGGTCCAGAAAGGCACTGACGGCATCAACGAGCATGGGGTCTGCCAACAGGAGCAAATGGGCGTCAAAGATGGCGGCCTCTTGCTGGCCTCCCTGACGTGCGAGGCTGTCCCGGATGGCTTCTAATTGTCTTTGCGTCGCTGAAAAAGCCCGCTGCAGCCTTTCTTTTTCGGCAGGTATTTTTTCGGCAGCCAAGGAGTACCTGGGCAGATTTTGCCCAGTTTCTTTGACAAGATAGGCAGGGCCAATGGCAATGCCCTGAGACGCGGCAATTCCTTTAAGCATCAAAATACCCCCTGTTGCCATAATAAATGTATTATACCATTTTGTGAAAACATCCGGGAGCAAAGTGCTATAATTAACAAAAAGGACAAGAGGAGTAGATCAGAAGATGGCAATCGATTTGCGCAGTGATACCGTCACCAGGCCCACAGACGAAATGCGCCGAGCTATGGCCGCAGCCCAGGTGGGGGATGATGTCTACGGCGAGGATATGACAATCAATGAATTAGAGGAAAAAGGCGCCGCCCTCATGGGCAAGGAGGCCGGCCTCTTTGTCACCAGCGGCACCATGGGAAATTTGCTCTCTGTGCTCACTGTCTGTCAGCGGGGCGACGAAATCATCATGGAAGAGCAAATGCATATGTTTTGGTATGAGGTGGCGGGCATTGCCGCCCTGGCCGGGGTGCAAATCCGGACCCTGCCGGGAATCCGGGGTGTGGTCAGCGTGGTTGCCCTCCAGGCCGCCATCCGCTCAGAAGATATACATTATCCCCAGACGCGGATGTTTTGCATGGAGAATACTCATAACAGGGCCGGAGGCACAGTCATGACCAGGGAGCAGATGCAAGATTTAAGCTCTGCAGCCAAGCAGGCGGGGCTATGGGTCCATACCGACGGCGCCCGGATTTTTAACGCTGCTGTTTTCCTTGGCGCAGAGCCCCGTGAGCTGGCAGCCTGCACGGACAGCTTAACCTTTTGCCTGTCCAAGGGCCTGGCGGCGCCGGTGGGTTCCCTGCTGGTAGGGCCCAGGGATTTCATCCTCCGGGCGAGAAAATACCGGAAGATGCTGGGGGGCGGCATGCGCCAGGCCGGTGTGCTGGCGGCGCCGGGGCTGATTGCCCTGGACAGCATGCGCCTGCGCCTGGCAGAAGATCATAGAAACGCCCGCAAGCTGGCGGAAGGTCTGGCCCGGCTGGGGGCAGAGGTAGACATGGATACCGTTCAGACGAATATTATCCGCTTTCAGGTGCCCATGGCGGCCGGGGATTTCCTCCGCCGCTTAGCAGCCCGGGGGGTGCTGGCAAACGCCACCGGCCCGGATTCCATTAGATTTGTCACCCATTATGAAGTGAGCCAGGAAGATGTGGACCAGGTCTTGGCTGCCTGTGGGGAAATTTTAGCCTGATTCTTCGCCGGGGGCTATGGCATACTCATTAGTTGAATTGAATGGTAACCGCTACAGAAGGGTCCGTCCCCGATGTGGCGGTTTTTTCTGTGGTATTTTCCCGGTTTGGGACATACCTTATATAAAAGGAGTGGTGCATATGCGCTCTGGAATTTACCTGGCGGGTATAATCTCGGTGGTGTTATTATTGGCCCTGGCTTTCCAGCTGTTGCCTCCTCCCTGGGAGGGAGGGGTGGCCGGGTGGTTTTGTGCCATTTGGTATGTCTGCGCCCTGGCGGCGGGGCTGGGATATTGGTACAAATATGACTTAACCAAGGCCAGGGAAGAACGCCAGCGCAAGCTGGAACAGGCCCGGCAGGAGCGGTGGGCGGTCAAGAAAACAGGTGAGGGCAGGCGGCAACAGTCTTATTAGTATGTTATAATAATTGCATAAAACCGTAAGAAGGTGACTCCGGGTGACCAAGCATCAGCAGCTGATAGAATATATCGAAAACCTGCCCATTGGGAAAAAGATTTCTGTGCGCCAAATTGCCAGAGAGCTTGAGGTCAGTGAAGGCACAGCGTACAGGGCCATCAAAGAGGCTGAAACCCGGGGAATGGTCAGCACCATGTCCAGGGTGGGGACCGTGCGCATCGAACTCAAGGAAGAACACAGCATTCAGATTCTCACCTTTGCTGAGGTTGTCAATATTGTCGACGGCAGCATCCTGGGGGGCCGGGCAGGACTGCACAAGACATTGAACAAGTTCCTCATCGGGGCCATGGAAATTGATTCTCTCGCACGGTATGTGGAAGCTGACAGCCTCCTCATTGTCGGCGATCGGGAGGAGGCCCAGGTCCTTGCCCTGACCCGGGGGGCCAGCGTGATGATTACCGGCGGCTTTGAAGCATCAGCTTTGGTTAAAGAATTGGCGGATAGCAAAGAAATCCCTTTGATTTCCTCTACATATGACACCTTTACCATTGCCACCATGATCAATCAGGCCATTCATGACCGGCTGATAAAAAAAGAAATAATTCGGGCCCAGGATGTCATGGTGGGAGCTCCTTTTTATTTGAAAACCGGCGATGATGTGGCCAAGGTCTTGGAATTGTCCAGAAAAAGCGGCCACAGCCGCTTTCCCGTAGTTGACGATAGTCTGCGGGTGGTGGGTATCATCACCGGTCGGGATTTGGTAGGCATTTCCCCTGAAACTCCGTTGGAAAGGGTCATGACTAAGAAAGCCCATACTGTGGAACTCAGGACTTCGGTAGCTGCTGTTGCCCACAAAATGGTGTGGCAGGGTATTGAAATGCTGCCGGTGGTGGAAAACAATAGGCTGAAGGGCGTGGTCACCCGGGAGGATGTGATCAAGGCTCTGCAGATTTCCCAGCGCCAGCCCCATGTGCAGATGACTTATACAGATAACATCGTCAGCCAGTTTCGTTCCACTTCCGAAGGGAACACAGCTGTCCTCAGGGGGTGCATGCCCGCAGTGGCAATGGACCGAAGCGGAGGGGTTTCTCAAGGGGCCCTGCTCACCGTCATGCTGGAAGCTGCTGCCGTCCTCCTGCGTCGGCATCGTTTCCCGGACATTGTTCCCGAGGGAATCAGCACTTATTTCCTGCAGCCTGTGCCTCCGGAAAGGGAACTGGAGGTTCGCGCCCGCCTCATCGATGTGGGCCGGCACACGGGCAAAGTGGATATTGACATCGCCTGTGACGGCAGTACCGTGTGCAAGGCCATGGCCTCGGTCCAGAGCCTCAAGGATTAATCTTTGCTGGTCGGACAAGCCCATGTGTGACTGACCTTCACCCCAACCAGATCGCAGCCGGAGGGATAGAGATGAACAAAGAAACGGGTGGCTTTGTCCACTTGCATAACCATACAGAATACAGCCTTTTGGACGGGGCGGTACGCATTCCCGACCTGGTGGCTGCTGCCAAAAAACTGGGCATGCCCGCTATTGCCATTACCGACCACGGCAACATGTACGGGGTGGTGGATTTTTATAAGGCCGCCAAGGCAGAGGGGATTAAACCCATTCTCGGCTGTGAGGTCTATGTGGCCCCTGAATCCAGGTTTATCAAGCAGGGGGCCAGGGATGACACCGCCTACCACCTGGTGCTGTTGGCTGAAAACGACAGGGGTTACAAAAATCTCATGCGGCTGGTGACCCTGGGCCACCGGGAAGGCTTTTACTACAAGCCCCGGGTTGATAAAGAGCTGCTTCGCCAATACCATGAAGGGCTGATTTGTATGTCAGCCTGTCTGGGGGGCCAGATTCCTTCTCTGCTGCTCCGGGGGAATAAGGAGGGGGCCAAAGCCCTGGCCCTGGAAATGGCAGATATCTTTGGCCGGGATAATTTCTATTTAGAAGTCCAGGACCACGGATTGATGGAACAAAAGACAGTCAACAAGGACTTAGTTGACATCAGCCGGCAGACAGGGATCCCTCTCGTCGCCAGCAATGACCTTCACTACCTGGCCCAGGAGGATGCCGAAGCCCATGATGTGCTGCTGTGCATACAGACTGCAAAACATGTGGATGATGCTGACCGGATGAGGTTTCCCGGCGATCAATTCTATCTTAAATCTGCCAGCGAAATGGCGGAACTCTTTGCCTGGTGTCCGGAAGCGCTGGCCAATACAATAGCCATTGCCCAGCGCTGTGATGTCACCCTGCAGTTTGGCACCTACCACTTGCCGGATTATCCTGTTCCGGAAGGCCATACGGTGACCTCCTGGCTCAGGCATCTCTGCCGGGAAAAACTGCCCAACCGCTATCCCAACCCCACCCCTGAGGTCTTGAAACGGGTTGAATATGAGCTCTCGGTCATTGAAAAGATGGGCTATCCCAGCTATTTTCTAATTGTCTGGGACTTTTGCGATTTCGCCCATCGCCATGGAATTCCGGTAGGACCGGGCAGGGGCTCGGGGGCAGGCAGTATTGTCGCTTATATTCTGGGGATAACAGATCTTGATCCCCTGCGGTATAAATTGCTCTTTGAGCGTTTTCTCAACCCCGAAAGGGTGTCCATGCCTGACTTTGACATTGACTTTTGCTATGAGCGCCGAGGCGAAGTAATTGATTATGTCACGGAAAAGTACGGGCGGGAGCGGGTGGCTCAAATTATCACCTTTGGCACCATGGCTGCCCGGGCTGTGGTTCGGGACGTGGGCAGGGCTATGGACCTTTCTTTCGCCGAAACCGACCGCATTGCCAAGCTCATTCCTGAAGAGTTGAAGATGACAATTGACAAGGCCCTGGAGCAGGAACCGCGCCTTAAAGAGTTAATGGACGAAGATCCCAGGGTAGAAAGTCTCATCCGCATTGCCCGTAAGCTGGAAGGCCTTGCCCGGCATGCTTCCACTCACGCTGCGGGAGTAGTCATCGCCAAGGAAGACCTGGTGAACTACGTTCCCCTCCAGGGCAACGACCAGGAGGGGCTGACAACTCAGCTGCCCATGACCACTTTAGAAGAACTGGGCCTCCTGAAAATGGACTTTTTAGGCCTGCGCACCCTGACCATTCTCAAAAACGCCACCGACATGATTCGAGCCAACAGGGGCATCGAAATTGAGCTCAACAGCATTCCCCTTGATGACAAGCCGACCTTTGATTTGCTCTGCTCCGCTAACACCATGGCTGTGTTCCAGCTTGAAAGCGACGGCATGCGCAAGGTCCTCTCGGAGTTGCAGCCTACGGTCTTCGAAGACATCATTGCCTTAGTTGCCCTCTACCGGCCGGGCCCCATGGAGCAGATACCAAACTTTATCGCCAGCAAGCACGGGCAAATTCCTGTCAGCTACCCCCATCCGAAACTGGAGCCAATCCTCAAGGAAACGTATGGGGTCATGATCTACCAGGAGCAGATTATGATGGCCGCCTCAGCCCTGGCCGGCTTCACTCTGGGTCAGTCAGACCTGCTGCGCCGGGCAATCGGCAAAAAGAAACTGGAGGTCATGAAGGAACAGCGCAAGACTTTTGTCAGCGGCTGCATTGAAAATGGCCTGGAGAGAAAACAGGCTGAGGATATCTATGACCTGATTGTCAAATTCGCCGACTATGGCTTTAATAAATCCCATTCTGCCGCCTACGGTTTGGTTGCTTATTATACGGCGTATTTTAAGGCCAATTACACCATAGAATTTATGGCGGCCAACTTGGGCAACGTCATGGCCAACACTGAAAAGGTCGCTCTTTATATCGACCATTGCCGTCGCCTGGGCATCCAGGTGCTGCCTCCGGATATCAATGAAAGCGGCATTGACTTTACAGTAGTTGGAGACAAAATCCGCTTTGGCCTGGGGGCAGTGAAGAATCTGGGCACGGCGGCAGTGGAGCAACTGCTGGCAGAGCGGGAGAATGGTCCTTTCACCAGCCTGGCAGATTTTTGCAACCGCATGAATGGCCGCTGCAACAAGCGGATGTTGGAGAATATGATCAAGGGCGGCTGCATGGACTCACTGCCGGGACACCGGGCCCAAAAGCTGGCGGCCATGGACAATTTCCTGGCCACAGCAGCCCGCCTGTATAAGCAGAAAATCAGCGGCCAGCTGGACATTTTCGATATCCTGGGCGAACCAGAACCTGAGGCCGAACTGCCCCCACTAAAACCAATGGAGCGGCGGGAACTGCTGAAAGGGGAAAAAGAGGTTCTAGGCATGTATTTGACGGGCCATCCCCTGGAAGACTATGTGGAGTTGTTGGACTCCCTGAACGTATCCTCCATTCCTGACCTGGAAGAAAGGAAGGAGGGCAGTGAAGTCACCGTTGCCGGCGTGGCGGCAGCCTGCAGGACTATGATTACCCGCAGGGGCAAACACATGGCCTTTCTGACTTTGGAAGATCAGTTTACTACTTTGGAGGTCATCATATTTGATGAGGTCCTGGCCCAGTCCAGGGACCTTTTAGCGGGAGAAGCCCCCCTATTGGTTACCGGCCGTCTGGAGTTCGCCACCCAAGGGGAGCCGAAAATGCGGGCGGAAACCATTGCCAAGCTGGAGGCCCCTAATTCCAGTCACAAACTGTACCTGAAGATTGAGGGCAATACCGACAGCGACTGCATCAACAGGGTGCTCTATGTCCTGGACCAGTATCCCGGAGACGTCCCGGTCTACATGTTCTTTGCTGAGACCAAGGCTTTGCGCCTGATGGACAAATTTCCTGTCAACCCCGACAGACGTTTGCTGATCCAGCTTGCAGATATGCTGGGTGAGGACTGCGTCGTCCTCCAAAATGCTAAAAAACAGACAGCGGAATAGAAGGGAAGGTGGTTCCATGCAGCAGCGGATTGTCAGGATGCTGAAAGACCGGGGCGTCGACCTAGACTGCATTGCCGGTCTTGTCCTTGAGCTCCAACTCCCTTATAACCCCCAGCTAACTCAGGAAGAATGCTGCAGAAATGTGGAAAAGGTTTTGGAAAAGCGGGAAGTGCAAAATGCCATATTGACGGGACTTGTCCTGGATATATACGCTGAACGGGGGCTGCTGCCAGAACCCCTGCAGAGCATCCTCACCCGGGATGACCCTCTTTACGGTGTTGACGAAGTGCTGGCCCTGAGCATCACCAATATTTACGGCAGCATTGGCTTCACAAATTTCGGTTATCTTGACAAGGTCAAGTCGGGAATTCTCGAGAATATCAACACCAAGAAAGAGGGAGTTGTCAACACCTTTCTGGACGATTTGGTGGCAGCCATCGCCGCCGCTGCCGCCGCTCGCCTGGCCCATCAATACAAGCAGTCGGAGGTGTAGGGGCCGCGTCCTGCCGCCCTCGGGATGTCAGGAGATTTGTAGGGGCGGCGTCCTGCCGCCCTCAGGACGGCGGGAGATTCGTAGGAGCGGCGTCCTGCCGCCCTCAGGACGTCGGGAGATTCGTAGGAGCGGCGTCCTGCCGCCCAACCCCGAATTGGGCAATTAGCCGCCACAGAAAGCCCCGTCCCTGGTGTGGCACCAATTGACAGGGATACAGTCTTATATGATAATGATTGTGGATTAAATAGCGAAAGCGAGGATGTTCAATGCGAGAAGAAGCGCTCAAACTGCACAAAGACAACCGGGGAAAACTTGCCGTCACTAGCAAGGTGCCCCTGCACAACGCCAAAGACCTTAGCCTGGCCTATTCTCCTGGAGTGGCCGAACCTTGCCTGGAAATACATAAAGATGTCAATAAGGTGTATGACTATACCGCCAAGGGCAATTTTGTCGCCATTGTCTCTGACGGAACAGCTGTGTTGGGCTTGGGCAATATCGGGGCCGAAGCAGCCATGCCCGTCATGGAAGGAAAGGCTGTGCTCTTTAAGTCTTTTGCCGGCGTCGATGCATTCCCCATTTGCCTGGGCACTAATGACATTGAAGAAATCATACGCACCGTTAAATTGCTGGAACCCACTTTTGGCGGCATCAATCTTGAAGATATTGCCGCTCCTGCCTGCTTTGAAATTGAAACCCGCCTCAAAAAAGAGATGAATATCCCCGTCTTTCATGATGATCAGCACGGAACTGCCATAGTGACCGCTGCCGCTGCCGTCAACGCTTTAAAGGTGGCAGGCAAGGAACTCTCAAAAATTCGCCTGGCGGTCAATGGGGCCGGCGCTGCGGCCATGGCCGTGACCAAACTGCTCCTGAGCATGGGCGCTAAGGATGTCGTCATGTGCGATTCCAGCGGCCCCATCTATAAGGGACGCACTGAGCGCATGAATCCCTATAAGGAGCAAATTGCTGAGACTACAAATCCCCGGGGCGTTCGCGGCAGTCTGGCCGACGCCGTCAGGGGCTGTGATCTTTTCATCGGCTTGTCGGTGGGCAATGTGCTGACGGCGGAAATGGTCCGCTCTATGGCAGCTAACCCGATTATCTTTGCCATGGCAAACCCGGTGGCGGAAATCGACCCGGCCCTGGCAAAAGAAGCCGGCGCCCTGGTTGTTGGCACCGGCCGCTCGGATTATCCCAACCAGATCAACAATGTATTGGCCTTCCCTGGCGTGTTTCGGGGCGCTTTGGACACCCGGGCCAGAGGCATCAATGAGGAGATGAAAATTGCCGCCGCCCTGGGCATTGCCGGACTCGTCAGCCCTGAGGAATTAAGTTCGGACTATATCATTCCCGGGCCTTTCGACTCCCGGGTGGCGCCGGCAGTGGCGGCCGCCGTGGCCAAGGCGGCCATGGACAGCGGCGTAGCCCGCATTGCGGCGGATCCCGAGGCAATTGCCGCCAAGACCCGGAAACTGGCCAGCATATAGATTGGACGGGGCAGCAGGCTGCCCCGTTTATGCAGGAAATAAAAGAGGTATAGAGAAAATAAAGTTTTAGGGAAAATATATCAGGAGGGACCAAAATGAAGAGAATATTTGTTGTCGGCGCCGGGCAGATGGGCTCAGGCATAGCCCAGACTGCAGCTCAGGCCGGCTACCCGGTTAAGCTGTCTGATGTCAATTCAGACCTAGTGCGAAAAGGCATTGCCTCCATCGACAAGGCCTTGGCCAGACAGGTGAGCAAGGGTCGTCTGGAAGAGGCCGCTAAGGCAGAAATCATGGGCAGAATCACTCCCGCCCCAGGGCTCCAGGACGCTGCTGATGCCGACTTGGTCATCGAAGCTGTAGTGGAAAACCGGGAAGTCAAGCGGCAGATATTCACCCAGTTGGAGAAAATCTGCCACGACAAGGCCATTCTCGCCAGCAACACTTCTTCTATTCCCATTACTGAAATCGGCGGCTATACCAATTGTCCCCAGCGGGTAATCGGCATGCACTTTATGAACCCTGTGCCGGTTATGCGCCTGGTGGAACTCATCCGGGGGGCGGCCACTTCCGATGAAACCTTGGGTCTGGTAAAGGAAGTTGCCCAGGCCATGGGCAAGACTCCTGTGGAGGTCAATGACGCCCCCGGTTTTGTAGTCAACCGCATTCTCATTCCCATGCTTAATGAAGCCTGCTTTGTGCTTCAGGAAGGCATTGCCACCGCTGAGGGCATTGACCAGGCCATGACCCTGGGCGCCAACCATCCCATGGGTCCACTGGCCCTGGCTGACCTCATTGGCCTGGACACCTGTCTGGCCATTATGGAAGTGCTCCACCGGGATATGGGCGAGGACAAATACCGGCCCTGCCCCCTGTTGCGCAAGCTTGTTCAGGCTGGCTGGCTGGGGAGAAAGACCGGCCGTGGATTTTATGATTACCGGGAGGGAAAATAATTGAGCGTCAGAGTGGAGATTGAAGAAGCCATTGCCCTGGTGACCATTGACAGGGAGCAGCAGTTAAACGCCCTTAATATTGAGACTCTCCGGCAACTTGAACAGGAAATTACCGCTCTGGGTATGGATAATGGCATTAAAGCGGTTGTGGTGACCGGAGCCGGCAGCAAGGCTTTTGTGGCCGGCGCAGATATCGCCGAGATGAAGGACATGAATGAAGAGGAAGCCCTGGAATTTTCAGCCCTGGGGCACCGGGTCTTCGGCCTCATTGAATCCCTGCCCAAGCCCGTTATCGCCGCCATCAACGGTTACGCCCTGGGGGGCGGCTGCGAGCTGGCCTTGGCCTGTGACCTGCGGTTTGCCGGCGAGTGGGCTAAGCTTGGCCAGCCGGAAATCGGCCTGGGGATTATTCCCGGCTTTGGCGGCACCCGGCGCCTGGCCCGTTTGGTGGGCACGGGCAAAGCCATGGAGCTGATTCTTAGCGGCGAGAGAATCGACGCCCAGAATGCCCTTAGGCTGGGACTGGTGGAGCGCACCTATTCTGCTGACGAACTGATGCCCAAGACCATGGATTTCGCCCGGGGCCTGAGCAAATACAGCCTCAAGGCTCTGCGGGCAGCCAAGGCGGCAATTGCCACTGAGGATCCAGGTCTGCAGAAGGAACAGGAGCTTTTCGCCCAGTTATTCAGCGGCCCAGACCAAAAAGAGGGAATGAGCGCCTTTCTTGAGCGCCGGCTGCCGTTGTTCAAGGAGTAAATATCAGGGGGGACCGGCAGGTCCCCTTACTTGCACCTACCCCGAATAGGGGCTAAAATAAGGAGAGACCAGTCCCGGTGGGACAAAAATCGCCCAGGGGAAAGGAGCGAGATATATGAAATTAGCTGTACTTACCAGCGGCGGCGATGCCCCAGGCATGAACGCTGCCGTGCGGGCCGTTGTGCGCAAGGGAATATATAATGATTGCCAGGTCTTCGGAGTCAGAGAAGGTTTCCGGGGAATCATCGATGATGACATTATCCCCCTGCAGCTGGGATCAGTGGCAGACGTCATTCAGAGGGGCGGGACATTCCTGCGCACCGCCCGCTGCGAAGAATTTAAGACGCCTCAGGGTTTGGCGAGAGCTATTGCCAACCTGCGCCGCCGGGAGATAGAGGCAGTAATCGTAATTGGCGGCGACGGCTCCATTCGGGGCGCCCAGGCCCTGTATGAGGGGGGAATCACTGCGGCAGCAATTCCCGGCACCATCGACAATGACATCCCGGCCACAGAGTGCACCATTGGTTTTGACACCGCTATCAACACCGCCAGCGCTGCCATTGACAAGATCAGGGATACAGCCACCTCCCATCAGCGCACTTTTATTGTCGAATTGATGGGCCGGCATTCAGGAGCAATCGCCCTGGCAGCGGGATTGGCTGCCGGGGCAGAATCCATTTTGGTGCCTGAACTCCCCTATGACTTGGATGAGGTCTGCCGGCGCTTGGAGAGCGGCCGCAGTCGGGGCAAGCTGCACAGCATCATTCTGGTAGCCGAAGGGGTGGCCAGCGCCTATGAAGTTGCGGCTCAGCTGAAGAAGCGGACCAATCAGGACACTCGGGTTATCGTCCTTGGTCATCTGCAGCGGGGAGGCTCTCCCACAGCCTTTGACCGCATTCTCGCAAGCAGGATGGCTTCTGAAGCTGTGGACCTGGTCCTGGCCGGCAAGGGCGGCAAACTGGTGGCTGTGCAAAATGGCCGCTATACTAATGTGGATATTACATCTGCTCTGGCTCAGCAATCATCCTTTGACATCGAGGCATTTAAACTGGCCAAGATCTTGTCAATATAGGAGGCAAAAAATGCGAAAGACCAAGATTGTGTGCACCATTGGACCGGCCAGCGAAAGTCCGGAAACTCTTAAAGAGATGGTGCTGGCGGGAATGAATGTTGCCCGTCTCAATTTTTCCCATGGCAGCAGGGAGGAACACGGCAGCCGCATTGACGCAATCCGCCAGGCGTCGGAAGAAACAGGCAGGCCGGTGGCAATTCTCCTGGATACCAAGGGTCCGGAGATTCGCCTGGGCACCTTTGCCGGAGGCAGCGCCCAGCTTGAGGCCGGCCAGAAGTTTACCCTGACCACCCGGGAGGTTGAGGGCAATAGCGAAATAGTTTCCGTTACCCACGCCGGCCTGCCCGGGGACATTACCCCCGGCCATCCAATTCTTCTGGATGACGGGCTCATAGAGCTGGCAGTTGAAGAAGTGACAGAAACTGATGTCATTTGCCGGGTAATAAACGGCGGCACAGTCGGGGACCGCAAGGGGATTAATCTGCCGGGAACCGTTGTTTCTCTTCCGGCTATGGGACTCCGGGACAGGGAGGACATTATTTTTGGCGTCCAAAAGGGCGTAGATTTTATTGCCGCCTCCTTTATCCGCTCTGCTGGCGACGTGCTGGCAATCCGGCGGCTGCTGGAAGAACATGACAGCAAGATAGATATCATCGCTAAGATTGAAAATAAACAGGGTTTGGACAATCTGGACTCAATTCTTAAGGTTGTCGACGGCCTCATGGTGGCCCGGGGAGATCTGGGGGTGGAAATCCCGCCGGAGGAAGTGCCCCTGGCCCAAAAACATATGATTGCTCAGTGCATCAAGCTGGGGAAACCAGTTATTACCGCCACCCAGATGCTGGATTCAATGATTCGCAATCCCCGGCCAACCAGGGCCGAAGCCAGCGATGTGGCCAACGCCATCTTTGACGGCACAGATGCCATCATGCTTTCAGGGGAAACGGCGGCGGGACAATATCCAGTGGAATCGGTGGTGACTATGGCCAGGCTGGCTGAGCGAACCGAACTGGCTGTGGACTGGGACCTGTTTTCTGCTCGTCAGCAGGCAGCATCCCAATCGGTCACTGAGGCCATCAGCAATGCCTGCAGACAAACCGCTGTCCGCCTGGGAGCTGCCGCCATCCTGACATCCACCCAGTCGGGGCATACCGCCCGCATGGTCTCCAAATACCGGCCGGGGATGCCGATAATAGCCGTCACTCCAAGCCCGGCGGTGCTGCGCAAGCTGCTGCTCACATGGGGTGTGGCGCCAATATTGGGGCGGGAGACCGATGACACTGACGAAATGATCTATGAGGCCATTACCTCTGCTCTCGGCAAACAGCTCATCAGCAATGGGGACCTGGTGGTTATTACTGCCGGCGTTCCCGTAGGAATGCCCGGCACTACCAACCTGCTTAAGGTTCATGTAGTAGGCGATGTGGTGATCCGGGGCACCGGCATCGGGCATAATCCCGTTGTCGGCCCCGCCAGGATTGTGCGCACAGTCAAGGACGCTGCGAAGTTAAGATTTGGGGATATCCTGGTGATTATAGGCATGAATCCAGAACTGGTGGAGCATCTCCAGGGTGTAGAGGGAATTGTTGCCGAAGAGGGGGGGCTGACCTCCGCGGCGGCCATTATCGGCCTGGAATTAGGGATACCGGTAATTGTCGGCGCCGAGGGCGCCACCTCCCAGCTGGAAGACGGGCAGATGGTCAGTCTCGATGTAGAACGGGGCTTGGTCTATAGGGGCCAGGCCAACCTGGCCGGGAGAAAAGAGAAATGAAGAA
>DHSM01000008.1 GCA_002408465.1 Firmicutes bacterium UBA5286 | reverse complement strand
AGACCTTTTTGGGGTTCAATCATAATTATATTGAATATAATTTTGCAATTTTTTCTCATTGAGAAAGTAATCCGCTTTACGTGCTAACAGCACACCATATACAGTAGATCGTACATCTAGATTAGACTTAAATAGATGTTTACTCTTTGTTGTTTTCTCTATATGTTTAGCTAACGTATTGTTAAAAACCTCACTATCAAGTGATCTAACATTTTTTAATATATTATACAGTACATTTATGTCGCCTATGTTTTCAATATCACCTGTCGTCAAAGTATGGTAATAATCCTGCAACTTTTTGGTAGGATAATCAGGATCAAAGACTCGTGCAATATTTAAATACTCAGAATACTGCAATGCACTCATTAATGAATTAATAGGAATTGATTCATAAATATCCTTCCAATATACAAACCAAGCATTAAGCTTTTCCTTATTGATCTGTTCTTCCAAACCAAAAACAGACATAGTGAATAGGATGTCACCACCAGAATTATACAATGTTATACTATCTTTCATTTGAAAGTTATACGTTTCATAAACCTTCTTAATTCCACTTTCGAGCTTGAATGGTTCAGATGGTAATTTATCTCCAAGAATACGTTTGACCATAGATGTTAAAATTAACTTATTGCCCATTAAATCTTCTGTGCTGTCGATAAAAAATAAGCTAGCTTCCTCATCATAATACTTCAATAATGCACTGAAAACACCGGGATAATCAATATCAATCTCCAGGCTGGAGCATAGTTCTATATAGTACAATAAATTTAGAATGTCCATTCTTCCAATGCATGTTGTTTTTAGAAATGATAAGTTTTTTTTCAGATAATCCAGATTATAATCCGGAATTAGCTTTGCTACATTTACTATGGCATTAGGGGTATATAAATCTATGGATATATTATCATTATTAGTGAAACCAAAAAGGTAGGGGTCTTCAATGTTTAATGAGTGTAGTATAGAGCGAATATTGTTCTGTTTATTATTATCAATTTCAAAATCGACACCGATAATTTCGCTAAAACTATGTCCTACGTCAAAGATCACGTTCCCAATACAGCGAACAAAAAAGGAAAAAGTTATTATTGCACCTATTACTATAGATGCAACTATTACAGTAATTAATTTGGTTCTTTTATTTATATTTATCAATTTATATAACCCTCCTTGGTTTTATTTAGTTTTCTTTTCTTATAGTATAGTGGGTGGATACTTATCCACCAACTATACTCCATGCGATTAAGTGGATGTTGAGACACTATAAAAATTGCTTCCTATTTGCACACGGCCATGTGTTCCAAAATTTGTTGAAAACATAGCTACGGCTACTCTTACAGTATAGTCAAAATTTGAAACGATTCTCCAGTAGTTTGTAACCGTCATTGTATCCGTTGCCTGATTGCCGCTAATAGAAAGTCCAGTGGCAGAAAGTCCACCAATACCTGTAACGGTAATTATGTTTTTATGAACAACAGAATCGGCATTGGACGGGTTACTTCCTAACCATGCTGTTGTTGATGTACCAGTATGCCTAGCCTTGTTTATCAGATTCGTGAAATAGATATATACATCAAAGGACGTATACGAATAGCTACCATTATGATTGATTTTTTTGAAGCCAGAAAAAGCACCTCCAACTGTAGTTGCGCCCACCGGGAAAGCCGTAAACACTATTGATACAATAACCAACAACGCACCGATTGTTTTAAATCTCATTTGTTAGCCTCCATAAATTTATTTTTTGGATAATCCGAAAGACGCCGTGCGTGAAAGTGATTTTCAAACCATTGAACTCACCCCTTTTTTCACAGCTAACAAACAAGCATTTACGGAGACTTATGGAAGAACATTACAGTTTTTCTCCGCCACTTGTTTTGTTTACTGCCGACTAAAAAAGTTAGAAATTGTGTTAAGCTTGTCCGAAATATAACATATAATTGTTGCGAACATTGTCGAAACATGTCGATTGAATTTTTTGCAGTCGAAAAACTCCCCTTTGCCTAGTCCTGAATTTCTGTTATTTCAGGTGTTACTCAAACGGGAGTATATCGTTGCGGGGGTGTTGCTGTTAAATGCTCCGAAACTATCTCACTTTATTTTCTTGTAAGCATATACTCATACTGCCATGTGGTGCCAGGCGAGTCGTAACTCATAAACAGCTTTGCGCTGGAACCGATTGATATGATTTCAATACGTATATAAGTGGTTGACGAACCGTCTGTTTCGGTGCGCTCATATAAGGAATCGCTTGACTTTTCCAGAACCTTGCCCGTGTGATAAGGATCCGCTGCGCTGATATAGGTAAGGGTGGGACCATTGTAATGAAGATTAACATCAGCTGACGGTTCTTCTCCCGGCGAATAATCCTTCACGATCTTTTCCGGAAGACCGGTTGTAAAGTATTCCGAATGGATCATGTAGGAAGCATAATCTCCGGTAATGCCTTCCAGAATGTCGGGTTTATCCTCAGGGGGCTTAGCTTTCACAATGAGTTTGTAAAGGGGCTCTCCGGAATATTCTCCCGCATAAGAAGCGGAAGCAAGGGAGAAATTGACCACCTGGTCCGGTTTTGCTTTATTCAGCAGATCGGCCTTGTTTTTATACAGCCAAATTTGAGACGGGGAATCAAGGCCTTCGTAATCGGAGCGCTGGAAAGACAGAAGGCATTGGCCCTTGCGGTCAAATTCCGCCAGCATAAATTGAAGGTCCGGGGAACTGTCTTCAGGATATTGCAATACGGCGGACCAGCCAGAAAAAACCTTTGAGTTATCTAATGCCTTGACAGTTACGTCATACCACGGATTTTCTTCGGCAATGGGCGGTTTTGGTTCTGGCTTTGGTTCCGGTTCCGGTTCATCTACCTGTCTAGGCTGCAGAATTACGGTTTGCTCGCTTTCGGTAAAAGGATTTAAAGTAATTGTCCTCAACTTGTTTTTCCCCTCACGTACATCCGCGGCGGTTTTATACAGCTCCAGTTTCATGGGGAAACCTGCAGTTTGATGGGGCCAGCAGAGTGAAACTCATTTTACCGCCCCCGTTTTCATTGAGTTTTCCAATCCATGAAGAGGCATCCGCGTTTTTCGAAATGGGAGCCAGCCTGGCGTAATAACCCGCCCAGGTCGGGCTTTTACCCGATGGAACATCTTCTCGGATGACAAGGGAAAACTTCCGGTTATAGATATCCGCCAGCTTCTGAAAATCTTTCTGCCGCTCTATCAGGCTGTCAAGATACATGTTCCGGCTAATTCTCCGGAATACATTGCCAAGATATTCATATAGCTCTGATTTGTATATGTTGGAGATATTGTTCCGGTCTTTTTCCTGCGGCCAAGGATATTTAGACAATTTGCCGTTTTTATAATAGGTATCGATCCAAGATTCCCAGTCGGTTCCCGCTACCGTCCAATATTCTTGCACATAGCGGTCAATTTCCGCCTGCATCAGTTCTAGTACCTTTTCCGGTTCGTTTTTGTTGTCCTTGTACATCTTTTCAAAAAGTTTAAGCCAGTCAATCGAATTGCGTTTGATGCCGGAACGTCTGTAATAAGCGTCATACATATTCTTCGTGCTCTTGTATTTGTGGGACACGGCAAAGGTGCTGACATCAGTCAGTGCAAGATCAATCACGCCTACCCCTACATAAGCAAGCTGTATGGGAGCATTTGCTAAACTAACTGAAAGATTCAATACAGCCTTCATTCCACTGAAAGAAGCTTCTTTGCTGTCCAATCCGTAGTTATAAGCATCATAGGCAAACTGTGCGCAGGCAGTAGAGACACCCAGAACGGTCAAGGAATCGCCCAGGGACGAACCGATTATGTTATCTTATGCCCCTCCCAGCGACAAAAGCGTGGGAACGGAGGTTGCAGAAAAATACTCATGGCTACCCAATGCTTCCATTGTGGCGCTGACAACATCTTCTCTCCATGTAGGAGCTTGCCCGGAGTAGGCTTCCAGTATTTTCGCGGCCTGACTTGTCGTCATATTGGCTGCATAAACATTGACCTCGGAGATATATGCGCTGCGCTTATTTGCATTTGTAATTTTGAATACAGCGTAGGTGGAAAGATGATCGGTCAAAATCCGGACGGTATTTGAATCCGGATCCACTGTGCAGAAAACATCCTCCCTCCCAGCTATTCGTTGCTAGCGGGTCTTTATGGGGCTTCCAAGGACACCCTGATTAAGAGTCAGGTGCTCTACAACTTGTACTTCCCTCCATATACTCCATCCCCCACTGATGCATAAAGCGGCACACCAGGTCACTTTTACTATATTCGCCCTAACGCCACGCAAGCTCGGACATTGGAATAGTGTTATTTGCTTTCATGCCTGGGGAGGTGCTGTCGCGGTATGCTTTCGATATAGCATCGACGCCGTCGATTTTCAGATTTCCCAGCCGCCATCATTAGGCAGGTTCGGCGATGCTCTAATCTCCGGGCACGTCGGGGAAGGATAACTCCTGCTCAAGCTGCCACAGCTGGCGGTAATCCTCGCGATAGTCCGGTTCACGCCACCATGAGAAGAAGCCCAGCTCGGCGATTCCGCGCCCGTTTTCGTCGCGCCAGTTTTTGAACTGGGTGGCTATGCTCTTGAATTCATCAACGCTAATATTACCGTTCTTATGCGCCCCAAGATAACAGTGGCGGCAGCGGTTCGGACAACCAGCCATATCCATCATAATTCCAAGGTATGACATATCAAAGATACTCATTTTTATATCCTCCCCGCAGCTTTGATTGTTTTTCCATTGAAATGTTGCCACTTTCGTCTGGCAGCTTACAAATTTCCCGTGGACATATTTTCGTAGGAACGTAAATATTTTCTTTTCTTTCATTCAATGTCTTCTACTTTTCCCATAGAATTCCTTTTTTCAAAACGTTTTTGGATGTGGCTTGTAATTTTAGATAAAAAAAAGCCCATAGGCTAAAGTCTATGGCACCAGGGCTAGAAATTTTAATCAAAATATACCCTGAAAACTAAAATCATAATCAATCAATGTAAAACCTGCTTCATTGCCCACCATATCTGTGACCCCTTAGCATTTAACCTTTTCCAAAGGCCTTCCCTGAAGAAAGAACCACCCTCAGTCCCAGAGTTGGCGATGCCGGTTGGGCTTCCTCACTTACCGTGGCATTTTTTGTACTTAAGTCCGCTCCCGCAGGGACAAGGTTCGTTACGTCCGACCTTCGGGAACGGCTTAACGGGTAGCGGCTGCAGTTTAGGCCGCTCAAACTGTTCAAATATCTCCTTGGGAGTAAATCCATTGTTTTCATACATACGTGTGTTATTATGGGTGTTGGCGACCACTTTCATAAAGCTATTAACCGAGTTAATGTCTGAAAATCTGTAACCCCTATCAGTGAAATATTCCAGTACGGCAGTGAGTTTTTCACCATTTTGAGTCATCTCGTGCAATTCCATCAGATCGCCGTCCACGCCGAGAATGCCTGTGTTTTCGGTGAGTTTGTGCTTTAAGATGTAAGCTTTCAAATCGGCGTAGGGCTTTTCGGGCTCTCGGTAACCAGGTTCTAAATAGCGCAAGAACTCCTCTTTGTCAGGCATATAGCGTGGTTTGCCTTTTTGCTGTTCACGAACGTATCTTGCGTCTTCTAGATCGTCCGGATACTTTGGCAGAAAGTGTGGGCCATAAATACAGTCATCAAAACAAGAGTACTCCACTTCATCGGTCTTGGCGAGCCTCTTCAATGCCAGAATTACTTCTTCCTGAGAGGTTTTCTCTTCCTCGTAATTGTTGAACACATCCACGAAATCGGAAATGCCTATTACACCATAGAGGAAACCAGCCGCTGTGGCATATAGAGAAAGCAGTTCTTTTCTCCTCCGGCTGATTCGTTTTATGTTCGTCTTATCCTGAAAGGTTGCCATAATATCCCCCTTGCCTTGATCTCATCAGAAATCAGACTAATCTACGTCTGTATGAACGTATCACCTAATCCCTTGAGAAAGTTAAATAAACGGCTCGTCACCCCCATTGCTTACTTCGACAAAAGTAAAAACGTTCCTGCAAAATCTCCAGTCGATTATTCTTGAGCGCCGGTGAAGCGCAAACCCCCGAACTGCATGTTGCGGCTCCCTCATGGAACGTATTGCTAAATGCAGTAATGGAATATTGATGTGCCACTAGATACATAAAAACTCAGAGATAAATCAATCCACAGTGTCGTCAAAAACGCGCAAAAGCTGGACTGGTGGAGAGTCTTGTACTTTTATGTACGGAAAAAAATGTAAGCGTCAAATAGCCCACACCTGGACACCACCTCCTTCCTCATGGGACAATTTCTTAAAGAAATTACCTGAGGGAGGAGTTTTTTATGAGCAAGCAACAACTGCATAAGGTTTGGTCCGCCAGAGTGGCGGAGTTTAAGGCTAATTATTACATATTAATATTTTTTCAATAGTTATGGCTTATCTTTCAGGCCCAATAAAACAAAAATTAACATTTCCTCGCAAGTCCGGTGAATTCCTCATTGTTACCGGATATTTAAGTATATAATCAGCGATATACCTATGAGCTTGAATAGCCAATCGGGAAGCTTTTATCCCCCATGAAAACTCTCGACGCCATGTGCTATCATAATGATGTCGATGCTGAGAGGATAGTATCTTATCCCCTGTCGGCTTCCAGCTTTCTTTTTACCAGGTAACAAGAGCGGTCCGGTCTAAAAAATCATTGTTTTTCGTCAAAAATTCGGGGATGGAAAAGTTAGTGGGGGAGTACTACAGCACGGGGATAAACCATTAATTATGGCTGGGAATGTCCCCAGTTTCAGCCCTACAGGGAGAAGAGTGTTGGAGTTACTGGCACCGATAAAGATCCTATTGCTAACCGAAGGCGAGAAAAAGGAGACTATTACCGGCAAGGTATACTGATTTGGATAGGGTCTTGAGCTGGAAGTTTATACTTGAGCTTGCAGTATTCTAGGGTAATTGTTATTTGTCTCCACTAAGGGTGCGGAAGATATGTTGAGCCCGTCCAACGTGATAATTCCTGTTCCCAGTTTTCGGCAAAAAAAACCGCACATTCACAACGTGCAGGGTTTTAATGTCTTGGGAGTCTCTACATTACAGCATAGATGCGCCATTTATCTGTTAGCTATTTTCTCCATAACTTCTTTATATCGTTGATCGGTTAATATTGCTGCAATACCTTCACCAAAATATGCGACATCATCAATAGCTAGCCATCTGCTTTTTTGACCATATGTGAAATTAAGAACAGCATTAGCACCCATGTTTCGTGCTTTTGTGGATAAATCGTGTTTTACATCATTCAGATTTTTTAATTGGGCACCAATTTTAAAACTTAAATCTGACCTTATGAGTCCTAAAGTTTTTGAATCGGGTTCCATTCCCTCAATAAAAATGACTCCCTCGAAGAAAGTACTATATCCGGGCATCGAAGTACCTCCCAAATTAAAGATCTCGTTCCATAACAGCGACAAATTCCTGTCTTGATGTACCAAGAGCGGGAATATCTGCAGTGGCACATGTGACTAATCTCCAGCCTTGTTGCGCGTACGAGTTTAGTGCGTCTTGAAGTTTTTGCGGATCAAACTTTCCGGAAAACCATTTGTCCTTTTGTGTTAAAACCTTATATTCTTTCATGATACTCTCTCCTTTATATTTTGTAAAAAATCCTTATATAATTATAACACTTGCATTAGTTGTTTGCCGACATTTACCATACGCAAGGTTCCTTTCTTCTTTCCGTGAAAAGTTACGCAATAAGAGAAGGGCAGAAAAGTTTTAGTTTCTTTCCTCGGAAAGCCCAATAATAGGGCTTTAACAACCTTAACTATTGTACGGAATGCCAAGCTTTCAAAGAAAAACAAAACCCTGCACGGGTTTATGTGCAGGGTTTCAATATCTTGGGGTGGTGGGGCTGGCGGGTTTCGAACCTGCGGCCTCTTGAATGTGAGTTTGGCCCTTCCTATACCAGGCGGTACCATTATGTGTCACGAATCCTTTATTCCCAGGACTATTACGGTTTTGGTGATATATGGTGTCATGGGATTCCGTGCGTTTTTTCGTCAGGAATCCGTCAAAATTCCGTAGGCAATCTCATTCGTTTTAACTTTATCGTTACTTCCACTCGCTTACAGGAGCGTTTCTTAATCAATTTTCTTGATAGATTGTGGTTTGTGATTCCTAACGTAGCAGATACTTATATCTTAATTTCTATCTGATTTTTTGTTACCAGATTGTTGCCAGGAATTACGGTGCCATAAATATTTAGCATGCCATTTCAACGTATGCGACTGCAACATATTAAAAATGCCAACCCTCGATTAAACAAAGCTCATTGATGTCTATTGCCTTAACTCCCAAGCTTTCTGCAACTTTGGGTATTTTATAAGGGCTATCTCGATTTTCTTCTGTAATTATAATTAGCCCATACACCATTGCTGTTGCTATTAAAAAAGCATCGCCCGAGGACTTAGCTTGCTTGAAATCTACAAGACGCGGATTTTTAGTAACAACTCGGGTGACATTCTGTTGTATCACGTCGTTGACCGGAAGAACGATGCATCTATGATTATGAAGCCAGGTTTCTAAATCTTTATCCCTAATTTCGTCAACGATCTCTGATACAGTCACTATTACTTTATCCTGCATCAATTCTTCAATCCTATTCCATAGCCCGCGGTAAACAGCCCTCGGATGAGGTTCATTATCTTTCTGCGAAAAAACTGAAGAGCTGTCGATGATATATTTGTACGGCGGCTTTTCTGTAAACAGATTCACCTGGCGTACCATCTCGACACCTCCTCAAGAAATTTGTCGGCATATTTCTGGCTGATACCAAGATAGCGAGATACATCTTGCTTGCTAAACACATCCTCTGTGTATCCTCTAAACAAAGAACTACATAGGGTTGTACTTGTTCGATCAATGGCTTCTCTAGAAGGATATTTGGGGATATTTACTGGCCTGCCTTCGGCACGCGCTATACGTCTTTCTTCTCTTTCAAGTTCGATTATTCTATGGAGCTCATCACTATATGCAGAATACTTAACTTCGTTAATGACCCCGCTATCAAGCAATCTTCTAATAATAACTTCTTTGCTTACCGAAAAATCGTTGGCTAATTTTTGAATATCTGGGATCGTAAAGTCCGCTCTCAAATGCCTGCTGAGCTTTACAAACAATGCGTCCTTTGGGACTAATAATTCTCCGGCTACATTATTACAAAATATCTCCTCTGCATTGCTTGAGAATGCATTAATAAATTCATTACATGAAGACGATTGACGCCTTAGCAAATGTACTAGCTCATGCACAATTGAGAATGTTTTAGCCGGTGGACGATCATTTCCGTTAAGACCAATTACCGGCATTAAATCATAAAACATTGCCAATCCACGTGCCATCTCAACGTCAACATCAGTAAAACAATGGACAAAAACACCCTTAGCCTCGACTTGCTGTCTAACATACAAATAAAATTGACGCTGAGATGCCTTTTTAAACTGCTCATCTAAGCTAATATCAAAGCATTTCCTAATTTCTGCGGCAACTTTGTTAGCGGACGTATTTGTATCAATACTAACTGTAAATGGTATAACCGGTTCATTTAACTCCCGCTTTAGTGTAATAAGCAGGTCACGAGCCTCCAGCAAATCTGCAATTGCAACATTCAACGCACTCTCATCCGCGCTATATCCTACTGGAAGCGTGCGGCGGTTTACAATCTTCGGCAATTTATGTTTGGGAACGTCATCTGGGTTCATATATAACCCTGCAAAGGGAATATGCAAACAACCCGCAACCTTTTTTGCCTGATTGAATGTTGGCAAGATATCAGAGGTAGCTTTAAGCCACTCATCAACTTTAGAAGCTGGTTTGCAGCCTATTTTTTCTGCGATGTAAGATGGCTCTATACGCTTTGCTTCACAAATAACCCTTAGTGTTTCTTTGTTGATTAGTGCGTTTAGTATCGCCACAAACTCCTCCCCCCCCCATTGTCCTAATATATAATGGGTTCACACTATCACGTCCGACTTTTCCCTGCACTTTGTCCGTTATTGTTTGGCAATAGCCTTTACCTGAAGTGTTACCTCTGGGAAGTGTATATGCCGTATCGTACAGGCATGTCTCTAACAGGTGACGCGGCAAGGCATTCACATATTGCGATCTACGTCTTAATGGTATCCCTGTCTAAGCTCATGTACTTATTAGCCCCTATTCGAGGATTTCATCTTTACTTTTCTCATAGCCTCCGCAAGCTATATATCTTTCCCAGTCATCTTTGAACACTGAAACCTTTTCAATAGAGCGGGTAACACTAACAATACTTTTCGTTAATGTATCAGTGCTTTTTTTTAGCTCGTCCATTTCGGAAGTATACACTAAGAATCCTGAATAATCCTCAAAATCGTATTTAATAGTTTCTTGATACAATTTCTTTCTGTTGAGACGTGAATACGAGAAATCAACTGAAATGCTTGTATGCATAAATTCGTTTATGATATCGAAAACATTAACATCGAGAGATATTACCCAAGCTTTCCCCGGGAAAATAGTGTTCTCGGTTTCTTTATATTTTAATAGTCTCTCTTGAACATCTTTAGTTAGTTCCAATGCAAATTCATCATTTATAACTAACGACTTCAGTACCGCAGGGGTTAACCCCGTATTCCTTATAGTAAGACAAGCCAGAGTGGAACGAATAGGCTCAAAGGCTACTTGTAAATAAGGGCGTTCTTTATCATGCCGTTCGATAAGTAAAAAGATAATTACTATCCATGATGCCATTGAAGAAAAAAGCCCTATAGTTAAGTCCCATGTCTCAACATTTACAACGCCCTTAAGAGTTGTATACAATACTGTAGCTAATAATATCATACACCCAACCAACACCCAGCTAATTACCTTGCTCAAGTTAATACCCCCCCTATCATCTAAAATATACAGCGAATTGCTTATAGGACTACAATCTGAATACAGTCACTTTAGCATATCTCCATTCTTGCGACACGACACAGGGACGGACCCTTGTGTCGTAGGTTGCATGCTGCTACTCCCATTCAATGAATCAGAAAAAATATCAGGTGTTTTGGGGTATTTTGGACCTGCTTTAGGGTTATTTTTTGTCCTTTTTCTCTCTATTATTTAGGTTAACATTTTTTATATTATCAAATTGTTATCATCAACTCTTCACCTCATTTACTTTATTTAATAGCACTTTCAAAGCTTTCCATCCTATAATCTTGGTTGAAAAACGGTAGTCCAACTATCCTATATTCATTGTCATCAACATATTTTTTAACTGGAATACCCTCTGCCTCAATCCTTAACAGAAAATCTTCTTTCCACTTATCTTTCTCCAAAAGGTGGTTACCTTTGGGTTCAATATATATTTGCTCTTGCAGATAGCCATCAGCATTCTTCTTTTGAAGGATGAGTAGAAAATCTGGTTCAAATCGCTCTCCTGTGTCAAAATCATAAATAGCTAAAGCAGGAATACGTTCATTCCTTATCAGGTAAATTTCATTATATTTTTTCTGTAATTCAGGGAGCAGTCCCTGGAAATACTTCACAAAGGCCTTTTCTTCACTAGTTCCGAAATTATCTTCATAGGCGTACCAATGTTCAAAAGCCAGTTCAATGGATTGTTCTCTAGCAATCTCTGCTTGAGAAATACCAACGCCATCACCATGTGGATTATCAATATAAATTTTCTTATCCCGAATAACCTGGTGGACTCTTTGTGCAAAAAATTCCTTGGTTCCTTCGTACTCTGCCCCAATTTTTTTGATATAGGAACAAACATCCTGTAAGGCTTGTATAACTCCATCATACAAATCCCTGGCAGTAAGTTCTTTATAAGGACTTTCAATATGAATTGTAATGTTGCCTAAATAGAAATCGGATGTTAGAAACTCTCGTTTTGACTTCAAATGAGGGAAGTATGATTTTAGTACATTGAATTTCATTACCTCAAAATTTGCCATCGCTGATTCGGTAATATTCAAAGGAATCTCTTTAAATTTTACCTTACTAACATAGTTCATGCCTTCTGTACGGTTCATCTTCTCACCGAAGAGATCGTAAAGCACAGAAGATCTTGTTCTTGCCTTATGAACATAGTATCCGTTCTGAATCTTCTTATCAGCTTGAGTGACTTGATTCCTTGACTTCTCTACCTTACGGTTGGAAAAGATATAGGCCGTTTTATAGAAGTCAGATTCCTTGAAAGTTTTTTTTAGCTTATATTCAATTTCCACAGGTGCTTCCGCTAAGAGTCCTGTTTGTTTCAAAGCAGTTCTTAATTCACTAATATACCTGGAGTCTTGCATACTATGATAAAGCAAGGTTTCCAAAATACGGTTTTCATTAGTCAAGTCATAGTCATACTTACGCTTGAAGCGTGGCTGACTTTCTTCCATCTGAAAGGGACAATATCTTGCACCACGACCAATGAGCTGGGCTTCTTGAATCGTCGCCTTCCCAGGCTTACCGGCCTTGCCGTCTCTGGCCTCGTAGAGTCTTACAATATCAAAGAGGTTCAACACATCCCAACCTTCATTCAACATATCTACCGTAAAGATAATGCGATAGGGATTGTCCTCATCCTCCAAGGAGTTAACAGCTATTTGATTTTCCTTGGAAGAATCCTTTGATTCACTATTCATGATTATGGAACGGTCCTCAGAAAAGCCCATTTGCAAAGCAGATATGAGTCCCTGCAAAGAAAGATCTCTATCCAAAAAATAGTTGATAGCTTCCCTTAGAAATACATTGTCCGAACCTTGGAATGCTAAAATCTCATCCCTAGACAAGTTATCCAACGACTTAAAAAAGTCTTGATAAAAGGCTTCCGATTCTATAATAGTCTTTGATTTTAGCAGGACCACAGGTTTAATATTTTGACCAGCATTGCCAAACAGATGTCTACGGTACTCACTGAGAACCATAGCTGCAAGAGTGCGGTCCCAGGGACTAAAGTCACCTTGCATATTTTGAAAATCTTTGGTGTAACCACTTTCTCTAAACTTACTAAGGGTATAGTCATAGACAATCTTATCTTCATACTTTCGCAAAACATTAGGGTCTTTTAAATCAGCTGTTGCTGTGAATTCAAGGAGAGCATTATCTTTATTCGCATGGAAAATCTTAAATACGGAGTATTCCCAGGAATTCTCCTCTGCTACTTCCGTCTTATTCAACTTCGTTCTCGTATTGATGTGGTGAGATTCATCGGAAATCAAAACAACCCTGTCATTCTCAAAATCGTCTATGGTCGGACTATTCTCCTTGGGGAAGTTTAAATCCATATGGAGCTTTTGTGTCGTTGTAAAACAAAGGTTAATGGCATTGCAATCACAGTACGCGAAGTTTTCAACTTCAATAATAGGCACAGAATCGCCAAACAACTCAACATTTCTTGCGAATAGGTACTTACTAGATGAAGGATTAAGGAAATTCTCCTTAGTCTTTTCTAAAATATTGGTCTGGTTGACAAAGAACAAGAACTTTCTATAACCCTGAGTATAAAGATAAAGGATAAGGCCTGCCATGATAACCGTCTTACCGGAACCTGTCGCCATATGAAATAGGTTATGGATTAGCCTGTTTTTTCTTAAATTATCATTTTCATAATAGGTTATAAAATAGCGGAAAGCCTCCTCTTGGTAAGTACGTAATACAATATGATCACTAAGGTTCTCACTGATATAGGAAGGGAGGTCTGCTAACGCATCGATTTCCCTTACAACATCTAATTTTCTATATAAGAAATTACCCGTCAAATATTCTCCCTCCCATCTAAACCATAAAAGCTCTTGGTAAAAGCTTTATCTTCCTCGTTGATTGCCATATCCTCATCATCTAAATCAGATAAGTTAACGTAGAGTCTGTTTTTATCAAGGAGTTCCGCCACCAACTTCTTTTGTTTATCGAGTGCAAGGTTATTAAAGTCTTCTTCTGTGTCTCTTAAGTCGCTAGGAAGAACGGAAGGAATTAACTTACCGTCCTTAGTTGCTTGATTTAACACAGCCTTAACGGCTTCTGAATCTTTTGCTATTTGAAGTGCTTTCATCAGACTTTCATTAACTTCCAAGAGTTCACAGTAGACAAAGGAGCCACCTCCTTGCCAGTCTACAGATTTTGAAATACCATTCTCTTCCCCAGCTATAACTTTCTTCAATCTCAGAACAGAAATGGTATTTATATAATCCATTTGTTCAATCCCAATATATTTTCTCTTCATTTTATGGGCTGCTGCATGTGTTGTACCTGAACCCATAAAGAAATCTATAATTAAATCACCTGGATTAGTAAAAATATGAATTATATCTTTCAGCAAGAATTCTGATTTTGGATAAGTGAACGCTTTGGATCCAAAAATCTGTTTTATTGTCGTCGTTGCACTCTGGCCAGTATATTCTGGCTTGTTCCATACAGTTTTTGCCTTCTCACCTTTATAATCAGTAGAACGCTCTTTAACGTAGATATCGTATGTTTTATTTCTTTCCTTAACAACTAAATAATCTTTTTTCCTTGCTAAAAAAGTATCCCTATCCCATCGCCAGCATCTTTCTTCGCCATTGAAATCTATAGGTAAAATCTCAATTGAATTGTCTGTCTTCTCCAACGTTAAGCGATTACTTTGCGGATCAAAAAATATAGGGTAAAACATATTAGGTCTTTCTTCTCGTAGAGAATTATTTCCGCTTCTTCGAAAGCCTCTTAGTTTATAGGAACCAATGCTATCCGTCATGTTATACTCATTAGTTTTTTTCTCAGACATAGGTAAATTATTTAATACTGCCTTACTTCTATTTTTTGCATATACAATCATATTCTCATGAGCAGTCGGAAAAAATTCTTCGTCTTGTCTCCCTCCTGGGTTGTGTACAACACTAATTACACCTAAGCGATTTTCTCTACCTAACAACTCATCACATAAAGTCCCTAAATAAAAGAGTTCATTATCATCAATAGCAACAACAAAGAAACCATTTTCTTGCAATAGCGACAAGGAGCATCCAATCCTGTTTTTCATAAACGTTAGCCAAGAAGAATGGTTAAAAGAGTTATTGTAATCGAAAGTATTTGCAGCGCTTGGAGTATTATATGGTGGGTCGATATAAATACACTTAACCTTCCCCTCGTATCTTTTTAAAAGAGAGGACAAGGCCAGTAAATTGTTTCCCTTAATAATCAAATTATCATTATCGTTAAAATCAATACCGTCTTCAACGCCATTTGATGTATATCTTCGAGCATTTCCTAACACCTTCGGTTCAAGGAGTCGATTCACCTCATCTGGAGCAAGGGTTTCGTTATAAAATATCTCTTCTCGTTTTTGATCTTCCTTGGTCTGCCCCCCTTCAAGAAAACAGTCCTTATATGGCCATACTAAAGACACATCCTGCTGCTGGCTAATAAGGTGATTCCCTCTATCAACAAGACCAATTTTATTCCTATAAAGGGTATAGGAGTCCGGCAAAAATTCTTTTGATTCTAAGACCCAAACAAACTTCATCTTATCAAACACATAAACATCATCTACCCGAATGAAGAAGCTCTCTCTCATTAAGTCGCTATCTAATAATGAGCGAACTAACAAACCGTCTGTGCCCATAGCCGCATCATATACTCTAGTCTTAATGACATTATTGTCCTCGCCAATAAAGCGTTCATCAGCCTTAAGTACCCTTTCTAATTCAGCTAAAAACTTCATAAACTCAACCCCTTACAACAGTATGTTCTACTTGTTTCCTTTCTCCAAAAGAATGCCAAAATCCTGCCCAAAAGATTATGGACGGATACAAAGGTGTTTCTATACTATCAAAATTATAAAGCCTCGAACATGGGGTTTCTATCAATCCCTAGAATCTACATTATCGGATGTGATTTTCTAGTCATTTATGTAGCATTATCGGATGTAATTCCCCTCTTTTTCTACCCCTTATGTCCTATAATCTATATTAGCGGATCTCAGTATTATCAATATCAGTTTCCGGTGAAAGATCATTTCGTTCCTGACCGAAAGATTCTTTCGTTCAGTTGAGCCTCAGAGGGTTCGATGAACTTTTTTAAGTAGATAAGGTTTGGTTTTGTGAGTCCTTGCCGTTCTTCTCTAAATGTACAACACGGTGTTAAGAATAATAATGCTTCTGTAAGCAAAAAAAGCCCGGTAAACGGGGATTCTGTCCACCCCCCAAAAACCACCCCCTGGTTTTTGTTAGTGAACTAGACGGATTTTCCTTAGTGAGGTTACTGACCCGCAAATTCTGCGGTTCAGTTGAGGCTCAGGGGCTCGGCAAACAAGGTTCAGTTGGATGGAGCTATTCACATTTATAATTATATTTATATATTATATAACATCCTTACGACAAAGCTCCTAGCGTCGAGAATCTCGCCCCTGGAAATCGAGTTAAGGCATTATGCAGGCAAAATGTGCACATGGTTTGTCCCTGACACATAAGGCCTACCCCCACTTGTGTAAGACAAATATCGTTCATTTTCAGATTTGCAGCAAATCTTGTCTTACAAAACCAAGAAGGAGCTTAGAAACCCATGGCGAAAAGCTGTGCACATTTCAGAATATCTTGTTTACACAGGTTCTTCCGTCAAGCCAAAGCAGTATATCCGATTCGCGTTGGCTACTGGCTTATTTCTATAGAATGTTTACACTGTTTCCCCCTGACACACATGGTGTAAACCCACTTTTGTATACAAAATATTATTATACTTATTCCGAAAGCAAATTTTGTAAACAAAAGGTAGACGAGGTTTAGAAACTCTTGGGGAAAGGATGTTTACATTTTCCCCATAAACGGGTATTCCATTTTCAACTATTAATTACTGAAAAAATCGCAGGAAATAAGAACTCTTATATCAGTGGGGCATGATGGCGCTATTGAATCCGTTTTCCTGGGTCAGAAGTGCCATTTTTTACTTCAGCAGGATTTCCTGTGGTTAAAGGGATAAACGGCTGAAATTCGACCTCGTATTTTGCTTTCTGAGGCGTTTTGAGAAGGTAGGTAATGTCTTTATACCCCCGATTCCTTAGGCTTTTTATCAATTTCTATCCTCTTAATAATCCGTTCGATAGTCCTCACGGAAACTCCATTATTATGAGCAATCTCGGCATATGAAACACCAGATTTTCTTAATCCGTAAGCTGCGTATTCTTCAAGGGGAGTAAGTTTTCTTGGCCTTGCCATTCCATCCATCCTCCTTTGTTTTATCCGTCATAACCCATTGCCTTACTAGTAGGTTATGTCTGTCATTATTCCTTAAAAAAGAGCCCCTAAATCGTTTACAACCATTTTAGGGACAAACCCCTTACTGAAGTCTGGAAAACCTCCCAGCGTCAAAATTATGGAATTGAGGACCGTTTTATCGAGTCAGCTCTTGTATCGTTCTTCGTTTTATACCGTCCCGTTTTTCTTCTTGTTCGTGGCCAAGGATTTTGCCTATGACTTTCTTGGCAGCGTCAAGGTTCTTGATTCTCTCCTCTATTTGCCTGAACTGCACACCGAGTTCACCTGTTTTTTCGGAATGCTTTTTCAAGAACTCTAGAGCTCTATTCATATCCACCGGTTCAGCACCCGCACTTAGCAGCATTTTTTCGGCATGTGCAAACACACTAAGCTCTGAGTCATGGCTGCTAAGAAACTTCTTCTTTTTCCATTTCGGTAGTTGCTCATATTGTTGAACCAAAGGAAGATGCTTGTTATAAGCAACTAGGAGTTTGGATACGTTTCGATATTGAGCGCTTTTATCATCAAGATCCTTGAGTGTACTCCTAACAGCCTTGCATTGCTCCTTCAACTCATTAAGCCTAATATTATAGTCTCGGTAAGAAAACACTTTCTCTCTCCGTGTTAAGACCAGGGCATTAGCTGTCCTTTGGATCTCCTGTATAATCTGTCTACTGGACATCCTATATATAGCCTTCTCAATCTTGGTATGTGGCAAGAATTCGACAACCTTACTCTTGTTGGGGTCATCAATTCTCGCCTTTATCTGTTCTCTCTCGTATCGAGGGCCAATGCTCTTTCCCCTTATAAACCGTTGCTGCCCAGGCATTTTGAAGGCAATATGTTGCCCTTCCTTTATCTCTACTTTTTCTGTCTTGAGCAAATCAGTAAATTCCTGATAATTTGTTGCTGTGTATATTGCCTTGTCAATGGCCAGCTGCAAGCGATCCCTCCAGCTGGGCTGCGTCTGCCACTTCCGCTTATCTTGACCTTTTCCCTTGGGATTTTCAATTACGTGCAGCCCGTTTTCTCTACATAATCTATCGCTAGCCTCTCTAATCTTGCGGGCTGTCTCATATGGCCTGGTCCGGAATTTATTGAAGTCTAAAAAGGACACAGAATTAGCAATTATATGGTTGTGGATATGCCCTTTGTCTATGTGAGTAGTAATGACATATTCATGCTTGCCCAGGTACACCTCATCTGCCAGCTGCTTGCCAAGCTCATGAGCTTGTTCCGGGGTTATCTTGTCTGTCTTTGAGAAGCTTTGAATAAGATGATAGGCAAGATTATCAGAACCACCCGTTTTGGTATGATCTCCTCTTATCTCTTTTGCTAATAGAGAGGTCATCTCGAAATCCAGGTGAGCTAGGGCAGGCTCGCAATGAAAACCCGAGGCTAAAAGAGTGCCATCAGTCTTAGCCGGATCTAGTATATATTTAATTGCCTTAGCTACCGTGGATTTTATTGCATGGATCTTCGTTACAGCCATTTATACCACCTCCCCCTTTTAGCAAACTCCCGGGCATACTCTGAAAAGGTATTGCAATTACGACCGCAAAACACGCCTTATCTCAGAATCTACAACGCGCATTACCTTTCTCATACAACCCAATACTTCGTCGATATCTTCTTGTGGTACTACCCTTCTTTCATTTGCACGCTTGGCAATCTGGTTAACATTGCCTCCAATCCTTCCGATCTGAGTAGTAAGGTCCTTTAGGTCTTGAAATTCCTGTCTTACTATCTGGCCATTTAGCATCATTCGCCGAATATATTCACTCATGTTATTCAGGCCAGCTTTTTTCATTTGTTCCCTGGCCTGTTCCTTTTCTTCCTGTGTCACCCTTATAAAGATGCCTGTCTTCTTAACCGATGACATGCTTAACCTCCTCACCGTTGCTTTATAGGGGTTTGGGGCGAAGCCCCAACAAGCCGGGAGAAAGCCGAACTCTGACCTAAGTGCGGGCAGAGGGAGGCTACTGCCGTGGCAAATGTATATACATTTGCAATGCTTGCTACTCTTCCCAAGGGCACATTCTTATTCCATCAAGAGCCTCCCCCGAGTGACAGAGGAATGTAACTTGCGGGGCTAAAAAAAGGAATAAGATGTGGCTCCCCGGATACTCCATCGTGTGACCCGACGACTCCCCATGGATGCAAGATAGCTATCCCTTCCTGAGAGACTACTTGAATCGTCGTGCTTGGAGCGGAGGTTTCCAAGTATTCCCGTATGCCAGTTTAAGGTCATACTATTGCTATTCGTTTTTTAGCCGCCTTGAAGTTTTATTGAACCCTCCAATATGTCACCCATGATTTCAGCAGCCTGGGTGTGCATTTCTTTAGTAACGTGGCCGTAGATATTTAGGGTTGTTGATATATTGGCGTGGCCTAAGACAGCTTGAATAGTCTTGGGGGATATCCCCGCCTGAAGGGCCATGGTCGCATATGTGTGCCTTAAATCGTGGAATCGTACATTTGGTAACCCGGCCTTCCTAAGAATCCTTTTAAATGACTTGTAGAAGCTATCTGGGCAAAGCGGCCCACCTTCTGGAGTGGCGAAGACAATATCAGGGTTCAGATAGGCTCCCCCTATTATTAGGCGTGCCTCATGCTGCCGCTTCCTATGATCCTTTAGTGCATGGAGAACATTGCTGGGCAGAGATAGCTGTCTATGCCCCGCATTCGTCTTTGGTTGTGTGAAGAAGAGCCTGTCCAGATGCTTCTCGGCAGTCCTGGGCCGCTTAGAGAGTTGGCGACGAATCGTTAGAGTGGATTTTTCAAAATCAATGTCTTCCCACCAGATTCCTAGTAATTCCCCCCGCCTGAGTCCAGTTGATAGATCCAGCAAGAAGGCTGCATAATTCGGATCCTGTTTGGCCTCCTCAAGAAATATTCCAACCTGTTCGATGGTTAGCGTCTTCATCTCTTTGGGAGGAATTTTGGGACACTCAACGGCTTCCGCAGGGTTGACAATCAGTAACCTTTCCTTCACCGCCTGTTTTAACGCGGACTGAATACAGACATGGATATATCGGATTGTGGCAGCTGATAAACCACCTCCTCGTACTGCCCCGTCCACCATCTTCTCATTTAACAAGGTCTGAATGTCTCTTGTTGTGAGTCTATTGAGCTTTATATCCCCTAAAGCAGGAGCAATGTGGACTCTAATAAGGGAATCATAGAAGGCTCTGGTTGTCTCCCGAATATTTGGCCGTCCGTTGATCCATTCATTAATCCATTCACCTAAAGTCACATTAGAAGGGTTAGCGTAAGTTCCTGTTTTAAGTTGAGTTGTAATCTCTGCTAGCTTTTCTTCAGCTTCTTTTTTAGTTCTCCCATAGATAGACCGGTACTTAGGTTTTCCGTTGTCCGTTCCAACTCGCACCCTGGTCTCCCAGCGCCCATCTGACCTCTTACTGACCTTCGGCATACAGTTTCCTCCTCTAGGACCTCAATGTACTTGTAGACTGTATTCGTAACTTCTTAAATCGGACTGAAAACTTGAGATGAAATACCTCTTCCCGAACGGGCTGTCCCTAATGCTAGTTCTGGATTTTGTCTTCCTCCACAACACTTTGAATCAGAAGATTCTTGTCTGTCTCGCCCTTTTGCAATCTATCTTGCATCTCCATAATTTGATCCAGCTCACGGGTTCTTTTCTGCTGCTCCTCGTAAAGCTTCACAAACCTGGGCTGCATAAACGCAGGATCAGTGTTATCGATTGTATTGATTCCAATCATACGGACAATTCCCCGGACCTCTTCGCTTAGGCATTCTACAAACTCGCTATATTGGTAATATGGGCTATATCGGGCAAATGCCCTTTGTAGTTCCTCCCATCCCTCAAGACCGGTCCTTTCGGGCCTTGGGTCAACCAGTTTTCGTGCTTCAGCCGCTAACTGTCCAGGGAGCGGAGGCCGTTCTGTCCCCTGGGAAATAAACTTATCAGCAGCTGCAAGTGCTATATCAGCTGGGATATTTCTTAGGATGCGCCGATAAACCAGGATCATCCAATCATCTCCTGAGGGTGTACCGGTAGGAAATCTTAACCTGCCTTGATATGCCACTGCAAGATAGTGCAAAAGGTCTGCTGTTTCCGTTCGATTCATCTCATGTTACCTCCTTATACTGTAATTCTTGAGCATCCAGAGCTATTTGGCGCTCCCTGGCTGCCCAATACGGGTAATCGTCGTTGTCGTACCGACCATCTAACACCTTGGCCATATTATCTCTGCTAAGCAACCAAGTGAAATTAGCTCTATAATTTTTCCCACTCCTACCATTTAGAAAGTCAGATTGTCCAGCTTTCTTAAAGTAATCAGTCCAAGCGTCAAGGTCCTGGCATTCCTGCCAACGTGCTCTTATTTTCTTTTTTGTTTCTTCCCTAATTTTCCCGACCTTCGGCATACAGGGACAATACCGGAGGTAGAGTTCTACAATTTGTTCATAAGGCACCTCGTCGTTCTGTCTATCGGGTGATATAGAAACTGCATTGCTAGGCTCAGCTACGGCACAGCTAGGCGCAGTACTTTCTTTTTTTAAAGTTACTAGATTAAGTTGTTCTTTTAAGTTACTCGGGGCAAATTCTTTTCCCTCAGACGAAAAAATCTTTCCCTCAGAAGAAAAATTCTTTCCCTCAGGGTCATTTGTGAGGGAAACTTCCTTTCCCTCAGCCTCTGCTGTGAAGGAAAGATTCTTTCCCTCAATATATAGCCTTGTTGGCCTGTTCTTGCCCTGAGATACTTCCCGAATCAACCCTGCAGCTTTTAGTTCCCCGAGAGCCTTGGTTGCTGTAGGTCGGCTCACCCCTAGAAATCGCGCCATTTCTTCCCGGGAAAATAAAGCAAACGTGTCTCGGTTTGGGTCTTTCCAATTGTTCTTCTCTGACAAAGATAGCCTGTCCAGTATCATGGCATAAAGCACTTTGGCAGGTAACCCTATCGTGGGGAAAGCATTTGTGAAGAGTATCTTCGGCAATGAATAATATCCTCCTCTCATACCTCACTTTCCTTTCTCCTCAACAACCTCGGCAATTGCCCATTCCCATAAATATAGACAACCCACTTTGGCGCAGGGAAAAACCGTGGATGACTGGCGGGACTTTCGGCACGGTAAGTTAACCACCGATTTTAGCTTGCTCATTGACCCACCTCTCCAGTGCTACCTCAGGAATAAGGATCCTATTGCCTACCCTGAATGCAGCAGGACCATTGCGACTGTTAACTAGTTCATATGCCTTACCACGACTGATACCCAACATCTTTGCCACCTCAATAACTGAATAGGTAAGTTTTTTTTGCGGTTTTAGAGCTTCCATCCTCATCCACCTCCTCTAACCGCACTGTCCGTTGTCAATGTCGTCTACTTCCTCAAAGAGCTCGTCCCCAGGAACGCCAAGCACCTTCTCTAGGCGTAGAATCCAGGGGTCGTAGGGCTTTAGCCGCCCACTTTCTATTCTTCCAATTTCGCTTGGATGAATGTCTGCCAACGCACCTAACTTTGCCCTCGTGAGATTCCGTTTCCGTCGTTCCAATGTCAATCTAAGCATTACTTGTCCTCCTCCTTGAACATGCTTTAGGAGAATGATATACTTTCGAGTAAGGGAAGTCTAGAGATTTTATCCTTATCTTATCCTTATCTTATCCTTAACTATTTTGAGGTTGAAAGGAGTTCGAAATGAGTTCAAAAAATTGTATAACAGCACCATCACGGAGCTTTACATTCAGTTATAAAGCCCATCAAATTGTTCATGCTCCATATATTATTGTTGAGAATCTTCGTATGGGCAAAATTCAAGAGGATTATTTTGTTGCCCAATGGTATACAGAGACTGATGAATTCCAGAAATTTCTCTCTAATAATCAGAACCAACAACCTGCTTTAGTTAAGAGTATAAGCAACCCCTCAAAAAATACGCTCCAGATGCCCACAAGGACGTATGTTCCCTTCGAAGATGAGTCCATCCTATTTAAAATTCTTAACATAGATCCTCGAAACACGGACGAATCTATTGCCTTTTATAATGAGTATGGGCCCTTGGATCAGATGTCAAGCCTATCTAATATAACTCCAACAAATAGATGCTCGAATATGGAGGGTATTTTGGAGTCACGAAATTTTTTTATTAACTCTGTAATAGAAATAAAAACTATCGTTGATGGGTTTTTCATCCTCGAGGATATTAAAGCTGGAGCAATTTTCACTGAGACAGAACAATTTGAGTTACTGGAACACTATAACCCTAGCTATTGGCAACCTAGAAGGGAATACCTGAACACACGTTTTGAAGATATAATACAGATGATTATTGTCCGAACCCTTAGTTCCAACCTTAAATCAGTATCTCCCTTTGCGGAACTTGACAAAGACGGTAATTTCTATCCTGGATATATATCTACAAACTTGCTTGGAGCTATATGGTTACAGATTTATAATCTAGTCACAAGAATTCCTGGAAAACAAGTGTTCAAGGAATGCCTTTTTTGTGGCAAAAAATTTGCCTCCACTTCATCTCGCCAAAAATTCTGCCCAGAATACAGCGATATTCCCGTCAAGAATACCCCATGTGCGAACAGATACAGCGCAATGCAAAACCGGGCAAGGAAATGGTATCGAGGTGGACTCAAGACAATTGATGAAATTGCAGAACAGCTAAATCGGCCTGTACCTGAAGTAAAATTGTGGTTGAAATTGGATTGATGATTACTTAGCCGCGAGGTGAAAATGACATCTCAAAACCTAATTCCGTCAAAATTTCGTCAAACCCGTATTTCTCTCATTTTTTTTCGGGGGAAATAAAAACCCCAGGTGTAGATACCACCTGAGGTTCAAGGACTTTTATGGTGGGGCTGGCGGGTTTCGAACCTGCGGCCTCTTGAATGTGAGTCAAGCGCTCTCCCACTGAGCTACAGCCCCAATGGCTGTATTATACACTTTTCAGATGCTGAGTTCAAGGAAGATTTATTGGCTCAGTTCTCTCTTTTTTTGGACAAGTTTTTGAAACTCCTGATCCAGTTCAAAGTACTGTTCTTCTTCAGGGGTGTATTTGCCCAGCTCGTTGACAATCCAGGCCATCCTTGTCTCTATTACCAGTAAGTTCTCTTTGTCTGTTTCAGCTTTTGTTTTTAGTCCTGTTCCTGTTACTGTCTCTTCAGTTTTTCGCTTATATTCCTTGAAACCATAAGCCAGCTTGGTGATGGTCCCGTCGGCAAAGACCAGCAGCTTATCACAGACCCGCTCCAGCAGGTAGCGGTCATGGGAAGCAATAATGATGGTGCCGTCGTAATCCAACAGGGTTTCCTCCAACATCTCCCGGCTGTGGAGATCCAGGTGATTAGTGGGTTCGTCCAGGATTAACAGGTCGTTTTGCTGGATTATCATTGCGGCCAGCTTGAGCCGGGTCCGCTCGCCCAGGCTTAGCTTTGCCGCCGGTTTTGCAACCATGGCGGCATCAAAACCCATATTGGCCAGCATAGTTCTGACCTGGGTAACTTCATCCTTTTGGCTTACTCCCATTATCTCCAGGGCGTTTTTTTCTGTGTCAATGTCTGTAATATCCTGGCTCAAGCAGCCGGGCTTTAAGGAGGGACTCAGCCACAGTTCCCCCCTGTCTTGTGTCTCCTGATTTAAGATGATGCGAATAAGGGTGGTCTTGCCGCAGCCGTTGGGACCGATCAACCCCAGCTTTTCTCCCCGCTGGATAAAGAAATCGCTGTTAGTGAAGAGAGTCTTCTGCCCATAGCTCTTACTAAGGCCTGTAGCCTCGATGATGCGCCGGCCCCGTTTGCCTGCAGCCTCAAACTCAAATTGCGGCCTGCTTTCCTCCCGGGGACGCTTTGTGCCTTCGCTTTTTTTCCTTTCCAGCATCTTAATCCTTGACTTTATTTGCTGGTCACGGAGCTTTGCTTTTTTGCGGCCATACTCTTTGAGATGTTCATCTGTCTTCCCTGCTTCCCGATGAGCTTTGGCAGACCACTGTTTAAGCCGGGTTATCTCCACTTCAATCTGACGCTGCTCCTTTTGCTCTGTATGGTAGCGGTGAAGCTGGCTGGCAAATTGCCGCTGCTTTTCCTGCCGGTAGAAGGAATAATTGCCCGGGTACTCTTTTGCCTTCCCCCACTCCAGCTCATAAATGCGAGTTACTGCCTGATCCAGAAACCAGCGGTCGTGGGAGATTATCAGGGCGGCCCCCTGGTATTTTTTCATCTCCTCGGCCAGCCACTCCACCCCGTGAATGTCCATGTGGTTGGTGGGCTCGTCAAGAATGAGCAGATCCGGACGGGAGGTCCACACCTGGGCCAGAGCCAGCTTGGTCTTTTCGCCGCCGCTTAAAGCTTGAAATCTCTCTTCATCCCAGCGGGCCACTTGGTTGAGGCCCATTTGACTGGCGGTCTCAAGAAAACTCTCCGAGCGTTCAGCCAGAACGGCGTTCAGGGTATTAAGGGAATAAGCGGCAGCCTGGCGCAGGTAGCCAACCCGAATATCCTGGTCATAGCGCAGGATTGTGCCGGCATCAGCTGCCATCTCCCCGAAAATGATATTGGCCAAGGTGCTTTTGCCGGCCCCGTTGCTGCCCACCAGGCCAATTTTCTCACCCCGGCGAATTTCCAGGGATACACCTTTCAGGATGGATAAATCGCCGAAACTCTTTTCTATGTCAATGCAGCGCAATAGCATATAAATCACCTCTGTATAATTTCTCTATCTTTTTTACCCTGATTCCGTTCATAATGCAGCCTCCCATTCATCAATAAACTGCCCTATTGATTGCTGCCTGTTAATGCGCATAGTTGCCCTTGAAATACCATGTCGGAACAGGGTTTTGCATGTTGTCGTACCACTGCAATACTTCCTTCGCCAGATTCAGCATCGTATCGATTTCCTCCTGCCCGAAGGGGATAGCCCAAGGCACGGAGGCAAGCGTATTGCTTGAGATGTATAGCGCAAGCAATCGCCAGAACTCCATTGGCACTTCACCGTCAAAATAGCCGTTTACCATGCCCGAAGCGAACAACGGTGACTTTTGGGCACACCAGACAATACGGTTGAACTCTTCCCACGGATCGCCGTAATCATAACGGTCAAAGTCGATAATTTGAAGTTTGCCGTTTTTATCAATCAACATATTGCCGATATGATAATCTCCGTGCTGATAGCACTGGGGCCGATCAGCAAGCAAATGCCGGTTGGCGATTATATAATTGACACAAGCCTGTCCGCCTTCATATTTGATTGGGCAGTCAGAATACCTCTGAATATTGCGGTCGATCTTGCGGTTAAAGCGGATTTCCCAAACCTCCTGTGTTTCCGGTGCCGGTATTGAATGAATCTGTTTCAGGATTCGTCCGGCTTCAAGACCGTATACATACACCTCTGTGTCGGGGAAAGTCGGGATGACTTCCTCCGCATCCACACCCTCAATCCAGCTTTGCAGGGAATAAACGCCTTCGTCACAGGTCCCGAATGCAACGGGCTTGGACATTGGAATTCCGAGTGAAGCCGCATGCTTCATCATTTCAAATTCTGACTTTTTACGCTCATATTGTTTAGCAGGAGATAGGCGCAGCAGATATTTTGTGCCCTTGGCAGAGGTGACACAGTATTTTTTATCACCCGACCAACCTTTGTTGATGAGCTCTTTACTTGTGAATTTGAATTCGTTCATTCTTTACACCTCCAAATAAAAAAGCCGCTGTGAACAGACTTCACATGCAGCCGTGGGCGCTCTGGGGCCTTAGGCTCCAGAGTCATACTGTGTCTTTGGCACAGTAGCAATATTAAAAGACTGCTGTTTGTTGTTCTTAACCTCCCGGATTGCATGCAAACAAACCTCAAGTTGAGGGCAATCCAGGCCAGTATATAATTACTGGATGTTAAGAACGAATGAACATGGCAATCTCCTTATAAGCTCTAGCGTGATATATAGAAGTATAGCACAAAGAAGGGCAATTGGGAACACTAACCCTCCTGGGAAAGGGGGAGCTACCCAATCTGCTGTAAAATTCAACCGCGAATTTGCAGCACGTAAGGGATAGATCACGCGCCCAGCAGGATTTTTTCGCTAATTGGAGAATATCACCCTCAAGAGGGTTAAACATGAAGGTTAACCCTACCGGGGGTGTTTTTATGCGAAAAATAACTGTACTTACTGCGGATGTAATTGGTTCCCGAAAGGCCGGGCTGAATCAGGATACCCTGACCCGCAGTCTCAACGAGCTTGCCCATCCCGCTCTGCTGGTCCCCTTCGCTGTTTCCCGGGGAGATGAAGTGCAGGGGATAATGTCTGGGTGGCTTTCGGCACCCCAGTTGGTACGGATGCTGCGCTGGCGTTGCCTGCCCCATAAACTGCGGGTTGGCATTGGGACAGGGTACTATGATGGCAGGCTTGAGGCTGACCCCTGGAAATTAAGCGGTCCCGCCTTTTTCCGGGCCCGGAAGGCCCTGGAGAGCATTGCCGCCAGTAAGGACCCCGCAACCCGGGTAGTGACCGGGGAAGACGGGTTGGATACCTTAATCAATTCCGTCTGGCTCCTTTTCGATACCCTGATGTCCCGGTGGACTCCGGGGCAGTGGGAGGCGGTAATGACCTATGAGCAGGCGGGGACCTATGCCGCTGCAGCAAAAATCCTGGGGGTAGCGGCCCAGAACGTCCAAAAACGCTGCAAGGCAGCCCATTGGCAGCAAATACGCCAGGCTGAGCAGGGCTTATCCCAGGCGGAAGGCTTGCTTAAATCACCCTAAACAAGGTGAGATGGTAAATATCACCCACTAAGAGGTGAGGAGGGGAAAACAATGCTGTTTTTTTGGCTACTGGTATTGGCCCATGGTCTGGCGGACTTTATCCTTCAGACCAATGGGATTAGCGCTACCAAGTGCGAGAATAAGTGGCAGGGATACGCCAGCCACGGTTTAGCCGTGTTAATATGTACCTTTGTAGCAGTTCACTTTTACGGTTGGAAGAGTGCCCTCTTGGCAGCGGGACTGGTGACTGCGGCGCATGTAGCCCTGGACTGGCTGAAAAACATTGGCCGCACCCTCTACGCTAAAATCTTGAAGAGGGAGGCACAGCCCGGGGTACCAGGGCTGCTAATCGATCAGGCCTTGCACCTATTAACTTTGCTCTGGGCATGGCGCCTTTTGGACAGGCCCGTGGATACAGCGGTTGCCGGATTCTATGCAGGAGTGCTTGCCCCTTTGGGCCAGTTCCCAGGGGCAGAAAGGGTTGTTTCCGGGCTGGCGGTCTATACCCTGGTGGCCTTTGGTGGCGCAGTTCTAATCCGCTTCGCCCTGGATCAAGTCTTCCCCCCGGGTTACATAGACGATGACCAGAGAAAGGAATTGGATAAAGTCCCGAATCCCGTCGCTGATGAGCAAGGAAAGGAAGTAGCTGCAGGGAAATACATAGGGATTTTAGAGCGTATCCTCATACTTACCTTAACAGTGACGGGGAATATTTCTGCAATAAGCGTCGTGTTTGCCGCCAAATCCATCGCCCGCTTTAGCGAACTCTCTAAAAAACAGTTCGCCGAATACTACTTGGTGGGAACGCTGCTGAGCTTTTTGTTGGCTCTGGCCGGGGGAATGGCGCTTGTGCAGATTTGGGCGCTTATATCGAGTTGACCAGGAAGATGTTGTTGGGGGAGCTGGAACTAATCGCTAACCCCCTGTTATAGCGAAGGAGGATATGACTTGAAAATCCTGATTGCGCCGGATTCCTTTAAAGAGAGCATTAGTGCCGCTAAAGCCGCCGAGGCCATCGCCAGGGGCATCAGGGATGTCCTGCCTGCCGCCGAAACAGTGCTCCTGCCCATTGCCGACGGAGGCGAGGGCACTGTCGAAGCCCTGGTTAAGGCAGCTGGGGGCCGGTTGGTCTCGACTGCGGTAAGCGGCCCCCTGGGAGATGAAGTTTGCGCCCCCTGGGGCATTCTCCCTGACGGCACCGGGGTCATCGAGATGGCAGCGGCTTCCGGATTGCCCCTAGTCCCGCTCCCCCGCCGCAATCCGTTGTTGACCAGCACCTTGGGCACAGGCCAGCTAATAAGAGCCGCCCTTGACCAAGGCTGCACCCGGATTATTCTGGGAGTTGGCGGCAGCGCCACCAATGACGGCGGCGCAGGCGCCCTAGCTGTTTTGGGGGCAGCGCTGCTCGATGAACGTGGCAGGGAAATATCGCCTAATGCCCAGGGACTCTTGGACTTGCATACTATAGATACTAATAATATTGACCCGCGGCTGGCCAAGACCAGGATTGAGGTTGCCAGCGATGTAGACAATCCTCTGCTGGGGCCCCGGGGGGCAGCAGCGATATTTGGGCCCCAGAAGGGCGCCGACCCGGCAATGGTATCTGTTTTGGAGCAGGCCTTGACCAGGCTGGCTGAGGTTGTCCGGAATTCTGTCGGCAAGGACATTGCCTCCTTTCCCGGCAGCGGCGCCGCCGGGGGGCTAGCTGCAGGCTTGAGCATCATCTCCCCGGTTGTAGTGCGGCCAGGCATTGAACTGGTCCTGGACACCATCAATTTCGCCTCCCATCTGCAGGGGGCAGACCTGGTCTTTACCGGTGAAGGCAAGATAGACGGCCAGTCTGTCATGGGCAAGGCTCTGTCCGGCATCGCCAGATTGGCTGGACAGGCAAATGTTCCCGTCATCGCCCTCTGCGGCGCTCTCGGCCCGGGTTACCAAGAGGTTTATAGTGCGGGAGTAACGGCAGTGCAGCCCATTGTCCCGGGTCCCATGCCTTTGGAGCAGGCTCTGGCACAAGCAGACAGCCTGCTTGAGGCGGCGGCAGGGCGGGCTATGCGGATTTTCCTGGCAGGCCGACAAATTTGAGGACCGTCCCCGAACTTGTCAAGAGTCGCGCCAGGACTTATAATAAAGGCTCAAGGAGGTTTTTTGCCATGGAAATAAAACTATATAACACCCTCAGTCGTTCCAAAGAAATCTTCGCCCCCCTGGTTCCCGGCAAGGCAGGGATGTATGTCTGCGGACCAACTGTTTACGACTACGCTCATATCGGCAACATGCGCTCCTATATCTTCGCCGACCTGCTGCGGCGGATGCTGGAATATAACGGCTTTGCTGTAACCCATGTCATGAATATCACTGATGTGGGGCACCTTGTCTCTGACGCCGACGAAGGCGAGGACAAATTAGTGGAAGGGGCAAAAAGAGAAAAGAAAACCCCGTGGGAGATAGCAGAATTCTATACCCAGGACTTTATGCACAGCTTAGATGAGCTGAATATCCTGACACCGACAATTATCTGCAAAGCTACCGACCATATCCAGGAGATGCTGGACTTTGTTCGGGAGCTGAATAACCGGGGCTTTGCCTACCGCATTGAAGGCGACGGCATCTATTTTGACGTCTCTAAGCTGGAAGGCTACGGCAAGCTCTCCCGCCAGAGCCTGGATGACCTCAGGGCAGGCGCCAGGATCGAGATCAATGAACGCAAACGCCACCCGGCAGATTTTGCCCTCTGGAAAGACGCTCCCCCCGAGCACATCATGCAATGGCCCAGCCCCTGGGGCCCGGGTTACCCAGGCTGGCACATTGAATGCTCGACCATGTCCATGAAGTACTTAGGCAGGAAAATTGACATTCACACCGGCGGCGTCGATCACGTGCCCATCCACCATGAGAACGAAATTGCCCAGTCCGAAGCTCTGACCGGCGAAACTTGGGTTAGATACTGGTTGCATGGGGAATTCCTGCAGGTGGATGGGGGCAAGATGTCCAAGAGCCTGAACAACTTTTATACCGTCGCCAGCCTCCGGGAAAGACACTTTGACCCCATTGCCTTCCGGTATCTGTGCCTCAATGCCCATTATCGCACTCCCCTGAACTTTACCTGGGAGGGGCTGGAGGCAGCCCAGACCGCCCTCTGGCGGTTGCGCCAAGCCTACCAGAAGCTGCCGGCAGATGCAGCGGAACCTTCCCCGGACTTGCTTGCCAAATTCCAGTCCGCCATCAATGACGATTTGAATGTTCCTCTGGCTCTTTCCTACGCCTGGGAAGCCGCCCGTTCGGGAGAAGCCGGCGGCAAGGCCCTGCTGACAAAATTCGATCAGGTGTTGGGCCTGAGATTGGATGCTGAGTTTGCTCCCCAACAAGGGGAATTGCCCCCGGAATTGGCCGCGCTCCTGGAGCAGCGCAAACTAGCTCGGGCCAATAAGGACTGGACCCTGTCCGACCAGCTTCGGGATGAACTGGCCCGCCGGGGAGTCACCGTCAAGGATACCAAGGACGGCACCCAGTGGGAATATAAAGCCAATAAGTAGAATTTATGCCGCAGTCCCCCTCGGGCTGCGGCTTGCTATGTATACTCCCCTCTCCTCCGGCGTAAATATTAAGCACGGGAGGGGAGCTTGATGAAGCAAATAATCTTGATTGGGGATCTCATCCGCTGGGAGGCGGAAATAAGTTTTATTATTGAGATGCTGCATATGACTGCCACCAGGGTTATTTCAGTAAATATCGGGCGACGGGTGGCGGCAGCCGATCTCAATGCCAGAGAACTGCGCCAGCTCTATCCGGGGAAACCCCTGGAGGAATGTGTCCACCTGGCAATCTCAAAATTGTATTCCCAGGGCATTGCCGATGGCATCCTTGCTCTTCTAGGGAAAGAACCCCATTTATACAACTTGGCAGACAGGGCCTTTGCCGCCATGCCCTTCGGCCTGCCAAAAGTTGCAGTCCTCACCGGGAACAGCACATGGCAGGGCAGGAAGGAAGTTATGCGGATTTACCTGCCGGGGACAGCTTATACCATGAACCCGGTTATAAAAATCCTCCTGAGCAACACAGCCTTCGCCGTCAGCGGCATGTCCCTGTGCAGCATCCACAATTTCGGCTGTCCCGCGCCAACAGTAGGGACCATGGGCATCAAGGCTGATATTGGCAGATATCTTGCCGGCGCAGGCTTAAATTACATAGCCTTTTCCGAAGACGACCAGCTCCTGCATCCCCTGCTCAGCAACGGCTACATTCACGGGCTGATGATGGCAAGTGAAATTGAAAGCTGCAGGCACTTTATTGACATTGCAGCAGCCAGAGAAATCCCCATAGTGATTGCAAGCAAAAATCCAGATGCAATCAGGGCCCAGCTGGACTTTCTGCCGACAATCTCCGGACCGGTAACGATTATTAGCTCCCATCACCAGGAAATACCTAACATGAAAGGGGCCAAGGGATCTCAAGAAAATTCCTCTCCCCTTTGGCTGCGCTGTCATTCTATTTCCCATAAATTTGGCAGCGATAATTTTTACCAGTATGCAGTTCGAACTTTGGCTGACCAGCTTTCCTAGAATTGGCCCAAACATTTAATTAAGGAATCCACTTCCAATTATGCTTAATTTTCGCTATACTAATAATAATGAATGGCAAAGGGGGTAATTAAGGTGCATCTCGACTACCTGCGTTCCTTTTGCAGGGTAGTGAAAGTGAAATCTATTACTAAAGCTTCCGGAGAACTGCATCTCAGCCAACCCGCATTGAGCCAACAAATTAATTCTCTTGAAAACAAGTTTAGGACCAAGTTGCTGGAACGCAGCAACCGGGGGGTCACTCTCACCCGCACAGGCGCAAAAGTTTATCAGTATGGTCAGCGCATGCTCTTTATTATGGACACCTTGGAACAGGAAATCCGAAACATCCAGGATCCTACAGGACTGAAAGTGTATATCTCTGCCTCCCCCATCCCCGGCAACTATCTAATGCCTATAAAAATGCTGGCTTTTATCGATGATTACCCGAAAATAAAGTATTACATGGTAATAAAATCCGTCGAACAGGTTATCGAATCTGTGGTGGACAGGACAACCAACATCGGTATTATCTCCGGTCCTCTGTCCGCTCAGGCCAAGCATAGGCTGCAAACTGAAAAAATAGCCATCCATTTGCTCGGCCATGATGATATTGTGGCAATCGCCCGCAAAGGCGGCCATTGGAGCGGCAACAATTACCGGGTAATGGATCTGCGCGCCTTGCCCCTGGTTGTCCCCCATAAACACAGCGGCACTAGAATTGCCATTGAACACTGTCTGCAAGAAACCAAAATGAATTTGGACAAGCTGAATATCGTCCTGGAAATGGACAATTGCATCGCCGTTACCAGCGCAGTCAAGGCCGGGGCAGGCATTGGCCTCATCCCCCGTCTGGCCGCCAATGATCCTGATACCGAGATCCTTGACCTTCCAGGTCTCAGCATCCCTCTCCCCTTCTATCTGCTGGTGGCCACCAGGCTGACAAATAATCCCCTCATCAAGCAACTGGTATCCTTTTTGGAAACCGGCTTCCTGATTACGGGGGAGGCCCAGGGCTCAGCCAAATAATCTCAGAGCTTGCGGTCGCATGACCGTATTTTTTTGGGCATAATAGGCTTTAGGTGAGAAAATGCCCCATACGAAAACACAGTTAAACTGCTTTGATTTGCCGGAGATGCAGCTGGTGGAAAACCGGCTTAAGGAAATTAACACTTATGACAACCCCTATCTGTCTGAGGTCACAGGTTACATCCTCAGCCAGGGAGGCAAGCGCATCCGGCCTCTGCTGGTCCTGCTCTGTTCCGATATTTACGGGGCCAACCTCAAGACCCGGGTGGATGTGGCCGTTGCCGCCGAACTGATCCATTCTGCCTCCCTGCTCCATGACGACGTAGTAGATAATTCTTCCCTGCGGCGGGGACAGCCCAGCGCAAACAAGCGCTGGAGCAATCCCACTGCGGTCCTGGCAGGAGACTTTCTCTTCGCCAGAGCCTATGGAATCCTCAGCAGTTACCCTCATGTCCTGGCGATTATGACCAACGCCATTTCCACCATGTGCCTGGGGGAACTGAACCAGCTGTACACCCATTTTAATCCCTACACAACCCCCGAAGACTATGTCAGCACCATCATCAGCAAGACCGCCAGCCTGCTGGCCGCCAGTTGTGAATGCGGCGCCGTCATCACCCCCATGCCTCCGGGGGAAATAGAGGTTATGCGCAAGTTTGCCCTGCATGTAGGAATTGCCTACCAAGTCCTGGATGATATCGCCGACTATGTTCTCGATACCGGCCTGACAGGAAAACCTCAGGGCAGCGACATCCGCAACGGCATCGTCACCCTTCCCCTGATGTACTTGTTGGCTAACCCCGGCACTCGGGATCGGGTTCAGTCCCTTTTGCAGCAAAAACAGCCCCTGGAGCCGAAAATGCTGGCGCCGGAGCTGGCGGAAACGGGGGCAATAGAAAAGGCGGCGGCCATAGCCTGTCACCACTTGGAGCGGGGAATTGAACTGCTCAACAGCTTTCCCCCCCGCCCTTCGGTCCTCCTCCTGGAGACACTGACCCTGCAGTTTATCGAGCGCTGTCAGACCCTCTTAAATTATCCCCCCCTTACGCAAGACCTTCGCCATCCTCCCCAGTACACCCGCCCGTAATCGGGCTCCGGCCAGGATTTGGCGACTGGGATTAGCCAGCTCAGGGGAGCGGGCCTTGGCGTCAGAGAGATACATAGCCAACAGCCCGTCGACAATTAAAGTGTGAAACCTGGCCCTGGCCAAGGACTGCACTGCTTTCCTGGCCAGATGATAAAACCAAAGAATCCGCTCCACCTGCTTGCGGGGGCCATAAAACGAAACAAGGTTCATGTCCCCATGCTGCAGATCTTCATCCTGATCGATAAAGTAATCCAGCATAATATGCAGTCCGTTTACCCAGGGCATGTATGCAGCCCAGGTCTTGAGGGGATTCTGGCCATCTGCCGCCAGGGCAAATATGCCCAGGGTTGAACCGCAGGCGGCGGCATATTCCCACCAATAGAGATCAGGGGCAGCAGAGGAATTTATTGCATACATAGCCGCCAATTTCTCCTCCCCTGCCCGGCGCTCCATATGCTTATAGCTTTGTAGGTCTATGTACAGCCTGGTAAATTTGAGCATATATTCTTTGCACCCGGGATAATGAGGAAGGGCGGCCAAGGCCTCCCGGCACTGGTCCACCAGCATGGCCAGGTAGCCGCCGTCATCCCTGCTGGGGAAAAGACAGTAATAATCACTGTGTTCTGTGGCCCCGGGCTCCAGACTGTCCAACATGGCGGTGTGGAGCTGGCGGAAGACCGGTTCCGATTGGATGCCAAAGCGGTCGCAGAGATTGTCCAGGTAATCGCTGATGGTTTGAAAGGCGATGATGAAGGCCAGCACATGCCGACGCAGCTTGCCAGGCGCCAGCAGGGCATAGACGCCGCCGCCCAGGCAGTGAAATTCCTTGTCCCTAATGCTGTCCAATCCCTGCAAGGCCAAGGGCCCGTCCGCTCCCTGCAGAAAGCGGCGATACTGGTCCAGGCGCCTTTTTACTGCAGGAAAGACAAGGGTAAGCATTCTCAATAAAATCATAATTATTCTTCTCCTTCTTGACATCCGCAGAACTATGAATTAGTATATACCTTAATCCAAAGAATAAAGATATTGACGGGAAGCAGTAGCGAAGCCAAGCATACCCCAGAGAGCCGGTCCCAAGGCTGCAAGGCCGGTGTATTTTGGCCCGTGAACTCGTCCCCGAGTCGGCAGAAGGTAACAATTCTGCCCGGTTGGCACCGTTAGCGCCATAGAGTTGGCATCTTTTAGATGCAAACAGGGTGGTACCGCGGGAACCCTCGTCCCTGAAAGGATGAGGGTTCTCTTTTTATTTCTATAACTGTAGTTAGGAGTGATAAGAGATGAGTTACAATTTTTCGGAGAGCGAAAAAAAGTGGCGGCAGCACTGGGAAGAACAAGGGCTGTACAAGACTTCCCGGCAAAAAGAAGGAGAAAAATATTATGCCCTGACCATGCTGCCTTATACCAGCGGGGATTTGCACATCGGCCATTGGTATGCCATTGTGCCTTCAGACGCAAGGGCACGCTACAAACGGATGTGCGGCTACAATGTCCTGTTTCCCATGGGTTTTGACGCCTTTGGCCTGCCGGCGGAAAACGCGGCCATCAAGCACAATATCCATCCCGGCAAATGGACTTATGCCAATGTGGAGCGCATGCGGAAACAGCTGAAGACCATGGGGGCCATGTTCGACTGGGATACCGAAATCATCACCTGTGATCCAGAGTATTACAAGTGGAATCAGTGGCTCTTCCTCAAGTTCTTCGAGCACGGTTTGGCATACAAAAAATACTCTCCCGTGGACTGGTGCCCCAAATGCAACACCACCCTGGCCAGAGAACAGGTTGTTGGCGAAGACCGGGTCTGTGATCGCTGTGACACACCCGTGGGAAAGCGGGAACTCAACCAATGGTATCTCAAGATCACCGATTATGCCGAAGAACTCCTGGACTTTGCCGGCCTGGACTGGCCCGATCGGGTCAAGACCATGCAGACCAACTGGATCGGCCGCAGCCAGGGAGTGGAATTCTCTATGGCTGTGAAAGATCATCCAGAAACATTCCCGGTTTTCACCACCCGGATTGACACTATTTTTGGCGTTTCCTTTGTGGTTCTGGCTCCGGAACATCCCCTGGTAGAGAAAATCACCACTCCGGAGCAGGCCGAAGCCGTAAAAGACTATGTCCATACCGCCACCCGGCGCACCGAAATTGAACGCCTGAGCACAGCCATGGAAAAGGACGGTGTGTTTACCGGCGCCTATGCCATTCACCCCTTTACCGGCTGCGAGCTCCCCATCTATATAGCTGATTACGTGCTCATGAGTTATGGCACGGGCTCAATAATGGCTGTTCCTGCCCACGATCAGCGGGACTTTGACTTCGCCCGCCGCTATAACTTGCCAATCCCTCTGGTCATTGCCCCTCCCGAAGGAATAAATGAGCCTCTCGAGAAGGCTTGGACCGGACAGGGCAAGCTGGTCAATTCCGGCTCCTGGTCGGGTTTGGACAATGAAGAGGCCGCTGCCCGGCTGACTGCAGATATGGAAGCCCGGGGCCTGGGCCAGGCAAAAGTCAATTACCGCCTCCGGGACTGGCTGGTCAGCCGTCAGCGCTACTGGGGCACTCCCATTCCCATCATTCACTGCCCCACCTGCGGCCAAGTGGCTGTTCCCGAGGACCAGCTGCCAGTGCTTCTGCCCATGGACGCTGAATTCCGCCCCACAGGCGAATCCCCCCTCCGCTTTCATGAGGGATTTCTCCATACAACCTGCCCCAAATGCGGCGGTCCGGCAGAGCGGGAAACCGACACCATGGACACCTTCTTTGACTCCTCCTGGTATCAGTACCGGTATGTCAGTCCCCATGAAGACAAATATCCCTTCGATCCCCAGGAAGTGGAGCGCTGGCTGCCGGTGGATCAGTACACCGGCGGCGTTGAGCACGCCACCATGCACCTCCTCTATGTGCGTTTCTTTACCAAGGCCATGCGGGATATGGGTCTGATCAATATTTCCGAGCCCATGACAGCTTTGTATAATCAGGGCATCATCCTTGGTGAGGACTCGGAAAAGATGAGCAAATCCCGGGGCAATGTCATTGCCCCCGATAACCTGGTCCAGCAATATGGAGCCGACGCCGTCCGGGTTTATATGATGTTTATGGCCCCCTGGGAGCTGGGGGGACCTTGGAACAGTGACGGCATCGGCGGCGTCACCAGATTCCTGAACAGAGTCTGGCGGCTGGCCGCCGGAGAACCCTCCGAACAAGCACCCGAACCAATAGCTCCCGAAGATTTCAAGGGGCTGCTCCATAAGACTATTCATAGGGTGACCGGGGATATGGAGAGTTTTAAATTCAATACCATGATTTCCGCCCTCATGGAATTCAGCAACCACCTGGCCAAGCATCAGGGCGCAGAAATCAGCGAAACTGCCCTTTGGCAGCAGGCAATTGACGCCCTTCTCCTCATGCTCGCCCCCCTGGCCCCCGTCATGACCGAGGAATTATGGCACCGCCGGGGACACACGGAAAGCATTCACCTGCAACAATGGCCTAAATTTGACCCAGAGGCCCTGATTGATAAGTCCGTCACTATCCCCATTCAAGTCAACGGCAAGCTGCGGGACACAATCACCATTGGCACCAGTCTGGATCAGGAAGCTGTCCTCAGGGCAGCCATGTCCAGCGCCAAAATCTCTCAGGCCCTGGATAACAAAAATATCCTTAAAATAATCTGGATTCAGGATAAATTGCTCAACCTGGTAGTTAAATGAATTTTATACCCGTATAGCTGTCAGCCCTCGTCAAATAATAATAGGCGAGGAGGTGAACAGCTTGCGTGTAGACAAAGAGGATTCCGCCATTTCCCGGGTAAAGTGCGTGGTCAGCTCTTGCCGCTACTATGGGCATGGTGATCACTGCCTGGCATCAAATATCGAAATTCAGCCCCCCGATGCCTCTGATACCGAAGAAACTGACTGCGCAACCTTTTCCCCAAAACGGTGAAAAAAATAACAGGGATTTGATATCCCTGTTATTTTAATCGTTGAGCTCAACTATATCCCTGTCAGCAAGGACATAGTCATGGTTCACTGCCTGGCCGTCGAACTTAGCGGACCCCCATACCTTCGCGGTCCTAAGGTTGTCAGCGATATCCTTATGAATGGAATGAGCCAGGTCTGAGACAGTGCTGTTGACAGGCAGGACAAAGGGTCGCTCCAGGTCGGGCTTTTTCCCCGGCCGCTTAGTGTACACCCGAATTACCTGCAGACGCTCAAAGACCAACGCCCGGAACTGATCGAGATTAAAGCCGGTGACAGCCGAAACAGGCACAATCGTAGGGCAATCCGGTACAAGCTCTTCAATCATCTCAACAATTTCATCCCAATCTGTCAAATCGGCTTTGTTGCCCAGGATCAAGACTTTATCCAGGGTCAGAGCCCGCACTCCCTCCGGCACTTCCTCTCGCAGAATCCGCTTTTCCCGCAAATATTCCAGCATTGTCGTCAAATGATCAATGCAATCGGGATCGGTCAGGTCAAGGACCAGGCCAAGCATATGGCTGTTGCGGATGGCAGAGCTGAAATTGCCCGGGATTCCATCAAGCACGAAGGGGGGCGTGTCCACCAGCTGGATGGACACATCCTCATGCTTCATCATTCCCGGAATGGGCAGGACAGTGGCAAAGGGATATTCAGCCACCTGAGTCTTGGCATTGGTCAAAGTTTGCACCAGAGCGGACTTGCCGGAATTGGGATGGCCCAGCAGCAGCACCTGGCCGGCGCCCTGGGCATCGATTAAAAAGGGGTCTTCCTGGCGGCTGCCTCCACCCTGAGTCTGACCGTCCTCCTTCCGCATCCTGGAAAGGCGTTTTTTAATCTCAGCCTGAATTTTCTCAGTTCCCTTATGCTTAGGGACGGTTGCAAGCATTTCTTCCAGAGCAGCCAGTTTCTCTTCATATGTCGAAGCTTTTTTGTAAGCTTCTTCTGCGGCATAATACTGTTGTGTAAGATTAGCTGGCACAGAGGATCACTCCCAACAAAATTATCGTCTAAGCCTTTGAAAACGGGGGAAACTTGCGGCAATCGAGGTTATCAGCGGCAACAGAATCAGGCCCACAGGGCCGAAGAGCTTAAGGCCCAAGTATACCGAAAGAATCGCCGCTACTGGATGAATGCCCAGATTATTGGAAAGAAGTTTGGGCTCGATAATTTGCCTGACAATCAGGATGACGGCATAAAGCACTCCAATCATGATTGCCGTAAACGGCTCGCCCAGGATAAAATGCCAGGCAATCATGGGCACTAACAAGGTGCCGGCGCCTAGAACAGGCAGCAAATCAAAGATGGCAATGAGAATCCCCAGCACAAAGACATAAGGGATTCCAAGCAGGGCAAAAGTGAGCATGCAAATTGCCGCCGTAATAATAATCAGGAATAACTGGGATTTTAAAAAGCCGTGTATAGATTTTATTACCTTATCAGCGCTTTCCCCGGCCGCGGGAAACAAGTTAAAAAGCCATTTTTTATCATAGGACAGATTAAAGACCAGTATCACTGTGACCATAAAGGCCACAAGAAGGCCCGGCAGCAGACTGACCAGATAGATTCCAGAGCCAATTAGACTCTTGGCCACTTGCTGCAATGTTGATGCTGCCTGCATGATCACGTCATCCAAAAAGACAAAAAAGGACTCCTCATACCTGGTTCCCTCTACCATAGGCAATATGCGTTCATCAAACAAGTTTTCAAGGTTTGCGATAATTTCGGGAAAAGAAAGGACAAATCTTTCTGTCTCTTGGTACAATTGAGACAATCCCCACCACAGTCCCAAGACTATCAGGGCGAAGGAAGGCAGTAATACCGTCAAGGTCGCAAGAATCCTGGATTTAAACTTTTTGTGCAGAAAATCAACTAATGGCATCAACAGCAAGGTCAGCAGTACAGCAATCATAATCGGGGTCAGGATCGATGCTATCCTGCGGCCATAACTTAACAGGAGAAAGATAACGCTTAGCGCAACCAATACTTTGAGCAATTTAGAAATTTTTTCGTCCATAAGGCACCTCTCTCTTGTCAATACTATTCAACACCGACAGGCTGCTTCCCTGCCTCAGCCAATAACTTCCTCTATTTTTATAGCTATATGCCTGGACATTATTATCATACAAAAAATTTAAGTAATTGCAAAGAAAAAACACCGCCAAGCGGTGTCATTCTTTAAATTAACTGAGCAAGCGTATAAGCCGGGTTCTGTACCCCTTCCGAGGCAGCAGCCATCTATCTAGACCGCCAGTTGCCTAGCAGCTCAAGCGACCATACCCGCGGGGCGGACGGGCCGTCCTCAATCCTTTTTCTATGAGTATAGGTAAGCTCCATACAAACGGTACAGAGTTACCACGGAGCAAGACCAAATAGAAGGGCTGCTGACAACTTTGTCAACAGCCTACTCCCCCAGACAACTTTATGGTCGGGGGGCAATCTCACTAAAATTCTTGCGGGGCTATAGGAACGCTATTTATTGGGGGTGGCGTAGGTGGAGTAAGATTTACTCTACATTGATAATAGATTCCTGGATTCGAAGACACATAATAATTGGTATCATTTGTGGAACTATAGAAGGCTGCTGCGGGACGAGTGGTTCTGTATTTCTTGCTTATTGAATTCCTTTGACATGTCCCTACAATGTAATACTCTATATCAGCATTCCAAAACTTATACGGTATATACCACTCCCATGTGGTTGTGTTACTTGTTGGTGTTTTTTTAGTCATTGCGACTTGATTCCAACTGGATCCTTTCTTCCTGAAAACAACGAATAACTTCGAGTCAGCTTGCCTTACAGAATATACTGCTGCCTCCACTGTTATTTTTGCATTCGTAGAAGTTACAGTGGTTTCGGGCTTTTGAAGGTAATCCATATAGTTCCCACGATTATAGTGGGAGTTTGTAATAAAATATTTTAATGGGTATAGACGATATATAATGCCATTATGCTTGGTATAAATAGAAAAATGAAGATGTGGAGCAAAATCCCCTCCGGTATTTCCAGATACTCCTATTGATTGTCCCTTGGTGACACTCTTGCCGATTGCAGGACAGCCGTTGTAGTTGTTTAAATGTGCATAGAGAGAATAGACTTCCATCGGGGTATTACTTGAATTAACATGTTGAATGACGATTCTTTGTCCGTATGAGCCGCTAGTTCCCTTTAAGTAGACTATACCGTCTGCAACAGCTTTAACAGTTACCCCTCCGCCGGCAAAATCAACCCCTTGATGTATGTAGGATGAGATATGTCTGGGCTCCATATGCACCCCGGTAATAGTTCCGTTATTGCCAAAAGGAGAAGTGAAGGTGCCTTTCAGTGCAGAGATATATTGCTGATTAGGCAACCATTGTAGTACTCAATGTCCCAGAAATACTTATACTGTGTAACTGGTGAAGCAGAAGCAGTAGTAAGTAAAATACAAAAAACTATCACAACAAAAACCAATTTGCAGTACCTTGCCAAAATTACCTCCTTTTAATTTTAATATTGTTTCGACAGGAGTGCTAGCTTTCCCTTTTTTTAAAATATATATTTTGAAGACTAAAAAAAGTCATTATAGTTTTATTTAGTTTAGCCCCCTAATTCAATAGAATTCAGTTTTTCTGAAATAATAATCGGGATTCCTTCAGTATCTATTATGCTTCGGCAACGCAACAAAGCTCTTAACTATCCTCTGTGGAAAAGAGACATGTAGATATCTTTGCCTAAATTGCGTTACGATTTTCAGTCATTATTGAAAAAATGTCCTTAATGTAGCTCACATTAAGGACATTAGATACTAGTAGTTAAGTAATTTCCTGCGAAAACGTTTAATTAGCTGATACAGTTTATGTTTCCCAAACTTTTTTTCGACACTATAGCGACGAAGGGCTTGTTTTGGCAATCTATAATCAAGTCCATCTTCGATTGTAAATTTACATGGAAAACAACATCCGCAAGGGAGCCCACTATGGGGAAAATGGCAAAACCAAGTTTTCTCCATGATATCCATAACCCTGAGTTTCTCAGCTTCAGCTTTCATGTTCAACTTTGACAAGGTGTATATAGGGAAACGAAAATAACCGAAAACCTTAAACAAGGCAGCGGAAGATGCGGATTTGTCAAGTTCCCAATAGCTTAGACCATTGTTTTCAACATAAGTTAATTTTCCAAACTTGTTCATCATGTCTTCGGCGAGGCCACCTTTTTCAATGCCAATCTCAAGATTGCCCACTGTCTTCGCGTATCGTGAAAGGTAATCATACTGAGGCCCAATTAAAACTGATTGCCTAATACTGCGAAACGCGTTAGCTATTTCTTCATCAGGGGGAATATCCTTTTCATGAGTAATTATTGTTGTTTTAAAAACACACTGTGTCCTAGTGTCATTTAAAATGTCATCAGTAATTTTGTTAATGGCCTCAAGTTCAAATTTAATAGACCGTCTATTGTCGCAGATAATATAATGGGGCTGTAATATGACATTCATACGGGAAAGATGCAGTACCCGGTAAGTTGAATCCCACCCTCCTGTCCAAAGAATATTTATTAATGGAATTTCTGTGTGCATCGTACATACCCTCTTTCAACTTACTGCAATAAAGAACCATTCGGCTTAGTTAATCATTATCCTTCTTTTACCGGAAATAATTTTCCTGTAGGACCATTAAGCTTCCTGTCATAAAGTTTCGGTTCATTGCCTTTCTGGAATTTAAAAAGCCCTGCCTCATGGACAGAGCTAAAATTTTCATACAGCTGAGCAAGCGTATAAGCCGGGTTCTGTACCCCTTCCGAGGCAGCAGCCATCTATCTAGACCGCCAGTTGCCTAGCAGCTCAAGCGACCATACCCGAGGGGCGGACGGGCCGTCCTCATTCCCTCCTATTTGGTCTTGCTCCGGGTGGGGTTTACCAAGCCAGCCAGTCACCTGACTGCTGGTGCGCTCTTACCGCACCGTTTCATCCTTACCTCCGGCATGCGGAGGCGGTCTGTTTTCTGTGGCACTTTCCTTAAGGTCACCCTTACTGGATGTTATCCAGCACCCTGCCCTGTGGAGCCCGGACTTTCCTCAATTTTTTTTAAAATTGCGGCTGCCCAGCTTACTCAGCTTTTCCTTTAATAGATTAACACAGATGTCCTTGATTAGCAAAGTCAATCTGTGTCAATTTTAGAAAATGAAAGTTTTATTTTTTAGCCATTTCCATAATTATCTTAGCCAAGCGGCGGCCTGCTTCCGGCTTGCCCAAAGCTTTTGCCGCGACAGCCATTTTTTCCAGACTCAGGGGATCGTTCATGAGGGCCCTGATTTCCCGGGCAAGACTCTCTGCCGACAGCTCAGTCTCTTCCATTACCAGAGCCGCTCCCGCTTCCGCCATGGAACGGGCGTTGTGCAGCTGATGATCGTCGGTGACATTTGGCGAGGGTACCAGCAGCGCAGGACAACCGGTCACCGTCATTTCATGGACCATTCCCCCGGAACGGGCGACAATGAGATCACAGGCCGCCATCGCCCGGGGCATGTCGTGGAGATAGTCGGTGAGACGGTATCTTGCCGCCAGGTCCGGGTTGAGATTCATCTTTTCCCGCTCCTCACTGACCCATTGATAATAGCGGCTGCCGGTAATATGAATGAGGACAAGGTCGGGATTGGCTAAAATCTCCTTGGCCGCAGCCAGTGTAACCTGGTTAAGCTTGAGAGCGCCGCCGCTGCCGCCCACCACAATAACCAATTTTTGTTTGTCTTGCAAACCCATTTCCTGACGGGCCTGGCTGGAATCGCCTTCAAAAAATTCCCGGCGCACGGGATGGCCTGTAACCACAGCTGCCGCCCCGGATTTAAGGCGTTTGACAGCAGCGGCGTGACTCACTGCCACCCGAGTCACCCGTCCGGACAGCAGCCTGGTGGTAAGGCCGGGAAAAGCATTTTGTTCATGAATGAGCGTGGGCACTTTTAACATTGCGGCCGCCAAGACCACCGGACCGGAAACATAGCCGCCGGTCCCCACTACAATATCGGGCTTGAATTCCCGGATTATTTTTTGTGAGGCGAAGACTGAAGTCAGAGCTTTATATATGGTTACAAAGTTCTTCAAGGTCAATCGGCGGACCAAAAAGCGCACATCGATGTATTTAATCTCATACCCCAGTCGGGGAACAACCTTGCTTTCTAAACCGCGCCTGGTGCCTACGAAGAGGATCTGGGCGGAAGGGTTGAGGCGCCTAATCTCATCAGCAATAACAATTGCCGGGTAGATATGTCCGCCCGTGCCGCCTCCGGTTAATAGTACTTTTACTTGTTCATCAGCCATAATAATCTCCCTTACTCTTGCTCCCCAGCATCGCCGGCAATTAATATTCGGCCACAGTTGCTGCAGCGAGTATACTGTCCGCCCTTTTTCAAAGCGTTTACACTGAGCACAGTCTGGGCAATGCCGCAGCCGCTGCAGTTTTCATCCTGCAGAATTGCCATTGGCCGTTTTCCCTGGGCTACCAAATCATTATAAATGACCATCATGAAGCTGGGAATGATACTGCGCAAATCTTCCCTCTGATCTTTTAGGATTTTATATCTTTCCCGAATCTCATCCCTGCGCTCCGTCAGGCGGGTGAGCCTGGATTTCCTTTGCTCGTCCAGGCGCTGAAAGCGAACAGTTTCATTGGCTATTTTTTGTTCCAAGTCGTCTAACTGTTCAATCGAGCTCAACTGCTGATCTTCCAAAGTGCGCTTGCGTCTGCGGAGCTGTTCAATATTTTGCTGAATTGAGACCAATTCCTTGCTCTGGCTGCCGTCCTCATACAGCTGACTGTTAAACTGTTCCAGCTTGCGTCCGATTGCCTCAATTTCGGAAGTGGTTTCTTCATATTCTTCCTTGGTCCGTTCCCACTGTTCTCTGGCTTCATTGATGCCTGCTTGAATTTCAGCCAGGTCCTCGCCAGTTTCCCTGTTCAGCCACTCTTTGATCTCAGTCCATTCCTTGCGCAGTTTGACCATCTCTACCTCAATATTCTGCAGCTGCCACATCTCGTTAAGGTAATTCATATTTAAATCTCCCCTCCCTTTTCCGATTTTGCAGCTTGTGTCCACAAGGGGTCTGTCTTGCCGGGAAATCTGGAAACAGCAATCTCATGCAAATTGTGTATCAGATACGATTCAAGAACATTTAAGACGGGATACTCACTGCAATAGTGCCCAGGATCCACTAGCGCCAAACCCAGTTGAGCCGCTTCCAGGGCAGTATGATGGCCGATATCTCCCGTCACCAGCACATCAGCGCCGCGATTATGCGCCAGAGAAACAAGGCTGCCGCAACTCCCTCCGCAAACTGCTGCCTTCTTGATTAGCCTTCCCCGTTCTCCGCAAATTTTCAGGGCGGCGCAGCCCAGCAATTTACCCAGGAAAGAAGCAAAGTCCTCTAAAGTCATGGGCTCCGGCAAAAGGCCAATCCGCCCCAATCCGAAATTGGCCTCATTTTCCAAGGGAATAATGTCATAAGCAACTTCTTCATAGGGGTGAGCCTTTTTCATTGCAGCCAGAACCACAGTTAGCTGACTTCGTTGGACAACAGTTTCTAATTTGTGTTCAGAAACCTCAGATAATTCCCCCTGTCTGCCATACCAAGGGTTGGCACCTGCCAGGGGGAGAAACTGTCCCCTGCCCGGGGCCGCAAAAGAACAATGAGAGTAATTTCCGATCCCGCCTGCCCCTGCATCCCCCAGAGCACGGCGCACTTGCTCCAAATGGCTGTCGGGGACATAGACTGCCAGCTTGCAGTACTTGCCGGAGCCCTTGTCCAAAACCTGGGTTTCCTTTAAATTAAGCAAATCCGCCAAGGCATCCGAGACCCCTCCCCGAATTACATCCAGATTGGTGTGCATAGCATAAATGCAGATCCTGTTGGCTAAGGCGTCAGCGATGCTTGAGCCCATGGGAGTTGAGACATCAATTTTCGAGAGTTTATGAAAGATCAGGGGATGGTGGGCCAGGATAAAACCATATCGTTCTGAGGCCGCAAACTCTATTACTTCCGGGGTTACATCCAGGGTCAAGAGAATTTTGTCTGTCGTCCACTGGCGGCTGCCCACCTGAAAGCCTGAGTTGTCCCAGTCTTCCTGCAGCCCCACTGGAGCCAGTTCTTCAAGAAGAGCAATGATTTTCCCTGCCTTTACAGCCATGCTATAACCTCTCTTAGCAAGAGAATTTCCTTTTCCAGTTCCAGAATTCTATTTTTGGCGGCAGAAGAATTTGCTCCCCCAGCCCCGGCCAGTGCTGCCTCTTTACGTTCCAGCCTCTGCTGCAGCATGGGTTTTAAAAGGGGATGTCTGCAGGCTACTAAATCCGGCCCGATTGTCAGGTATTTTTCGCCTGCCAGGCTGGGTTTTCCTGACCAGCGGGCAACGATTACTTCGTAATAACGATCCTCTTCCTGGGCAACGTCCTCCCGGACTATTGAAAACTTGTTGTCCGCCAGCCATGTCCGCACCCAGTCGGAACAGGTCATAGGTTGCAAAACTAAGAGGATGTTTTTCTTTAACAGAGCGAGTCCAGCCTCCAAGATTGAGCAAATGGTGTCACCGCCCATGCCGGCAATGATGATTACGTCGATATTGTCCTCTTCCTTGAGGACATTGAGTCCGTCCCCGAGCCGCAGCTCTGCTGCCTGACTTAGACTGAAGAGCTGTAAGGTTTCCTCGGCAGCCTGCAATGGTCCCTGGCGGCTGTCAGTGGCAATGACGCTTGAACTCAGGTGATTCATCAGCAAGTAGACAGGGATATATGCATGATCGGTGCCAATGTCCGCGACCTTCGAACCTGGCGGCACCTTGTCGACAATAGCCTGCAGCCTTGGAGTCAGTTTCATCAGCACCACTCCCAAATCATTCATAATTGCATCTCCGCAACATATACCATTATAGTATATTTCCATATCTTGAATGTAAATTCCTCTAAGGCCAAAAAAAACACTGCCTCCGAGGAGACAGTGTTCCTTTTGTATTGGTGACCCCTAGGGGATTCGAACCCCTGAATGCCAGCGTGAAAGGCTGGTGAGTTAAGCCGCTTCTCCAAGGGGCCATGTGGTGGGCCCACCTGGATTCGAACCAGGGACCGACCGGTTATGAGCCGGTTGCTCTGACCAGCTGAGCTATAGGCCCAAAAAATGGCTCCCCAGGCAGGATTTGAACCTGCAACCTACCGGTTAACAGCCGGTTGCTCTACCCTTGAGCTACTGAGGAACATCTCTGACATTAGCCATTATACTTGGATAATAACTCTTAGTCAATACTTAATCTTATTCCAGATAATCTTTCAGCCGCTTGCTGCGACTTGGATGTCTCAGTTTTCTTAAAGCTTTTGCTTCAATTTGGCGAATGCGCTCCCTTGTAACACTAAATCTTTTTCCAACTTCTTCCAATGTCCGTGGTTTGCCGTCATCCAGGCCAAAACGCAGGCGCAAAACTTTTTCTTCTCTTTCGGTCAAGGTATGCAAGACTTCTTCTAATTGCTCTTTTAACAATTCAAAAGCGGCGGCATCAGCCGGAGCCAAAGCGTCCTGGTCTTCAATAAAGTCGCCCAGGTGACTGTCATCCTCTTCGCCAATTGGCGTTTCCAGAGAAACAGGGTCTTGAGAAATTTTTAAAATTTCTCTGACCTTTTCAGGAGTAATATCCATATGCTCGGCGATTTCCTCAGCCAGAGGTTCCCGGCCTAATTCCTGAACCAATTGCCGAGAAACCCGAATCAATTTATTGATAGTTTCAACCATGTGGACAGGAATGCGAATAGTTCTGGCCTGATCGGCTATAGCCCTGGTAATTGCCTGCCGAATCCACCAGGTGGCATAAGTGCTGAACTTATACCCCCGATGATAGTCAAACTTATCCACCGCCCGCATCAGTCCCAGGTTGCCTTCCTGAATCAGGTCGAGAAAAGACATGCCTCTGCCCACATAGCGTTTGGCGATGCTGACAACCAGGCGCAAGTTAGCCTCAACCAAAGACTTCTTGGCCTCTTCGCTTCCTTCTTCCATAGCAATAGCCAGTTCAACTTCCTCATCAGCAGTCAGCAGGGGAACCCGCCCGATTTCTTTTAAATACATGCGCACAGGATCAGTGACGCTGATGCCTTCTGGCAAGGAAAGATCCGCGTCGTCCTCAGCGGCTTCCTTCTCATCATCTATATCCTGCGAAGGTTCATCCTCTTCTGCACTATCAACTATCTCAATCCCTAAACCCGAGAGCTTCTCATAAAAGGATTCTATGAGCTCTGGGGTCAGGTCAACTTCCTGAAGGCTGTCGGCTATTTCTTTATAGGTCAAAATACCCCGTTTCTTGCCACGAGTGATAAGTCCTTGTTTAATTTCTTTGAGTTTTTCAGCTTGATTAGCCACGATATCCCCCCCTTTGAGGAGAAAGAGAAAAAAGACCACAGAATAAGGTACATTCGACAAAAAGTATTATTCTCCTGCCGGAAATAGATTTTTTTTAGGTAAATAGAACTTGATACAGTCTATTATTTAATTCGCTTTAACAGTGAATTTATCCTGCCGAAAATTAAAAAAAAATGCAGACTGACCAAATTTATTATAGACAATATTTAGTAAATTATTCGCTAAACGGCTTGCCAAGGAGTAGGCAAAAAATACCGTTTATACAGGCCAATCACAAATCTATCAGTCATTCCGGCGATATAGTCGCAGATATCCTGACGCAGATTATCTGAGTATGGTTCCGGCAACAGGCCTGGATTGTTGAGCAAATGAAAATAAACCTTGTTGACCACATGTTTGGCTTTTTTCTCTTCATCTTTGGGACGGGAGCCAATATATACAGCCTCAAACAAAAAATCACGCAATTTGTCCAGCACAGCTCCCATGCTGCCCAAAGATATTTCTCCCTCTCGGCTGTTTTCGATGAGGGCCTTGACCAAGGCATTGATTCGCGATGAATTGTCCAGTCCCAAACTTGCAACGCAATCTGCGGGTATGTCCTCAAGGCGCAGAATTCCAGCCCTTACTGCGTCGTCGATATCATGATTGCAATAAGCAATGCGGTCACAGATTCTTACAACCATGCCTTCCAGGGTTGCAGGCAAATCCGGTCCTGAATGATTAAGGATGCCATCCCGCACTTCCCAAGTCAGATTTAACTTTTCCAAATGGTCTACCACTCTCAGGCTCTGCTTGTTGTGGCAGAATCCCCCAGGATGAATCACGTTCAGCTCCTCTTCGCCTGCATGACCAAAGGGAGTATGCCCCAAGTCATGGCCGAGGGCAATAGCCTCTGTCAGATCTTCATTGAGCCGCAAAGCCCGGGCGGCTGTTCTGGCAATCTGTGCCACTTCCAGGGTATGGGTAAGACGGGTCCGGTAATGATCACCTTCGGGGGCTACAAAGACCTGGGTCTTGTGCTTTAGACGGCGAAAGGCTTTGCTATGGGTAATTCTGTCCCGGTCCCGCTGAAAATCCGTGCGAATGTCACAGGGACGCTCTGGAACCAAGCGGCCCCTGCTTTGACTGCTAAGAACTGCCCAGGGTGAAAAATATTTTTTTTCCAGCTGCTCGGTGTCGAGTCGCATTTATATTCCCCCTTACTTATTACATTCAACAATCAGTTTGATAACCCAGTTAAATAATTTGGATTTATTTCCGTTGCCCTTGCATGGCTTGTCCAGTATACTATATAAGTGTCTTATGCATAACGGGTGAGGAGGAAAATTATGAAAAAAACATTTTGCCTGCTTTTTACTGTTGCCCTGTTATTAACAATGGCTGTGCCTGCTGGCGCAGAGCAGCCAAGTAATACAGCGGCATTAATCATGGATTTTGAAACCGGTCAGATTCTCTATGCGGAGAATATTGACGCTCCCCTTCCCCCTGCCAGCATTACAAAACTGATGACCATGCATTTGGTCTTTGAAGCCATTGCCGAGGGAAAAATTCAACTTGATGACCAAGTTAAAGCCAGCGCCAATGCTTCCAGTCTTCCCGACGGCTCTTCCACCATCTTTCTGGGAACTGGAGAAGTGCTGACTGTAGATGAACTGTTGGAAGCCGTAGCGATAATCTCCGCTAATGACGCAGGGATTGCTTTGGCAGAATACATTGCCGGCAGCGAAAGCGCTTTTGTCGCCATGATGAACGAAAAGGCCAATGAACTGGGCTTGACAAACACCACTTTTATTAACGCTCATGGCCTTCATACAGAAGGGCATGTTATGTCTGCCCGGGACATTGCCATTCTTACCAGGGCGACCTTGGAAAAGTACCCTGAAATCCTGGATTATTCTTCGAAAAAGTTCCTGCGCATGGAGCGGGAGACACGCTATGTGCGCCAGGGCTACTTTGATATGCATTCCACTTATGCCAGCCTCATTGGCTGGCGCAATATCGACGGGCTGAAAACCGGCTGGACCCCGGAAGCCAGGAGATGCATTACAGTTACCGCCGCAGAAGGTTCCCGCCGATATATTGTCGTCGTCATGGGGGAAGAGACCATTCCCCTGCGGGACAAAAGGGTCAAAGAACTGCTTGCTCAGGCTTTCGACCAGTTCCAGCCCTCGGTGCCTGTAAAGGCCGGTGAGGTCATTGACTCCATCTCAATTGAACTGGCAAAGGAAAAAGAAGCTGAAATTGTGCCGGTCAAGGATGTGACCCTGGTGATGTCAAGGACTGATAAACTGGAAGACTTCGAGGAAAGGATTGAAATCCTTCCGAATCTGAAAGCCCCCATGGGAAAAGGCGATGTTGTCGGCACCCTTTCCTACTACAAGAATGGGGAACTGGTGACGGCAGTGGATCTGGTCCTCAACGAAAACGCTGAAAAGGCCAGTTTCCTTACAAGGATTCTCCGTTACCTCAGTCAGATCTTTGTCGACCTGGGCAACTGGATAGTCGGTCTGTTTGCATAACATTAGCCGGTTTGGGATAAAAAGAATCCCCCTGGTTCCAAAAGAGGGTGTCTCCCCGTGAGACACCCTCTTTTATTGTTTATTTCTTTAATGCTGCCTGAGCTGCTGCCAGGCGAGCTACGGGAACCCGGTAAGGTGAACAGCTGACATAGTTCATATTCAAGCTGTGGCAGAAGGCAATGGAACTGGGTTCGCCGCCGTGTTCACCGCAAATGCCGATCTTCAGGCTTTTCTTTTTGCCCCGGCCCAGGCCCACGGCAATTTCCATCAGTTTGCCAACTCCCTGGCGGTCAAGAACAGCGAAGGGATTGTCAGGAAGAAGTTTTTCCTCCAGGTATGCCGGCAGGAATTTTGCCTCGGCATCGTCCCGGCTAAAGCCAAATGCGGTCTGGGTCAGGTCATTGGTGCCAAAGGAGAAGAAGTCTGCATGTTCGGCAATTTCATCGGCAGTGACACAGGCTCGGGGCAGCTCAATCATGGTGCCGATGAGGATGTCAAGCTGCTTTCCTGTCTCCTCGGCCACCCGGTCCCGAGTTGTGGCCACCAGCTCCCGCATACGTTCCAGTTCGTTGCGGTGAGAGACCAAGGGAATCATGATCTCGGCTTTGACGTCGACGCCCTCGCTCAGGAGCTGAGCGGCGGCGTTGAGAATTGCCTCCACCTGCATCTGGTAAATTTCAGGATAAATCAGTCCTAAGCGGCAGCCCCTGTTGCCCAGCATGGGATTTGCTTCCTGCAGGTTGCGCACTTGCCGCAGCAGGGTGCGGGTTTCGCTGAGCTTGCTGACATCACCCTTGCCAGCCTCCAGCAAAGCCACTTCCACCGCCAGCTTTTCCGCTGAGGGCAGGAATTCATGGAGAGGCGGATCTAACAGGCGGACAGTGACCGGCAGGCCTGCCATGGCCTTGAAAATGCCATAAAAGTCCTGCTGCTGAATGGGCAGCAGCTGAGCCAGGGCAGCTTGGCGGCCTTCACTGGTTTCGGCCAGGATCATTGACTGGACAATGGGCAGACGGTCGACAGCCATAAACATATGCTCGGTGCGGCAGAGGCCGATGCCTTCGGCGCCAAACTCTCTAGCCCTAAGAGCATCCTGAGGAGTATCGGCATTGGCCCTGATTCCTAAAGTCCTGACTTCGTCGGCCCACTGCAGAATGACACTAAACTCATGGCTCAGCTCCGGTTCTACCAGGGGCACCTGGCCCAGGATTACCCGCCCAGTGCCGCCGTCAATTGAAATCTTGTCTCCCTTATGCAGGGTAATGCCGCCAACCTGAGCGGTTTCTGCCTTGAGGTCTATTTTTATAGCTTCGCACCCGCAGACACAGGGTTTGCCCATGCCCCGGGCAACTACGGCAGCGTGACTGGTCATGCCGCCCCGGGAAGTAAGAATGCCCACAGCCTCAACTATGCCATGTATATCATCAGGAGTAGTTTCGGAACGGACCAAAATAACCTGTTCCCCTTCCCTGCCCCTGGCTTCCGCTTCATCAGAATCAAAGACGATAACGCCGCAGCCCGCCCCCGGCGATGCCGGCAGCCCCGTGGCAACGACCTCCATTTTGGCATCGGGGGAAACCTGACGGTGAAGGAGGGCCCCCAATTGGCCGGCGTCAATTCTCAGCAAAGCAAGCTTTTTGTCGATCAGCCCTTCGGCAACCATATCCACGGCTATCTGGACAGAAGCTCGGGCAGTGCGCTTGCCGGTCCTGGTCTGGAGCATAAAGAGAGTGCCCTTTTCAATGGTAAACTCAATGTCCTGCATATCCTTGTAATGGCGTTCCAGCTGCTGGCAGATGCCGTTGAGCTTTTTCGAGGCGACTGGCATCAGCCGTGCTAGCTCAGCAATTGGGCGGGGGGTGCGAATGCCGGCCACCACGTCTTCACCCTGGGCATTGACCAGAAACTCGCCGTACAGTTTCTTTTCTCCCGTAGAGGGGTTGCGGGTAAAGAGGACACCCGTGGCCGAATCATCGCCGCTGTTGCCAAACACCATTTCCTGAACGTTGACTGCAGTCCCATAATGCTCAGGAATCTTATTAATCCGCCGGTAGACAATGGCCCGGTTGTTGTTCCAGGAGTCAAAAACCGCCTGCACAGCCATTTTCAACTGTTCAAGGGGCTGTTGAGGGAAGGGTTCTTTAATTTCTTTATTTATGATTTCTTTATATGTTTCCACCAGACCTGCCAACTGCTGAGCATCCAATTCGGTGTCCAGCTTGACACCAGCCCGTTCTTTCAGCTTGCTGAGAGAAGCCTCAAAGTCATGATGGGGAATTCCCAGGACCACATCGCCAAACATCTGGATAAAGCGGCGGTAACAGTCAAGGGCAAACCTGCGGTTGCCCGTAACCTTAGCAAGGGCTTCAACAGTGGTGTCGTTGAGGCCAAGATTGAGGATGGTGTCCATCATCCCGGGCATTGAAACGGGAGCCCCCGAACGCACGGAAACTAGAAGAGGGTTGTCGCTGCTGCCAAATTGCTTGCCTGTCCTCTGCTCCAGGGCCGCCACTGCTTGCTCAGTTTGCGCAAGGAGTTCAGGCCACAGCTGTCTCCCCTCCTGGTAATACTGCTTGCAGGCTCGGGTATTGATGGTAAACCCAGAAGGAACCGGAAGACCAAGGCGGGTCATTTCAGCAAGGTTTGCCCCCTTGCCCCCTAAAAGTTCTTTGTCCTCAGCACTTCCGGCGCTAAATGGTGATACTAAATCATTCCTCATTTCCACTTCTCCTCCTTATCAGTTCTAGTAATCTGCCAGCGGTTTCCTCTACTGCTTTATTAGTGACATCAAAGACTGGACAGCCCAGTTTCTTCATAATGCCCCCAGAGAATTCCAGTTCTTTGAGGATTCGGTCCAGACTGGCATAACTGGACTGATGGCGCAGGCCAAGGGCCAGCAGGCGCTCCTTGCGAATTACAAACAGCTGGTCCGGTGAAATCGTCAGTCCTACCACCTTTTCCCTGCCAATCTCAAACAGCTCTTCGGGAGGTTGCACCTCAGGGACCAGGGGCACATTAGCCACCTTAATCTGTTTATTGGCCAGGTACATGCTGAGAGGCGTTTTTGAAGTCCGGGATACCCCCACCAAGACCAGGTCAGCTAGTCGCAAGCCCCGGGAATCCTTGCCGTCATCGTATTTGACAGCGAATTCTATTGCTTCCACCCGGCGGAAATACTGGGAGTCCAGCTTGCGCACAAGACCGGGCTCCATTTTCGGATCTCCCGGCATGATTTGGGCAAAGGCATCCATTACCGGGCCCATAATATCCGCTTGGGGAACCCCAGACCGCTGAGCCAAGTGACGCACCAGCTCCCGCAAAAAAGGCGTAATTATGGTATAGACGATGATGCCCCCGTTTTCCCGGGCCTCTGCCACCGTTTCCCGAATTGTTTCCTCGTCATTAACATAGGGAATGCGCCGCACTTCTACTTTGCCGCCATTGTACTGACTAGCTGCGGCCTTGGCCACCAGCTCGGCAGTCTCTCCCACTGAGTCTGACAAAATATATACTGTTGGCTTACCCTTATCTTCTGTCACAGACCCCTACCCTCCTCAAGATGTCTCTGAGCCATCTCTTCCATTAAATTCATCACCACATGCAAGTCAAAGCGCCCTGTAGGCAGCCGCCCCCCTTTTAATACCGGCAGACAGGCAACCTGGCTTTGCTTGAGCTTATCCAGAGCCTGGGCAACCGAAGCGGATTCTTCAATCCACATTACCTGGGGAAAACGGGTCATAACCATGTCTACAGGCATAGCCTGCAGATCAGCCTTGCCTATGGCGGCCTTTAACAGGTCCTTGCAGGTCAGCACGCCCGCCAAATTCCCGCCTTCGTCTACGACGAAGAGGGTGCTGAGGTCCTCCAGAAACAGAGTCACCACAGCATCATAGGCCGACTGCCCCTGCTGAATGACAACGGGCAAAGCCTTGACGCTCTTCACCTCTATTGTCTCCAACTGCTGGGCAAGCAAACTGTCGGGCCTGCGCCCGGGATAGAAATAGCCTACCCGGGGACGGGCATCCAGCAAACCGGACATAGTCAGGATTGCCAAATCCGGCCGCAAAGTTGCCCTCGACAGGTTAAAATTCGCCCCGATTTCCTCACTGGTAATCGGGCCCTTTTCTTTGACCAGCTTGATTATCTCTTCTTGCCGTTTGGTCAAACGAATGGCACTCACCACCAATTGTGACATACTATTTAAGAAAAATCCACAACTATATTATACTATTTATCTCTGGGAAGTCCTCTTTTTTTGGGAAGATTTTTTAACCCCTGAATCTCCTGGCTGGTTAAATTTCTGTATTTCCCCCGTTCCAGCCCCGACAAGGTCAGGAAGGCGAAGCGAATACGTTCAAGATGCGAAACCTTGTGCCCTACAGCCAGAAACATGCGCTTGACCTGGCGCTTTCGCCCCTCGTGAATTGTTATTTCCAGCACCGTCCGCCGGGGGGTTCTCTCTGTCAGCTTGACCGCCGCCGGGGCAGTCAAGCCGTCCTCCAGCTCAACGCCGGCAGCTAACCGGGCCAAATCTGCATCGGTCACCTGGCCTGCGGCCACTGCCCGGTAAACCTTTTCCACTTCCCGGGAGGGGTGCAGCAGGGAATTGGTCAACTCGCCGTCATTGGTCAGCAGCAACAGACCCTCGGTATCCAAATCCAGCCTGCCCACAGGGTAGACCCGGGGCTGCTTAGGCACCAAATCCATAACGGTTGGGCGGCCGTGGGTATCTGTAACTGTTGTGATCAACCCTGCGGGCTTGTTTAAAAGATAGTACACATGGGTTTCAGCCTTCTCCACTGGTTTGCCGTCCAGGGATACCTGATCAACCGGACCAACCTTGAAACCCTGGGCGGTAACAATTTGGCCGTTGACGCTGACCCGGCCGGCGGCGATTATTTCCTCGCACTTTCGCCGGGAGGCCACCCCTGCGGCGGCCAGGACTTTCTGCAGACGTTCCATTTTTTCACTCCCTTTCACTGGCAATGACAAACCCACAGCTGACTGTGAGTTTAACCGGCGGCAATTACTGCGCCCCGGCCTGCATAAGTACGCACTGTAGCGCCTGCCTCCTGGACATAGGTAATCTTTGCCCGGCATCGCTCGGCAATGCTGCGGGCGACCATACCCGCTTCGCTGCTGCAATCAACGTGGACCAGGGCAACTTGCGTGCAGGCTTTTTCTACCAGCAGTTCTGTCAGCCGATCCAAGGAGGGCTTGCGCCCCCTAACTCGCTCAAGAATCTGGATTCCCCCCTGCTGATTAAAGGTAAAAATCAGCTTGATTCCAGCTCTGCCAGCGGCGTGGCGGGCAAAAAGGCTGGTCCTGCCTCCCCGGACAATGGGTTCAACGTTGTCCAAGGCCGCATAAACTTGGATGCGCTTTTTTTCTTCATTGACCCAGTGGGCAAGCTGGTCTAGATCATAACCTTCTGCAGCCAGGGCTGCTGCCCGTGTGACAAGCAAACCCTGGCCGGCAGACACCAGCTGCGAATCAACAATCCGGATTTTTCCGCCAGTTTGGCTGGCGGCGATTGAAGCGCTGTGGCAAGTGCCGCTCAAACCGGCTGACAAAGATAGACAAAGCACCTCTTCTCCTTGGTTGGTTAGATTTAAAAAAACTTTTTTGAAATCCCAGGGAGAGGGCTGAGAGGTAGCGGGCATATTGCCGGCGCCAAGCTTGGCGGAAAAATCTCCAGGTGGCAGATCGATGCCATCTCTGAAGCTGGCCGCTCCAAGAATGACCCGGATGGGCACAATGATTATACCCAGCTGTTCTGCCAATTCCCGGGGCAAATCCGCTGCCGAATCAGTGACAATCCTCACCATGCCTTTCCCTCCCTTTCAATGCCTCTTAAGACAAAAACATCTTGGTTAATTATATCAAAACCCTGCCCCTTAGACAAAAACCTTGCCGGCATAAAAACAGCCTTAGAAAACCAAGGCTGACTGAATTAAATCTCCAGGGGGCTGCCCACGGAAAATCCGTTCTCCTCTTCAGATAATCTCTACAAGGGGTTGACATGGACCATGCAATGCTTGACTTTAGGAAAATGTCCTTCGATTGCGTCATGTACTCGGTGGGCAATGGCGTGTGCTTCGGCAAGGGTGGCGCTGCCATTGACGCTGATTTCCACATCTACATAGATTTTGTCGCCGAACAGCCTTGTCTTCAGTTTGTCGATTGCCAGCACATCCTCTTCAGCCGCAATGACCGTATTAATTTCTGCCACCACTGGTTCATCACAGGCTTTATCAACCATCTTGCCAATGGAATCGATAAAAATATTTAAAGAGGCTTTGACGATAAAAATACAAATGACCACGCTGGCAACAGGGTCCAAAATGGGGAATCCAAGGCGGGCCCCCAGGATGCCGGCAAAACTTCCTACCGAGGATAATGCGTCAGAACGGTGATGCCACGCATCTGCCATGAGAGCCCCGGAACTAATTTTCTTTGCCCCACGGCAGGTGTACCAAAACATCCCCTCTTTGACGACAATTGAAACAACCGCGGCGATTAAGGCCAAAGAACCGGGAATATTTTGGGTGTCGGCCGGACTCCTGATTATCTTGACAATGCCTGCGTAACCAATCCCGATGCCTATGGCGCACAAAATGCCCGCCAGCAGAATTGCCGCCACACATTCCATGCGTTCATGTCCGTACTGATGCTGATTATCGGATTTCTTGCTGGCGATTTTGACGCCGATAATAACCACAATGGTGCTGAGGACATCAGATATGCTGTGAAAAGAGTCAGAAACCATTGCATTGGATTTTGCCATTATCCCGGCGAAAAGTTTAAAGACTGACAAAATTACATTCCAGACAATGCTGACAGCAGAAACCCTTAGGGCTATCTGCAGATTATTACGCTTCTCCATATCTGCCTCCTAACGGTTGTTGTGGATTAACCCCCTGGAAGATATGAAAAAGCACACCTATGGAAACATTTACTGTCCCACAGATGTGCCATTCGGACATCTGCTGCCGCAGCCAATGCGGCCCGGCCCCATGAACCAAAGGGGTTCATCGCCTGCTCAGATTTAATCTTTGATTGTGCTTAAGTGGTCCAATAATAACATATGCGCCAAAATCCCAGCTGGCTCCTGGTCAGACCAAGAGAAGCAGGGCAGAGTCAATACATATTGTCATTCGATTATACCAAATTTCCAAGCTTTAGCAAACTTCCTGGCGGTCTACCCAAATATCAGGTTGCAAATCAGCACCGATACAATAAACCCGGTAATATCCGCCAGCAGGCCTACCTTTAGGGAATAGCGGGCATTGCGGACGCCCACAGAACCGAAGTACACCGTCAGAATATAAAATGTGGTGTCGGTGCTGCCCTGCATGGTGCAGGCGATTAGACTAATCAGGGAGTCGGGTCCATAGCGCTGCATGGTTTCAGCCACAATGGCTAAAGCCCCGTTGCCGGAAATGGGACGCATGATTGCCAGGGGCAGGACTTCCCCGGGAATTCCCGCCAGGCTGGTAATGGGTTTCAGCAGCTGGACGAAGAGGTCAAAGGCCCCGGATTCCCGAAAAATCCCTAAGCCAACCAGCATGGCGACCATGTATGGGATGAGGTTAATAGCGATGGCAAATCCCTCCTTGCCCCCCTCAACAAAGGTCTCAAAGACTGGAATCCGCTTCCAGGCAGCATAGGCCACTACCACAACCACCAGGACAGGAATTGCCCAAGCTGACACTGCGTTCATGATCTCAGTCATTATTGCCCCGCCTGGTCTGGAGATAGCGGAAGAAGCGGTCAAGACTGATGGCGGCGAAAAAGGAGGCGCAGGTAGCCACCAAAGCCGTGGGGATGATCATCGTTGGATTCAGGGAACCTGAAGCGGCCCGCAGGGCAATGATTGTGGTGGGAATAAAGGTAATGCTGGATGTGTTCATGGCCAAAAATGTGCACATAGCCGGCGAGGCCGTTTCCTTGTCGGGATTAAGCTCCTGCAATTGCTTCATAGCCTGAAGGCCAATAGGGGTGGCAGCGCTGCCCATGCCCAGCATGTCGGCGCTCATAGTCATAAGAATTGAACTCATTGCCGGATGGTCCAGGGGCACAGAGGGAAAAAGAAATTTTGCCACCGGCCGCAGTGCCCTGACCAGAATACTCGTGAGCCCCGACCTTTCGATAATTTTCATCATGCCCAGCCAAAACGTCAGTATTGCCACCAGGCCCAGGGATATGCTCACCCCCCGCTGGGCGCTGTCGAGGATTACTTGAGTAAGCTTGCCCATATTGCCGGTAGCGGCCGCTACGATCATGCCGAATATGATAAAAAAAAGCCAAAATTTATTGATCATGCCACCATCCCCTCACCAGCTCGAATAGACGGGTTGCTATTCCAGCTTTTTTCTCAACAGCGGAAACAGCTACCAACTCAATCTCTGCTGTCCAGCCGCCATCCACCCTGACCAGGGCCGTGCCTACCGGCTGACCGCTTCGCACTGGCGCACTCAACTTTGCCGGCACCTGCACCTGGGTGGTAAAGGACAGGGTCTCCCCGGGAAAAACCGGGTAGCGGACGGGCCCGGCGGATGCCACAGCTACCCGCTGGGCCTCTCCCTGGTCAACGGGCAATACTGCCATTACTTTGCCCTGGGGGACCAGCTCCTGAATGCTCAAGCTGCTAAAGCCATAATCAAAGAGCTTGCTTACGTCGGTGTACAGATCCGGCGCAGCCAAAACCACTGCCACCAGCTCCATTTCCCCCGCCCTGGCCGCCGCCACCAGACAGCGGCCGGCCTTTTCCGTCCAGCCGATTTTGATGCCGCAGGCCCTGGGATCTCGGGCCAAAAGCTTGTTATTGTTGATAAACAGTCTTACTCGGCCGCTGGTCAGTTCCCGGGAAATATATTCTTCAGCAATACATATCTGCCGGAGCAGGGGAATTTTTAAAAACGCTGCCCCCAGCAAGGCCATATCATGAGCAGTGCTGTAGTGCTGGCTATTATCAAGGCCATGGGGGTTGCCAAAGCTGGTATTATACATCCCCAGTTGCCAAGCCCGCTGATTCATGAGGCTGACAAAATGGCTGATATCCCCGCCTACATATTTAGCGATGGCGGCGGCTGCGTCATTGCCAGACCGCAATATCAGTCCATAGAGCATGTCAAGCATGGTCAGCTGTTCATTCTCATCTAAATACAGAGAAGTGCCCTCTATCTTGACACAGTCAGCTTGCACACTGAGGACTTCTTCAGGTCTGCTCAGTTCTGTGGCCACCAGTGCCGTCATTATCTTTGTGGTGCTGGCAATGGGCCGTTCCTGATGGGCATTGTGCTCATACAGCACCCGCCCGGAACCAGTCTCGATCAGAATTGCAGAGGCTGCGCTGATAGATTCCGGCTCCCTGACGGGGTCAGCCTGGGCAAAAGCCGCCATTGGAAACAAGAGCAAAATTACCAAGGCAATTATTATGTTTTTCATATCTTCCTCCCCCGGGTAATTATATTCACCGAGGCAAAGGGATTATGAAGACAGGCAAAAGAAAATCCCCTTATAAGGGGGGATTGGTTCTTTGCTTTATTTGATTTTGGAGTTCGGCTACTTGTCTTTCCAGCTGCTGTTGCCTGTTCAGCAAGTTTTGCCGGCTGTCATGGGCGCCGTTGCCATTGCTGAATGTCTCCTGCATTTTTTCCACCAGCTGGGGCACTAGGTCCACCAACCGGTCAAAAATGGCCCCCTGGCTGACGGGCAACAGACGCACCGCTCCCTGGCCAACCACCAGGAAGCCAACGGGCTGCACAGAAACTCCGGCGCCGCTGCCGCCCCCAAAGGGGAGGTCAGTCTCTTTGGGAACGCCAAATTCGCTGCCCCCTGCGGCAAAACCCAAACCCACCCGGGACACTGGAATAATAACACTGCCATCGGGGGCCTCCACTGCATCACCGATTACTGTATTCACATCTACCATTTCCCTGATACTTTCCATGGCTGTCTTCATCAGACCCTGAATTGGATGTTCTGTCAATTTTTTCACCCCTTCTTTTCAGTTTAAGTTTAATGGCCTGGTATCCGACTAAAAAGGCTGTAATTATAGCATAGCCCAGGGGAAATTCCAATATGCAAGAAAAGGCCATGCGAAAACAGTTGCGGTTGAAGCGGGGGAAAACTCTGATTACCGGCGGAGCGGAGAAAGTAAACAAGCAGTGAAGACCTGCACAGACCATGCCTTTTACTGCCCAGAGACTGCCGGTGAGAATGGCCAGGCGGTCGCTGTCTGCCATGCCTAATTCTGTCTGCCATACGAAAGTCCGGACCCTGAGATTGTTGCGGAAAGACCGGATAATCCTTTTCAGGGAACGCCGCAGCTCATTATACTGCCGCCAGTACTGGCCAAACTTATCCGGGGAGGGAATGGAAAGCTTTATGCGTTTATTTTTGCTTGCGGTTTTCGCTCCCAGGGCCAGGCCTCTGTCAGAGGTGCTGATTACCGGCACCTCCACCGAGTAGTTAATCAGCCCCGCGAGCATGCTGAACTGCACCAGCAAACTGTCTTCAGTCTTCCCTCTGTGCCTGTAATCCAGCCACAAGCGAACGGGCAGGAAAAATAAGATTAAAATAATCCCCAACACCGTCAGGAAACCATACAGCATCAGACCTCACCACAAAATTAGTATGTCCAACAGGAATTCAGAAATGCCTGTTCGCCGAGGGCAAAATTAAAAACAGCCCTGAGGCTGTTATTTCAGTTCGGGCAACTCTGACAAATCCCGGATGCCAAAATGGCGCAGGAATTCTTCAGTGGTGCCGTATAGAATTGGCCGACCGGTGGTCTCCCGCCTGCCAACTTCAGTAATCATGTCATAGGCTAACAAGGTGTTCAGGGCCTTTTCCACCTTGACCCCGCGAACATCTTCAATCTCGGGCCGCGTTACAGGCTGACGGTAGGCAATAATGGCCAGAGTTTCCAGGGTAGGAGCGGACAAGCGGCTGGGCCTGAGGTCATCTGTCAGGCGCTCTATATAAGCATTATATTTCCTGTCAACAGCCATCTGCACTGCCCCTTCAGAGCGAATGAGGCGAATGCCCCTGCCGGCTAAATCTGTTTCCAGCTGGTCCAGCCACTGACTGAGCTGCAGCTCTGTCACCTCGAAAACCCAGCAGAGTTTGTCCAGAGCAACTGCATCGCCGCTGGCAAACAAAACCGCCTCCAAAGCGGCTATTGAATTATAATCATGCATCCCGACCATCCTTTGCTGCTGATTCAATAATAATAGGTGCAAATACCTTCTCCTGAAAGACTACAGCTTCCCCCAGCCGCACCAGTTCCAAGACCGCCAAAAAGGTCACGATAATTTCCTGCAATCCCTGCCCCCGGGTCAATTCAGCAAAGCCTGCAGAACCTGCAGCCAGTCTTTTTCTTAGATCCCCCAGTTTTTCCTCAATGGGAACACCATTAACCGCCAGTTTGCGGACTTCAACACGGCTGTTTTCCAGGGCACGGGCAAAGGCGGAAAACAAATTGTCCAGGGACAAAGGCGCCAGGGTCCGGGTGCCGGATTCTAGGGGCAGGGTGGGCTGCCGAGTATAGTCATAGTTTTCAAGGGTGATCATCGTCTCCAATTGCCCCGCCAGTTCTTTAAAGCGCTTGTATTCCACTAGGCGCATGATTAGTTCCTGGCGGGGATCAGGTTCATCAGCCAGCTGCTCCCGCTCTACCCGGGGCAGAAGCGACCGGGACTTCAGTTCAAGCAAATAGGCGGCCATATAGATAAAATCGCTGGCCAGCTCAGGGTCGAATTCAACCAGGCTTAAGTTTTCCAAATAACTGCTGGTAATGTCCGCAATAGCAATGCTGTAAATATCTAGCTTGTCCCGTTCCACCAGGTAAATCAGCAAATCAAAGGGACCTTCAAATACCGGCAAGATGACCTGGACAACGGGCCTGGAGCCAGCCTGGGACAGTTGTTGAGATTTCATGCAGCACCCCCCAGAAATAGGCGCAGAATCAAACCTGCTAGCGCGAAGATGCCTGTGAATATTCCATTGGCCACAGGGGTGAGAAAATACCGGTATAAACCTGTCATCAGCACCAAAATTAATATCAGAAAGCCATACTGTTCAATTTTGTAGAAGAACCCGGCATAGCGGGAAGGCAGTATATTCATCAGAATCTTGGACCCGTCCAAAGGCGGAATGGGCAGCAGGTTGAAGACGCCCAAGTACACATTATACAACATCAAATACTCAAAAAACCGGATTGCATGCCCTGCCGTTCCCCACTTGAGGGAAGCAACAACACTAAGGGCCCAGGCGGTGCCGGCCAGCACTGCCAGAATAAAATTCATGCCGGGGCCGGCCAATGCCACCAGGAGCATGCCCCGCCTGCGGTCGCCTTTGAAATACAGTGGATTGACGTGTACCGGTTTTGCCCAGCCAAATTTGACAATAAGTAGCATCAACAGGCCAATGGGGTCCACATGCTTTAAGGGATTCAAAGTCAGCCGCCCTTCATACCGGGGAGTAGGATCCCCCAACATATCCGCAACCTTGCCATGGGCATATTCATGAAAACTCATGGCGATTATCAGGGCCGGCAACCAATAAAACAGATCCTGAAAAAAAGTCTGCAAATAAGACATGGCTATTCCCCCTCCTTGTGCAAGCGATCAGCCAGGGCCAGCTCTTCTTCTTGGGTCTGCACCCGGCCGTCAAGTTTTGCCCTGTGGACAGCTTTAAGAATCCTGCCTATTCTTGGTCCGGCCTCAACCCCTAACCGGAGCAAATCGTTGCCATCAATTGCTATTTCTAAATCCGCCAGTTTTTCCAGGTAGAGGAGAACCGCGGAGCGAAGCCTTGCTTCTCCTGGATTGGCAGCTAGCAGAGCCAGCAAAGCCAAGGTTGGCTGGGGTTGGAGAAGATCAAATATGCCCCCTGGGGATAAATCCTCATTCTGCAAAGCACGGCTCAAGTGTTCAAGTTCTTCCGCCACCTGACAGACCAGCTGTTGTTCCTTGCTGCCCCTGAGGCCAAGCTGCTCTAAGGATTCCGCCCAAGCCTCTCTTGGCGCTTCCTTGAGCAAAAGCAGGGGATAGAGAAGCCAGCCCTGGGGAAATATGCTCTGTTCTTTACTCCACTGGCTGATGCGGGCAGCTGCGATAATCTGCCGTTCCAGTTCTCTGCTCCATTCCAGACCGGGGATGAGCCTGGGCAACACCCCCAGCTCCCGGGCCATCTTAAGCAAAGCAGGCACGTTGGGCTCCATAAACATCTGGCGCAACTCCCTGCCCAGCCGAGCTGCAGGCGTCTTTGCCAACATATCGTCGGCCAAAGCCCTGTCCAGCAATATCCTGGTGTCTTCTTCCAGGCGAAAACCATAGCGGCAGGCAAACCTGATTGCCCTTAATATCCTTGTGGGGTCCTCAACAAAACTCAGGTTATACAGCACCCTGATCAGCCCAGCCTGAAGATCCTTATAGCCGCTAAAAAAGTCAAGGAACTCACCGAATCTGCTGCTGTTAAGGGCAAAGGCGAGAGTATTGATGGTAAAATCCCGGCGGTACAAATCATGTTTAATGGTGGTTTGCTCCACCTCCGGCGTGGCTGCAGGGAATTGGTAAAATTCTGTTCTGGCGGTGGCAAAGTCAATCTGGAACCCATCAGTAAGAGTTAAAGTGGCTGTTCCCATCTCCTCATGGGCGACCAGTTTGCCTCCCGTGGCTGCCGCAAGTTTGCGGGCAAATTTTATGGCATTGTCTTCCACTGCTATATCCAAATCGAAATTCGGTAGCCCCAGCAGCAAATCACGAACAAAACCGCCCACTGCATAGACCATAAACCCATCTTGCTGGGCAATCTGCCCCAGCAGCATCAATATGCCTTGTATCCGCTGGGGAAGCCGGCTGTTGATCAGATCGGTGAGATTGGCAGCGGGTTTAGCCAGCCGGTAATCACCGGAACTGAACAGGGATTTGTGCGAAGAGGCCACGCCGGCGCCGTAAATCTGTTTTAACAAATCTGAGCGGGTGATGATGCCCACGAGTCTTCCCCGGTCCAGGACCGGCACTCGGCCGATATTATTTTGGACGATGATTCTAGTTACTTCACCTAGGGACGCGAGCACATCCGCCGTAACGACATTGCGGGTCATATAGTTCCGCACTGGGGCTTGCCCCAGGTTATGGCGCATGGCCTTTTCTATATCCCGGCGGGAAACAATGCCAATTACCGCCTGAAGCTGGTTGACCACAGGAAACCCCGTATGGCCGTAACGCAACAACAGGCGGTGGGCTTCGGCAATGGGAGCCTCCTCAAAAACTGTCTTGACCGGTGCAGACATTATATCGCCAGCCACCTGACCCTTGGGCAGCCTTTGCCGCAAAAGCTCCATAACCCTGGCATACAAGGCGGCAGGGCTGAGATTTTTGAATGTCATAGTGACGGCCCCCCTATGCCCCCTGACCTCTAAAGGTGCAAACAAATCCAGGAGGTTAAGGTCAGACCGCCGGCTGCGAGCGATTAGGTGCACCTGGTTTTCCATTTTAACAATGCTGAGGGCCAAATCACAGTCCTCCAACTCAAGCAGATGCAGGGTGAGCACTCCTAAGCCGCTGACAAACTGTTCCAGGCTGGCGGCCATTATTAAGACACTGCGCTCATTGACTGCCTCAATGCGGGCCTCCCCAAGCAAGGCCTCCAGAAGGTCACGCTGCTGGGGGGCAAGGCGGATATTAATGTAATCGCTGACCTGAGATAATCGCCCTCCCTGCTCCAGCAGCCAGGCCGCAGCCAACATATCCCTGGGGGTAGTGGATAGATTGGTTAAGCAATGAGTGTCTTCATAAATTCCCAACAAAAACAAGGTAGCCTCAAAAGGCGAAACCGGCAGTTGTTTGTCTCTCAGCTGTTCAACGAGAAAGGTGGTCACTGCCCCAACCTGCTGGCGTATGCCTGGACCGGCCTGGTCATAGGGGGGGTGATGATCATAGGTGACTACGGTGTCAGCCTTGTCGCAGAGCCAGGCCAGCTCCCCCAATTGCTGTGGCTCCTGAGCGTCAACTATGTATAAAGTGGAGATATTATCCAGTTTCAGTTGCCCAGCCTGATAGAGGGGCAAATAGCCTTTATGCTCTGTAATAAAGCGGCGAACCCCCGAACTTTGACCGCCAACAAGGACCATGACAGCTTGGGGATGTAATTTTGCGCAAGCGACCATGGCGGCCAGTCCGTCAAGATCTGTGCCCTCATGGCTGACAATGACCTCCATAGTCTCACCTCCTCGTAAATCCTGCCCATAATTATACCATATCTGCCCCCGAACTTAGACAAAAGAAGAATGCCGGCAACTTTTCTTGTGCCGGCTACTTTTCTTCGATTTTCCATTACGTAATCCTTCTATTATTCTTGGCAACCTGAAAGCACATCCACTACCCTTGACTAAGGGGAAGTTTAACAACCGGCATTGAAACTTGAGGTTGATGGAGCCCGGGGAACACCTGCATAATCCTGAATTTGGTTATTTCAGGTATCCACCCAAAGGGGAGCATATCATACAACAGTTTCCGTCTTTTGTGTAGTTTATGGGGCCGTTAATGTGACAGCCCCTTTACCACATGTATATTGCTTACCGATTAATCCCATCAAGGAGTTTCTGAACCATTTCCGGATTCTCCCAGATTGGAGGATTCGTTACTCCATAGTATCCACGATGCTGCGAATCAAAGAAACTCACTGTACCATGCTCCGTAAACCAATCTGCTACCACCAATCTGCCTTGGACATTCTTAACAAGAAAATGTGTTACTTCCCCGAATTCACTATCTCCGGATAGCTTAACTTGGGCCGCTAGCGAAATTAAATATCCGTCCGTTTCAAGATAAGCACCTGCCAGAGAAATGTCTATGTCAGTAATCTCAAGATTTTGGGCCTCTTTCACTATTTTTGCTCTGGAGTACTTCAGCAAGTTCTTGTCAACTATATAGCACTCAAAATCTATCAATCCTGGGTTGGCCCTAGATAGATAATAGTCACGCAGAAGTTGTTGGCACATTTCTAGGGATTGATCCAGATCACTCGGTACTAAGCTGGCATCTTCCTGGGCTGCAAATTCCGGGAACTTCACATCCCGCGGGGAACAGCTGATGAAAACCAGTAAAGATAGCAGGATGGCCAAAACAACTGAAGAAGTCTTCAACTAATGAACACCTCCCAAACAAAAATGGGCTTGCCCCCAAAAGGATTATGGCGATGTTCTCTCGTAATATAGCATTATGTCTAGTAGACGAATCCAAGAACCTTAAGGAATCGAAAGTAAAGCTGGAACCCGATATTTACGGATTCCAGCAAAATAGTCTTGTCTATTTCATCTGTCTAGGTTCCACTACTCCCCTTGCTGCTTAATAGTGGATTGTTCGGTTAATTAGTATCCCATCTATCCCTTTCCCCTGTAACGGGATTAAAGGTGAATGTAGAAATTACACCTGCTTCTTCGAATCGAAAGACATATAGGTGATCCACACAGGGGGATATCGGGGGTATGGAGTAAATTGTTTCTCTTTGCTCCGACTGAATGAGATCACCGCTTATTTCGCCAGATATTTTCGTCTTAGCGGCTTCATAGGTGTACTTGGGCAAGCCGGCGGTCATGATAACGAAAATAATTGCCACCAGGGTGACATTGGCAACAATCTTCCACCCGGTTTTTTTAGGGTTAATAAAGTACATTGCTATTAGCTGTAGTACTGCGGAAATCACCAGGGGCCATTGAGGATTGATGGCCCCGGCATAGCCAGCATGGTAGTACCATAATGCCCCTGCGACTACGGGTAGGGAAGAACAATAAAACCAAAGCACTGGTTTCTTTTTTGTTTCTACTACCGCCCCCACCAAAAGGGCGAACCAGAAAAATTGGAACACATAGTCTGAAAGAGATCGGAGAATTGGTTGCGTCCGCATAAGCAACATGGCAAAGAACCAGGGCACCATTCGGTATTGTTTCCTGTCGCCGGTGAAGAGAAAAAATGGAGCAATAAATAAGACGACCGCTATAATGTTAGGTAACATTACTCTACCACCTTTAAGTGTTACAAAAAATGAAACTATTGATTACCAAGGTACCTTATTTAAGTAACAATTTATAGCATAATCAAGGATATCTAAATAGTGGGTTGTATACCAGGTCTCAAGGATTTCTGGGCCGTAGTCGATGCCGTTTATCCGAGTTACTAAAGAATCCACTTCCTTCCATTCCTCATCCCAAACCCTATTATTGTCTTGTAAGATTATTGCATACTTGTCCCAACGTTGTCTCGTGTGATTCTTACTACCGTTTACTGCTGTATTTATGCAAAGAATCCCCTGAACCACTGTAATGATACCAGAAAGTGCCGCAATTACCGTATTCCAGGGAAGAGCGAACAACGCAACAACGAAGCTGACAGTTGCCCAAGCTCGAGCCTCAAGCGATACATAACTGATTGAATAAAATGTATACGATTCATAGGCTCTGGCGGTAACTGGAAACGGATATGTTATTGTCTTCTGTCCATTCAGTACATTATAGTAAGGGGCGCCGTAATACGGATCAGTCGCATTAATAGTGTAATCTAACACATCGTTTTGAATGGTTTTTTCTGTACCTTTTACGTAAAAATCTCGGCGGTCATAAGTAACCTTTTGTCCGTTTGTTGTCACCGAGAAAAATGGACTTACCTCATCATACTCAATAACTTCAACATTATTCCCTGTCTTAACCCTAATGGTAACTTGTGATCCTTCCCTGGTGCTCTCAAATTCACTTCCTAAATGAGTACCCTTCTCGATTATTATTCCAGGCCTGACCTCTTCTCTCGAAACGATTCCGTCATTTGAATCATGAGCAAAGGCGCGGATAGGCAATGCATTCACAACGAGCAATAAGACCAGAAAAATCGCGACCTTCTTCAAATAACATACCTCCTCCTACTTTTTTTGAAATCAACTACCATATTCAGTATAGATAGGTAAACTCCTCTTTTTTTGTGCATGATTATTTTCGTAACTACTTTCGTAAGGTTTCTTTGAGAATTAAAGTGGCGCAATCATTGAAATCGAGGAGTTATCGGTAGAGAATACACCCAAGGATGGCAAGTCGGTTTTTTATAGCTTTGGGTACTATTCTTAAACTGTAAAAGTCGGATTTTACGTGCCCCCGAGGTACACAAAAAGCCGCCGGTGATAATACCAGCAGCCTTTTTGCCAACGCAGACTTGAAGAATGTTAAGTTAACCTAGCTTACTTTGGTTACTCCCCTTGCTGCTTAATAGTGCCCAATCCCACTATCCTGTCGTTTATCTTTTCCGGTTCACCAATATATGTGATGGTCCCGACGCCATTAACATAAGCATCCAAGGTTCCTGTAGCATTTACTGTATAGCTTCCGGCACCGTTAATAGTGATTGCGGAATCTTGGGTGCGGAAATCTGCAGCATCAATATCCGAGGCGCCATTGATGGAAACGGTGCATTGCTCACAATCACCGGTCAAGGCAATATTGCTCGCACCGTTAATTTGCACTGTCAGTGTATCCAGCTGGTCAAAGGCAAGATCACCGGAAATGGCGCCGTTGATTTTCAGAGTAAAATCTGTAACGGAAGGCAGCTTCAGATCCAGGGTGAAGCCGCCGTCGATTTCCACACTTCCCAGGGGAACACCAACCTGAATTTTAAAATCATCGGTACTATAGCGATATTTTTTGTTTCCCTTGAGATGAATTGTGCCGACTTCGTCATCAACAGTGACAGTGATGGTATCGGCAATATTTTGATAGGTGGAAAGGGTAAACTTGTCCGACAAATCTTCATCAATTTCAATGGCTCCGGTATTAGAGGCGGTAAACTGAATGTCAGTAATGACCAAAGAGTATTTGTCTCCCGAAAGGGAATTTTCCAGAGTAATAATTTCACCTCTGCCGGCAAGTTTTTTCCAGGGCGGGAGATTAATCTGGCAGCCGCTCAGGGCGACTGTTGCCAAGAGAACATAGAGCATGGCATAAGCGAAAAACCGTTTTCTCATAAACTTTTTCCTCCAAAAACATATTCCAGCCCAAAGCACGCTGGCGGGAAGATATTTACCCAATTGCAATTTAATCATTTATGCCTGTAAATTACATGTTTATGAGTTTAACCAATATCTTTGCAGGCATGGCCAGACCATTTGCCGCAGCGATCTCCCCAGCGGGCAAGGACCCGGTCACCGCAAGACAGCTCAACGATTTCACAATTATTGGCGCAGTGGCTGCAACAAAAGCTGCGGCTGGTATGGCTCATCTCGCTGATGCCAATGCCCAAAAAAGTGCTGGGCTTATCTCGGGCCTGGGCCCGGGCCAGCAAGGCTGCGCCCAAGGCGCCCATGACATCAAAATTTTCCGGCACTGTCACCTCCAGCCCCAGGGCCTGTTCAAAAGCCCGCTTGATCCCGGCATTGGCTGCCACCCCTCCCTGAAATACCACCGGCGCCTTGATCTCCTTGCCCTTGGCCAGGTTGTTGAGGTAGTTCCTGACCAGCGCGTCACAGAGGCCGGCGATGATATCCGGGAGAGAGTTGCCCATCTGCTGTTTGTGGATCATATCCGATTCGGCAAATACCGAACAGCGACCGGCAATGCGCACCGAGTTTTCCGATTGTAATGCCAGGCCGCCGAATTCTTCAATTGGTATCCCCAAACGCGCGGCTTGTTGATCTAAAAATGAGCCGGTGCCTGCTGCGCACACGCTGTTCATGGCAAAATCTACAACCACTCCCTGGCGAAGAATGATGAGCTTGGAATCCTGGCCGCCAATCTCCAAGACGGTATTTACTCCCGGGCAAGTGTCGCCGGCAGCCACTGCATGAGCGGTGATCTCATTTTTCACCACGTCGGCACCCAGTAGCACTGCCGCCAGGTTGCGGCCGCTGCCGGTAACGCCTACGCCGGCGATCTTCCTGCCTCCGAGAAAGCCGCCAAGCTGGCGCAGGCCTTCTTTGACAGTGTTGATGGGCTGACCCATAGTCCTGAGATATGAAGAATACACCCCTTGCTTGCCGCCATCCATGAGGAAAAAATTAGTGCTCACCGACCCCACATCCACTCCCAGGTAATATTTTTCAGCCAAGCTCTATCATCTCCTTCACGCGCTTAACTCGATGCCCCAAAATATCGACAAAGGCTTCCAAACGGGTTTGAAATCCCGCCTCACCGGAATGCTCATCCATAGAAAAACAGGCCAGGGGCATTCTCTCCTGGGCAGCCAGCTTTTGCATTATTCCCCGGGCGACAATTTCCGGGGTGCAGGTAAATGGATAGACGTGGATTACCCCGTCAAAACCATCCCGGATCGCCTTCCGGGTCTCTCCCACCGAATGCTGACCATGACCTCCCACGAAACATTGCAAATAGGGCCTGGCCAGCTTTTCCGCCTTTTCCTGGCGATGGAGGCGCAGAAAATCCAGAAAGATATTGACCCTGAGCCATTCGGAAATCCACACATGGCGGCAGACTTCAACCCCCATATTCCCGAGTTTTTCTTCGATGCGCAAATTGGCGGCAGGTTCGGCAATCAAGTAGACTTCTCCCACCAGGGCAACTTTGGGGGGAATGCGGTCAAGCAAGGGCATTGCCTCCATGGCCGCAAGGGCCTTGTCTCTGACTATATTGACGGCCCTTATGCCCGGAGCGGCATCTAATTCCTCCAGAGTCTGTTGGTAGAGGCGGGAAAAGGCTGGCTTATCCTGAACCCTGGGCCGCTGTTTCAAACTGGCCCGGTGGAGCTCATCACAGGCCCGCAGTTTGGCCAAAGCCAGCTGTCCTGCCCGCATCAGATCAAGCCAGCTTTTCCCCCCCTTCAGCTCCCGGGCAACTGCCAAGACTTGGCGGGCATGGCCCAGGGGCGGTTCCACCACCAGCATCTTGAATTTGTAGCCCAGGGACTGCAAGATATCCCTTTGCACCTGGGCGTAGTAGCCAAAGCGGCAGGGCCCGATTCCCCCACCCATGACCAAGGTGTCTGCCCCCAGCTCCAGGGCCTCGATAAAATTGCCCAATCCCAATTTTAGCGGGTAGCAGGCAAATTCAGGACCATGGCGGGTTCCCAGACTTATGGTCTTTCTTGTTATGGGCGGGGGGACGATGACCTCATGCCCCAGGTCTGCGAACAGAGACCTCAAGGGAATTGAACAATAGCCCAGGTGGGGAAAAGAGATTTTCATGCCATATCCCTCCAGTTAAGCATATCCACAAAGGCCTCTACCCTGGTAGCCAGCCCGATGCCGGAAGAATGCTCATCCAGGATAATAGACATCAGGGGAATTGAAGAATTGGAAAACCTGCGCCCAATAATTTCGGTAATCAGGGAATCCGGTCCGCAGCCAAAAGAGGCCACAAGGATAACCCCGTCTACAGCCTTGAAATTCAGGCAATAAAAGGCCGCCCCCACCACTTCCCGGCCATAGCTCCAAAACAGGTCTTTGCAGAGGCCGCTGGCCCCTTGGTTAATTTGCCCCCGGCTGAAATTCTCCACGGTCACCGGCGCAGCTCCCAGGGCAGATAATTTATTGAGAATGCCAAAATTAAGGTATTCATCGAAGATATTATAAGCATGGCCCAGGACAGCCACCCGCTTGCCCGGTGAGGGAAGGTCAAGAGCCGCAGCCAGCTGCCGGCGGTGCAGCTCCTGGACCCGGGCAGCCCTGCCCAGCGCTCCCCACAGCTTCAGGGGCTGCCTGGGCAAAGGCCTTAGGCTTTTAATCCCTTCCCGCAATTGCCGCAGCTTGCTCCAGCTCACGTTGATAACAGGGCTGATGAGAGGAACTTTTGCCCCCAGATTGGCTCGGACCATATCCGGCAGGCCGAGGAATTTTGGACAGATATAGCGTTTCTTTTCCAGGCTGATAATCCGGGGCACAAACAGGGCATCCACATCCTCCTGCAGCAGGGATTGGACATGGCCCATCATTACCTTGACCGGCAAACAGACCTCGTCATCGCACAGGGCCAGCCCCTGTTCCAGTTTAAGCTTGTTGGTCGCCGAACTGACAATTATCTCGGTGGCATTTTCCCGGGCCAGATATTCCAGAGCTGGCCGATAATTATAGTACAGCAATGCCCTGGGCAAGCCGATGCGCAAGTTTCATTCCTCCATTTCTACAGGCGGTCCTCATCCCGGGGCTTGACGACGCTGGGCCGTGATTTGCTGACGGGAACAGGCTTGCGCACTATAATCGCCAGCAAAGCCTGAGCATTAAAGGGCACTAGGGGCCACAAATAGGGGACACCAAAAGAACGGGTGCGTACAGCCCATAAAAAGAGCAGCAGCCCAGGTGCACTGCAGCCACGTCAGGCCTTTCCGTATAGCGCACCTTTGGAAAAGGGCTGAAACCAGTGGGGGCGCACTCTGTTCCCGCATGACCCGGAACAGGGATTGCATCACCCAGACCAAGATATCATCCTTGGCGAAACCATCAACAAAAAAGAGAGCAACCCCTTTGCCCCCCACTTTAAACTCCCGGACTAAGACGTCAAAACTTTCGCCGACGCCAAGGTCTTTTTTAAGGCGCTCCACATTCTGTTTCAGGTCCGCCGCAACTTTATTTTTTTGCTCCTCCATGCTTCTCCCCTGTCAACTCAAAGTTTTAATGAGACAAAACACTGCTGAAAGCAGCGCATACTTTGCAAATGTCCCCGCCGCCGGGTTTTCCAGCTCGTTCCAAGGCAAGATTTGTCTGAGCCAGCCGGCTTGGCCCATGGGTCGACCAGCCATAAACTTGGCCACTGCATAGCAGGCAAAGGGACCAGGCAGTCCTGCCAGCAAGGCGCTAAAACGGCTGCCCCCAAGTTCTACCTGGGTAAAGAGACCGCCCATAGTATACGCCGTCAGGTCAGCCCTCCATACTACCAGAAACAGCAAGGTTGCCGCCAAAGCGACCCCGGCCGCAGCTAGGCTCCAGCGCCAATTCCTGGGACCCAGAAAAAACAGAGACAAGAGAATGCCCAAAATATCCAGCCTGAGCACAGCGCTATCCCTTGGGGTTAAAAAGGAGGGCAAAGAAAAAGCCAAAAATTATTGAGGCCGTAATCCCCGAACTGGTCAGCTCAAAAGTTCCCGTGAGAATGCCGATGGGACCCGAGCGGGCGGCTTCGGCCATGGCCCCCTTAACTAAAGCGTTGCCAAAGCTGGAAATGGGCAGTGTCGCTCCCGCCCCGGCAAATTTGATTAATGGATCGTACAGCCCCAGCCCTCCCAGCACTCCCCCTGCCACAACAAATATGACCAGGACATGGGCAGGGGTCAGGGGGGTAAGGTCAAAGAGCAGTTGGGCGACCAGGCAAATGGCGCCGCCCACCAGAAAGGCTGTCAAATATGATCCCATTCATTTTCCCCTCCTGTTAAAACTCAATTGATATTGCATGGGCAATTGCAGGTATATTTTCACCCTGCTGATAGGAAGTCGGGCTGTGCAGGGCGCCGGTAGCCACCACCAGAATCCGCTTATAGTTCTGATTAAAGAGCATCCCTAAGGTAACTAAAGCAGAGCAGGCGCAGCCGCTACCCCCGGCGTTCTCCAGCTGCTCCTTGCTGTAAATCAGTTCGCCGCAATCCCTGTAGTTGCCGCTGAGATCGAAGCCCTGGCGCTGAGCCAGCTCTACCACGATTTCCCGCCCTATTTTCCCCAAATCCCCTGTGACAATTAAGTCATAATCCCCGGGATTGCGGCCGGTATCCTCCATATGGGTGAAAATCGTGTCGGCAGCGGCAGGGGCCATGGCCGCCCCCATGTTCAGGGGGTCCTTGATGCCCAAATCCATGACCTTGCCGACAGTAGCCAATTCCAGCCGGGGGCCCAAACCCCGGACTGCTACTGCAGTGGCCGCCGCCCCTGTAACTGTATGTTGCGACCAAGGGGGCAGCTGGGCGCCGTATTCGATCGGGTATCTGTACTGACGCTCGGCAGTGTTGTTATGGCTGGAAGTGGCGGTAATAACTGCCTGGGCAGCGCCGCTGTCCACCAGTACGCCAGCGAAAATTAAGCCTTCACAAAAGCTGGAACAGGCGCCGTAGATTCCCAGGAATGGCGCGCCAAGTTCCAGGGCGCTAAATCCTGAAGAGATTATTTGGTTTAAGAGGTCGCCGGCGACAAAATAATCGATATTGCTCCGGGAAAGACTGGCCTTTTCCAGAGCTGTGTCAATGGCGTTGAGCATCATCTGTCTCTCTGCCTTTTCAAAACTCTTTTGCCCCATGGCTAGATCTGGATATATTTTGTCAAAGTATGGACCTACCGGCCCCTGGCCCTCCTTGGGGCCAGCAACGGTAGAATAGCCGATAATTACCGGTTTGACAGCAAAGACAATAGTCTGTTTTCCCTTTTTGGTGGCCACTCTCTTCCCTCCCTAGAGCAATGCCGAGATTAAGCCCACGACAAAAGCAGTGACCACACCGAAAACAATTACCGAGCCGGCCAGGATGAACATTTTACTGCCCACTCCCAAGACAAAGCCCTCGCGTTTAAACTCCAGAGCAGCGCTGACGATGGAATTGGCAAACCCGGTAACGGGCACAGCTGTACCCGCGCCAGCATGCCGGGCTATCTTATCAAAGACTCCCAGAGCGGTAAGGAGCCCGCTGATAAAGATGACTGTTGTCGTAGTAGGATCTCCAGCCCGTTCGGGGGGGAAATTAAAGAATTTAATATAGATATTTTGAATCAGCTGTCCCAGGGTGCAAATTCCTCCCCCCACCAAAAAGGCCATAGTGAGGTTCTTTGCCAGCCTGGGTTTGGGCTTTTTCTCATTGGCAAGGGCCTGATAGGCTGCAGGATCTTTTAGTAAATCCTTCAAAATATTCACCTCGGCAATAGTTTTAACTAGCAATCCCTAAATATTCAAATCCCCCGCAACGGGGGGATATCATTTTTACTCTTGGACCTCAAAGGCAGCTTTTACATTGGCCTTCCAGCCGATGACGCGCCCGTTTCGTACCTTGGCCGTCATATTGAGCAGTTCTACGCCGGTAATGCCGTCCACCGTCTTGGAAGCCCGTTCAATGGCGTCCTCTACGGCGCCCTGCCAACCAGAGCTGGATTCTCCTACCAATTCAATTACCTTGTATACAGACATTACAAAACCTCCTCTTATTTATCTGTGTATAGATTTTCCCCTTGAGGGCGAAACTTATCCATAAAAAAAGACAACCTGGGGGCTAACCCATAGCTGTCTTAAGCTTTATCAGCACTTCCCGCTCAATCCGAGATACATGTCCCTGGGAAATGCCCAACTTGTCCGCAACCTGATGCTGGGACATATCCTGAAAAAACCTCAGGGTGATTACCTGCCGCTCCCGCAGTTCCAGGCGGCCGATTACTTCTTTCAGGGCTATCCGCATTTCATCCATCAGCTGGGCAGAGTCTGCCTCGCATAAATCCGCCGGCGGCGCCAAGGCAGTTTCAGCGGCAGCCACTTCTTCAACGCCAAGATTCAGCTGAGCCGCCACTTCACCCACGCTGGGCTCGCGGCCCAGTTCCTGCTCCAGACTGCGCCGGCATTTTTTGACCAGGCTGGCTATCCGCACCAAATCTCTGCTGACCTTCACTGGCTTATTGTCCCGCAAGTACATGCGGATTTCGCCCATGATTCTGGGGACAGCATAGGTGGAGAAAGAGGTGTCCCTGGACAAATCAAAGTTGTCCACAGCCTTTAACAGCCCTATACACCCTACCTGGAACAGGTCATCCATAGAATCTGCCCCTGTAAACCGGGCTGCCACCTTTTTCACCAGCAACAAATTGTGACGCACCAGCACTTCCCTGGCTCCCTGGTCGCCAGCCTGGGCCCTGGCCAAGTACTCCCTGGCCAGTTTTTGCTCCAGGGGAGGCAGGGCCCCATTAATTCTTTCCATTGCCTCCCTGCTCCCCGGCAGAAATCCTCTTGGTCATGGTCACTGACGTCCCCTGACCCGGCTGAGTCTGGATGGAGACTGAATCCATAAACTCTTCCATGACAGTAAAGCCCATTCCCGACCGCTCCAGATCGGGCCGGGATGTATACAGAGGCTCCCGGGCCTGCTCCAGGTTATCAATGCCAGTGCCGGTATCTTTGACAATCACTTCCAGGCTGTTATCCTGCCGCAGGCTGCAAGCAATTACCACCTCGCCGCACCGATCCCGGTAACCGTGAATAATGGCATTGGTAACAGCTTCAGATACCGCTGTCTTAATTTCATTGAGTTCTTCTAAAGTAGGATCCAGCTGGGCGGCAAAGGCTGCAACCACCACCCGGGCAAAGGATTCATTGCGGGAAGAAGCGGGAAATGAGATTGTGAAGTAGTTGATCACTTCCATCTTCACACCCCCAAGGCCTTGAGACAGGAATCTAAATTGGCATAAACAGGAATCAGCTTGTTGAGACCCGTCATCAGGAACAATTTTTCCACAAGGGGCTGCAGGCCAAAGGCAAGCATATTCCCCTGCCACTTGGCCAGTTCCTTATAACGTCCCAGCAACACACCCAGGCCTGAGCTGTCCATAAAGCTCAAACCGGAAAGATCCAAGATAATATGCCGGACCATGCCTTTGCCCAGTTCTTCTTGGATACAGCCTTTGAGCGCAGCGGCGGTATGGTGGTCCAATTCACCGGCTGCGGCCACAATCAGAATATTGCCGTGATAGTGTTTGGCTACCTTCACCTGGCATCCCCTCCCACTGATAAAAGTTCGCCAGAATCTTGGCAATTCCTGCCTGGACAGCAGACTATTTAATTGACGAGATGAGATTAATTACCACCCGGCCCAGCAGTTGTATCCAGTTAGCTCGGGACACCGCCTCTGCCGCAACCAAGTCGATGGTTTCCAGCACTTCATCCCCCAGCATTACATCCAGGCTGCCCACTGGGTCTCCCTTGGCCAAAGGCGCCTTCACCAGCTTGGGCAGGTTGATGACTGTGCTCACTTCCCGGCTGTCGCTTTTCTCAAGGAGCACTGCCACATCCCGGGAGGGAACCAGCTCAACCCTGCGCCTTCTGCCCTTATCCACCAGGACTGTAGTCAGGACTTCATCATGGCTGTAGAGCCGCTGGCTGCGCCAATGGGCGAAGCCGTAATTCAGCAGATTTACCGCATCCCTGGTCCTCAGCTCATAGGTAGGGGTGTTCATGACCACTGAAATCATCCTGGTGTCGTCTCTGACGGCAGTGGCGGCAAGGCAGTAGCCCGCCTCCTCAGTCCAGCCGGTTTTGAGTCCGTCCCCCCCTGGATAGTTGCGGATAAACTTGAGGTTTTTGTTGGCGATATAAACTTTGCCCATAAACTGGGTATCCCAGGGGATGGTAGTCCAGGTGGTAATCTGAGGATGGGTCAGCAATTCTCGGGCCATCAAAGCTACATCATAGGCTGTGGTCATGTTCCCCTCCGCATCCTCCGGAAGGCCGGTGGGATTGGCAAAACGGGTATTTTCCATGCCCAATTCCTGGGCCCGGCGGTTCATCATCTCCACAAAGCCTTCCACCGAACCGCCAAGATGCTCCGCCACAACTATGGCTGCATCATTAGCCGACTCCACAGCCATGCCAATCATGGCCTGCTCCACGGTAATCTCGTCCCCTACATCCAGAAAAATCTGAGTGCCCCCGGTTTCCTTGGCCCGGGTGCTGGCAATCATAACATCATCCAGGGCCAGTTCCCCCCGCTCCAAAGCCTCCATGACCAAGAGCATGGTCATGATCTTGGCGATGCTTGCGGGAGGCCGCTGGGTATGGGGGTCCTTTTCGAACAAGATTTTGCCGGTAATCGAATCCATGAGCACAGCGCTCTTGGCAGACAGCTCTCCCTCATAGGGCGGAATCTGCCCAATTTCCACCTCTGAAGTGGTATCAATGTCTTCCGGCTGATAGGTGGAATCTGCGGCGCCTGCAGGAATAACGCCGAACAGCAGGACTACTAAGACAAGACAGGTCAGTTTTCGCAAAATTATCCCTCCTGGTAGTATCTTGCTTTAGTGTTTCCCGCTGCAATGGGTATTCATGCAAATACAGGTTAATTTTGCACAAAAAAAAATCCCCCCCTGGGATCCGACAAATCCGATGCAGTAAGTTATTCAATCTCTACCACTTCCCTGATTCCATCAAGTCTGACAATTCGGGTTCTAGCGCTAATACACCTATTTTTTAAATCTTTTATAAATTTGCGAAAGACAATATTACGATTTTTGATATTATTAAAAAGAGAGCGAGAGAAAAAGAATGAAATGATGGCCCTGCAGAAGTATATAACGGCAACATTGCCTGGAAATTCGGTATAGAAGGGAGGATAAAATTAATTTTATGTTTTGCAATGGGTACATTCTTTACTGAGCCCTATAGACTATAAGATAGATTGCCCTATTCAGCTTTGATATATTTAATAATCTCGACTTGAGTAGACTGAAATGCAAAAACAAAACCTGAGGACAAACTTAGCGTTATAGCACAAAATGCGAATAAAGTAATTGAGTGGGGGTTAATATTTATTATCCACTGACTATTATAAAAAACTCGCTGAATCAGTTTATATATAACGGCCAGATTTAGAACTAAGAGTAATGTGATACAAATATTTGCACCCATCACGACAATACCCTCAAAAAAGAATTGGGTAATAATATCTTTCTTACTTGCTCCCACTGCCCGTTTTACACCAATTTCGTAACGCCGCTCTTTCAGAACATTACTAAAACTGCTATAAAGATTTAACCCTAACAGGGTAAACATTATTATTACAATAGAACCTTTTAGAATTATTTGATTCCTAATTTGATCTACAGCTTGACGTTGAAAATAGTCGGTTGTAATTACTTCAAGACCCAGACTTCTGACTAACTGAGTGATTTGGACTATATAAGGAGAAACGATACAAATCCCCATTTCGCTATAGTTGCAGGAATAGTCAATAATAAGGTCTCGTGACATATAAACATCACAATAATGTGTTGCAACTCCGCTGCTTGTGGATATTGATTCCTTGCGGCCGGAGACAATACCAACAACTGTAAATTCCTTCAGCACTGTTACTCCATTAATTGTTACGGGTAAGACTACAGTAGGTATTCCTCCGGTCTGCTGTAGTGGTAACATCGAAAAAAGTCGCTCATCTATCAATACTTCGAATGGATTAACAAGGGTATCGGACCCTTCTATAACGTTAATTTGTTTAAATCCTCCACTATATAGATAACTACCTGCAGCATCGCCCGGAATAAAGTATTGATGAACAATAACCTTATTTTCGTCGTCGCTATAATGGTTAAGTTCTTCGTCTGAAACAAAGTAACTGAAGTAATTAGTTTCATTCATTCTATCAAGTCTATCTGAAAGAAGCTGGAATTTTATATGATCAACTGGGTTTTGATTATAAAGGGCTGAAGGCGAAACATGGATGATAGTAGAAGGAAGGCTCAATACCTCCTTATATTTGTTATAAATATGGGAATCAAAATAAACAAAGAAACCCAGCAGAAATGAAAAGGATAACACTATTGAAACGGATAAAAGGGTATAGGTATGCAATTCCCTACTTACCATCAAAAAAGAATGTTTTATTGTTTTATAAATACTTCTCATGTAGTATTCCATCCCTTAACTCAAAAATCTTATCCGCATTACTTGCGATATAATAATCATGGGTTATTAACACCACAGCACAACCATCTTCATTAGCATGGGTTAATAGTCTTATAACGATGTTTTTATTATCCTTATCTAAATTTCCAGTTGGTTCATCCGCGATTATTACTTTAGGTTTTAAGACTAATGCCCGAGCAAGAGCTATTCTCTGTTTCTCACCACCGCTTAATACGCCAACTGGCATACTTAGGAGATGCTCAATATCCAACATCTGTGCAAGGTTATATACATCGCAGGGAGGACATTTTGAATATAACGTGGGAAGAAGGATGTATTCTTTACAGGTAAGTGAAGATATAAGATTGTAATTTTGAAAAACAAACCCAATCTGGTTTGAACGCAAGTGAGAATAGTCTCTTCCACTTAAAATTTCGGTTTCTCCAAAGTAATAATGACCTGCATCAAAATATTCCACTAAACCGAGAATATTCATCAGTGTTGATTTTCCTGCTCCTGATTTACCGACAATAGCAGTAAAGTCATTTTTTTGTATTTCAAGATTCAACCCTCTAAGGACGGAGGTATCTCCATAAGACTTGAAGATATCTTTAAGCACAATAAAATTCATTGTTTGTCCCCTAACTCCACATTCATTAATGAAGAATAACCTGGGTCGCAATACCATCCTTCTTTGACTCCAGTAATGGTTATGAAACTTCCATCAGAGATTCCCAGTTTTACTTGAACTTCCTCAAGAACATTGCCATTCTTTTCAACTCTTCTTATAAAGAAAGGCCCGTTTACCTCTTTCTGGTATACGGCGTTACTTGGTACAGCTAAAACATCTGAATAAATAACTCCAGTAGGTATCTCAAAAACAGTTTCTTGTCCATATAGAAACTGACCACCTTCAACTTTAAATTGAGCTTTTCGGCCTTCACTAGTCACTGCATTAGAAAGATAAACAAGAGTTAAAGTTATTGATTCGGATATTTGGTAAGGTTTATTTATCTCAAGTTTTGAAAACGATGAACTCACAAAGGCTTCGAATATAAGATGTTCCCAAGAAAGGATTTTAAAATAACCCGTTTTATCAAAGATTTGAATATCTAAGACCAATCCGTTTACTGGAGAATAAACTGGAATGTTACGATTATAAGCAAGGATTTCACCCCTGGCAATTTCCTGATTTATATCAGCAATCCTTTTAAAGTTTGAATAGGATAAGTTATTAATATCTGCAAAAATATATTCCGTGGAAATAAAGTGCCCAGATACTAAAATTTTTTCTTCTAATGTAGTATGCCGAAGAATCTCTACTGGACTTCCATAACTGCTGCTTGTCACAGTATAGTTGTATTTAGGCTTATATTCCTGCATTTCGATATAAGAGATATATGATATAAAAACAACTGGCATGATAATAGTAAATGCACATAATATTACTGCAGCTCTTTTCAAACTTATTCCCCTCTCATTACTTCATTTACAGGAATGAGGTAATCATAGTAATAAGGTAAAAAATTAATATCCTCATGAAGCGAGGCAGCTATTTCAAAAAAGTCTGGCCTTGTTCGAAAATTTGTTTCAAGGATAGTTGCATATGAAGTTCCCTGAGCTTTATATTCAATCATTATGTAAACCGTTGTTGTGTAGAAAAATTGATCTACAAAATTATAGTCATGTAATATTATAGTTGGATTTATTAAAGTCCCTTGTTGTAATGCAATCGCATTACCGGTTTCAATTTTCCTATCCATGGAAATCCCGCCGATTTCGGTCCCTAAAGTTATTTCAGCGATATCTACATTAGGATTTAACACACTTATGTTGGTAATTTCAAGATCCTCTCTGCAAAGCAACTGAGTATCACTAATAACCAGAGCACCTTTAGGGTGGGGAGTTATAGGAACATCCCCTATATGTTAGGATAGTTGT
>DHSM01000027.1 GCA_002408465.1 Firmicutes bacterium UBA5286 | reverse complement strand
TTTTTTCTTAAGAGGAGGAAAAAGGGATTCCCATGTGTAATATAACAGCAGGATAGTTTTTACAGGCAGGAGAGGAGGAAGCAGATTGATACGTTATGTGGAGGAATTAGCAGATAAAATAGGACCCCGGGGATCTACTACCCGGGCGGAACGGAATGCCGCCAAATACCTGACAGAAGTCCTAGAGCCTGTTGCGGATGAAGTCAGCATGCAGTCTTTTCGCTCGGTGCCCACATTCTCCTGGGCCTATGGCCTGTACTATTTTCTCATGGTGGTAGCCGCAGCGCTAATCCCCGTCTTGCCGGTGATAGCAGCCTTGCTGGCCCTGGGCAATTCCCTGGCGTATCTGTTTGAAAGCCATACCTTTGAGGCCTATACCAAGTTGCTGCCCAAGGACAAGAGCCAGAATGTAATCGCCAAGAAGTCCAACCCCTCGGAAGAAGGGGAGAGGCTGCCCCGTATTATCCTGGTCGCCCATTATGATAGCTCCCGCTCAGGGCTTAACTTTCATCCTAAGCTGGTGCCAGGCTTCCGTCAGTCTTTTATCATCCTCAACGCCTGCATAGCCGCCATTTTGGTGCTGGCCCTGGGAGCGGGAATCGCCGGCCTGTTTGGGCTGAGGCTGCCTGCTTTTTACGGTTATTTGGCGTTGCCCTTTGCCCTGTATGTGCTCTTTTCTGTTCTTCTTCTCATCCACCGGGAAATCTGGGGGGTGCATGTGCCCGGGGGCAATGACAACGCCTCCGGAGTGGCAGTGATGCTGGATAGCTTTATGCATCTGGCCCAGGATTTGCCGACGGGAGCAGAAGTTTGGGCTGTAGCCACCGGTTGCGAAGAGGCTGGCACTGTGGGAATGCTCCGCTTTTTGGAAGAATACGGGGAAGCGATTGAGGATGACTATATTATTAATCTGGATAATCTCGGAATCGGCTATGTCAAGTACATCACCGGCGAGGGAATGTTTTATGCTATGCCTGCCGACCGGGACCTGATTCTGGCGGCGGCAGCCTGCGCTCGGGAAAACCCTGAGCTGGACATTGGCCCCTATGTCTACAAGGCCCTAACTACTGATGCCACCCCTGCTCTGGCCCGGGGATACAAGGTCATGAGCATTATGGCTTTTGACGCCAACGGAATCTTGCCTAATTGGCACTGGCCCACTGACAAGGCGAGGTACGTCAATCCTGAGAATCTCGCCACGGCCAGCACTCTGGTCCAGTCCATGGCCCGGCAGATCTGGCATATATAACAAAAGCATGGGGACAGTACTTGCTGACATCTTCCCGGTCGAAGTTCATGCCGGAAGGAAGCAGGAAACCGTCCCCTAATTTTTATAGTTTTTGTACCCAGGCGGCAAATTCTTCGGGACTGGCAAAAGCAGCATCAGGCTGCTGCCGGAGCAGGCTTTCCCTGTCCCTGGCCCCCCAGAGGGCTGCCAGGGCTGTTACTCCCGCCCGGCGGGCAGTCTTGATATCTACGGGAGAGTCCCCCAGGTAAAAGGCTTGTTGGGGGGAGACGCCAAAGGCTTGCAAAACCATTTCAATCCCCTGGGGATCGGGTTTGTGCCGTTGCACACAGGAGCCGCTGATAACAAGGTCGAAGTAAGGGGCCAGGCCTGTTTCCTCCAGGGTAATAAGGGCCGGCCTCTTGCCCTTGCCGGTAATTACCGCCAGGGGCATGCGCTCCCTCAACAGTTTCAGGGCCGGCAGAACTCCCGGATAGACGGCGGCATATTGCTGATGGCAGCGGCGGTAGAATGCGAGAAAGGTCTCCATCATCGCCTTAGCCTGGCTTTCATCCTCTTTGCGAAAGATGCCTTCTTCACAGGGGCCAAACATGGCGAAAATTTCTTCGGGAGTGTATTCACGCTTAAGGTGTTTGCGAAAGGTATGGATAAAGGCCTGGGCAGACAGGTTCATGCTGTCGGTGAGGGTGCCATCCAGGTCAAACAAAGCTGCTTTGAACATTTTTACACCTCCAAAAGAGTAATTTCGCCTTTTAACAAAATAGTCCTGCCTGCGGGGCGGGTGCTAAAGTATTGCATATGCAGGAAATAAGGGTTAATCAAGCACTTGCTTGCTCGTTAGTAAGGGGGAAATGTGATGGCTTTAAGAATAAGAATTGCCAACATTGATGATGTCATTTCCATGAGTGTTATCCACGCAAAGAGTTGGGAAAAGGCTTATCAGGGTTTGTTGCCAGATGAATATTTAAATGGCATCAAAGATGACCGCTGGGTGAATATGATAATTAGCGGCCTGAAGGATAAGAGCATGAAAGCGTGGATAGCTTCTGCAGAAGATAAAATTATTGCATGCGCATGCATCGGGGATTCAAGATATCCAACTTATGCACATCAGCTGGAGCTGATATCTATCTATGTTCTGCCGGAATATTGGCATTCAGGAGCAGGATCTTTATTAATGAATAAGGTTCTTGAATATGCTGCAGCTAATGATTATAACGAAGTCGGACTTTGGGTCTTGATGGGGAACAAGCAAGCTATAAAGTTCTATGAAAAGTTCGGTTTTGCTTATAATGGGGATACTCTTTCTCGTGCGCTCGGAGTCATGCCTGCAGTAGAGAAACGTTATATTATAAAGCTAGCTTAATAATGCCAGGCGACAGATCCCTGGGGCAAAAAAGGAGTTTGCCCCGGGGATAACGAATATTTGAGAGACGAACTAATATATCCTGCCAAAGGGGCTTGAGGCAATGCCAGACATTATTAAGGGAAACTTACGCAGGACTGTTCTTTTGCTTGCCTTGCCGGTGGTAGCCAGGATGTTCCTGCAAATGCTGGTGGGGGTAGTGGACCTGGCCATGGTGGGCCAGATCAGCCCGGCGGCTATTTCTGCCGTGGGGATGGGCAACCAGATCTTTATCTTGTCCACAGCAATTCTAAACGCCTTTACCGTGGGCACCACTGCCCTGGTGGCCAGGATGACCGGCGCCGGCAAAACCGAGCAGGCCAAGGTCTATGCCCGCCAGTCCCTGGTAGTGACCTTCGCTGCCGGCATAATCCTGGGGGCGTTGGTTTTTTTCAGCGCTGGACATATAATGCGCTTCATGATGATTGCCGCCGAGGACCCAGACCCGGAAATCATCCGCCTGGGCACATTATACTTGCGTATTGTAGCTTTAGCAGAGCCCCTTACCTTCACGATGATGAACTGTTATGCCATTCTGCAGGGGGCGGGCAATATGAAGGCGCCCCTGTATATCATGGGCTTTGCCAATATATTAAATGCTGTCTTTGACTATCTGCTCATCTTTGGCATTGGCCTTTTCCCCAAATGGGGGGTGGCCGGCGCTGCCATTGCCACTGCCGGCTCCAAAAATCTGGCGGCAATCATCGCCTTGCTCTTCTTATTTAGCGAATCCAGTCCCATTCGCCTGCGCCTGACTGACAGTTTCCGGCTTCAGGGCAAGCGGATTCAGGAGATAATGGATATTGGCCTGCCTTCGGCAGGGGAGCAGCTGGTGCGCAGCAGCGGCCAGTTTGTCTTCTCCATGCTGGTGGCCGGTTTGGGGCCCATTGCTATTGCCGCCAATCAGATTATTTCCAAGTCTACATCCATGTCCTTTATGCCAGGCATCGGCTTCGGCCATGCCGCCACCACCTTGACCGGCCAGAACCTGGGGGCCAGGCAGCCCGAGCGGGCGGAACGCAGCGGTTATATGGCTGCTAAAATCGCGGCGATCTTTATGTCTTGTGTGGGGCTGATGTTCTTTTTCTTCTCCCATGAGCTGGCTGGCTTTTTTACGAATGATGCCGCAGTCCAGCAGGCGGCGGGAGAATGCTTGAAAATCATGGCCTTTTCCCAGCCCTTCCTGGCCTATGTAATGGTGCTGGCGGGGGCCCTGCGGGGAGCCGGCGATACCAAATACGTCCTCCTGGTCACATTGATTGGGACCTGGGGCAGCCGGGTGGTCATAGGCTGGCTGCTGGGAATCTATCTTGGCTTAGGGCTTAAGGGCGTCTGGCTGGCCATGGTCATGGACAATCTCATCCGAGCGGCCATGATGATTGCCCGCTACCGCAAGGGGCAGTGGAAAACTATAAGACTCCGGTCGGAAGCCCAGGCTGTCTAAAAATAAGCTGGAGGGGAAGATAAGGGTGCAGGAAAGATATGAAAGCTGCAAAAAAGTATGGGATGGCGTCTTTGCCAAGGAAGAGCCCCGGGTTCCCGGGGATAAAACTCTTGAAAACCGGGGCTTAAATTCTGGAATTGACTGGCTTTGCGCCGGGGCTAATTTTATCCTGGATTTTGGCTGCGGCAATGGCATAATGCTGTTTTACTGCGCCCTCCGGGGAACAAAAAAGCATCTGGGCATTGATATTTCCCCTGAGGCAATAAACCTGGCAAACCGGAGCAAAGCAAAAATGCCGGTAGGTGAATTTGAATTTTGCCAGGGGGATGTGAGTTTTCTTGAAACCCTCGGGGATTCCTTGGTGGACGGCATAATACTATCCAATATCATTGACAATCTCTATCCTGAAGACGCGGCAAAACTGCTGGCTCAGGTGAACAGGATTCTGCGGCCCGGAGGAAAAGTCCTGGTTAAGCTGAATCCCTACCTGGAGCAGAAGCAGATAGAAGCATGGAAGATCAAAGTGATTGAGGGAAATCTTCTAGATGACGGCTTGCTCTTGTGGAACCAGACGACGGATGAATGGACTAAGATGTTTGGGGAGTATTTCCTTATCCAGAATTATAAAGAGATTTTTTATGAAAAACACGAGCAGTATAATCGGTTATTTCTTTTAATAAAAAAGTTAGGCCATGAACCGCTGGGATAAAAACAGCGGTTTTTTAATTAAGGGGTTGACAAAAACTCCCGGCTGATATGGTGATAGTCGCAATAAATAACTATTGCTTAATACTATTGTTCGTTTATAATGTACTTAGAAGTATTTTAAAAGAGGGAGGCAGGAAAAATGCCTGGCAAAGCAATAAATGTAACTTATTCTTTGCCCGCTGAGCTTGTTGATAAATATCGGGATTTTGCTCACGCCGGTTATATTCCCTCCATTAGTGCAGCTGTGCGGGAAGCTATGGAGGAATATGCCGTTAAACTGCAGCAAAAAATTGTTAAAAGGGAAATGGAAACTGCCGCCAGGGATCCCTTGTTTATTGAGGATATGGAGCAGGTGGCGGCGGATTTTGCTGAAATGGACAGTGATGATTGGGAGCAGTCCCAATGACCTATCAATGGAATATTTTGTGGGCTGGCCTTAACCCTGTTAAAGATTCAGAGCAGGCTGGAATGCGCCCAGTCTTAGTGGTATCGGCTGAGCATATTAATCAGGCCTTAAGTGTAGTAACAATAGTCCCTCTTACTGCATTGAAGCCTGGACGCAAAGTATATCCCACCGAGGCGTTTCTTTCTGCAGCAGATACAGGCCTGCCTAAGGATTCCCTGGCCATGGCCCAGCAAGTCAGGACAATTGCCAAGAGCCGCTTGGGAGAAAAGGGCGGTTGCCTTGTTGCTGAGGCGGCGCGGGAGGCTGTACGCCAGGCATTGCGCTTGCACCTGGATTTGTAATTCCACAGATAGAGTCAAGCATCATCAGGATTTCAACTGTATTTACTGCACAAGCAAAAATGAACCGCTGGGATAAAAACAGCGGTTTTTAAATTAAGGGGTTGACAAAAATTCCTCATCCATGTATTATTAAGCCAATAATATTCCATATGGATGGCGCAGGGAGGGTAATTGGATGAAGGGACAAGAAAAGATCACTTTAAATCTCAATGCTATTGACTTGGCCAAAGTGGATTATCTGTCGGAACAGGGGTTTTACAGCAGCCGCAGCGATTTTATTCGCACGGCCATTCGCAATCAGCTCCGGGAACATGAGGCAATTATTTCTGATGAGGCCTTGACCAATTTAGTTCAGGGGCAAAAGCAGGGGAGTAATGTCAAATCCTTAAGCGGCATCGGCATCATCTCTCTTAGCCGCAGCGAGCTGGAGGCATATGCCGCCGAAGGCAGTAAACTGAAGCTATTTATAGTGGGAACATTATTTATCGGCAAGGATGTGACGGTGGATTTGCTGGAGCAGGTGCTGGAATCCGCCAGGGTGTACGGGGCGTTCAGAGGGCCTAAGGAAGCAGTGGACTTTATTCGGGAACTGAAACAGTCCCAGGGGGCAAATAATGCCTGAGGCAACGCTGTCGGCAACTGAGCTTTCACCTGATCCCCGCCTGGAATCCCGGGCTGTTGCCAACATGGTGCTGATGCTGGCCGGCAAACTGGTTTCCTTACTGGGCAACTATATTTATAGTTTTGCCATGGGGCTTTATGTCTTAAGGGTCACAGGTTCGGCAATGGGTTTCGCCGTTACTTTAATTTTCGGCACTTTGCCCAGAGTAATTTTGGCTCCTGTGGCCGGAGCCTTGGCCGACAGGCTGGACCGGAAAAAGATGGTTGTGGGAATGGATTTAGTCAGCGGGCTGGTAATGCTGCTGCTCTACGGCATCTCTAGCGCTTACGGGCTGCAGGTAAGTTTTATCTACGGAGCCGCCGCTTTGCTGGCTATGGCCAACACCTTTTTAAATGTGGCCTTGGATGCGGCAATTCCTAACTTGGTAACGGACAGGCACCTGGTCAGAATCAATTCCTTCAATCAGAGCGTGGTTTCCCTCGCCCAAGTTGCTGCTCCCTTTATTGGCGGCTTGATCTTCGGGATAATTGACATCCGCCTGTTCGTGCTCATAAATGGCATTGCCTTTATACTCTCAGCAGTGTCCGAGATCTTTATCGACTTTCAGCTTACGGCGCCGCCCGAGACAGAAGTCCAGGCCCAGCCAAAATTGCTGGCGGAAATGGGCGAAGGTTTTACTTTTTTACGCCGGCATAACTTGCTCTTTACCTTGGGAATGTTTTTCGTTTTCCTTAACTTCTGTGTTGGTATTGGCGCAATTTCTATTCCCTACATCATAAACAATGTAGTGGGCATGGACGTGACTTTATTCGGCATTCTCAACGGCCTGCTTCCGGCAGGAATCCTTCTTGGTTCTTTGCTGATATCGGCTCTGCCAGAATTTCGCCGCCGTTATCCCGTCATTTTGGTGAGTTTGCTGGTCATGGCCCTGGCCTTGGCCGTTAGCGGGCTCCCCGCTGTTCCCCGGCTGCTGGCTTTTGGAGAAACCCCAATCTTCATCTTTTATTTCATCCTGCTGCTGATCATTGGTTTTTCCAACCCCTTTATTAATATTCCGGTATTTGTCTTGATGCAGCGGCAAGTTCCCGACAATTTTCGCGGCCGGGTTTTTGGCCTGATTCAGACCATGTGTATGGCCATCACCCCTGTAGCTTATCTGCTGGCCGGGTCCTTTCTGGAAAAGTTGCCGGCCTGGTCAGTGCCCCTGGGGGCAGGGCTGTCTATGCTGGCAGTGGTAGGACTGCTGGCAGCAAATAAGGAGTTTCAAAAGATTTAACCGTCGAAAGGCGGTTTTTCCATTTCCTGCCCTTTGACTCCGGGGCATGTCTCATGGCATAATAAGGTACAAACATATGTTCGGAGGTGCTTCTATGCTGCCGTTGCTCTGCACCTACAGTCATTTCAGCTTTTTGCAGGCTGTCCCTGCCCCGGCCGAGCTGGTGCGGGCCGCGGCGGCTATGGGTTACCGGGAGCTGGCATTGACCGATGTGGATTCACTCCATGGCCTGGTGGAATTCGTCACTGCCGCCCGGGAGGCGGGAGTGCGGCCGCTGCTGGGGGCGACGGCAAGGGTCGCCGGTCAGGGAAGACTGATCCTGCTTTTGAAACGTGATTGTCAGCTGGCGCCCTTAGTCACGGCGGTCAATGATGCCGCCCTGGCCGGGGAGGCTGCCCGCCAGCGCCTGGCAGGACGGAAACTGCTGGTTTTGGCCGGTGAAGACAGCGCTATCTATGGCTGTCTGAGCCGAGGTGAGCAGGCAACAGCTTTGAAACTTGCTCGGGAATTAAAAGCCCTTGCGGGAGGGGATTTTTGGCTGGCTGCCGGCCGGGATCAACACATGTGGCCCCTCATTCGGGAATTAGCCCGGGCTGTTGCAGCCGGCGTCGCCGCTTGTCCGGCTGTGCGCTGGCTGGAGCCCAAACAGCAGCTGGCTTTCCAAGCTTTGGCCATGCTGGCCCCCACGGCTCCTGCTGCAACTGAGGGGCTGCTGTTGCCGCCATCGGAAATGGCGGCCATCTTTTCCTCCTGGCCCCAGGCTATCGCCGGGGCAGAAACACTGGCGGAACAGGCGGGGGGAGAGCTGCCCTTGGGCAAAATCCACCTGCCTCGCTTTGGCGAAGATGACCAAAAGTTCCTGCGGTATTTGTGTCAGCGGGGGCTCAGCCGCCGCTATCCCCGGGATAAGGGGGAAGCCCGGCAGCGCCTGGACAGGGAGCTAAAGGTCATCGAGGCCATGGGTTTTAGTGCGTACTTTCTCATTTGCTGGGACCTGGTGCGCTTTGCCCGGGGCCAGGGCATTGCCGTGGGCCCCGGCCGGGGCTCCGCCGGGGGCAGCATCGTCGCCTACCTGCTGGATATCACCCGGGTGGACCCCCTGGCCTTTAATCTGTATTTCGAGCGCTTTCTCAACCCCGGCCGGGTGAGCCTGCCGGATATCGACATGGATTTTTGCTATTTGCGCCGGAATGAAGTCTTTGCCTATGCAATTCAGCGCTATGGCCGGGACCATACCTGCCAGATTGCTTCCTACAGCACCTTTGGCTCCCGGGGCAGTTTGCGGGATGCCGGCCGAGCTTTGGGGCTGCCTAAACGGGAAATTGACGCCCTCTGCCGCCGGGTCCCGGCTTATGGCAGTTTGGCGGGTATTCTGCAGGCTAATCCCAAGTTGGCGGCTCAGGCTGCCTGCAAACCCTGGCAGCGCTGGTTTGCCCTGGCTGCCCAGCTGGAGGGACGGGTGCGGCACACCTCTGTCCACCCGGCGGGTCTTCTGATTACCCCTTTTCCTCTGGACCAGCTGGTGCCCCTGCAGCGCTCCAGCGGTGGCGACATCTGCTCCCAGTGGGACAAGGACGGAGTGGAGGCCATGGGTCTCCTGAAGATAGACCTGCTGGCGGTGCGGGGGCTGACAGTCAACCAGCAGGTGGCGGAGGAGGTAGGTAGGCAGCGGGTAGCAGCTGCCTACAGCCCCAAGGACCCTGCCGCCCTAAAACTGTTGCAGCAGGGAGAGACCCTGGGTTGCTTTCAATTGGAAAGCGAGGGCATGCGCAACCTGATGCGGCGTCTGCAGCCTCAGGGTTTAGAAGATGTCATTGCCCTGCTCTCCCTGTACCGGCCCGGTCCTTGGCAGGCCGGGATGGTGGAGCGCTATGTCCAGCGCCGCAACGGCCGGGAACCGGTGGAATATTGGCATCCAGACCTGAAGCCGGTGCTGGAGGACACCTACGGGGTGCTGCTCTACCAGGAGCAGGTCATGCAGGTGGCCCAGGTCATAGCCGGATACAATTTGGCCGAGGCCGACATGCTGCGGCGGGCGGTGGCCAAGCACCGGCGGGAGGATATGGAGGAGATTACCCGGGAATTTTGTAGCCGGGCGGAAAAGCGGGGCTATACTGCCAAGCTGGCCCGGGAGCTGCTGAATATATTGGTGGAGTTTTCAGGCTATGCCTTTAACCGGGCCCACAGCGCCGCTTACGGACACTTGGCTATGGCCGCCGTTTTTCTCAAGGCCCACTGGCCTGCCCAGCTCTGCGCCGCTCAGCTGACCACCCGCATGGGCTATTACCCGCCCCAGACTTATGTGAATGAGGCCGTCCGCCTGGGGATTTCGGTGCTGCCCCCCTGCGTAAACAAGAGCGCTGTCGCCACTTGCGTGGAGGGCAAAAATGCTATTCGCCTGGGCCTGGATTATGTCAAGGGGCTGGGGGCTGAAGGAAGCAGGCTAGTTGCAGTCCGGGGAGGTCAGCAGTTTGGCAGCCTGCGGGATCTTCTGAGCCGCTGGCAGCCCAGTGAAGCTGCCTTGCGGGGACTGGTTCAGGCAGGAGCCCTGGACTGTCTGGAACCCAACCGGCGCAAGCTTTTGGCAGCTCTGCCCCTGCTGGCGACAGCATTTCCCGAGGAAGACTTGCTGGGGCAGGTGCAGGAAACCAGGGAACTCTGGCTTCCGGACTTGCCGGACCTCAGCCCCGATCAGAAGGCGGCGGCAGCGTTCGCCAGCTTGGGGCTCATTCTCAACCGGGATTGGCTGGAACAACGGCAGCCCCCTTGGGATCTGACCCGGGTGCAAGCTGCGGATATAAGCAAACTGCCTCCGGGGCGGCCGGTGGCGGTGGTGGCAGCGGTGGCCAACCGCCGCTACGGCAAAATCACCTTGGATGACTTCAGTACTCAGGTGCAGGTGAAATATGACGGGCCCGTCCCCGCTTTCTGGGTATGGGCCCGGGGCAGAGTCGCTCAGGGAAGTTTAGAGGAGGTAGAACTGCGTCCTCTGGAAGGAGTGTTGGCGCGATGAAGCTGCTGGAGCAAAAGGTACAGGTAGTTGCCTGTTTTGACGGCGCTAATGTCCGGCCCCTGGAATTTAGCTGGCGGGGCCGGCGTTGGCCGGTGCAAAAGGTGGTCAGGACTTGGCAACAGTTTGCCCTCCTGGAAGAACAGGTCCAGGTGTTTCTGGTGGAGACCGGCAGCCGGCTGGCCCAGCTCAGCTACTTCCCCCAGTCAGGCTGGTGGCAGCTGGACAAAATGTAATGGAAAAAAAAGGAGACGTTCCCATAGTTGTAGAATATAGTATATTGGGTAATAGCTGTGATTTTAGACTTTCATGTAGAATAATATATTTGCAAATTATTGAGTGGCAGAAAGTTCCGTGCGAGGGGCATGCCGTATTGTTCGCTTTTGGCAAGGCATACAAAATGAGTTATAGTAACTTTTTGTGAAGTATGAGAGTAGCCTGAGTTTATGAAATGTGATTTGGCAGCGGTATGTCGTTCACCCGTTAAGGTCGAAAGGAACAAAAGCAAAAAATTGAAGGATGTGTAAGCTGGTGAAGCGGAGATTGGCAATTTGGTTTATTTTCTCAGTTAGTTTGATGGTAATTATGTTGTCCGTACCCTTAACTGCCCATGCAGTGCATGAGCTGTCTCACGTTCATGAATTTGTCCCATACCAGTATGTTGGAAATATTACCTCATTTGATGATTCAGGTCACATAATCACAGGGGCACGTGAGTCGCGTTGTGAATGTGGGGCAGTACAGATTGAGCAGGGGAGTTGGAAATTTCCCCATTCAATATGGAAAACTGACATTGGCCATGTGCACGGCACCCACACCCATGAAATGCGTGAAAGCTGTAGGTACTGCGATTACAGCAAAGTTATTACCTATCAGTGTTCAGGCAATCCCTGTGTTTATCCCTATTCGGTAATACCATTACCTTATTAAGTTTTACAGATTCTAAGCTAATTCAATCTTTGGTTCCTTTATAGGGTGATTTTCATACTCTGCTGCCAAATTCCTGACAGAAGCCCTCACCGAACTTGCATCAAGGTTTTCTCAGGGGGGCTTCCTTCATCTGTTAGAGACATGCGAAGTTGACCGCTAGTTGCGCCTTGGGTAGTGTGTAGTATTGTCATGATAACAAAATGATATAGATTCGTGGGGGTCGATGTAATGCAAGTTATGTTCGTCCTTAAGCAGCTCGGTAGGAGTTTACACCGAAGTGTACTGTGGGTGCTGCTATTATCCATGGTAATCGGATTCATTACTGTTGGTTTTGGTCAGTGGTATGCTTCCCGGGAGAATTTGGCTTACGTGGATAATGCCTATACTACCATTGTCGCAATTGATGATAGGGATTTCTGGCGCTCTACTGCCGAGGCTTGGATCCAACTCCCCAGTGGTGTTGATTCAATCATAATCGCGCCAGGCGAAGATTTGGGCGAAGAATTCATCGAGACCAGGGATAAAAGTAATCCTGATCCATATCAGCTTATCCTTGACAAGGTGGATGGTATGGAAATGGTAGTACAAATCGATGATCGTCGGAGTAGTCGGGCCTACTGTCCCGAGGCTGCTACCGTAGTTCACCCCCTGGAGGATATAAATATTGCTACAGGCCGTGAGAGAGCGCTTAGGGCCGGGGGAATAGAGGAACTGGTTTTCATATCCAAACACGGGGATGCCTATAATTACAAGGAATTTGCTGAGGGAATGTCCTCCAGTTGTTTGGTTGGCAAGTGCGTGTCAACAGAGATAATTACACCAGTCACCGGAGATATTGATTGTTGGTGGCTGATGGAGGGCTCAAGGGTTGGGCAGCTGGAATACGCAGCCATATTTGAGATAGATCATAGCCAATCTCCCGCTCTTCACCCTGTTTTTCGGGATTGTAAGTACTACAGACTATATTCCTGGAATATTTGTCCAGATTTTAAGCTCCCTTATACTGTGGGAGAGGATTACTTTCTGCAATTTTCTACATACCCTAAGGCCTATGATCCTGACGATATTTACACTACCGGACTCCGGGCAGTGACGGAAGAAGCTCAGTGGTATCTCGCAACCGGGTCGGTTGACAATTCGATTAATCCGAGAGTTAAGCCGGGATCGGTGCCCTTTACTGAAGAGATGGCAGCCGTCCTTGGGATTTCATACCATGATTCTGGCATTAAATGGGTGTCCGTTGACGGCGCGCCAGGAATCAAACTGGAGGGAAGCGTTCAGGATTTCCTGACCACAGAAGAGGGCGCTCCCAGGGTGGAATGGATCAAACATTGCAATCGTAATATCCACGGCCTCACGGTAATCAGCACCTCTAATCTGTATGCCCTGCCCTCCTTCAACAAGGGGGACGCCTATATTATTGAAGGAAGGAACTTCAGTGACCAGGAAGCGGATACTGGGAGCAAGGTCTGTGTCATCAGCGCCGCCCTTGCGCGGGAAAATGGTTTGGCCCTTGGCGACCAATTGAGTCTCTCCTTTCAGCGAACAGGGTATACGTGCAACAGCTTTGTTTCGGAGGATTATTACAAGCCTGGAGGGTTTACCTTTCACTTTACTGAATTTACTGAGTCTGAGGGTTACCGTATAATCGGGATCTATTCCGCTCCGGCCTGGGACGAGCACTACAATGCCTTTAGCCCCAATACTGTTTTTATCCCTCTCAAGGCGTTACCTGATAATATCCCCGAGTGCCCGAATTATAAGAAAGGCTTAGGAGCCCTGGGAGAACGTGCCGGCATGTTTTCTATTGTCCTCAAGCACGGTAATGAACAGGCTTTCCTGGAACAATTGGGGGATCCCATTCTGGCTCAGAAAATACAGTTCTTTGACCAGGGCTACAGCCGGGTAAGGCCCCAATTGGAAACGTTGAATAGGCAGGCAGGAGGTTTGCTCTTGATCAGCGCTCTGGTCTGGGTAGTAGTTATGGTTTTCTTCTTTCTCTTGCTAACCCGGGGACTGCGGCCGGTCTTGGGCATCATGGTATCCCTGGGGGCGGAACGCCGCCGTCTGCTTTTCTTCCTGCTGAGCTTCATCCTGATTCTAAGCCTCTGCGGGCTGGCAATCGGGGGTACAGCTGGGAACTTTGCCTACCTAAGGGTGATGAATCAAGCTTATAGCAACATCGAAGAGGGGGCCTCGGGATTTGAGGGACGTCCAGATCCAGAACTCCCCGAAGGTGCCCCGGCAGTGAAGCTGATTGAAATTTCCCCTCGCCTGCCCCTGTTGATAGTCCTTACACAAGGTCTGGTTATCCTGCTGGTAGCGGTACTTGTAACTATCAGGGAGTCCCGTCTCAGTGCCCGCATTCTCCTGGAAAGCGGGGGAAAGAAATGATATTGCCCTATGTTGGCAGACGGATTTGGCGGCTGAAGTTTCAGGCCATGGTCTTAATTGCACTTGGCCTAATCTTCTCCTTGCTCCTCTTGAATCTCAATGCATCATTAGGCACGCAAAGGCAAAAGCGGGAAGAGGCCTTGGTCAGCCTTCCCATCCTTTGCGTGGTAGCCGATCAAAGGGGTGAGAAAACCGAGGATTTGTATATCACCGCCACTATTTTTGACCGCTTTGTCGGGGAAGGGGGCCCGCTATACTCTTACCTGGACAAAGTGTGCCTCAAAGCGGATTTTGCCTTTGACCCGGATAGCTTGAAACATAACCAAGAGCCTGTGGAGGGGTTGCAAATATCTAGTGGCGAACGCAGTATCGTCGCTATGACCAGAATTGAGGCAGACCGCAATTTGGATATAGAGCAGGGCGCCGAAATCCATTTCTTGCCCGGCTTCAGCGAGGAATGTTTCCAGGATACCTCCCGGTATTATTGCCTGCTACCCCAGGATATTTTCCAGCGGGTCGAAGAGGGGCTGCTTTCGGTGGATATTATTTTTGATAGCCGCCCCCAGCCCATGGCTCTCGAATATGAACTTGAGATTATCGGCTATTATCCCAGTGGGGAAGGGGATATCTGTTGTAATTGGCAGGTGGCATGGGACGGGTTTGACCGTGCCGACGCAGTCCGCCATACCGATGCCCTCAGCTTTACCCTTAAAGATAATCATAAGTTGG
>DHSM01000003.1:19708-41030 GCA_002408465.1 Firmicutes bacterium UBA5286 | reverse complement strand
TCCGGTTTTTGGATAATGTAATTGACATGAGCAGCTATCCCTTGCCCAAGATTCAGGAGATGGTCTTTGGCAACCGCAAGATTGGCTTGGGATTGATGGGCTTTGCCGATGCGCTGTACAAGCTGTCCGTTTCCTACAACAGTTTCCAGGCCGTTGAACTTGGCCGGGAACTGATGGAATTTATGCAGCGCACCAGCAGAGAGGCTTCCCGCCAGTTGGCAGAGGAGCGGGGCGCCTACCCCAATTTCAGCGGCAGCCGCCAGGAGCAGCTGGGAATGCCTCCTATGCGCAATGCTACAACTACAACAATTGCGCCTACAGGCACCATCAGCATTATCGCCGGCACTTCCAGCGGCATCGAGCCTAACTTTGCCCTCTGCTACAATCGCAATGTCATGGACAACGAGCGCTTGGTGGAGGTGCATCCCCTCTTCGAACAAGCGGCCAGGGATCGGGGCTTTTATACAGAGCAGCTGGTTGACCAGGTCGCCCAGGTGGGCAGCGTTCAGGAAATTCCGGCGGTGCCCGAGGATATTCAGAGAGTTTTTGTCACCGCCCACGATATAACCCCCGAATGGCATATTCAAATTCAGGCGGCCTTTCAACAATATACCGACAATGCAGTCTCCAAGACGGTGAACCTAAACCATGACGCCACCCGGGAAGATGTAGCCAAGGTCTTTTCCCTGGCCTATGAACTGGGCTGCAAAGGTGTCACTGTTTACCGGGATGGCAGCCGGGACAGCCAAGTCCTCAGTGTGGGAACCGGCAACGCCGCCCAAGCCGCTGGGGGGATTGTCCCCCGCCCCCGGCCGGAGGTAACCGCAGGCAGGACCGAGAAAGTAAAAATTGGCTGCGGCAATCTGTATATCAGCGTCAATTCTGATGAGCAGGGAATTTGTGAGGTCTTTACCAACACCGGCCGTGAAGGGGGCTGCGCCTCTCAATCGGAGGCCACCAGCCGACTGGTCTCCATTGCCTTGCGTGCAGGCATTTCAGTGGACAGCATTGTCGAACAGCTGCGGGGCATTCGCTGTCCTGCCTGTATCCGCCGTCCAGGCGTCAATGTCACATCCTGTCCGGACGCTATTGCCAAATCCCTGAAAAAAAGCGTCGCCAATCCCCCGGGCATTTCTCTGCAGCAGTTTGCCAAGGAAGCAGCGGGGGTTGTTGCCAGCCGGGCGAGGCATTGTCCCGAATGCGGCAATGAAATTCAGCATGAGGGCGGCTGCACCATCTGCCTGAGCTGCGGCTATTCCCACTGCGGCTAAAATACAGCATAGGACTGTCTCCAAATATAAATAGTATACTCCCCTAAAAGTTGACAGACGAAATAATTAAATCGTCTGGTGACGGAAGGGGGAGTTTTTTTGTCAACTCGGCAGGGGCGCCCCTGATAATTGTGTTTAAACATCTTAACAGGGGCAAATAATATAGGGAGAGATATTTCCGGAGGTAATGGAATGACTGATGTAGCCGAAGGCACCCTGTTGATAATCGGAGGCGCTGAAGACAAAGGGGAGGATTGCGAGATACTGCGGGAATTCGTCAGGCTTGCTGGACGAATAGGCGGCCCGCTGGTGATTATGACCGCTGCTACTCAGTATCCGCAAAAAGTCAGCAATGAATATCTCAAGATTTTTCGGCGCCTGGGCACTGAAAAGGTTATCAGCTTGGATATTCCATCTCGCCAGCAGGCTCAGTTATCAAGCTCGGCCGAGACTATTATGGCGGCAGGGGGAATCTTTTTCACTGGAGGCGATCAGCTGCGGATTACCAGTCTTCTTGGGGGCACCGAGGTTGATTTTGCCCTCCACGAGGCCTATAGAAAGGGAACAGTTATAGCCGGCACCAGCGCAGGGGCATCAGTGATGAGCGCCACTATGATCATTGGCGGCGATGAGGACAGTTCCCCCTATCAGGGGTCAATCAGCATGGGGCCGGGCATGGGCCTGGTGCATCAGGTAGTCATCGATCAGCATTTTGCCCAGCGGGGACGCTTGGGGCGGTTGGTTTCTGCCGTGGCCCAGCAGCCCGCCATATTGGGGATTGGCATCGATGAGGATACAGCCGTAATCATTAACAGCAAGAACTGCATGAAAGTAATAGGTTCTCAGACAGTAACTGTAGTGGACGGCAACCGCTGTGAACATACCAACGTTTCGGAAGCTAAACCCGAACAGGCGCTGGCGCTGACGGCAATCACTGTCCACATTCTGCCTGGCGGATATGGTTTTGACTTGCTGGACCGGCGGGCCCTGGTGCCGGAAGAGGAGGGAAAAAGTGAGGCTCATTGAGTCCAGGCATTTCCCCGGCATTAATATCCACTGTCTTCAACCTGTCCTGGAAGCAGTTGTCGATCTGGAGGAACTCACAGATATTGAAACCAGTGAATTCCCGGATTTTTCCCCGGCTCTGGTAAAAATACTGCCGGGACTGAAGGAACATACCTGCGGCATTGGGCGCCAGGGCGGCTTTTGGCTGCGCCTGCAAAAAGGCACCTATTTTGGCCATGTGGCCGAGCACACAGCAATCGAACTCCTCAATCTGGCAGGCTATAACTCCAGCTATGGCAAGACCCGGGTGGTTGAGGGCGGGGTATATAAAATCGTCATCCAGTGCCACTGGCCCAAGACTGCCCTGCTGGCGTTGGAAATGGCGATGAAATTAGTAACAGACCTGCTGCAGGGGCTGAACCCTGACAGTCCGGAAATCGAAAAGCTTGAACGGCAGCTGGCCCGGGAAATGCCCGGTCCCAGCACCCAGGCGATAATTGACGCTGCCAGCAGCCGGGGCATACCGGTCACCTTGCTGGGCCAGGGCAGCCTCATCCGCCTGGGAACGGGAGTGTACAGGCAGTATATTGAAGCTACAGTAACAAGCAAGACATCCTGTATCGGCGTCGATATGGCCTGTGACAAGACCCTGACCAAAAAAATACTCGCCAATGCCCTGATCCCCACCCCCGGGGGCGAAATTGCCCAGGATGAAGAAGATGCAGTGGCCATAGCCAGGGAGATGGGAAAAACGGCAGTGGTCAAGCCCTGCGACGGCAACCAGGGCAAGGGGGTCAGTCTCAATCTTGTCAGCGAGGCTCAGGTGAGGGCAGCGTACAAGGTAGCAGAAAACTACGGCAGCAAAGTCTTGGTGGAGGAACAGATCTTTGGACGGCACTATCGCCTTCTGGTGGTCAACAATAAAGTAGTCGCGGCATCTGAACGGTTTCCCGCCAGGGTGACCGGCGATGGCAATAATTCAATCAAAGATTTAATCGAGATCGAAAACCGCAATCCCTTACGGGGAGAAGAACATGAAAAGCCTTTGACAAGGATTAAAGTCGATCAGATTGTCTTTAATGTCCTGGCCCGGCAAAACCTGACTATGAATTATATCCCTGCCCTCGGCGAGGTAATAGATCTGCGGGACAATGCCAACTTAAGCACAGGCGGGACCGCTGCTGATGTCACCGACCTCGTTCACCAGGAGAATATTGAGCTGGCCTGCAGAATTGCCCGCTTGCTCTGCCTGGATATTGCCGGCATCGATATTGTTACCGAGGATATTTCTCAGCCCCTGCTGGCGGGCAAGGGGGCGGTGATTGAAGTCAATGCCGCCCCGGGAATCAGGATGCATTTGTTTCCTGCCCAGGGGGCAAGCCGCCCTGTGGGAGATGCGATTGTAGACTATTTATTCCCCTGGCAGCGTCCCCACAGCATTCCGTTAGTCAGCATCACCGGGACCAACGGCAAGACAACTGTTTCCAGGCTTGTGGCCTATGTCTTGCGCCGGCAGGGCAAGACTGTCGGCCTGACCTGTACCGACGGCATCTATATCGGTGATATTTGCATTAATGCCGGGGACAATACTGGTCCCATCAGCGCTGATGTGGTCCTCTCAGATCCTGCTGTTGAAGTGGCCGTGCTGGAAACCGCCAGGGGGGGGCTGGTTCGCAGGGGCTTGGGATATTCTGAAGCTGTCGTAGCGGTGGTAACTAATATTGCCAATGATCACCTGGGCTGCGACGGAATTAACACTTTGGAGGAGCTCTGCCATGTCAAAGCCCTGGTGGTAGAAACCGTCAGTGAAGATGGCTGGGCTGTGCTCAATGCTGATGATAATCGGGCAGCAGCAATGGCCGATAGCTGCCCCGGCCGGGTTATTTACTTTAGCTGCCAGCCGAAAAATCAAATCCTCGCCCGCCATTTGGCCGCAGGCGGACGGGGGGTTATGCTGATTGAGGATAAGATTTATCTGGCTAAGGGGAAAAATGCCGAGGTCCTAAGCGATATTCCATCTCTGCCGATTACCTTTGCCGGCGCCGCCCGCTACAATGTGGCCAATTGTCTGGCTGCGGCGGGGGCATTGTGGGCAATGGGCGTGGACAAAGAGGATATAATCTCGGGAATGAGAGAGTTCGATGGCGCTGACAACCCCGGCCGGGCAAATCAATATGATTTCGGCAGCTATAAACTGCTGCTGGACTACGGTCATAACTACGCAGGTTATCAGTCGGTGTTAGGTTTAATAGACGCTTTGAAGCCGGCGCGAAAGGTGGCCGTAATCGGAATACCCGGCGATCGCTCTGACGAGGATATTATTGAAACTGGACGGCTGTGCGGCTCACGGCTGGATATGATTTATGTCAAGGAGGACAGCGACCTTCGGGGGAGGTGTCCTGGCCAGGTGGCAGGACTGCTGGTTCAGGGGATAAAAAGTTCTGGATCCCGGCCCCAGGTCAAAGTGATCAATGACGAACTAGAAGCGCTGAAAGCGGCAATCAATAGTCATCTGCCCGGGGATTTAATCGCTATGTTTTACGAAAATATAGAGCCAGTGCAGCAATACATAAAAATATTGGGCAGCCAATAGGCGGCAGCAGGAATTTGCTTTCCCTGGTAAAATATATATTGTATACTACTGGGGGGGATTATTATGTCTGCAACTTTGAACCTATTGGCCCCTGCTAAAATCAACCTGTCTCTTGATGTGCTGGGACGCAGGGATGACGGCTATCATATGGTTGAAATGATCATGCAAACAATTGGCCTGTGTGACAGCATTAGCTTGCAGGCGCGGTCTGACGGTCACATACAGGTCCTTTGCCGCCATCCTTTTGTCCCTGAAGGCCAGGAAAATCTGGCTTATAAGACTGCGAATTTGCTTAAGCAATTATCTGGAAAAAGCAGCTTGGGAGTAACCATTACCATTGCCAAGGGTATTCCCGTTGCCGCAGGTCTGGGCGGGGGGAGCGCAGATGCAGCGGCAGTGCTTAAGGGCCTCAATCGCCTTTGGGATTTAGACCTGTCCTCTGACCAACTGGCCCAAGCTGGACTGAAGCTGGGGGCAGATATTCCCTTCTGCCTCATGGGAGGCACAGCTTTGGCCAGGGGAATTGGCGAAGAACTGACCAAGCTGCCCCCGCCGCCAAAATTATGGGTGGTGTTGCTCAAGCCGAATGTGGGAGTGTCTACTGCCGAGGTATACAAAAAATATAATGATTCTGCCGTGCACAGGCGGCCAGATACCAACCGCCTGATAGCAGCCCTCGCTGCCGGCTCCCTGGAAGCCATTTCTCAAGCAATGGCCAATGTCCTGGAAAGTGTTACGTTTCCCCGGCTGCCGGTGCTGCGGCATCTCAAGCAAAAGGCCTTGGAATTTGGCGCCCTGGCTGCATTAATGTCTGGCAGCGGCCCCACCATATTTGCCTTGACTCCTGATTACCGCCGTGCGGATGCAATCTTTAACGGCCTCAGACACCAGGTTGAATTTGCCTATATTACCACCTTTAAGGAGGTTGCAAAGAAATGAAGCCTATTTATGCAGTTGTGCTGGCTGGAGATAGCGTAGATCGCAAAATAAAACAGGGAAGTGTTGTTGCTAACAAGGCTTTTATATCCATCAATGGCTATCGGATGGTAGATTATGTTCTGGACTGTTACCGGGGAGTTAAGGAACTTGCCGGCGTAAGTGTTATTGGTCCGGAAGCTGAATTCAAGGACCTGAACGATGTAACCGTCATCCCTCAAAGGGATAGTCTGATTGCTAACGTAAAAGCCGCCGCCGCTGTTTTTACAGACGGCTGGCTGTTGCTGAGCTCCTGTGACATCCCCCTGGTAACGCCAGCGGCAATTACGGATCTTTTATCCCGCTGCCAGGGCGCCGATATGTATTATCCCATGGTTTCAAAGGCGGATTGTCAGCGGGCCTTCCCGGACATGGAGCGGACATGGGTTAAGCTGGCAGATGGAGAGTTTACCGGCGGCAATATTATCCTGATTAGATCCAGCAAAGTTGCCCTTGCAGCGGACCCGGCTGAGGCCTTTTTCGCAGCCCGCAAGAGTCCGGTGCAATTGGCAAGCCTCATTGGCATTCCTATTCTTGCCAAGCTGTTGATTAACAGGCTGACGGTTTCCGAACTGGAAAAGAAAATGGAAAAGATCCTCGGCATTACATGCAAGGCTGTGCAGACACCTTATCCCGCAATCGGCACTGATGTAGATAAGGAAAGCGATTATAATATTATCAGTGCCCAGCTAAAAATAGCTAAATAACCACCAAGCTGCAGCCAGACGGCAACAGCTTTTTTTTATTGGGAAAACTGCTGGCACAAGCAGTCAGACCGCTGTCTAACAAACGACGAGAAACGGGTTGGTCTTGGGAGAGTAAGCAAAGTTGAAATTCTTATAAAAATTCCCTCTTACTTGCAGGATTTTGTAAGTTTATGCAGAATAAGAGTTATGACATTATTTCAAGGTGGTGAAAGTGTGAATATTACTGACATCAGGATTCGGAGAGTTAGCTCAGCCGGCAGAATGAAGGCAGTGGTTTCTGTTACCTTTGACAATCAGTTTGTCGTCCATGACATCAAGGTGGTTGAAGGCAATAATGGCTATTTTGTTGCTATGCCCAGTCGCAAGGGAGCAGATGGTGAATTCCGAGATGTTGCCCACCCAATTACTACTGAGACAAGGAATATGATGCAAACAATGATCCTAGACGCATATAACGAACAACTTGAACCAGAAGAAGCTTAAGGGGAGCAGATGCTCCCCTTTTGTTGTCTTGACCTTTGTCCACCAGTTACGGTATATTCATATCAGGACGAAGGAGGAATGCCGGGTGGGAAAAATCGCCTCGGTTGTATTGGCAGCAGGCAAAGGAACGCGGATGAAGTCTGAAACTCCCAAGGTATTATTTCCAGTAGCAGGTAAACCGATGCTCCAACATATTGTCAATGTCCTGGTTGAAACCGGGATTGAAGATATTTATGCTGTAATCGGCTATGGCGCAGAAAAAGTGCAGGCAGCAATAAGCGGCCCGATTACATGGGTTGAACAAAAAGAGCAACTTGGCACCGGCCATGCTCTGGCCCAGGCAGCCAAAAAGCTGCGGGGGTATGGTGGGGACGTGCTGGTTTTGGCAGGGGATACTCCCCTGTTGACTGCGGCAACATTACGGGATCTGATTGGAGAACATACGCGGGATAAGAATGCCGCTACAGTCCTTTCCGCCCGAGTTCCTCAACCTGCCGGCTATGGCAGAATTGTCCGGGGAAGCAATGGCAGCGTCATTGCCATTGCCGAGGAAAAAGATGCCGACAGCAGCTTAAAGAAAATCAATGAGATCAACAGCGGCGCTTACTGCTTTAACTGGAGCAAAGTCGAATCTCTGCTGGACCGCCTGAGCACAAATAATGCTCAGGGTGAATATTATCTCACAGATGTTTTCTCCCTGCTGGTTCTTAACGGTGAAAAAACCGGTGCTTTTACAGTTTCTGATCACAGGGAGATATTAGGACCAAACGATCGGGTTCAGCTGGCTTGGGCAGAAAAAATCATGCGCCAGAGAATATGTCACAGGCTGATGAGGCAAGGGGTTTCAATCATCGATCCTAGTACCACCTGGATAGATGCCGATGCAGAGGTGGGCGTGGACACCATTATCTATCCCAATACTTTTATTAAGGGCGGAACAAGGATTGGCGAAAATTGCCTTATCGGGCCCAATGCCACAATTGACTCCTGCCAATTGGGGGATGGAGTCCTTGTCCGCTATGCTGTAATGGAGGAAGCCTCTGTTGGTGACTGCACTACTATAGGACCCTTTGCATATCTAAGGCCTGGTACCCATATTGGCCCCCAGGTGAAGATCGGGGATTTTGTTGAAATCAAAAATTCTCAGATTGGCGAGGGGTCTAAGGTCCCGCATCTGGCCTATGTTGGCGACGCCCAGGTGGGAACAAATTCTAATATTGGCTGCGGAGTCATTACCGCCAATTACGATGGCACTAAAAAGAGCAAAACCGAAATCGGTGACAGCGTATTTATCGGTAGCAATACAAATCTGGTGGCGCCGATAAAGGTAGAGGACGGTGCTTATGTAGCGGCGGGATCGACAATTACCAGAGATGTGCCTGCCAAGGCCCTGGCCATTGCCAGAGCCAGGCAGACCAATAAAGCAGATTGGAGGAAGAAGGATTAAATGTACTACGACCGCAAACTTAAGATTTTTAGCTGCACGTCTAACTTAACCCTGGCAGCGGCAATCGCGGATAAGATTGAAATCCCTTTGGGCAATGGTGAGGTGGTTCGCTTCAGTGACGGTGAGGTTTCAGTCCGCATTGATGAGTCCGTCAGGGGCTCCGATGTCTATATAATCCAATCCACCTGCAATCCTTGCAATGACAATCTAATGGAACTGCTGGTAATGATCGATGCCCTCAAACGTGCTTCTGCCAAGCGGATTACTGCAGTCATCCCCTACTATGGGTATGCCCGTCAGGATCGCAAGACTCGCCCCCGGGATCCAATCACAGCCAAATTAGTAGCCAACCTTTTGACGGTGGCCGGCGCCAACAGGATTTTGACCATCGACCTGCATGCCGGAGCAATTCAAGGCTTTTTCGACATTCCCGTTGATCACATGACAGCCGTGCCTTTGCTGGCTGAGCATTTCGCCAATAAAGACACCAAGGATTTGGTAGTTGTCTCCCCGGATATGGGGGGAGTGACCAGAGCTCGGGATATGGCCCAGCGCTTGCGGGTGCCAATTGCAATCATAGACAAGCGTCGTCCTCAGGCGAATGTGGCGGAAGTTATGAATATAATCGGCGATATTGAGGGTAAGCAGGCTGTGCTTGTAGACGATATTATTGATACCGCCGGGACGATCGTTCTCGGCGCACAGGCTCTTCTTGACAGGGGGGCCACCAAGGTCTTTGCCTGCTGCACGCACCCGGTCTTTTCCGGACCCGCCTTGGAACGGCTGGTTAACTCCTGCATTAGTGAAGTGGTAGTATGCGACACTATTCCCTTGCCGGAAGAAAAACAGCTTCCAATTTTAAGAAAATGTTCTGTGGCAGCTTTGCTGGCTGATGCCATTGTCAGAATCCACGAAGATTTGTCTATCAGCACGCTGTTTGATGCCACTTAGTTTGACTTGACTTTTTGGTCAGAGTATACTGTATTGGTAATCGGGCAGAAGGAGAGATAACTATATGAAGCGATATACCTTGAAAGCAGACATCCGTGCCGATAAGGGCCATAAAGTGCGCAGAAACAATCTTGTGCCTGCGGTCCTGTATGGGCACGGGGTGGGGCCTATCCATCTGGGTTTGCCGGAAGCCGATGTCAAACAATTTGTCCAGCACGGAACGGCAAATATGCTGATTGATTTGACAGCGGGAAAGAAAAAATATACCGTAATGTTAAAAGATTTGCAGCGCCACCGGGTGAAGGGCGACATCCTGCATATGGACTTTTATGCTGTAGACTTGGAGCAAAAGCTCACCGCCACCGTACCTGTTCACCTCATTGGTGAACCTCTGGGTATAAAAGAAGGCGGCGTTGTGCAGCAGCAAACCCGTGAGGTCGAAGTAAGGTGCCTCCCCACTGAAATCCCCCAAGGCTTTGAACTGGACATCAGCGCTCTTGCTATCGGCGACTCTAGAACGGTGGCCGATCTAGCCATTGAGGGCAACTTTGAGATTCTGACTCCGGAAACGGAAGTGGTGGTTTCTGTGCTCGCTCCTCGCCTTGAAACTGAAGAAGAAGTTGAGACCGAAGAAACCGAAGAAGGCCAGGCTGAGGTTCCTGAACCTGAAGCTGAATAAGCGGGCGCCATGGCGCCCTTTTTTTGACAGGAGGTTTGGCCATGAAGTTAATTGTCGGACTGGGCAATCCCGGCGCCGAATATGCCAGCACTCGCCATAATATTGGTTTTCGGGCAGTTGATGCTTATGCTAAAAACCTGCGGGGGCTAAGCCAGCGCAGGCGTTGGCATGGGGTGGCAACGGAGGCTGCCTTTGCCGGTGAAAAGATTCATATTTTACAGCCCATGACCTATATGAATGACAGCGGCCGGGCGGTGGCTGCTGCCATCAAGGAACTTAATCCCGATTGGAAGGATATCCTCATTGTCTTTGATGATTTAGCCCTCCCCTTGGGAACGTTGCGCTTCCGCTGCCGGGGCTCTGACGGGGGGCAAAAAGGAATGCTTTCCATCCTTCAGGCCATTGGCCATCAGGAGCTGCCTCGTCTGCGCCTTGGCATTGGCGCTGACAGCCTTTTAATTCCCCGGGATTTTGTTTTGCAGCCTTTTGACCAGCATGAACTTGCCCTGGTAGATGCAATGCTGGCACAGGCTGCCAGGGCCATTGAACTATGGATGTATCGGGGAATTACTGCGGCAATGAGCAGGTATAATGGCCAGGTTGAAATTAGTGAGCAGTTTTAGGAGGGCTGGATATGGGGATCAGGCAGATTGCTTCTGCTAACCAGGGAATAGCGGATGTTCTTTCCCGGCTCAGCTCTGGCGGGCATTACCTGGTCCAGGGCATTAGCGGCAGTCAGCGGGCGCTGTTGGCTGATTTGCTTGTGGCCAGTTCCGGGGCGCCGGTGTTGTTTGTCACCGACAGCCTCAAAGATGCCATGACCCTGTTGGCAGATTATCAGTTTTTTAGCGATGGTCCAGGTTATCTCTTTCCTGCCCGGCCGACCTTGGGAACCGAGGTGGATGCCGAGAGCCACGAATTGGAGAGCCAAAGGGTCATCGCTCTTCAGCAGGTTGCAGCCGCTGTGCCCTGTCTTGTAGTTGCTCCGGCAACAGCTTTGCTGGAATTGTTGCCGCCGCCAGAATTTCTCAGAGAAAATTCCATCTCTCTCGCCCCCGGCGATGAACTTCCTCTGGAAGAACTGACTGCCCGCCTTTCACTCATGGGTTATCAGCGGGCGGAGAGGGTAGATGGTCCCGGCCAGTTCAGTCAGCGGGGAGAAATTGTGGATATTTTTCCCCCCGGCGGTGAACCGTGCAGGGTGGAATACTTTGATATTCTCATCGAATCTGTGCGCAGCTTTGATCTTTCCAGCCAGCGCTCTTCAAAAAGCCTGCCCGGCATTAGCTTTGGCCCTATTAGGCTGCTCACCCTCAACAGCGAATTGAGGCAGCGGGTACTGAACAAACTGGCTGCCCGGGCAAAGACTCTCTCTCCCTTGTTTTTGCCCCAGCTGGCCCAGGATCAGGAGCGCTTTGCCAATCTTCAGTCCTGGCCCGGGGCAAGTCACTATATGCAATATATCTTTGACCGGCCGTGTAATTTGCTGGACTACTTTGGCGGGGGTTCAGTAATGACCGCCGAGACTGCAGCGATTCTTGAGCATCTGGATCTCCATGCCGGCGAATTGATGGAAAGACATCAGTCGATGCTGGAAAAGGGCAAGCTCCTTCCTGGCCTGCAACCTTGGCTGTCTGTTGAGGCGGTAGTGGACAAGTGGACACCCCCTACTCTGCATCTTGCTTTGCTGGCCAGGTCGGTGAAACATTTCCGCCTTAACGGCACCAGCAGTCTGTCTTTTCGTCAGGTGCCAAATTTTTACGGACAGCAGCAGCTGATTGCTGATGAAATCAAGGCCTGGCTCAAGCGGGAGGCCACAGTGGTGGCAGTAGGAGCCGGCCGGCAGCTGGCTCAGTCCCTTAAGGCCCAGGATATACCGGTTCGGGACACCGATACCGATGACCTGCGTCAGGGCTCTGTCAACTTTGTTCCCGGCGGCCTCACCGCCGGTTTTGAGTTGGCTGAACAGGGATTGGTAGTCTTAAGTCTCAATGAACTGGCTGCCCGGCGCCGCCTTGCCAAAAAACCGCGGCACCAGCAAGGCATGAGCGCCGGCGATTTGGAAAGCCTGACTCCGGGAGAATATGTAGTCCATTTTTCTCATGGAATCGGTCAGTACTTGGGTATTGTTGTCCGGGAGATAGCTGGCGCCAAGCGAGACTATCTATATATTAAGTATGCAGGCAAGGATCGCCTTTACTTGCCCACCGATCAGGTTCACCTGCTCCAGCGCTACCTGGGTGGCGACGATAAACCGCCAAAACTATACGCTTTGGGAGGCGGGGATTGGCTGCGGGTAAAGACCAAGGTCCGGGAATCCGTGCAAAAGCTGGCTTTTGATTTATTGGAACTGTATGCCGCCCGTCAAGCCGCCTCCGGCCATGTCTTTGCGCCAGACAGTCCCTGGCAGCGGGAATTGGAGGATAGTTTCGCCTTTCAGGAGACCAGGGATCAGCTTAAGGCAATTGAAGAAGTAAAGAGAGATATGGAACTGCCCAGGCCCATGGATCGCCTGCTTTGCGGCGACGTAGGTTATGGCAAGACCGAAGTTGCCCTGCGGGCAGCCATGAAGGCTGTAATGGACGGCAAGCAGGTCGCCATTCTCGCCCCGACCACAATTCTGGCGCAACAGCATTACAATACATTTCGGGAGCGCTTTTCCCCCTTTCCCGTCCGGGTTGAAGTACTGTCACGGTTAAAGACAGCAGCCGAGCAAAAGGAGATTGTAGCCGCTGCCGCAGAGGGGGTTGTAGATATCCTTATTGGCACCCACCGTCTGTTGCAAAAGGACATTCATCTTCCCAATCTGGGCCTGTTGGTGGTGGATGAGGAACAGCGCTTTGGCGTCGAGCATAAAGAAAGAATCAAGCAAATTAAGGCTAATGTCGATATTCTTACCATGACCGCCACCCCCATCCCCCGCACTTTGCACATGGCCTTGCTGGGGATCAGGGACCTGAGTGTCATTAATACCCCTCCTGAAGGCCGCTTTCCCGTTCAAACTTATGTGATGGAGTACTCAGACCAGCTGGTGGTGTCGGCAGTGCGCCGGGAGTTGGACAGAGGAGGCCAGGTGTATGTGATATTTAACCGGGTTCAGGGCATTGACGCTCAGGCTTCCCGCCTGCGCCGGCTGTTGCCCGATGTCAATATCGGCGTGGTGCATGGTCAAATGGCTGATACACTGCTGGAACGGACCATGCTGGAGTTCTATGAGGGCAGTTACCAGGTCCTGCTGAGCACGACGATAATTGAAAACGGTCTGGATATTCCCAATGTCAATACTGTCATTGTCTATGATTCAGACCGGCTGGGGCTGTCTCAGCTCTATCAGCTGCGAGGCCGCGTAGGACGGGGACGGAAACTGGCTTATGCTTACTTTACCTACCGCAAAGACAAGGTTTTAACAGAAAAATCCCAAAAGCGCTTGAGTGCCATTAAGGAGTTCACCGAATTGGGAGCAGGCTACAAACTGTCCCTCCGGGATATGGAAATCCGGGGCACCGGCAATATACTGGGACCGGAGCAGCACGGTCATATTGCAGCTGTTGGCTTCGATCTCTATTGCCAGCTTCTGGAGCAACAGGTGCGGCAACTGGGTGACAGGCCTAAAGAAGAAGCAGTGGAAGCGGAAGTAAGCATTGAATTGCCTGTTGATGCGTATATCCCTGATGCTTACATGCCTGAGCGGGAAAAAATATATGTCTATCGCCGGATAAGGGATGCCAAGACTGTTGCTGCCATTGACGATATTCAAGATGAGCTCAACGATAGATTTGGCAATTTGCCCCCTCCCCTGGAAGTCCTCCTGGATGTGGGCAGGATTCGTGCCTTGGCAGCCGGCATTGGCGTCGAATCAATTTGCTGGAGCGTGGAACAACTGACAGGGAAAGAAAAGATAGGCTTAAGTTTTCGGGAAGGCAAGGGGCCCCCGCCCAGCATTATGCAGGAAATATGGCTTGTCAATCCGAAAAAATATGATTTTCGCAGCCGGAACAATGTCCTTGGCGTCAGCCTCAAGACAGACAAGGTTAACATGCTTGGGGATTTGGAACAGCTTTTGCACTTGTTGAAAACAGCCATTGAGGAGTAAAGGATTATTTGATAGAATCACATTGTACGAAAGGGGTGACGACAGTGGCTGGCAAAATAAGATTTACCTTGGTGTTATTTCTTGCAGCGGTCTTGATTCTGTCCGGGTGTGCTGAAACTAAAGGCCCGTCTGTTTACGCAGTGGTCAATGGCCAGGAGATAACCCGCGAAGATTATCAGTTCTATGAAAGCTTTCTGCGCCTGGCCCAGCCAGAATTACAGATTTCCCGCAGTGAACAAAAGCAGATTCTCCAGGATATGATCGATATGAAGGTGTATCTTGCTGAAGCAGGGAAACTTGGGTTTAAAGCAGATATGGATGTTGTGCAAAAAGAGTACGAGTCGTATCGCACCCAGGCGCTGAAGCAAGATTTGTTTGGGGGCTCTGAAGCAATCTATTACACCCGTCTGCTGGAACTGGGCTTAACAGAGGATTGGATCAGGCAGTTATTTACGGATTATCAGGTAATCAATGCCATGGTGGAGGCTGAACGGGAAAAGGCAGAAGCCCCTGATGGCGAGGCAATTGAGGGTTATTATGAGGAACAAAAAGAGACCCTTTATGCACATGGCGAGCTGAGAAGAGTGCGCCACATTCTCCTCAACAAAGGCAATTTCCCTGATTCTGAGGATGATGTTTCCGCTGAGGTCAAGGAATTGGCCGACAGCCTGTACCAGCGTTTAAAAGCGGGAGAAGATTTTGCCCAGCTGGCTAAAGAGTATTCTCAGGACAGCAGCGGGAAATATGGCGGCGATATCGGTTTTGTTGAAAAGGAAAATGTTGTCGAGTCCTTTGGCGAAGTTGCTTTTTCCGCTGATCTGAATGTGGTTTCTCAGCCGGTAGAATCGACGTACGGCTGGCATCTACTTGAGGTTACTGAAATCCAGCCCCCCGGTTATTATGAGCTGGACGAAGACGTACGTGCCCAAATATCGGCCAGCCTGCTTCAGGCAGAACAACAGAAACTGGTGGAGAAACTATTGCTTGGCCTTACAGAGGACGCGGAGATAACAATCAAATTTAAGTAGAGTACAAAGTCTTTGCCCCAGGGTGAAGACTTTTGTTTTACACTGGTAAAAAATGAATAAATACTGCGCACAGGATATATACTAGCAATGACCGGGACATAAATTACTTGACTGTAAGGAGGCAAGACGGTGAAAGCGACGGGCATTGTCAGACGCATTGACGATCTTGGGCGAGTAGTTATTCCCAAAGAAATACGCCGAACCCTGAAGATACGTGAAGGTGACCCGTTAGAAATTTTTGTTGATCGAGACGGAGAAGTAATTCTTAAAAAATATTCTCCCATAGGCGAGCTGGGAGACTTCGCCAAAGAATATGCCGATTCCCTTTATGAGTCATTAGGACATATATCTTGTATTGCTGACCGTGACATGATAATCGCAGTCTCTGGAGCCCCTAAAAAGGAGTTCATCAACAAGACTGTGGGGCCGGCAATTGAAATGGCTATGGAAGAACGAAGGACAATAAAAATTGACAAACCTGGAACCCAGAAAGAGTGCCTCAGCTGCCTGGCCGATGATGAAGCGTGCAAGTTTACCTCAGAAGTTATTGCCCCGATTATATCCGGGGGTGATCCCATTGGCGCGGTAATTCTCTGTTCACGGGAACCAAACGCCAAGATGGGAGAAATGGAGGTTAAACTAACAGAAACTGCGGCCAGGTTCCTTGCAAAACAAATGGCTCAGTAGAGAGGGACTTAAGGTCCCTTTTTTTGTGGAAAAAACCCTCTAAACTCTGGTATAATAAAGCCCAGTGCGAGAGGAGAGAGTTGGATGCAGGAAGATAATAAATTTATCAAAGGGGCATTGATCCTATCTATTGCTAACATCATCGTCAAGATTCTGGGTGCAGTATACCGGTTTCCTCTGTTTCGGATTCTCGGCGACGAGGGCATGGGACTTTTCATGGCTGTGTATCCTATTTATTCAATGATGTTGTCCATATCAACCGCAGGGGTGCCCTTAGCGGTATCCAAATTGGTCTCAGAAAAAATTGCCCTCAAAAACTTTGAAGGCGCCCGGCAAATCTTTCGGGTTGCCCTTATGCTGATGCTTGCTTCCGGCCTGATTTTTACCGGAGTCTTGATGTTGGCGGCACCCTATTATTCATCCAACATACTCAAAGTATCCAGAACGCTGTATCCCTTGATGGCAATCGCCCCATCCATTGTTTTCTATGCAGTAAAAGCTTCCTTCCGGGGATATTTTCAAGGTCAACAGCGCATGGAGCCTTCGGCTGTGGCCTCCATCGTCGAGCAATTGGTGCGGGTCGGCACAATATTTTTCTTGGCCATCATCCTTGTGAAACACAGTCTGGAACTTGGCGCTGCGGGCGCTGCCTTTGGTTCGGTGACAGGGGCTGCCGCAGGCCTGCTTTGGCTGATATTTATATACTTCCGGTCGGCCCCGGAATATAATAGACTTTCTGCTCTTTCAGATCAAAATTCTTTGGTGCCTACCAAGAAGGTAATCAAAGATATTTTTGCCCTGGCTCTGCCCATTACCATTGGCAGCATTGTGGTGCCGGTGGTCAACATGGTTGATGCAACTCTCATTCTTCCTCGCCTCCAGGCCGGCGGATTCAGTGAGGATGCTGCCCTGGCCCTGCAGGGCATTTTTTCAGGGGCAGCCATGTCCTTGGTCAATGTCCCTACTATCTTTACGCTGGCTCTGGGCACTTCCCTGCTCCCCGCCATAGCCAACGCATACGCCCAAAAGCAAAACAATTTAATAAAGAGGCTCAGCAGTTTGTCTATCAGGGTCGGCCAAATCATTGGACTCCCCTCCGCCATTGGTTTGTTTGTCCTGGCGGAACCTATCAGCATATTCCTTTATGACAATCTTGCCGTCGCCCGGCCCCTTTCAGTGGTTGCCTTTGCCACTATTTTCATTATCCTCAACCAGACCACATCCCCGGTATTACAGGGTATTGGCAAGACATACCTGCCTGTAACCCATATGTTTTTCGGCTTACTAGCAAAAGTGATAATTAACTATTTCCTCACTCCCATTCCTGCCATCAACATTCTGGGCCCAGCGATTGGAACTATTGTCGCTTTTGCCCTGGCATCTTTTCTCAACCTCCGCTCAATCAAAAAGCTTGTGGGCGGCGGCATTTCGATTACCGAAAGCTTTATCAAGCCCAGCTTAAATGCCGTTTTGATGGGGCTGAGCGTGTATTTTCTATATCCATTGTTCAACAAACTGGCCAGTGCACTTTTGGGAGCCCAGCTTAGCGAAACCTATATTGTTGCAGCTGCCGTTATTGTTTCAATCGGGGTTGGGATAGTCGTTTACGGCATCGCTACCCTGCTGACCGGAACGATTTCCCGGTCCGAGCTGGAACTGATCCCCAAGATCGGTCCAAAGTTGGCAAACATCTTTACTCGTCTGGGATTGTTGAGGTGATAAAAACATGGATGCAGTTCTAGCGCCTTCCCGGGATATCGCATCCCTTATTCAGATTTTAAGCTATTTGCGGTCTCCCGCTGGCTGTCCCTGGGATAAGGCCCAGACAAATCAGAGCCTTGTTCCCTATACCCTGGAAGAGGCTTATGAGGTGGCAGACGCTGTAGCCCAGGGTCAAGGGTATAAAATCTGTGAGGAATTGGGAGACTTGTTATTACAAATAGTTTTTCACAGCCAAATCGCTGCAGAGCAAGGGCAGTTTGATTTTGGTGATGTAGTGCTGTCTATTGCAGAAAAATTAATCCGCAGGCATCCCCATGTTTTTGCAGGCAAAAAGGCCAGCACAGCTAGTGAAGTAAGCCTTATTTGGGCCGAGGCCAAGAGACTGGAGACGGGTTCAGGGGATAAACCAAAAGTCCCTCCCCTGCCCGGACTGCTGTTGCTGGAGAAGCTTGCCGGCGCAGTGGAACTTGAAAGGGTAGAAGACCCACTTATGCGCCAGCTGATAGCCCTTACGCAGCAGGCCTCCCAGGGGAATCGATGCCTAGAGGCGGAAGTTCAAGGTTTTTTCGAGAAATTAAGCAGGTCTAGCAGGAGTTTGGCAATTGATGGAGAATAGTTAAGTTACATCTCGATTCCAAAAAACCAACAGGAGGTTATTTCATGAACAAGACTGATCTCATTCAACTGGTTGCTGAAAAAATTGCCTTCACCAAGAAGGACAGTGAAAAGGCTGTTAACGCAGTATTAGACGGTATCATGGAAACTGTCGCCAAGGGAGAAAAAGTTCAGATTATTGGCTTTGGCACCTTTGAGAGAAGGCAGCGGGCAGCTAAGATTGGGCGCAACCCCAGCACTGGCGAACAAATTAAAATCCCCGCCACCAATGTTCCTGCATTCAAGGCAGGTAAAGGTTTCAAAGAACTGGTTAAATAGTATCAATCAGGTCCACCAGGGTGGGCCTGATTTTTTTTTGCATAATTTAATTTATCCCGTCTAAAGCTAGTACTGAAACTAAGACGGGAGGAAAGATTATGAGACGTTGGCTGGGAATAATGCTTGTCTTTTCACTTGTCGCTGGAGTTGCTTCAGGGTGCAGACAAAGTAAGCCGTTGGAAAAAGAAACGCCGGCAAAAGAGGTTGAAATTCCTGAGGAGATTTTTCAAGGAAAAAATATGGAACCTCAGCTGAGGGTTTATCTGGCCACTGAGGATTCTGTTGTCACTATGGCTATGGAAGACTATATTATGGGGGTTGTGGCGGCAGAAATGGATCCCAACTGGCCTCTTGCGGCTTTAGCGGCTCAGGCCATTGAGGCAAGAACCTTTACCCTGCAAAAGATAGCCGAACAAGGCACTTTGCCTGGCAGAGATGCCCATGCCTCCACTAATATTGAAGAATTCCAAGCCTATGATCCTTCGAGAATCAATGATAATGTCCGAGAGGCAATAAATAACACCCGTGGTCTCGCAGCCGTTTACCAGGGAGAATTTGTGCGCGGCTGGTTTCATGCTTATTGCGGCGGAATAACAGCCACACCAACTGCAGGCTTGAATTTTCAAGGGGAAGCTCCTCCCTATTGCCGGCCTGTAGAAAATCCCTGCAGAGACTATGTGGATGATGAAATCGAATTTTGGTCAAAGACTTTCAGCAAGTCGCAAATCCGCTCGGCAGTAACTACAATTGCCAAAGAGGATCCTGGCGATTTCCCCAGCATTGAAATTGCTGAGGCCGAAAACGGCAGGGCGGTAAGTTTTAAAGTAGGGCAGGTGCAAGTGCCCGCTGCCGAACTGAGGCTGGCCTTGGGCAGCACAGAGATGCGCTCAACCTGGGTGGAACCGCCCTCCATTTCCGGGGATGAGGTCAAATTTATCGGCCGGGGGTATGGCCATGGGGTGGGACTGTGCCAATGGGGCGCCAAGGGATGGGGAGAAGAGGGACGTTCTGCTGAAGAGATCGTAAAAGCCTTTTTCCCGGGAGTTAGCATACAAAAGCTGTGGGACTAGCCAGGGCGAAGCCCTGGCTTTTTATTCTAATTCCACTTGCCCCGCATATAATCCATTAGGGGGTGGAACTATGGCTGAAAGCAAGATCCCAGGCACAGAGCATAAGCTGGTCCTGCTTAATCAGGAGCAAATGGATCTTTCAGGGATATCCAGGGTCGAAAGTTTTAATCCCGAGGAAATACTGCTGGAAACCAGTCTCGGCCTTCTGACCATAAAGGGCGAAGGACTGGATATGCATAATTTGAATTTAGAGCGGGGTGTAGTTGAAATTGCGGGCCTGGTGACAGAAATCAGGTATAGCGAAAGGACTGCTGGCAAGCGCAGCATTCTCGAAAAGATATTTAGGTAAAACGGGGTGCCCGATTGTGACATTAGCTGTACAGGGAATGATTTTTGCTGTAATGTTGTTGTTAGGAGTTTTTCTGGGGTTATGGACCGATTTGCTCAGGTTTGTCACTCGCAGGTGCCGAAAGTTAATAACAGCTTTGTTGGACTTGTTGTTTTGGGCGGTAGTTATTTGCCTGGTCTTTATCGTCTTAATTAATCTCAATTATCTGGAACTGCGCTTGTATGCATTTGTCAGTATGGGCATAGGCAGTTTGCTGTATTTTCGCTTATTGAGCAGTAATATCTTGAAATTTTATGATTGGGCTTTCGCAACAGCTGTAAAGGTGATAGAATGGTTTGGGCGCATTTCCCGGCCTTTGGTGTTGCCACTGCGATCTGCTGCAATCTTGTTGGATGGGGTAAATCTGCTTTTTTTGTCTATAGCGGCAGCAGTTATAATGAAAATCAAAGATTTTGTCGGTCCCCGGCAGGACATTCCCCCTGCCGCGTAGAATTATATTGGTTACGGGGGTGGTGCAAATGTCTGCCAAGGTTAGGAGAGTGGATTTTACCCGTAAAGGTAAATGGCTGACCATGCTTTTCCTTGCTTTCTTAGTCTATTTTTGTGTAATAATGATCAATCAGCAGCTGTCCCTTCGTAATCTCACTTCCCGGCAACAGGAGATTCAAGCGGATATTGAACAATTTTCCAGTCAAAATGAACTGCTGAAAGGACAAATTGAACTGATAGAAACCAACCCTGAATATCTTGAAGGTCTTGCCCGCAAAGAGTTGGGCCTTGTCCGGGATGGTGAAACAGTATACATTTTGCCTTATAATAAAAATTAAATATATTTATGCAGTTAAAATATACAGGGGAGGAATTACTCTAGGATGTCATCTCTGCAGGTTGGGCAGGTAGTGACGGGAGAAGTTACCGGAATCACAAATTTTGGCGCCTTCATTTTATTGCCAAACAAGGTTACCGGCCTTGTTCATATTTCTGAGGTTGCCGATAGTTATGTCCGGGACATCAAGGATTACCTGCAACTAAACCAGGAAGTAAAGGTAAAAGTAATTTCTATATCAGATGGCAAAATCGGCCTTTCAATTCGCCGTGCCAATGAAAGTCAGCGAGATATTCAAAAAGCTTTTGAAGACAGGTTGTCAAAATTTATCAAAGAAAGCGAAGAAAGACAGACGGATCTTCGTCGCAAGACAGACAATAAACGAGGCGGCCGCGGCGGGAGGCGGGCCTGGTAGTTGTTGGCTGACCGCTGACACTTGACAGTTTCCGCCTAGTAAGATACAATACTCCTTGTGACGCGGGGTGGAGCAGCTGGTAGCTCGT
>DHSM01000003.1:0-19549 GCA_002408465.1 Firmicutes bacterium UBA5286 | reverse complement strand
TCAAATCCTGCCCCCGCAACCATACGGGTGAATAGCTCAGCTGGGAGAGCACCTGCCTTACAAGCAGGGGGTCACAGGTTCGAGCCCTGTTTCGCCCACCATGTGTTTTTTAAAGCCCTTGCGGGCTTTTTTTGTGTTCTTGTCGAATCTTTGGGAAAAAGCTTGCGCTTTGCCTGCAAAAACTAACAAAATTTACCCCTTGCCCTGAGATATAATGACCCTACCATTTTTGCGGGAGGGTCAGTTTTGCTAAATAAACAGAGCATGCCACTGACTGGATTCCGGTCTTTTGCCGGCGTTGTGCTGGACAAGCTGTTTCACAAGCGCATTTTCCCCACCGCTATTTTAGCGGCATTATTGGCCAGAGTGGTAATTGGAGAGGGCCTAAGGCCATTTGCCATTCCCTTTTTTACAGCTGCAGTTGCTGCCCATCCAGTTTGGATTGGCCTGAGTACTGTCCTGGGATATTTTTCAGCTGGAAGGGGGGGAATTCTCTGGCTGCTGTTGCCCCTGGTGCCAATTTTCCTGATTAGGATCAGGGCCCCCACCCTTAGTTCAGGTGGGCTGGTGCTTTTGGCCGTAGGGGGCCAGATTGCCTACAGGATTCCCACTTTCATGGGACCGATGTTAGGCTATGATTGGATGTTGCTGCTCATGGAATTGAGCTTGGCTGCTACAGGGGCGCTGATATTTCGCCAGGCGGGGCTGGCCCTGCGGCAGGAAATCCCCGCTGCGGATGAAGGACTTGAGCGCTCGCTTGCTTTGGTTGTTACAGCAGTGGTGGCCTTAACAAGCATTGCCGGAATTAAACTTGGTCCCTTTAACTTATTGGCGTTAGTCGTCGGCTGGCTAATCCTGGCCGCGGCGTCAGCAGGAGGCAGTGGAGCAGGTGCCTGCACGGGTATAGTCGCAGGAATCCTGGCCGGTTATGGCCATGTCTATCCCGCTGTCGTCGTGTCAACCCTGGCAGTGGCCGGTTTATTAGCCGGGATTTTCAGCCAATGGGGGCGATGGGGGACTTTTGCCGGCTTTGCTGTTGGCATTCTTGCCATGTTGGTATATGGGGGGTATCCTTCTGTTGCCTTGGGATTTGCTGACCTGATTGGGGCGGGATTGCTGTTTTTGCTAACTCCCGCGCGGGTCAGCGTAAAGGCCAGGCGCCTGCTTGTCAGTCAAAATGGTGAATGGGCCTGGGAGTATCAGCAGCGATTGCGCCGGGCAATGATCTTAAAACTGCAGAAATTGGCCCTCATATTTTCCCGTCTTGCCAACTCGTTTCGCAATACCAGCGGAGTTGAGGGAGTCGCTGGCAATCATCTGCAAATGTCCCGGATGTTTGATCATCTATCCTGTGCAGTTTGCACCGGCTGTATAAATTACAAGCGCTGTTGGGAAAAAGAGCTTTACAGCACTTACAGCCAGCTCATGGACTATCTGACTTCCTCGGGGGAGGCAGGCTCCGGGTTTGATGGACTGCTGTCCAGGCGCTGTCACAATATCGAGCAGCTGCTGAGCCAGGCTGAAAGCCTCTATCGGCAGTACGCCAGTGAGCGGCGCTGGGCGGCAAAAGTGAATGAATGCAAAGATGTTGTTTCCGAACAGCTGCGGGGAGTATCTGAGGTGCTTGCGGGGCTGTCGAAACAAATCCGGCTGGATGTCAATTGCCGGCAGGACTTGGAGGGGGATCTGGCTGAACGCTTGACAAACTGGGGGGTAGAGGTCATGGACCTTTCGGTAGCTGGAACGGAGCGAAATTTGCCGCAGGTAAGTATTCAGGCAAAGGTTCCCGCCGGTGAGAACCCCCTGGGCGCCATCCAGGCGATGGTATCTGATGTTATGGGACAACCTCTGCAGCTGGTGGAAAATGTGCCAGCCCGGGATGCGAATAAACTGATTTTTGCCGTTCCCGTTAAGTACTATCTTGAATTGGGAGTGGCCCAGTCAGCCAAAGATGATGTCAGCGGCGATTGTTTCAATCATCTGCAAACTGCCTCGGACAAACATGCGTACCTGCTCAGCGATGGAATGGGCAAAGGCAATCGGGCAAGGGCGGAAAGCGACCAGGCCCTGTGTTTGGCCAGAGACATGCTGGAAGCAGGCTTTTCAGCCGAAACCGCCATCAAAGCAATAAACTCCCTTTTGGTGTTGCGGGGCAATGAGCGCTTTGCCACCTTGGACCTGGCGGTTATCGATGTAGCCAGGGGGCAAATAGATATTTACAAGACCGGCGCCGCTCCAAGTTTCCTCAAGAGCGGCGGCGAGGTCGAGCTGATATCAGGGGCGGGGCTGCCCATAGGCATTGTCCCCGGCATTGAGCCCCGCCAGGCAGTTCGGGCCATCCGGGAGGGGGATTGCCTAGTCATGGTTTCCGACGGCATGGTAGATGGTCAGGACAGGGATGAAGACTGGCTGGCCAACCAGTTAAAGCTTATGGGCAATATAGCTGCGCCTGCCATGGCAAAACAATTGCTTAATCGCGCTGACAGGGCAGGGAGCAACTTTTCCGATGATGCGACGGTGATTGTTGTCCGGGTGCGAGAGGCGAAAAAACAAGCGTATTGGAATCAGCGGGCAGTATAGGCCCGCATACCCCGCTTCTTCAGCGGGGTATGTTTTTTATAGACAGAGGAAGGATATTTGCTGTTTTTGGAGAAAGACTTTATTCAACCCCATTTTGTTTTTGTACTATTCTCCTTAGGTGGTATTATATATGACAGATAAGATTTTGCACTTATGCCGACAGACACTTCAGCCGGGAGATCGGATTGTGGCGGCGGTCTCCGGCGGGGCTGACTCCATGTGCCTTGCCCATGCCCTGCACCAGGTCGCTACCGCCTGCGGTGCAAAACTCTTTGTCGCCCATGTCAATCATCAGCTGCGGGGTGAGGCGGCAGAGGCTGATGCCAGGTATGTCTGTGCCTGGGCTGCGAAAAACGGCTTGCCCAGACTTGTAATCAGGGTCAATGTCAGGCGGGAAGGCGGCCAATCCGAGGAAAATATCGCCCGGCAGCAGCGCTACCAGGCGCTAATCCAGGCTTGTCAGCATTTTAGGGCCAACAAGCTGGCCACAGCCCATCATGCCGATGATCAGGTGGAAACCTTTTTATTAAACCTGCTCAGGGGAAGCGGGGGCAGGGGATTACAGGGAATTCCCCGAGAAAGGCCCCTGGACGGGGAGACCAAATTAATCCGGCCGCTGTTGGCTGTAACCAGGGCGGAAATCGAAGCATACTGCCTTGACAACCAAGTGCTCTGGCGGACTGATGCCACTAACGACAGTCTGTCTTATCAGCGCAATCGCATCCGCCTTCAGCTCCTTCCCCAGTTACGTGCCTTTAACCCGGGCATTGACGGGGTTTTGCTCAACACCATTGAAAATTTACACGGGGATCAGGTATTATTAGACGGCATCACTCGGGAAGCCTTGACCAAACTGACAATCACAAGCCCTTTGCCCTTTGCCCCTCAGGCCCTTTCAGTCCAAGGCTTGCGCAAACTAGACCCTGCCTTGCAAAACCGAGTTGTTCTGGAGTTGCTGCCTGAATTTGCCGGGGTCAAACATATCAAAGCCGTCCTTGCTTTGTTGGACGGGCAGACGGGAGCCTCTGTGGACTTGCCGGAAGGGGGGCGGGCTTATCGTCTCCACGACGGCATTGCTATTGGCGAAAGGCCCCCATCTCGACAAATCCCTGATACCCAAGTGCCGATTCCCGGCCAGAGAAGAATCGGCAATCTATTTATAACCGCCGCTGCCAGCGAACTGCCCGACAGTTCAATTTTCTGGCTGCCAGGGGAAACAAGGCAATTTATTGTTGGCTCCAGAAGGCCGGGAGATTATTTTTATCTTCCTGGAGGGGGGAAAAAGCTCAAAGATTATATGATTGATCGAAAAATCCCCCGTTGGCTCAGGGATCAGTACCCCGTATTTCGTATGGGCGACGAGATTTTCTGGGTTGCAGGCCTTGCCCGGGATCAGCGGTTCGCCCAACCAGGGCCCGGGAAAAAACCAGTATATATTAAGTTAATAACAACAGGAGGCAAATCGAATGAACAAATTATTGGCGGATAATCTCGACGAGGTCTTGTTGAGCAAGGAAGAAATTGATGAAAAGGTCAAAGAGTTGGGAAAAATGCTGGCAGAAGAATATGCCGGCAAGCGGCCCTTGCTCATATGCGTACTGAAAGGCGCTCTTATCTTTGTTGCAGATTTGGCCCGGGCAATGAATATTCCCCTGGAAGTAGATTTTATGGCTGTTTCCAGCTATGGGATCTCGACAAAATCATCAGGGGTCGTGCGCATCCTCAAGGACCTGGAAACCGGCATTGAGGGAAGGCATGTCTTAATCGTCGAAGATATAATTGATACCGGCCTCACCCTTAAATACTTGATCGAAAACCTCAAGTCACGGAAACCGGCATCAATCAAAATTTGCACCCTTCTGGATAAGCCTTCCCGACGCCGGGTGCAGCTGCAGCCAGATTTTAGCGGGTTTGAAATCCCCGACAAATTTGTCATTGGCTATGGCCTGGACTTCTCCGAAATTTATCGCAACTTGCCCTTTATCGGAGTCCTCAAGCCCGAGGCTTATCAATAATTGTTCAGGTTGTTTGCGATGTTCTGCTGTGATACAATAGACAGACTTTGGGAGGAGGCAGATGCCCTTGAATAATTACCGCAAAATAGTGATCCTTATTTTTATTGTCTTAATAGTAGTTGCCGTCATAAAGGGTGGGTGGGGCATTCCGACTCAAGAAACCAGGGAATTGACATACACTGAATTCGTAGATTTGATGGAAGCCAGGCAGATCGCCTCAGCGAAAATAAGCAATTATAATGTCAAGGGCAAGCTGGTTGATGACACACCTTTTACCGCTGTGGTGTTGGACCCGGCAGCGGCGGCTGACCGCCTGATAGATTCAGGCGCCAAAGTTGTCACCGTAAACCCCAACCAGGGAAGCATTTGGCTTTCCCTGCTGAGCTGGTTGCCCATGGTTCTGCTAATTTTGGTTTTCTTTCTCTTTATGCAGCAGGCTCAGGGCGGCGGCAGCCGGGTGATGAATTTCGGCAAAAGCAGGGCCAAGCTGCATCAGGAGACCCGGCAAAAGATTTCTTTTAATGATGTTGCCGGCATCGACGAAGCTAAGGAAGAGCTTGAAGAAATTGTGGAATTCCTCCGTTCCCCCCGCAAGTTTACGGAGTTGGGGGCGCGTATACCTAAAGGGGTGTTGCTCTATGGCGCGCCGGGGACAGGCAAGACACTGCTGGCCCGGGCCATTGCCGGCGAGGCCGGGGTTCCCTTCTTCAGCATAAGCGGTTCTGACTTTGTAGAAATGTTTGTAGGCGTTGGCGCTTCCCGGGTGAGGGATCTGTTTGAGCAAGCCAAAAGGCACTCACCCTGCATTATCTTCATTGATGAAATTGATGCTGTGGGCAGGCAGCGGGGTGCCGGTCTAGGCGGCGGCCATGATGAGCGGGAGCAAACTCTCAACCAGCTTTTGGTGGAGATGGATGGCTTCGGCCCTCATGAGGGCATCATCATCATTGCTGCCACCAACCGCCCGGATATTCTTGACCCTGCGCTGCTGCGGCCAGGGCGCTTTGACCGCCAAATCACCGTGGATTTGCCGGATGTCCGGGGACGGGAAGAAATCCTTAAGGTGCATGCTCGCACCCGCCCCCTTGACGCCAATGTGGAGCTGAATATCCTTGCCCGCCGCACTCCTGGATTTACTGGCGCGGATTTGGAAAACCTAATTAACGAGGCGGCGCTGCTGGCAGCACGCAAAGATCTCACGGCCATCACCATGAATGAACTGGAAGATGCCATTGACAGGGTCATCGCCGGACCAGAGAAAAAATCCAGATTGCGTTCCAAAGACGAAGATAAATTAGTCGCCTATCATGAATCCGGTCATGCTCTGGTTTCCCACCTGCTGGAAAAGACTGACCCCGTCCACAAAGTGACTGTAATCCCCAGAGGGCGTGCTGGCGGTTATACCCTGGCTTTGCCCACCGAGGACCGGTACTTTGCAACCAAGAGCCAGCTCTTAGATAAGATATGTTTTGCCTTAGGGGGCCGGGTGGCAGAAAAGCTTGTCCTCAACGAGATAAGCACTGGCGCCCAAAATGACTTGGAACGGGTCACAGCTCTGTCAAGGCAAATGATTATGGAATTTGGCATGAGCGAGGAATTGGGGCCCCTGACTTTTGGGCGCAAAGAACATCAAGTTTTCCTCGGCCGTGACCTGGGCCGGGAACGAGATTTCAGCGAAGAGATTGCTTCGGCAATCGATCGGGAGTCTCGACGCCTGGTGGATGAGTGTTTCCGCCGTACGGAGAAACTGCTTTCCGATAATATTGATAAACTGCATGCAGTCGCTCAGGCGGTGCTGGAAAAAGAAACTTTGGATGCCGAAGAGTTTGTGCGCATAGTAGGCGTTGGTAAAGGCGGCAAGCCCCTGAATCAAGTTTGACAAGGGGTCCTGAACTTAAGTATAATAGTTTGGTAGTAATACTCCTACTGAAAGGGGGGTTGGCATTGTGTCACACACAACCAACCCCCTTGCTTTATTTCTTGAATGTGCTAAAGGGGGAAAGGAAAAAATGAATGCGATAGTTAATGGACGCAGCCTGACTATTGATCAGGTGGCGGCGGTTGCTGGCGGTCAGCAGGTGGAGCTGGCAGCATCGGCCTTTGAGGCAATGGAAAAGGCAAGGGCTTATGTAGAATCCCTAATCTCCCGCAAACAGCCGGTTTATGGGATTACAACTGGTTTTGGCCGTTTCAGCGATGTGGTCATTGATGCGGAGGATGTCGGCCAACTGCAGTTAAACTTAATTCGCAGCCATGCCTGTGGAGTGGGTGAACCTTTGTCCAAGCCAGAAACCAGGGCGCTTATGCTCCTTCGGGCCAATGCTCTGGCCCTGGGACATTCCGGTGCCCGGCCGCAATTGGTGCAATTGCTCATCGACTGTCTCAATAAAGATGTGCTGCCGGTAATTCCCACCAAGGGTTCTCTTGGCGCCAGCGGCGACTTGGTACCCCTGGCCCATATGGCGTTGTTTTTAATTGGCGAGGGTCAGGCCTGGGATCAGGAGAATGTCATTCCTGCCAGGCAGGCTCTGGAAAGAGCGGGACTTACCCCTATAATTTTGGCAGCAAAGGAAGGTCTGGCCCTGATTAACGGCACTCAATTTATGGCCGCCAGGGGCAGCCTCTGTCTTGAGCGGGCAAGAAAACTGGCTCAGGCAGCAGATGCCATCGCTTCCCTTACCTGCCAAGCTCTCAGGGGAATCCCTGCAGCCTATTCACCCCTCATTCAAATGGTCCGTCCCCATCCGGGACAGCAAGCCTGCGCCGCCAATTTGCTTAAGCTCCTTGAGGGCAGCAAACTGGTGAGCCAGCCCGGAGAGCTGCGGACTCAGGATGCCTATACCCTCAGATGCATACCCCAGGTTCATGGCGCCAGCAACGATGCCTTTGCCTGGGTAACTGAGGTTCTCGAAAGAGAAATTAATTCTGCCACCGACAATCCCTTGATTTTTGCCGACGAAGACCAGGTCATTTCCGGGGGAAATTTCCATGGTCAGCCTATTGCTCTGGTCTTGGACTATCTCGCCATTGCCATGGCGGAACTAGCCAACATCTCCGAACGGCGCCTGGAGCGCCTGGTAAACCCACAGCTCAGCGACCTTCCCCCCTTTCTGACTGACAAGGGAGGCCTAAACTCAGGGCTGATGATTGCCCAGTATGTGGCCGCTGCTCTGGTTTCGGAGAACAAAATTCTCTGTCATCCAGCCAGTGTCGACTCGATTCCTTCCTCAGGCAACCAGGAAGACCATGTCAGCATGGGAGCCAATGCCGCCAATAAAGCCTGCCAGGTGGTTGCCAATCTCCAAGATGTGCTGGCCATAGAACTGCTTGCAGCCTGCCAGGCCATTGACTACCGGGGTCCGGAACTTCTCAGCCCGGTTGGGTACAAAATTTATCAGCTGGTTCGCTCCTTAGTCAGTTTTATAGATAGCGACCGCTCATTTCATCAGGATATCAAGTCCCTTTCTCAGCTTTTGGCTGATGGAAGAATAAACACTATTCTTAAAGGAGAGTGAAAGTGATGGAACTAAAAGGCGCCCCTCGGGGAACTAAACTCAGCTGCAAAAGCTGGCAGCAAGAAGCAGCTCTGCGCATGCTGCTTAACAACCTTGATCCTGAGGTTGCTGAAGACCCTCAGCGGTTGGTGGTCTATGGGGGCACAGGCAAGGCTGCCCGCAACCATCAGGCTCTGGCGGCTATCATCAAATCACTGCAGGAGCTTGAAAATGATGAGACTCTGTTAATACAATCCGGAAAGCCAGTGGGTGTGTTCCGCACTCATAACCTGGCTCCCCGAGTACTTCTGTCCAACTCTATGCTGGTTCCCGCCTGGGCTACCTGGGAAAATTTCTGGGATTTAGAAGCCAAAGGCCTGACAATGTATGGTCAGATGACCGCAGGCAGCTGGATTTACATCGGCACCCAGGGCATACTCCAAGGCACCTATGAAACCTTTGCCGAAGCCAGCCGTCAACATTTCGGGGGCACTCTGGCAGGCAGATTGGTGGTCAGCGCAGGCCTGGGCGGCATGAGTGGAGCTCAGCCCCTGGCGGTAACAATGAACGAAGGTGTGGCCATCGTAGTAGAAGTGGATCCCAAGCGGGCCCAGCGCCGTGTTGAGACCCGTTATTGTAATTGTCTAACAGACAATCTGGACGAAGCCATGAAATTGGCAAAAACAGCTATGTCAGAAAAACGTCCCCTGTCCATCGGTCTCATCGGCAACGCTGCCGAAGTGCTGCCTGAGATGGTGCGCCGGGGGATTACCCCTGATTTGGTCACCGACCAAACCTCTGCCCATGATCCCCTGGGCGGGTATGTTCCCGCAGGCATCAGCCTTGATGAGGCAATTGCCTTGCGTAAAGACGATCCAGAAGAATACATTGCCCGCTCCATGGCAAGTATGGCTACCCACGTTCAGGCCATGCTGGACATGCAAAAGGCAGGCTCAATTGTCTTTGACTATGGCAACAACATTCGTCAAAACGCATTAAAGCAAGGGGTAAAGGATGCCTTTGCCTTCCCAGGCTTTGTCCCCGCATATATCAGGCCCCAGTTCTGTGAGGGCCGCGGGCCCTTCCGATGGGCTGCCCTCTCAGGAGACCCGGCAGACATTGCCGCTACAGACGACCTGGTCCTGGAACTCTTCCCCGACGATGTCAACCTGCGGCGCTGGATTACCATGGCCCGGGAACAGGTTGCCTTCCAGGGACTTCCATGCAGAATTTGCTGGCTGGGCTATGGAGAAAGGGCCAAGTTTGGTCTGGCCATCAACGAATTAGTCAAATCCGGCAAAGTCAAGGCTCCAATTGTCATCGGCCGCGATCATTTGGACTGTGGTTCAGTGGCTTCCCCCAACCGGGAAACTGAAGCTATGCTGGACGGCAGTGATGCCATCGCGGACTGGCCAATCCTCAATGCTCTGATCAACTCTGTCAACGGGGCCAGCTGGGTTTCTGTGCACCATGGCGGCGGCGTGGGCATTGGTTATTCAATTCATGCCGGCATGGTGGTTGTAGCTGACGGCACCGATGATGCCGACTGGCGCCTGGAACGGGTTTTAACCAGCGACCCGGGCATGGGCATTATCCGCCACGCCGACGCAGGCTATGAACAAGCGATTGCTGCTGCCCGGCGACATGGAGTCAAAATCCCCATGCTTAAGGAGGAATAGCATTTGAAGGAAATCGTGCAATGCGTTCCCAACATCAGTGAGGGACGCAATCGGGAAATAGTGGAAGCAGTTGTGGACAGCATCCGGGGAATACCAGATGTCAAGCTGCTGGATTGGTCCTCAGACGCAGACCACAACCGCTCGGTTATTACCTTTGTAGGCACTCCCGACGGTGTTGAAAAAGCTGCCTTCGCCCTTTGCAGCAAAGCCGCCCAATTGATTGACATGACTGTCCACAGCGGTGAGCATCCCCGCATGGGAGCCACAGACGTGGTGCCCTTTATCCCCATCCAGGGCGTAACCATGGAGCAGGCTGTCCAGCTGGCCAACCGGGTGGGCAAGCGAATTGGCGAAGAATTGGGCATACCCGTTTACCTCTATGAGAATGCTGCCAAAACCCCCGCCCGCAGAAATTTGGCGGATGTGCGCAGGGGCCAGTATGAGGGCCTGCAGGCAAAGCTTGCCCGTGCAGATGGGCAGCCAGACTATGGACCCGCAGTTTTCAACGCCAAAAGCGGCGCCACTGCAGTGGGCGCCAGGATGCCTTTGGTAGCCTTCAATGTCAATTTGGGCACCGACAACCTTGAAATCGCCAATAAAATTGCCCGCAATGTCCGCCATGCCAGCGGCGGCCTTAAAGCTGTCAAAGCAATGGGAGTAAATTTAGAGGCCCGGGGCATAGTCCAGGTTTCCATGAACATGGTCAACTATAAAGAAACTCCTCTCTACAGGGTGTTTGAGCTCATCCGTACCGAAGCTCGCAGATACGGAGTCAGTATCATCGGCAGCGAAATCATCGGTCTCGTGCCCCTGGAGGCCATGGTGCATAGCTTGGATTACTACCTAGGTCTTGAAGGATTCCAAATCAACCAAGTCCTTGAAACCCGGTTGTGGACCGATGAAGAATAAAGTCGATTTGCTTGTCCTCAATGGGCGCCTTGCCACCCTCGCCGGTTATAGCATAAAACCCCAGAGGGGCTCAGATTTCGGCTGCCTGGGGCTGGTAGAAAACGGCGCCGTCGCCATAACCGGCAATAAAATTCTGGCGGCAGGCCCCATGGACCTGGTCTTAAGCCAGGCGGAGCTGAATACAGCAAAAGTAATTGACGCCGGCGGGCGCCTGGTGGCCCCGGGCCTGGTGGACCCTCATACCCATGTGGTCCACTGTGGCAGCAGAGAAATGGAGTATGGCATGCGCTTGGCGGGGACCCCCTATATCGAGATTCTCAAGGCCGGGGGCGGCATTCTCAACAGCGTCCGCAGGGTGCGCAGCGCCACTGCCGCGGAGATGGTTGCCCAGACTAAAAAGAGTTTGCGCCGTATGTTGTCCTTTGGCGTCACCACAGCAGAGGCCAAAAGCGGCTACGGACTGGATACCGAAAGTGAAGTCCGCATGCTCCAGGCGGTGCAAATTCTCAACCGGATACAACCTGTAGACCTGGTGCCCACTTTTATGGGCGCCCACGCCATTCCCGAAGAGTATAAGGACGACAGCGATGAATTTGTCCGCATTGTCATTGAGGAAATGCTCCCTCGGGTAAAGGACTTGGCCTGTTTTTGCGATGTCTTTTGTGAGGATCATGTCTTCAGCATTCAGCAAACCAGGGCTATCCTCAGCGCTGCAAGAGAACAAGGGCTGCAGCTTAAGCTGCATGCTGATGAGCTGGCCCCCACCGGCGGCGCCCAGCTGGCGGCAGAAATGGGAGCGGTATCAGCAGATCATCTTCTCTGCACCGATAAGGATGGAATTGCTGCTTTGGCAGCCTCCGATACCATTGCCGTGCTGCTGCCGGGAACATCCTTTAACCTGATGAGCCGCTACGCCCCTGCTCGGGAAATGCTGGCAGCCGGGGTGGCAATTGCCCTGTCTACCGACTATAATCCCGGCAGCTGTCCTACCGAAAACCTGCAGCTAATCATGGCCCTGGGTTGCCTCAAGCTTGGGCTCAGCCCTGCCCAGGTTTTGGCTGCCGTGACCATCAACGCCGCTCATGCTGTCAATCTGGCCGACAAAATCGGCAGCCTGGAGGCAGGAAAACAGGCAGATCTGGTCATCTTTGATGCCGATAACGAAGCATATCTTCCCTATCACTTTGGGATCAATCATTCCTGGAAGGTCATTAAATCCGGCAGGATTGCGTATGATAAAGACCGTGAGGAGGTATGTTATGAAGACTGATATTCAAATTGCCCAAGAAGCCAAGATGAAGCCGATTGTTGAAATAGCAAAGGGCATTGGCCTTCAAGAAGACGAAATCGAGCTATACGGACAGTACAAGGCCAAGGCCTCCCTGGAAACTTTTAAGCGCCTGGCTGACAAGCCGGATGGCAAGCTGGTCTTAGTTACAGCCATCAATCCTACTCCCGCTGGCGAAGGCAAATCCACCACCTTGGTTGGCCTTGGCCAGGCAATGCGCAGAATGGGTAAAAATGCTATCATCGCTCTGCGTGAACCATCCCTGGGACCCTGTATGGGTGTCAAGGGCGGCGCTGCTGGCGGCGGTTATGCCCAGGTGGTGCCCATGGAGGACATCAATCTACACTTCACCGGCGACATCCATGCCATTACCACAGCCCACAACCTCTTGGCCGCCCTTTTGGACAATCACCTGCATCAAGGCAATCAGCTGGGCATTGATTCCCGCAGCATAGTGTTTAAGCGGGCCATGGACATGAACGAAAGGGCCCTAAGAAACACAGTCATTGGCCTGGGCGGACGCAACAACGGTTTCCCCAGAGAAGACGGGTTTGACATTACCGTTGCCTCAGAAGTCATGGCCATTCTCTGCCTGGCTTCTGACCTTGATGACCTTAAACAGCGCCTGAGCAAAATCGTCGTGGCCTATAACTACCAAAAACAGCCGGTTACTGCCGGCGACCTCAAAGCCCAAGGCGCCATGGCTCTGCTCCTCAAGGATGCCATCAAACCCAATTTGGTTCAAACTCTTGAAAATGGCCCGGCCTTCATTCACGGCGGTCCTTTCGCCAACATCGCCCACGGCTGCAACAGCGTAGCCGCCACCAAACTGGGCCTCAAGTTAGGAGATTATTTGCTTACAGAAGCAGGTTTCGGCGCGGATTTAGGGGCGGAAAAATTCTTTAACATAAAATGCCGCCTGGCAGGACTGAAACCTGATGCAGTTGTGCTGGTAGCTACAATCCGTGCCCTTAAGATTCATGGCGGCGTGGCCAAGGCTGATTTGGCTGCAGAAAATCTTGAGGCCCTCAAAGCAGGGATGGCCAACCTGGAAAAACAGGCGGAAAATATCCGCAATTTTGGCCTTCCCCTGGTGGTTGCCATCAATCGCTTCCCCACTGACACCGAGGCAGAACTCAAACTCGTCTCCCAGCTCTGCGGTCAAATGGGTGTGCCCTGGGCCCTTTCTGAAGTATGGGCCAAGGGCGGCGAAGGCGGCATAGCCCTGGCAGAAGAACTGCTGAGGATACTCGCAGAGGAAAAGGCCGATTTCCATCCCCTGTACTCAGTAGATTTGCCTATCAAGCAAAAGATCACTGCCATTGCCCGGGAAATCTACGGAGCCGACGGGGTGGAGTTTACCAAAGACGCCCTGAAGGCAATTAAATCCTTGGAAGCCAACGGTTTCGGCAAAATGCCCATCTGCATGGCCAAGACCCAATATTCTCTCTCCGACAATCCTGCCTTGCTGGGGCGCCCCAGCGGCTTTAACATCACCGTCCGGGAAGTCAAGGTCTCTGCCGGCGCAGGCTTCGTTGTTGCCATCACCGGCAACATCATGACCATGCCGGGGCTGCCCAAGCATCCCGCTGCCTGCAATATGGATATTACTAGTGATGGCATAATCACCGGCTTATTCTAGAAACGGGAACGGGGAGGCAATTGCCTCCCCGTTTCATTAGTACCCTAAAACTTTATAATTAATGGCGCCAGTTCCAACAATGCTGCCAGCAGACAGGGGGCGAAGAGATTTTTAGAACAATGGTATAGATAGCCCACTACCAGGGACTGGCCCAGGGCGGAAGCGAGAGCCAGCACTCCCCCTGGCGCTGGTCCCGTAAAGACTGCAATCAGGGCCCAGGCACAAGAGACAATCAGCAGTCCTGCCAGGGGATGCAGCCAGTGAGAGATAATGCGCTGGCAGAATCCCCTGAGCAGAGCTTCCCGTAAAATAATTGCCACGGCTAGGGGAATAAGCACAGTATCAAATTTGAAGCCCACGGGCAGAGAAAAGGCCGAGCCCAGAGCAAACAAAATGCAGACGCTGACAGCGGCTATAAGCCCAACAGCCAGACCGTGGACGGAAATTCCAAAAAAGGCTGGTTCTAATCGGGCCTTTCGAGACCAAATGACAACTCCCACTAGGGGAAGAGCCCATAAAGCGGCTGTTGCGAACGGTGAGGGCTGGAAAAATTGATTAAAGGCAGAAAGAGCAGCGGCGTATATTAATGTGCCTAAAAGGGCGGCAATGGTCTGACAAATATCGTACTGACCCTTTATTTCTTTTTCCTTGTTCTCCAGTCCCCCAGCAATAAAAGCAATTAGGCTTGCGGCAGTTAAAGCGAGAAAAGCCATGTACACCAGAGCGCGAATGCGGTAGCTGGCCGGGGGATAGTACTGCCTTTCCAGCTGGGGATGGGCAAAGTGCAGGGAAAAATCTGGGGCCGTCACCTTAACCCAGGCATCTTCATAATAGGTAAGCATGCCCAGCCTAGACCCCCACAGACGCAGCAGGACTGTCTGAGATGTGGGAAGCAGCCAGTTAGTATAGCCAAAGATGTCGTAGCTGGTCAGCAAGCTGTAGCCATGTTCCAGCTGACGCTTGAGATATTGGTTGGGCACATCAGCTTCGGTGATTTCATCTGCCCGCAAAAGGATGGTATCGCCGGAATCCTGAAGTATCTTGGCATAATCGGCGTAGTCAAGCAAAATCAAAACCTGCTCTAGGTTGTCCTCAATGGTTTCCGGCAGTTCCCCTCTGTATTCCTGAGGAAAAGACAGGCTGAAAGCGCCGGGATGATCTTCCGGCGGAATCAAAAGCACCGCTACAACCCGCCCCTGATGATAACCGGGGATGACGAGAGTTCCCGGGGAAAAATTGATTTTCGCATAGTCGTAGGCCACGCTCCAGTCATCGGCAAAGTAGTAAACCATGTCGATGTCAAACTGGACGCTGGTATTGCCAAAGTCCTCGGGAGCAGTGACATAGGTGAAAAAAGCCCCCAAAACTGAGATGACAGCAATTATCAAGGCAATAAAAGTGCGGGTAACCGGATTGGAAAACAGAGTTTTAAGCATTATCTTCCCTCCAAAGTCTGACTACAGAGAGTTCGACCTGGAGAGCAAAAATCCCTTCTAGGGCAGACAAATTGACAAGCCCATTCATTTGACGGATAATAAATTCAGCATTTTCTAGGGGGAAAACAAGATGAACAACTGCGGCTTACGGGCACAGATAGAAAAAATGAAGGAGCAAACAAAGGCAGTGATCCTAAGTCACTATTATCAAAGGCCTGAAATTCAAGATATCGCCGATTATGTTGGCGATTCCTTTGGCTTAAGTCAGCAAGCGGCACAAACTGATGCAGATGTAATTGTCTTTTGCGGAGTTCGCTTTATGGCGGAAGTGGCCGCCATTCTCTCTCCCGGCAAAACCGTCTTGCTTCCTGAACCAGAAGCAGGCTGCCCCATGGCCGACACGGCCGCTGTGGAGGGCTTGCGCAGGTTGAAAAAAGAGCATCCCCAAGCGGCGGTGGTCAGCTATGTCAATACCTCGGCCGCGATTAAGGCTGAATCGGATATCTGCTGTACCTCTGCTAATGTTTTAAAAGTGGTAAATTCTCTGCCTCAGGCTAAGATAATCTTTGTCCCTGACCGCAACATGGGGCAATTTGTTGCCGCCAGGACCGATAAGGAAATAATTCTTTGGCATGGATATTGTTATGCTCATGATGGTTTAAGGGCTGAAGATATTCGAAAAGCTACACAAGCGCACCCGCAAGCCCTGGTGATGGTTCATCCCGAGTGCCGTTCCGAAGTCGCCGCGATTGCAGATTATGTCACCGGGACCACCGGCATGCTCAAAATCGCCCGCAGTGCAGAAGCAAAGACCTTCATTGTCGGCACAGAAATTGGCCTGGAGCATGCCTTAAAAAAGGCAGCGCCCGAGAAAAGCTTTATCTTCCCTGACCCGAATTTATTTTGCTCAAACATGAAACTGACCACCTTAGACAAGGTTGCAAATTCTTTGAAAACACTGGCGCCGCAGGTTTCGGTGCCGGGAGATGTTGCTGAGGGGGCCTGGCTGGCCCTGGAGCGAATGCTGGCAGTTCAATAGCAGGGAGTGAATGATATTATGCTTTCTGCCTCATCGTCAGAAAAAAATCAATTATGGGATGTGGTTGTGGTCGGCGGGGGAGTGGCCGGTTTGTATACCGCCCTGTTGGCAGCTGAATCCGGCAAAAGGATTTTGCTGTTGGCGAAATCAGGCCTGGATGAAAGCAATACCGAACAAGCCCAGGGTGGTATCGCTGCTTCAATTTCTGAACAGGATACTCCCCATTTGCATCTGCAGGATACTTTAAACGCGGGTGCAGGCCTTTGTGATTTTGAAGCTGTCAACACCCTCGTCCAAGAGGGCCCTGCCGGCATAAGAAGTCTCATTGATATGGGCGTGAATTTTGACAAAAACAAATTTGGTCTCGCCTTGACTAAGGAAGGGGCCCACAGCAAGCGGAGAATTCTCCATGCCAGGGGCGATGCAACGGGCAAAGCAATTCGGGAGGCGTTGACGGCTAGACTCAGTCACTTCCCAAACATTACAGTGAGGACCCATACTCTTGCCCTCGACCTTATCATGGATGATTCTGGCTGCGCCGGCTTGTTTTGCCTTGATCCAGATGGGGAACTATATGCAGTAAACGCCGCCCATACAGTGATGGCCAGCGGCGGCGCCTGCAAGCTCTTTCAAAATACCACCAATCCGCCGGTAGCTACTGGCGACGGGATTGCCATGGCCTGGCGGGCCGGTGTCCGCCTGGGGGATATGGAATTTGTGCAGTTCCATCCAACCGCTTTGATGCTGGAAGGAGCTCCCCGCTTTTTGATTTCTGAAGCGGTGCGCGGCGAAGGAGCATTATTGCTCAATGACAGCAAGGAAAGATTTATGCCTGCTTACCATGCCCAGGCAGAACTTGCCCCCAGGGATATCGTCGCCAGGGCAATGGTCAGCGAAATGGAAAAGACCGGGGCCAAAAACCTGTGGCTGGATGTTTCTCCCCTGGCGGATAAAGACTTCCCCAATCGTTTTCCGACAATCTATCAAAAATGCACTGAATTTGGCCTCAAGCTTCCCGGAGAATTAATCCCTGTCGCTCCGGCAGCTCATTATTTTATGGGCGGAATTATCACTGACATCAACGGCAAGACGGGAGTTCCCGGCCTCTTCGCCTGTGGTGAGGTCAGCTGCAGCGGTGTGCACGGGGCCAATCGCCTGGCCAGCAATTCTCTGTTGGAAGCGCTGGTTTTTGGGCGCAGGATTGCCGAGTCGATTAAAGGGTCAAGGAAAAAACCTATTGCTGTTCAATGCCCAGCCCCAGCGCTGCTGCCTGAAAACACTGATGCCCCAGCAATCCTTGAGGAGTTAGGGAAAACCATGTGGCGTTTGGTAGGTTTACGCCGGGATGGACAAGGCATGGAGAAGGCCCAGGCAATTTTGACCGCCCTGACAGTCAAAGTCCCTGCCGGGACCTATGCCGATAAAAGGAGCATGGAGCTTGTCAATATGCTTACCCTGGCTAAAATCATCACCCAGGCAGCACTCTTGCGGAAAGAGAGCAGGGGCGGCCACTATCGTTTTGATTACCCCCGTCCCCGGCCAGGACAGTTGGGACACTGGGTCTTCCAAAGGGGACAGGAACCGAAATTTAAGGCAATGAAGGAGGGCATAGAATGATTGCTATCCAACTTGACCAAAAACTTCGGGAAATTCTTGCCGAGGACTTGGGCAGCGGCGATATAACGAGTTCTTGCTTTCCCAGTGCCGGTATCAGAAGAGGCTGGTTTACCGCACGCGCCCCCGGCATTATTGCCGGACTCCCCTTTGCCCAGAGGATCTTTGCTCTGCTGGGCGCCGAGCAATGGACTTCTTTAATTCACGAGGGCCAAGCCGTTGATGCCGAAACCCGGCTGGCGTATATTGATGGTCCTGGAGAACTGTTGCTCCAGGGGGAAAGGGTAGCCCTCAATCTCTTGCAGAGGTTAAGTGGAATTGCCACCGAGACTGCAGAGATGGTGGAAATTGTTGGCCTGCATGGCTCAACCCGGATTACAGACACCCGCAAGACCACTCCGGGTCTGCGCTGGTTTGAAAAATACGCTGTCCGCATCGGCGGCGGCTTTAACCACCGCTGGGGCTTGTATGATGCGGTAATGTTAAAAGACAATCATATTAAATTGGCCGGAGGCATTAGTCAGGCAGTTGCCCAAGTGCGCAAGCAGATTGGCCATACCCTCAAGGTAGAAGTAGAAGTCGAGACTTTCACTCAGTTGCAGCAAGCGCTGGACGCAGGGGCAGAGATAATCATGTTGGATAACATGACTCCGGCCCAAGTTGCCCAGGCTGTTGGCATTGTAGCCGGGCGGGCAATAACAGAGGCATCGGGATCTATTGACGCATCCAATCTTGCTGGGTACGCAGCTGCAGGTGTCGACTACATATCAATGGGCGCTTTAACCCACTCTGTGCGGGCTCTCGATATAGGTTTCGATCTCGATCAACCCAAACAGTAGACCAGGTGAGGTATGTGCATGACCAATAATTGCATTCTAGTTGGCAATCTAAAAATTAATCCCCTGTGGCTGGCGCCAATGGCTGGCGTCACAGATAAACCTTTCCGCACTTTGGCCAGGGAGCAAGGCTGTGATCTGGCCTTTACCGAAATGATCAGCGGCAAGGCAATTGAATTCAAGAACCCCAGGACCTGGGACATGTTAGATATAGAAGGTGAATCGCCAATCGGCGTCCAGCTCTTTGGCTCCTGTCCTCAGGTGCTGGCTGCTGCAGCCAAGGTCGCCCAGGCAGAAGGGGCAAGACTGGTGGATATAAACATGGGTTGTCCCGTGCCCAAAATCGTCGGCAATGGTGAAGGCGCGGCCCTAATGCGCCATCCCCAACTGGCGGAGACGATTGTCCGCCAGGTGGCCGCCGCCGTTTCCATTCCCGTCACAGTAAAAATCCGGGCGGGCTGGGACAAGACTTCAATCAATGCACCATCCCTGGCTCAGCGGCTGGCTGCAGCCGGAGCTTCCGCAATAACTGTCCACGGCCGCACCCGGGAACAGATGTACAGCGGCAAGGCCAACTGGGAAATCATTGCCCAGGCAGTCAAGGCTGTAGATATTCCCGTCATTGGCAATGGGGATATATGGAAGGGCAGGGATGCCCTGGCCATGCAGGAGCAGACAGGCTGCGCCGGAATCATGCTGGCCAGGGGCGCCCTAGGCAATCCCTGGCTGTTTGCCGAGGTCAAGGCCGCTCTCGAGGGCAGAGAGTATCAGCCTCCTTCTCTTGATCAACGGATTGAAATGTCTATCCGCCACCTTCGCATGGAGTTGGCTTATCGCGGCCAGGACAGGGGGTTGCTGTTCATGCGCAAACATCTGGCGTGGTACTTAAAGGGGATGCCTGGGACTGCCGCCCTCAAGGGAGAAATATTTACCTGTACTTGTTCTCGCACAATTGAGGATATGCTGCTAAGCTATATAAAAAATCACCGCTGAAATGATATGCTCCCCTTTGAGTAG
>DHSM01000017.1 GCA_002408465.1 Firmicutes bacterium UBA5286 | reverse complement strand
CGGTAGTATTTGGGGTTCAATCACATCATGCGGCAACTAATAACAAAAAACTTCGGGCTGTAGTTACGAAATGGATGGAAAACAAAACACTGACAAGCGTAATTGGTTTTTCCGGCACACCCTATCTTGAAAAAGCTGAACGGTTTGATGTTGCGGATAAGTTGACGATAGCAAGTTCTGAGATTTCAAATATCGTGCACTACTATCCCCTTATAAGCGGCATTGGAAATTTTCTCAAAGTACCTGCCGTGAAAATAGCCGCAAATAATGAACGCCTAGATATAACCGAAAAAGGCATCCGTGATTTTTTAGATAAATATAAAGATACAGTGTACTACGATGGCACAGTTGCAAAAATTGGAGTCTATTGCGGTAACATCGAAACCCTTGAAGAACAGGTTTATCCCCTTGCTGTACGCATTGCAGAAGAATATGGCCTTAATCCATCGGAAGCAGTTTTAAAATTTCATGGCGGAAACAAGAAATTCTCCATCCCTATTGATAGTGCCTTAGCCTTTGAGAGTCTTGATAAGCCCTTTTCAAGAGTTCGCATTGTGCTGCTTGTACAGATTGGCAAGGAAGGCTGGGATTGTCGCAGCTTGACCGGAATTATCCTATCCCAAGAAGGGGACTGCAGTACAAATATGGTGCTCCAGACATCCTGCCGCTGTCTTAGACAGGTGGAAAAAGGAAATCTGGAGACGGCGCTGATCTATCTCAATGAAAGTAATGCAAAAATATTAAACACACAACTAGAAAAACAGCATCATATTTCAATTAAAGAATTTGAAAATGGCAGTATAAATCCTAACGCCACAATTAAACGTTACGACCGTACAGCCTATTTAAAGCTACCCAAAATTGATTTTTATCAGCTTAAAATCAACTATAGAACGCTTGTTATTGATGAAAGTTTATCTGTCAGTGAAAATATCTCTACTTCAATCCAAGGCTCAAAAAAGGATCAGATTATAAAAGAGGCCGTTTTCAAACAGGGATTAGATATCACTGAAATACAAACAAAAAGCATAGAACACGGCCTTGTTTTGGCGAATTATAATACATGGCTTTATAGTATCACTAAAGGAGGTTTTGGCTATGTTTCTATTTCAGATTTAAATCGTCACAACTATAAATTAATGGCAGTATTTGAAGCCATTACATATAAGCGAGATGGTAACACATATTTTAGCTCAAACTACGATATTAAGGCCATAAATACCAATATACGCAAAGCTTTCTATGAGAAGCGAAGCTTTGAAACTGTTGAAGAACTCATTCCGGAGGAAGCTTCTTTACTCAAAGTCGAAAATTTTACAACGGAAATAGGGGTGCAGAATTCATCTGTTTTTTACCCTGATGAAAAGACCGTTGATAACATCATTCTTGATGACAAAGGAAAGCTTAAGCTCACTCCAAAAGAACAGAAAATGTTAGAGCTTGCCGAGGAAACCGGTCAAACGAATATCGCTGAAATGCTGAGAAAACAAATAATTTCCCATCCCATGAAAGACAGATCCTTCCACTACCTGCCTTATAAGGCTGATAGCGGCTTTGAAAGAACATTTTTAGACGAAATTTTAAAGCTGGATGTTGTTAAAACTGAAGGCATAGAAATATATTACAATGGCGACAGAGCTTTGACAGAATTTAAGATTAAGTGCTATAAACAAAATGGTGCAAAATGGTCTTATATAGGCATGTATACCCCAGACTTTTTAGTAATTAAGCGTAAGGATAAAAAAATATACAAAGCAGTAATTGTCGAAACCAAAGGTAGAATTTATGCAAATGATCCATCTTTCAAAGACAAACGCACCTTTATGGAAACGGCATTTACGGAAAAGAATAACGAGAAATTTGGATATGACCGCTTTGAATACCTTTATCTTGAAGATAACCTAAGCGAAAATGACAGAATAATGACGACGGCAAAAACGATTGAGAAATTTTTTAAGGAGAATTGATTAATGAAAAGAGATATGGAGTTAGTTAGAAAAGTTTTATTTTTAATCGAAGAACGAACAGAGCTTGATTCTAGCGTTTGCATTGAAGGCTATAGTTCAGGGGATATTGGCCGGCATTGTTCTATGATGTATGAATATGGTTTAATTAAAAACTTCAGTGCACTGGCTGCTGATATTGATCCCTATTATCATTTTTCTGCTAATGGCCTTACATGGGAAGGGTTTGACTTCTTAGACAAAATAAGGGATGAAGGTATTTGGCAAAAAACCGTTAAGACAATAGCCAAAAAAGGCTTGGACATGTCTATCAAGACAATAGGGACAATTGCAACTGCCTTTATAACAGCGGCTACTGAGGGAGCCGTTTCTGCAATAATGAAAAATGGAGGAGAAATTTAATGGCAATTAAGTATATACCCTTTTTCCCCGATCCTATTGAGGGACAGGCTATTTTAGATAATTTCAAACGCACTTTAAAATATAAAGGTGCAAATGATGTTAGAGGTAATCTGCGCCGTGGCATGCCTCTTTATGAAATGGAAAAGCAGGAAACTGTAGGCGAAAATAAAGACGGCAATATGGTCATCCGTGGCGAATGTGTTTCTGCTTGTGCTTATCTAAAGGAACAAGGAATTGAAGTTGATCTTGTCTATATAGATCCTCCCTTTGCCAGCGGTGCTGATTATGCTAAAAAGGTATATATTCGCCGTAACCCAAAGGTTGCCGAAGCAATTGCCAAAGCAGAGCAGGAGCTTGAAACAAGTGAGGAGTTCCGTGCTTTTGAAGAAAAAATGTACGGCGATGTTTGGGATAAGGAAAAGTACCTTAACTGGATGTATGAAAACCTTATGGCTATTAAAAGCGTGATGAGCGAGACTGCCAGTATTTATGTGCACTTGGATTGGCATATAGGGCATTATGTAAAAGTTCTTTTGGATGAGGTCTTTGGAGAAGATTTCTTTTTAAATGAAGTGGTATGGGGGTACTTTGCTTTTAAAAGAAGAACTACAAAGAAGTTTCCTCAAAAACATGACACTCTGTACTCTTATACAAAGTCAGAGAATTATATTTGGAATACTCAATTCAAACCGCATAGTGAGGAATATGTAAAAAGGTTCAAGACGGATGAAAATGGCCGAAAGTATCGTGACGATGTTAATCCGACTGCTGGGGGAAGTAGAATAATTTATCTTGACGAAATTGAAGGAGATATCGTAGATTCTGTATGGTCTGATATTCCTCCTGTCAACCCTGTTGCTGTTGAACGAGCAGATTATGCTACCCAGAAGCCGGAAGCCCTACTGGAACGTATTATTAAGGCTTCTTCCAATGAAAACATGATTGTAGCTGATTTCTTCGGTGGTAGCGGTGTAACAGCCGCTGTTGCTAATAAACTGGGTAGGAGATTTATACACTGTGATATTGGCATAAATTCTATTCAAACTACCCGGGATCGCCTTATTGCCGATAAGGTTGAATTTGATGTGCTTGAAATCAAAGACGGTGTTTCCCTTTACAGAAATCCTATTCAAACCATGGAGAAAATTAAGTCCCTTATTCCGGGACTTAAAAATGAAGATGATCTGGACAGCTTTTGGGAAGGGGCCATATCTGACAGCAAGCTGGGCACAATTCCGGTCTATGTGCCTAATCTTATGGACAGCAGCTCAAAGCTTCTTGATGTGGTTATGATGAACCGCATTTTGCATGAAGCCATTCCCGATCTCGACAGCAATATTAAAAAAGTAATTGTTTACTATGTAGACATTACGGATAAAACGGAGATAGAAAAATTTATTGCTGATGATGACAGCACTACAATAATAATTGAGCTCAAGGATTTGAAAGATATTCTTGACGATGTTGTGATTGAAGACTATGCAGAGTTCTACTGTGAACAGGTGCAAGAAACTTTGATTCCAGGGTATAAAATAACAATAAACCGCTTTATGAGCGACCGTGTAAACCAAAAAATTGATGAATATAATCAAAAATCCTTTGCGAATTCCAGCGAAAAAAGACCATATAAGCCTATTGTTATAAGCAATGAGGGCTTAGAGTTAATAGAGTTTTTGTCAGTTGACTGTACTGCTGATAGCGGCGAATGGCATTCAGATACAGAAATAAAAATAGACAAGCTGGGTTATGTGATATTTAATAGTACAAAAACAAAGGACTTTTGGGATGGAAGCATAAAAAGCGAAGAGAAACCCCTACGCTTAAAGATCCGCAACATCTGCGGAGATGAAACGGTTTGGATGATTAGCTAACGGATAACCTATATAAATTTAGTATGGTTTTGTCCCCTTTTACCTTATAAGGACAGGTCATAAGACGTTGAAGTGCTCATGATGACTTGGATGTGGCGTAAAATTTTAAAAATGAATAGACTGTGAGGCGTAAATATAATATGTATATCCAGAAAGTTACCATTCGGAACTACAGAAACTTTAATGATTTTTCTATGAAATTCCGAAAAGGTCTGAATGTTATAATTGGCTCAAACAATTCGGGCAAAACAGGCTTGCTATATGCAATTCGACTTTTAAGCGATCCTTCTTCTATTTCTGTTCATGATTTTAATAAGAACAATCTTTTGGAATATGCAACAAAATATCTTGATGATCCCCCACGCATTGAGATTGAATATGAAATCAGGCATGAAATTTCCGAAGATGATACGGAAGATGAGAGTATTATTAAGCTTGTACCCTTTCTGGGCATGAAGGAAGTAGAGCAATCGCGACAAGAAGACGGTGAAAATGCCATCTATTCACTAGTGGCAGTCGTTAAACTTGTATTTTCGCTTCAAACTAAAGCATTAGCCGACTATCAAAAAGCAATTAAGGATATTAAAACAACAGAAGAGTATCTCTCTTTACTGGAAACTTTTATTAACCGCTACGAATGGTCATATACTAACGGTGCCAGTGATACCCCTGCTGATAAAAAAGATGCGATAGGTATATTTGATATTAGATTTATTGAAGCTGAAAGAACCAGCGAGAATGTTTCTAAGGAAACCAAACGAGAGATTGAGGCATTCACTAAAGACCAAGATAATATTCAGGCTATCAGAGAACTTAGGCAAAAGCTGTCTGATGATTTGAAAGTAATTCTAAAGCCTGCACTCGAAAAAATGTCCGATTTATTTGAAAATGAGCAAAATGAAATCGGCCTACAGCAAGGTAATGTATCAATCTTCCAAAACTTGAGACCAGATGTTCGTGTTTCAGATGCTTATGTAACTGATGTTAAAGATACTAAAGGTGACTTTGTAGTCCCTCTTGCATACAATGGACTTGGATATAATAACCTGATAAACATTTATATGCTTATAAAAATAACGGAGATTAGAAAAGGTAAGGACTTTCGCATTCTTTGCCTCGAAGAACCTGAAGCACACCTCCATCCAGCTATGCAATATAAGCTATTTAAATTTCTTCGGAATTTAGATGAGGAAAATAAACTAAATCAACAAATTTTTGTGACCACACATTCAAGTAATATTTCGGCGGTAGCTGGTATTGACAACATGTTTATGCTTGACTATTGCCGTTTAGATGATGGTTCAGAATGTTGCCAGCAGAGTCTTGAGGAACATTTTGCAGATAAAGAAAACGCTAAAAAGCATTTAACTAAATTCCTTGATGTAACCCGTTCTGATATGCTTTTTGCGGATAAGGTTATTCTTGTTGAAGGGATTGCCGAGAAGCTCCTATTGCCACTGTTTATGGAAAAGTGTAACTGCTCGTATGAAGATGCTCATATCTCGATAGTTGAGATAGGGGGCAAGCATTTCGAGCACTTTATTGAACTGTTTAATGGAAATGCTGTTAATAAAAAGGTGCTTTGCATTACCGATAATGATTTTCCTTGGATTGAAGACAATATTCTCAAATCCATTGCCGATTATACACAGCATGAAGGGGCAAGGCACATCAAAAAGCTAAATGATCTGTTCCCCATTGATAATTTTAGTTTAGTTTCACAGTTGCTAGGCGGACAGACATTTGAGGATGAATTGTTCCTTGTAAATACTGATAATTCAGATGTAGCAGAGAGTTTGCTAAAAATTGTATTGCCCGATTGCCTATCAGAGTTCACTGATACATATGGTCTTGACTTTGCTCAATGGGTATCAAACCAAGGGGCTATTTCTAATGCTAAGACAAAGAAAAAAATAGGTGATATGATCTCAATATTTCAAACAGCTGTAGCAAGTGATATCGCTAACACCGCTAAATATCATAACTTTTTCTTTGCTCAGTTGTTTCTTGGATATGCTAAAAAACGAAAAGGTGATGTCGCATTGAGTATTCTTTCAAATGAAGACTTGGCAGCCAAAATTACTGTTCCAAGCTACATTAAGGAGGGGTTGGAATGGCTTTCGAAATAGAATCAGGAACAATCCTAACTGCTGAGCAATTCCAAAATCATGTCAAGATTTATGCGGGACCAGGAGCGGGAAAAACACATTTTCTGGTTGAGAATGTTAAAAATATTGTTACAAATCATCCAATTATAGCCCAGAGCCGTTTGAGAAAAGTATTGTGTATTACATATACTAATGCCGCTGTAGAAGAGATAACACACCGTTTCAATAGGTTCTCTGACTCTGTTGAAGTATTTACTATCCATGGCTTTATTATTGAACACATTATCAAGCCCTTTCAGATAGATTTACGCAGGATTATTAAAGAACAATTTACCATCGATATCCAAGGAAATAAGCCTATTACATCACAGATAGAAGGCTTAGGCATATTACATGGAATTGATAGAGAAGAAATTTATAAATTTATTATTGATAAAACGGGTGAAACAATACCGCCATCATATAGTAAAAAACTTATGGGAGAGATTCAGGTTGATAATACTGTGTTTTTGGAAAGCGGTAAAACACAGCTGTCAGCATCGAATAGTATTGCAGAAAATCACCAATTACCGATAAAAAAATACGCGTGGTCAGAATCACGAAAACTAACCCACAATGAAATCCTATTTTTTGGATATCAAATATTGAAAGCAAATCCGACAGCATTATATTCTTTGCGAGTTAAATTTCCGTTCATATTTGTCGATGAATTTCAGGACACCAATCCTCTGCAAACATTGTTGATCAAGCTTATCGGAGGGAAATCAACAACAATCGGTATTATAGGCGATATTGCACAATCAATTTACAGTTTTCAAGGAGCAAGACCATCTCAGTTTGCGAATTTTACTCCAAATGGAGAACGGCAATTGTCGGAGTATGTGATTAATGGGAATAGGCGTTCAACAAATAATATTGTACATTTCTGCAATTTTTTGCGCCAGTCCGATACAAACGTGATACAAACTTCAATTCGCCCATACGATAGTGAAGATAAAAAAGCTATTATCGAAGAAACACCTGTACGGTTTCTTATTGGAGATTCTGAAAATGTCAAATTAATAATAGCCTCCGTGATAGAAAGAGGCGGAGTTGTATTAACACGTGCATGGGCGAAAGCCTTTGCATATATTCGGGATATTGAAGATGATCAAATCAAAATACTAACAAGCATTTACAACTCATATTACAACTCTCCTATTGATATAAGAGCCGAAATTACAGAAATAAATAATGTTACTTGGGTTCGTGCCTTTAAGTTTATTTTCAAATTAAGTGAGGCACATGAAAAGGGCTCTTTCGTTGATGCATTAAATGCTTTTAAGCTCTATACTGATATTGATCGTAGGAAACTTAGCCACTCCATTGTAAGGCAAATAACCGAAATTATAGATGATACCTTTAAGGGATTAACTGACTCTTCATCGCCAGTTGAAGTAATAACGATTTTTAACAATAGGCTTGATGAGATTAAATATAACGATTTGAAGGTTTTGTTGCTTGGAGAATCTTTCTATGTTCCTGTTATTGACGAATATGATTTGAATAATAATAAACCAATTGTATCGAATTTAACAGCTCTAACCTGGGCAACCTCTTTTAAGCTGTTTACTGAAGTTTTTTCTCCTGGTAGCAAATATATGACTGTACACCAAGCAAAAGGACTAGAGTGGGATGAGGTAATCGTAAGCGTAAGTCCGAATAATTTTGATAAAATAAAATTACCTGCAGTCTATAATAAACCAGAAATATTAAAAGAAGCCGCTGCCGATGAGTTCGTGCGAATGTATTATGTTGCTTGTAGTCGCGCGAGAGATAGTCTATACATTCATTTAGCAGATGGATTTGATCAGAATATAATCGATACGGCTCTGAAGGATAGAAATGTTCAATACGAAATAATCACTTAACTTTCACTGGCAAGAGAAGAGGCATTATCCCTTGCGGGACAACGCCTCTTTCTTATTTTCCGTATTCAGCTTGCTTTTCTTAAATTGTCCCTATGACACCGTGGACTTCGGAAGCTGTCTTTTTTTTATGGGGGCAGGAAAACGCCGGCAGTTATTGAATATTATAATGTTAGGTAAAATCGCTGGCTTCCCTAGGAGGGGCCATAGGAGGGGGTATATTGGCAATAATTGCAGTAACCTGCAAGCACAGCAATGAGGATGGGATCAGCTTTATCAAGGATGGGTATATAGAGGCTATAGAGCAGGCAGGTGGTCAGCCCGTTGTCCTGCCGCCCTCTCTGTCTCCTGCTGCCAGCGCTGAGATCCTGCGCCATCTGGACGGGCTGCTGCTCAGCGGCGGGGACGATCTTTCGCCCCTCTTTTTCGCCCAGCAGCCACAGCCCCGTCTGGGGGAGGTAGATGCCCTCAGGGATGAACAGGAAATCGCTCTGGTCAATGAAGCCCTGAAGCTTGGCCTGCCCATTCTGGGGATTTGCCGAGGCCTGCAGGTCATCAACGTTGCTTTAGGGGGAACCATTCTTCAGCATATTGACGAAGACGGCGTCCATGCAATTCAGCACAGGCAAAACGCCCCCGGCTGGCATCGTCACCACCATGTGCGCATACAGCCGGAGACAATGTTGGCTGATGCCCTGGGAAAGGGGGATATCGGCGTTAACAGTTTTCATCATCAGGCAGTGGACAAAGTAGCTCCAGGTCTGACAACCAGTGCCACCTCTCCCGATGGCCTGGTGGAGGCCCTGGAAAGCCGTGAGCCCTGGATTTTAGGCGTTCAGTGGCATCCGGAGAGGATGTTTGCCCAGCATCCTGAATTTTTATGTCTTTTTGAGCTCTTTTGCACCAGATGCAAGGAAAAGCAGTAACCGCACCTGACTAATTTTCCCTATAAACAAGGAGGAATGATCTTTGCAAGCTCAAGTCTTAGTTGAAGTGACCCGGGGTCCATTGGTGGAAAATCGGCACCGTGGCCATGTGGCAATTGTCGACTGGCAGGGTAAACTGCTTTACAGCGCAGGCGATCCCTACTACAAAACCTATTGGCGCAGTTCCGCCAAGCCTGTTCAGGCTTTGCCGGTGGTTGAGCTGGGAGCTGTAGACCATTACGGCATTTCCCCCAGGGAACTGGCCTTGTTTTGCGCCTCCCACAATGGCGAGGCCTTTCACACTGAAACAGTGCTGAAAATATTTGCCAAGATTGGCCGGGACCACACCCTGCTGCAATGCGGAGTGCATCTGCCTATCCATAAGGAAACTGCCAAGGCCATGCTCCTTGCCGGTGAAGAGCCCACTGTTCTACATTCAAATTGCTCGGGCAAGCATTCTGGCATGCTTACCCTGGTCACCCATTTAGACTTTGATCCTTCTAATTATCTTGACTTAAACCATCCTGTGCAGCAAATCATCCTGGATTACATCGCAGACATGACTGGGTATCCTCGGGAGCAAATTGCCATTGGCGTTGACGGCTGCGGCGTGCCTGTCCATGGCCTGCCCCTGTACAATATGTCCCTGGCCTACGCCCGTCTGGCCAGGCCCCAGGGGCTGGGCAAAAAGCGGGAGGAAGCCTGTGCCAGGATTACCGGGGCAATGATGGCTAATCCGGAAATAATCAGTGGGACCGACGGGTTCTGCACCAAGTTAATGCAGGCGGGAGCGGGGAAACTAATCGCCAAAGGCGGCGCCGCCGGTGTTTACTGCGTAGGCATAATCGATCAGGGCATCGGCATAACCGTCAAATGTGAAGATGGCGCCAGCCGGGGACGGGAACCCGTTGTGGTGGAAATCCTCAGTCAGCTGGGATATTTATCTGCCCAACAGGTGCAGGCTCTTGAAGAATTTCACCACCCGCAAAACATCAATCACCGCCAAGAAAAATGCGGGGAAGTGCGGCCGGTTGTCAAACTGAAGCAAGAAGGATAAGATAAAAGCGGGCTGAAATGGCCTGCAGCAATGCAATGTGATATGGACCTATACCAGGCCGGGGCCGCTAACGGATGCCTGGCCTGGCTGTTGAGAAAAGGAGGAATTTTTATGTCCGATGTAGAGGCCAAGATTTTGCAAATTATCGCGGCCGAGCTCAAAATACCCATCAATCAGGTAACCGAGACCATCAAACTCCTGGATGATGGCAACACCGTGCCCTTTATCGCCCGGTACCGCAAAGAGGTCACCGGCGGCCTGGATGAGGAACAGATTTTTGCTCTCCAGCAACAGGCCGGCTACCAGCGCAACCTCTATCAGCGCAAGGAGGAAGTAGTCCGAATCATTTCCGAGCAGGGTAAACTGACTCCGGAACTGGAAAAGCAAATTCGGGAATGCACCAAACTCCAGCAGGTAGAGGACTTATACCGGCCATACAAGCCCAAGCGCAACACCCGGGGAAGCAAGGCTCGGGATGCAGGCCTTGAGCCCCTTGCTGTTATTCTCGTTGCCGGTGAACTTGAACCCCTAGCTGAGGCAGATAAATTCATCAATGAAAAGGTCCCCAATTCCGAGGCCGCCCTCCAGGGAGCCATGGATATAGTGGCAGAGGACTTTTCCGATGCAGCCGAAAACAGGATAATTGCCCGCAGGCGCACCTGGGATAAGGCTGTTCTTGTGGTAAAAGCCAGCAATGTAAAAGCTCAGTCTGTCTACGAAATGTATTACGACTATAGCGAACCCGTGGCCAAGATGCCTTCTCATAGGGTTCTGGCCATCAACCGGGGAGAGAAGGAAGAATTCCTCAAAGTATCCCTGGATTTTGATCCCCAGTACCTGCTACAGGAATTGTGGCGGCGCAACTTCAATCCCCAGCGTCAGGACGCTGCAGATTATGTTAGAAAAGCCATGGAAGACGGCTATCAGCGCCTGCTGTCCCCGGCAGTTGAACGGGATATCCGCAGGGAGCTGACGGACATGGCCCATGCTTCTGCCTATAAACTGTTTTCCACCAACCTCACTTCCCTGCTGCTGCAGCCGCCAACCCGGGGCAAGACGGTTCTGGGCGTCGACCCGGCCTACCGGACGGGATGCAAACTGGCGGTTGTCGACCCAACGGGCAAGTTGCTGGAGATTGATGTCATCTATCCCACACCCCCCAGAAATCAGGTTGAGAAATCCAAAGAGCGGCTGAGAGAACTGATCCGGCAACATAAAATCGATGTCATTGCCATTGGCAACGGCACCGCCAGTCGGGAGACCACCGAGCTGATAGGCGAACTGACCCAGGAAATTCCGGGCATAGCCTACACTGTAGTGGATGAATCCGGCGCCTCAGTCTATTCTGCTGATCCCCTGGCCAAGGAAGAATTCCCGGAATTGGATGTTTCCCAGCGGAGCGCTGTTTCTATCGCCCGCAGGCTCCAGGATCCCCTGTCGGAACTGGTGAAGATTCCTCCTCAGGCCATAGGCGTAGGTCAGTACCAGCATGATGTAGACCAAAAGGAACTGGCCCGTTTGCTGGGTGAAGTAGTGGAAACCAGCGTCAACAGGGTTGGCGCCGATCTCAATACTGCTTCAGCGCCGCTGCTTTCATACATCGCTGGCATTAAGCCCGCTGTTGCAAAATCAATCGTCCAATGGCGTCAGGATAATGGCGTCTTTTCCGACCGCAGTCAGCTGCTCCAGGTCTCCCGTCTGGGAGAGGCCACTTTCCAGCAGTGCGCAGGCTTTTTGCGCATCCGGCAAGGGACGAATCCCCTGGATAACACCACTGTCCACCCAGAATCCTATGCAGTGGCGGAAAAACTTCTGGGTCTATGCGGCTATACTGCTGAAGACCTTGGCAGGGGCGGCATTCCGGAATTGGGCCGCAAACTGCCTGGGTCGGTCAAGGCCTTGGCCCAGAAGCTGGGTGTGGGTGAACCTACCCTTCGGGACATCATTCAGTCCCTGGAAAAGCCCGCCCTGGACCCCAGGGACAAATTGCCTGCGCCCCTGTTCAGAGAGGGCATTCTTACCTTGGATGACCTCAAAGAAGGCATGATTCTCAAAGGCACCGTCCGCAATGTCACCGACTTTGGCGCCTTTGTGGATATAGGCCTCAAGGAAGCCGGCCTGGTTCACGTATCTGAGCTGGCCGACAAGTTTGTCAAACACCCCTTGGATGTGGTCAAGGTAGGAGAAAATATCAGCGTCAGGGTCATCGGCGTTGACAAGCGCCGCCAGCGCATCGCCCTGTCTTGTAAAGCCCTAAACTAACTATAATAGCCAAGGGGGACAGTTCTTTTAGCTCATTTCAACCGACCTGGCAAAAAAAGCTGGGACAAAAAGAACCGTCCCCTTTGTCCCAAAGAGGAGGAAGACTATGAATACCAAGGAGATTATGGATCTGGCCCTGGAAATGGCCGGGCTGACCGAAATACCTGGTGATTCCGGCATCATTGTACAGGGGGATAGTATCAAGAAGGCAGCCTTCGGCGTAGATATGGAAGCGGCAGAGATGATGATCGCCCGGGAGCTGGGTGTAGATCAGGTCATCACCCATCACCCGGTAGGGGGCTCTCCTCGCCTCAATCTCTTTAAAGTCATGGATAACCAAGTTGCCCGCATGGTGGCGGCGGGGGTTCCTATTAATAAGGCCCAGAAAATGCTGCAGGAACAAAAGGGCAAGGTGGAGCGCAGCCTGCATGTTACCAATTATGACCGGGCAGCCTCTGCGGCAAGACTTCTTAACATGCCTTTCATGGGAATTCATACTCCCGCCGACTTGCTGACTGAGCGCAAGGTCCAGGCCCATTTGGACGGCTCTTTGGAAGCAAAGTCCACTTTGGCAGATGTCCTTGACGCCCTTATGCAGCTCCCGGAATACAAGAATGCTCTGACTAAGCCGGAAATCCGGGTTGGCAGTGAAAAGGACTACGCCGGCAAAGTCTTCGTCACCATGGCCGGCGGCACCAACGGCGGTGTCAATGTGGCCAGGGCCTACTTTGAGGCCGGAATCGGCACCCTGGTCTGCATGCACATGCCCGAAGATGTAATCAAGGCCGTCAGAGAGCAAAATATCGGCAATATTATCGTTGCCGGCCACATGGCCAGCGACTCCATCGGCATCAATCTGATTATTAAGGCGCTTGAGACCCGGGGCATGGAAGTAATCCGCATGAGCGGGGTCATTGAGCCAAAGTAGGGACAAAACTTCTTAGCAACTAAAAAATTGTATACCCAATGACGAAGAATATCTATTAGGTTCTTCGTCCTTTTTCTTGTACAATTCCTTATTTGTCGCGTGGGAACGTTGCCACTAAGGTTTGCTTTTTTAAGTCTGTTAGCCAAAAACCTCGTTCACCAGCCTAGTTCAAGGTTTGAGGTTAGTCGTTACCATGTAAAAATGTTCCTTGACGCGCCACTGTCATTACATTCTCACAGTACTAAATGCTTTCTCTATTTTTAGTTGACAACATCCTCTGTTTGTTATACGCTATTACAAAACTGGTTAAATTGTTGCATTTATTAATATTGTTGCGATCAAAATAACGAAAGTATCGAAATAACCAATTATTAGGGGGGTATCAATGACCTGAAGAACCTTACTTTATTAAAGGACGTTTTGCCCACTGTCAAGACCGGATTAAAATTGACCCATCCACCTGTCATGGAGCATTATACTATACGTATCAGGCTTGAGTGCCGATGTGTAGTTGCAGTGAGCTAATAAGAGAAATCTAAGGCAATTCTACGATAGAAGGATGTCAAGCGCATGTTATGGAGAAATATATACCTTTATGGAATATAGATAGTAAAGCAGCTGATAGTGCCAATATGTCTTAGTTCCCAGGAGGAAGTTACATGGTAAATCTTTTGATGCATAAAAGCTTATTAGTAAGAATCGGTGTGACCATTATTACCACTCTGGGACTGCTGGTAATAATATGGACTCTATCGTCTTTGCTTTTACCGCCAGGGCTGGTAAAGATTAATTTTACTGCATCTTTGATATCATCTGGCTATATAATCGCTATACAAATCTTCGGAGCAAATATAATTCTCGGTGCTTTAGGCTTAATGATGATGAATCAATGGCATGATGCACGAGGATTAGCCATCGGCTACTACATTCATTTTTTTCGATCTGCAGTATTCCATGGGTTGCTTAGGGGGACCAATAGCTTCGCATTCCCCTATACTTCGCAGGTTGAGATAGTGAATGGTTTTTTAAAGGTTGGGTTATGGGAAACCTTGGCGTTTTGTCTAATATGTTCTGCTACAGCAGCTTATGCGGCTTTTCCTACCAGCTCCCCCCAAGGGTTAAAATCATTTTTTGCTTTTCTTGTTAGGCCCGCGCGTATTAAGAAAGATGTTTTATTTGTTCTGATCGTAGGGGGTGTACTGATGGGATTCTCGGCAGTAATGGAAGCGTTAAACATCATCAATGGCTAAATCCGATTATTTACTGCAAGAATTCTACCCTTATTACTAAGTCAACCTCATAGGTGAGTTGACCTACTGTTCACTCGAGCTGAGCTACCATTTCATCCTTTTCTTTCAGGTCCTTATCGGCTGCGGAGGGCCCTTGCTTAAACACTCCTGGGGCTCGTTCAAGGAACGCATTTTTTCCAGCGCCCGATGGCTACAGGACTTATGCCGCACTTGGTTCCAATCTCGCTAATTTTGGAGGCCTCTTGCAGAACCTCAAAAACCACCTTGCATTTGAACCCGGCTGAATACTGATTACGCTTTTATGTCTCTAGAGTAACTTTCTTTTTCAATCTCGTGTCTCATCCTATAGGAGCAATAGACTATGCCGCTTAAAGCCCCTGAAGCTGTTTCCCTTGTAAACCCGGAGAAAATACCGTAAAATATGAAGGGGGCAGAATATCTGTTATTCTGTGCCTAGGGACTTTGTTTCTGGCTTTTCCCTGTCTGCGCTTCCGGCAGGCGGGTAACAACTACAGAACAAGGGGATGAGATAGTGTTTAAAAGTTTTACAGAACTAAAGGAGTATTGCACAGCCGAAGGCATTGAACTCATTGAGTTTAAGGTCATAGACGCCGCCGGCCGCTGGCGCCACCTGACTATTCCCGCCAACCAGCTCAGCGAAAAGACAATCAATAAGGGTATTGGCATGGACGGGTCCAGCTATGGCTTTTTGACTGTGGAAAAATCCGACATGGTCTTTAAACCCGACATTTCCACAGCCTTTAGAGATCCCTTCGCCCAACAGCCAATGCTCTCGATGATTTCCAACATCTATACCCTGGGAGAGGGCGCAGGCCGCTTCGAGGGGGACCCCCGCTACATAGCCCAAAAAACTGAAGATTATGCAGCTAATTTGGGTGTCGCTGATTTGTGCCTCCTAGGACCGGAATTCGAGTTTTATATTCTCGACCATGTTTCCTTCCGCAACGATGTCAACCATATTGAAGTTAACCTGGACTCCCGCCAGGCCAGCTGGAACGCCGGCAACAATGAATACCCCAATCCGGGTTACTATGTCCGTCCCCATGGGGGCTACCATGTAGACCTGCCCTATGACTCCAGCTTTGACCTGCGCAATGAAATAGTGACCATGCTGCAAGAACGGGGCGTGCCGGTCACTTACCATCATGCCGAGAACGGCGGCCCCGGCCAGGTTGAAATTGAAGTGGTGCTGGGCACCCTGAAGACCATGGCAGACAGAACCATGATCATCAAGTACTTCGTCAAGAATCTCGCCCTGCAGCGGGGCAGGACAGCCACCTTTATGCCCAAGCCCTTCTATGGCGAAGCCGGCAGCGGCATGCATGCCCATATCCAGTTCTTTAAAGAAGGCAAGCCGGTCTTCTATGGAAATGGCTATTCCGGCCTCAGCGAAACCGCTCTCTTCGCTATCGGCGGCATCCTTAAACATGCCCGGGCCCTGTGCGCCTTCACCAACCCCAGCACCAACTCCTACAAGCGCCTGGTTCCCGGCTACGAGGCCCCGGTAAGTATTGGTTTTGCTACTGCTAACCGCAGCTCTGTCATCCGCATTCCCGGCTATGCCGACACCCCGGAAACCAAGCGCTTTGAATTCCGCTCCATGGATGCCACCTGCAACCCCTACTTGGCATATTCCGCCCTGCTCATGGCCGCCATGGACGGCATCAATAACAAGATTGACCCGGTCAAAGAGGGATTTGGTCCCTTTGACTTCAACCTCTATGCCCTTTCTCCCGAAGAACTTAAGAAAATCAAGGCCCTGCCCAAGTCTCTGGAAGAAGCTGCCGATTCCCTGGAGCAGGATTACCAGTTTTTGCTGAACGGCAATGTGTTCCCCGAGGGCCTCATTAAAAACCAGATCAGCAGGATTAGGAAAGAGGCCGAGAAGGTCAATATCGTTCCCCATCCCGTTGAATTCGAGCTTTACTACGACCTTTAAAAAAAATCAGGGTGTCTCGTCGGAGACACCCTGATTCTATTCAGGTTAATTAGTAATAGCGGCGGCTGCCGCCGAAAATCCAGGACAGGAGCCGCAGCGGGAGCAAAAGAATGCAGATCAAGGGACCGAGGAAGACTGCCATGGGAACAGCCAGCAGTGCAAGAACTACAGCGATGAGGGCTACCCCTAGGGCTATTGCCACTGCCAGTCCCACAACCGGAACCACAAGAGCAACAACAGCTGCAACAGCTAATACAACCAGAATTTTAATGCCCAGTCTGGCTGCAGGATTGGTAATCTCTTTGCCGTTAATATATACAGTGTTCATTTACATTCTCCTTCCCTGAGGGCCCATGCTAATTCTATTCTAGTCTACGGAAAAGAATAAGTCAACCCGTATCTGATAAAAGTTAAAGGAAAGATAAAATAAATTAAGCCCACACTTGAATATGTATTTTCTTTTCACCTTCCTCCGGCCCACTTTCTGTCCCAGAGCAGGAATCAAACCTTCCACGTCGAAGCATAATAGCAAGGGAGGTGTTCAAGATGACTGGAAAGTTAATTGTCAATGATGAAGTGTTCGCAGACATTGCTCTCGCTGCCCTGCAAAAAGTGGATGATGTCATTCGCCAGCAGCGCAAGGGAACTCTTTCCGGACTCAGCCGTCTGCTGACGGGAAGATTCGCCTCGAAGATAAACGTGGAAAAGAGCGAAGGCGATGAAGACTTAGGCACTGTATCTTTCGATCTCCGCCTGGTTGTCACCTATGGGGTGGTAATTCCCGAAGTGGCTGCAAAGGTCAGAGAGGCTGTGATTAAGGATGTGACCACCTTTACCGGGTACAAGGTGGACAGGGTGGATATTACTGTAGAGAAACTTGTGCAGCCTGAAGAGATAGCGGACGAACAAGACTGACAATCCCAAGGGGTTGTCAATGTCGACAACACCCGGATAATCTATTGACAACCCAAGTAGGGTTGTTTTTTATTTAGCCCGTATTTTGGAATAAAGTATTTAGTATACCTAAAGGAATTTCTGTTGCCCTTCGAGAATATATATTCCATACCATCAAAGGGAAGGAGTAGTTATATGAGGGCAATTATTAACGGCAAAATCTACACTATGGCCGGCCAGATTATTGAAGGCGGAACCATTCTAATTGAGGCTGGCAAAATCAGGGCCGTCGGCGCCAATCTGGCTGTGCCAGCGGACGCCGAAATCATCGATGCCGCCGGCAAGCTTGTGATGCCCGGGATGATTGACGCCCACACCCATATCGGCATTTTTGAACAAGGCATTGGTTTTGAAGGGGCTGACGGCAACGAAATGACAAATCCGTCTACCCCACAATTGCGGGCAATTGATGCCATAAATCCAATGGACCCGGCTTTTAAGGGGGCTGTGGCTGGCGGAATCACCTGTCTGACTGTGGCCCCGGGTAGCGCCAATGTCATTGGCGGCCAGGCTGTGGCCATCAAAACCTGGGGCGAGATTGTCGATAAAATGGTGGTCAAGGACCCGGTAGGCTTAAAAATAGCTTTTGGCGAAAATCCTAAACGGGTTTACAGCGGTCAAAAAAAGACACCCAGCACGAGAATGGCAGTAGCCGCGATCCTCAGGGAAAATCTCGTGGCCGCCCGTTCTTACATGGAAAAGAAAGAGAGAGCCGGGAAAGATGAGGACAAATTGCCTGACCGGGATCTGAAGATGGAGATTTTGGCCAGGGTGCTGAAAAAAGAAATCCCCCTGCGGGCCCATGCCCACAGGGCGGATGACATCACCACCGCCATCAGGATTGCTGAGGAATTTGACGTTGATATCTGTATTGAGCACTGCACCGAAGGTCATTTGATTGCCGACTTCCTGGGCGAAAAGAAAGTGGCGGCCATGGTTGGCCCCACCCTGGGCACCAGGCCGAAAATTGAACTTGTCAATACCAGCTTTACCACTCCGGGTATATTATTCAAGGCCGGGGTAAAAGTAGCATTGGTCAGCGACCATCCCGTCTTCCCGGTGCAGCAGTTGCCAATTCAGGCAGCCCTGGCCTATAAGGCCGGTCTCCCTGAAGAAGAGACTCTCAAGGCCATCACAATCAATCCCGCGGAAATCATGGGTATTGGCCACCGGGTCGGCAGTATAGAGGCTGGCAAGGATGCTGACATAATCATTCTCAGCGGCCACCCCTTTGACTGGCATACCCGGGTCGAAAAAACTCTGATAGATGGAGAGATTGTCTATGAGCGCTAAGAAAATACTGGCTATTATCAATGCTGACATTCACACCATTGCCCACAAGGAGCCCATAAAGGGTTCGATCCTTGTGGAAAACGGCAAGATCGCCGCCATCGGCCAAATAGAGATACCAGAGGAAGCTGATACAATAGATGCCGCCGGCGCCTCAGTGTATCCTGGCTTTATTGATCCCCACACCCATCTTGGGGTCAGCGAGCAGGGCATGGGCTGGGAGGGTCGGGATTACAACGAAATAACTGACCCTGTAACCTCTCAGCTTCGGGCCCTGGACGCCATTAACCCCCAAGATGACGGCTATCGGGAAGCTGTAGAGGCCGGCATCACCACTGTCATGTCCACCCCGGGCAGCGCCAATATCCTTGGGGGCAGCACCGTGGTCCTCAAGACTGGCGGCGGCCTTCTGCACCAACGGGTAATCAGGGAAAACGCCGGCATCAAAGCGGCTTTTGGCGAAAACCCCAAGCGGGTATACTCCGGTCAAAAGCGCATGCCCAGCACCCGCATGGGCAGCGCCGCTGTGTTGCGGGAGGCCCTGGTCAATGCCCAGAACTACATGAATAAAATAAACAGGGCTGGCGATGATGCCGAGAAAATGCCTCCCCGGGATTTAAAAAACGAGGCCCTTATTCCCGTCCTCAAGAAAGAAATCCCCCTGCGCATGCATGCCCACCGGGCCGATGACATTGCCACCGCCATCAGGATCGCCCAGGAATTTGACATTGACATGACCTTGGAACATGCCAGCGAAGCCCATTTGATTGTGGACCGGGTAAAAGAATCCGGGTTCCCCGCTATTGTCGGTCCCTCCATGGGCACTCCCGGCAAAATCGAGACCCAGAACAAGACCCTGGAAAGCGTCAAAATTCTGTCTGAGGCAGGGATAACTGTCGCCTTGACCACCGACCATCCTGTGTTGGACATTTACCAACTTCTGCATGCGGCCGCTGCCGTGGTCCGGGAGACGGGAATGGATGATTACCAGGTCCTGCGCTTAATCACCATTAATGCCGCGAAAATCCTGGGGGTGGAGGACAGGGTAGGCAGCATAGAGGTGGGCAAGGATGCTGACCTGGTCATCATTGAGGGACATCCCTTTGACTACCTGTCCACAGTCATGTACACCATCATCGACGGGGAAGTAGTGTACCCGCCAGAAGAGTAACCAAAAAGTTGCCGCCAGGGGGTCGTTCCCGGCCAGCTGGGCCTTAATTAATAACTCCCGTCCTTCATGCCAGTCTGGATCCCGGCGCATTTTCCCAGCCAGCGCTCGGCTGCAGGCCGCATATTCCCCACGCTCATATAAGTCCTGACACCTTTCCAGAACATCTTTAGTTTGCCAGGGGAAAAGCAGCAATGCCGCTATCACAGCCAGTAGCAGCACTATGGCCCCTATGCGCAATTTTTTCCATGTAAGCCAACTAGCCAAAGAATTCACTCCCGAAAAGTAACCACTGGGGACAGTCGCCAACGGTTCCTTTATATTAGTCTATAATTCAATACAGACTGCAAAAACCCTTTATCTCCCAAAAATGCCGGTTATGCACACAACTCTGAAAGAATAGTAGCCACCGGGGACTGTCCCCAGTGGCTACTATTCTTTATTTGGTTTCTTGGATATTGGTGGCCCGGGGGAAAAGGCGGTCAACTAAGCGATAGACCAAAGGAATTATATACAGGGTCAGGAGGGCGGATACCGTCAACCCGCCGACGACGGCAACTGCCAGAGGTTTTTGCATTTCCGAGCCCGAACCGCTAACCAGGGCCAGGGGCAGCAGGCCCAGTATTGTAGTAAGGGTGGTCATGAGAATGGGCCGCAACCTGGTTTCGCCGGCAGTGAGCAAAGCCTCATCTCTTTCCATGCCCCTGCTCCGCAGTTTGTTGACATAGTCAATGAGGACAATGGCATTGTTGACCACAATCCCGGCCAGGATGATGATGCCGATCATCGAAGGAATATTGAGGTTGTTGCCGGTGATAAACAGAGTAAATATGACGCCAATTGCCGCCAGGGGCAAAGTGAACATGATGATGAGGGGGTGAACGAGAGATTCAAACTGGGAGGCCATGACCATGTAGACAAGGGCAATAGCCAGCAGCAGGGCCAGGAGCAGCCCGTCAAAGGCCTCCTGCATTTCGACAATCTCTCCCTGAAACTCCAGGTTGTAGCTGCTGGGCAGGTCGATGTCGGCAATAGCATCCTCAGCTGCCTTTTGGGCCCCCCGCAAATCCATGCTCTCAGCGATTTCAGCGGTAATTGTCACTGCCCGTTTATTATTATGCCGGCGGATTGCACGGGGACCTGAGGTTTCCACCACATTGGCTACATCTTTAACCCGGATTAGCATGCCGTTTTGACTGGCGACAACTACCTGGCCGATATCATCGATGCCGGCAGTTTCTTTACCTGTCAGCTCCACAACTACATTGAGCTCATAGCCCTCCCGGGACAGGCGGGTTGCCGTTTGCGCCTGGAAGGCAGAGCGGATGGAATTTCCTACTGCTAAGGGGTTTACCCCCAACATGGCGGCCTTGGCTAAGTCGATATCCACTTGGACTTCAGGATTTGTTTCCCCCAGGGAAGTGCTGACATCTGTGACAAAGTCCAAACGGGAAAGGGCCTGGGCAATGTCCTCGCTATAGGTTCCTAATTTCTGCAGCTCCTGGCCTGCCAGTTCCAGCTCGATGGCGCTGCCTCCCCCCAGCATGCCGCCGCCCATAGAACTCATCGTGCTGGCGCTGATCTCCGCCCCGCTGATTGAGGGCAAGGCAGCAGTCACCTGTTCAATGAATTCAGCCGTGCTCATATTCCGCTCTTCCACTGGCACCAGCTGAAAGCTGATTTGGGCAATGTTGACTGCGCCGCTTCCCCTGAAACTGCTGAGCAAGGTCCCGCCGCCGCCGATAGAAGTGGCTACCAGTTGGGTCTGGGGGAATTCCAGCAGCGTCTTTTCTACCTGAGAAGCGGCATTCTCAGTAGCTTCAAGGGCAGATTCAGGCCCCAGGGTAACTGTGATGGCGCCGATGCCTTCATCAAAGGCGGGAATGAATTCTCCCCCTAGGCGGGGGATGAGGGCCAGGCTGCCAGCCAAGAGCAGAACCACTACAACTAAGGCAACGATGCCGTGTTTGAGGGTCCAGGCGAGACTGCGCCTGTACAGAGAGGCAATATCCATGACCTTCGAGATCCTGCCTTTTTTAATCCGGGCAAAGACGCTGGCCAGCATGGGCGTGACAGTCAGGGAAACTGCCAAAGAGGCCAGTAGGGAAAAGGTTACAGTCAGGGCCAGCTCTTTAAAGAGAATGCCGGCAATTCCCCCTACGTAGACCACCGGCAGGAAGACCGCTACCGTGGTCAGGGTGGAAGCGGTAATGGCCATTGCCATTTCCTTGGTCCCCGCCAAGGCGGCTTGGGCCGGCGGCAATTTCTTTTCCTGGAGATGGCGGAATATATTTTCGATGACGACGATGGAGTTGTCCACCAACATGCCTACTCCCAGGGCCAGCCCGCTTAAGGTCATGATATTGACGGTGAGACCGGCAAAGAACATCATGATAAAGGTGCTGATAATGGAAACGGGTATGGAGATGGCCACAATCAGGGTGCTGCGGAAGTCCCGCAGGAACAAAAGGAGAATGGCCATGGCCAGGACAGCCCCCAGCAAGGCATTTTTCACCAGGGAGTCAATGGCCAGCTGGATAAATTCTGATTGGTCGGTATTGGGAACAAAGCTTACCTGAGGGTATTCTTCCTTCAGCAATTCCAGCTCATTATGCACCCGATTGGCGGTGATGACGGTATTGGCGTCAGACTGTTTTTGCAGATTGAGGCTGACGCTTCTCTGACGGTTAATTCTGCTGATGGATGTAAGGGGCTCAGGCTCTATAGAGATTTTCGCCACCTCGCCCAGGGTGACCGGCAGCGGCGCAGGCTGGGCTTGGCCGGGAATGAACTCCGTCCTCATTCCCACCAGCAGGTCTTTCATTTCTTCTACAGAGGTGCGGATTAAAGCACGAATTGTCCATTGCTTGCCTTCTTGGCTGATGCTGCCGCCGGGCAGACTGAGGTTGGCCAGGCGCAGAGCATTGGTGACTCCGGTCAGGGTGAGGCCGTATTCTTCCAGCAATTGGCCGTCCACAGCGATGAGGACTTGTTCTTCCAGGCCGCCGCTCACGGAGACAGAAGCGACTCCCTCAATGCGCTCCAAACGCTGGCTGACTTCGTCGCCTAACCGGTTAAGCTCAACCAGGTCCAGGGAATCTGAGGCCAGGGCGATGTTCATTACCGGCAGCATGGAAGGGTCGAATTTAAACATTGTGGGAGCGGAGGTGTCATCAGGAAGCAGGGAGGCCACCATGTCAAGTTTTTCCCTGATTTCGATGGCGGCCATGTCCATATCTGTTCCCCAGTTAAAGAGCAAAATAATCAGGGCATTGTCCATACTGGAGATAGATTGGACATCTTTTATTCCAGTGATGGTCCCCAGGGAACCCTCCAAAATCCGGGTCACAGAGGCCTCTACTTCTTCGGGGCCGGCGCCAACCCAGTTGACAGATACTGCTGCTGCGGGGAAGGTAATATCCGGCAGCAGGTCCACGGGGATTCGGGACCAGGATACGCTGCCAAGCAAAAGCAGGGCGGCAATAACCATGAGAATAGTTGTTTTTCTGGATACAGCGAATTTAATTATACTTTGCATGTTTTTCCCTCCTGGAGCAGATTTTTAAAAGCCAACTGGGGAGCTGCATTTATTCCCTGAAATATCAGGGTGTGAACTTGTTCCAGCACTGCTTCTGCAGACAAATCAGGCCGGAATATGCTGCAGCTGGCTGCGGCATTATGCACCAGCGTCAGGAGAATTATTCCCGTAATCTCCGGGTTAATGCCGCCAAAGCAGCCTTCCTGGACACCCTGTTTGAGCACGTCCGCATAAACTCCTTCTATGCCTTTGAGATATGGTAAAATTTCCGGGCGGGCTTCTCGAAATAGCATGGGGTCCTGAGAGACTAGCTTGATAAACAGCGGGGCCTTGCTGATGACCATCTGGTAATGGGCGGTGACAATGGCCGCCAGTTTTCCGCCTGCATCCTTGCAGCCAACCACGGCATCTTTGAGGCCCTGTTCCAGCTCCTGCAATCCCTCCATAATCATGCTCAGGAGGAGATCTTGTTTGCTGGCGAAGTACAGGTAGACAGTGCCCTTGGCTACACCAGCCTGCTGGGCCACCATATCCATGGTAAACTGGCTACCCCATTTATCGATTACTTCTGCCGCCGCTGCAATGATGCTGCTGCGCTTGTCTTCCATAAATTCACCTCCCCTGACTGACCAGTCAGTCACAGATAGCCCAATTATACGGTTTTTCCTGGTTGCGGTCAAGGTTCCCATGGCGTTTGCTGCTTGAAAAGCAAGATTTTCAGGACCTGCATTTGCTTTAGCCCATGTGGTATAATAGCCCTGATATATTTGGAGCAGGAGATGAGTTTTATGGAATATACAACCCTAGATCCCCGAGAAACTCAGGCTCTCGCCCGGCGCTTAGGGGAGCTGGCCCAGCCGGGAACGGTGCTGGTGCTGGACGGCCCCTTGGGGGCCGGCAAGACCAGCTTTGTCCAGGGTCTGGCCAGAGGGCTGGGAATTGACGGGGTTGTCAACAGCCCTACCTTTACCTTGGTCAAAGAGTACTGTGGCCGCTTGCCCCTGTATCATTTTGACCTTTATCGCCTGGATGAGGCTGAAGAGCTGTGGGAGCTGGGATTTGAAGAGTACTTAAGCGGGGGCGGCGTCTGCGCTCTGGAGTGGGGAGAGCGGGTGACCCAATTCCTGCCCCCGGAGTATTTGCATATCCGTCTGGAATACGATGGTGAAACCCGGAGAACCCTTTACTTTTCCCCGGTGGGAGAGGGTCACGGCAAGCTGGTAAAGGAGCTGATGAATAATGCTGGTTCTGGCAATTGATACTACCACCTCCGTCTGTAGCGTTGCCCTTGCCCGGGATGACAGGCTGCTGGCGGAAATTACCACCAATCTTGCCCGCACTCATTCCCAGCGCCTGTTGCCCTTGGTGGAGAACCTTATGGCGGAAACGGGCCTAAAGCCCGAGGATCTGGAACTGCTGGCAGTGACCCGGGGACCGGGTTCATTTACGGGATTGCGCATTGGCATCGCCACAATAAAGGGCATGGGGCTGGCCCTGGACTTGCCTGTAGTTGGCGTTTCCACCCTGCAAGTGCTGGCCCATAATTTTAGCGCTGGTTTGATCTGTCCTGTGCTCAATGCTCGCCTGAATCAAGTCTACACGGCTCTCTACCGTACAGGCCGAAGTCCGGTGCCGGAAAATTTGCTTCCCGAACAGGCAATTTCAATCCAGGGCTTGCTGGAAAAGCTCAAGGGCTATGATGAGCCCATCTGGTTTTGCGGCGATGGGGTTGACCTGGTTTTGCCCGCTGCTACCGATAAATTAGCAGCCCCCCGCAGGGCCCCTCTGCATTTGCTGGGCAACCGGGCCGGCGCCCTGGCGGATTTGGCCCAGCATTGCCAAAGCTGCAGCGCCGACGCCTTGACACCCTTTTATTTAAGGGATTCCCAGGCGGAGATTCAGCTGCGCCAGAGGCTGGAAGGCGCAAAATGAGCCCGGATATAAAAATAACGGCCATGATACCGGAGCACCTGGCTCAGGTCATGGCGATTGAAAAAGCCAGTTTTACTGTGCCCTGGAGCGAAATAACTTATTACCGGGAAATTACCGAAAACCCTTATGCCGTGTATATAGTGGCCATGGCCGGGGAAGAGGTGGCCGGTTATGCCGGCAGATGGTTAATTCTGGACGAATCCCATATAACTAATATTGCCGTTGCCCCGGGATGGCGGCGCAATGGTGTGGCCAGAAAACTGATGGAGCATATGCTGCGTTCTTCTTTGCGCCAGGGAGCCAACAGAATGACTCTGGAAGTGCGGCGTTCCAACCTGGGGGCTCAGAAACTCTATGAGGAATTTGATTTCTCTGCAGCCGGCCTGCGCCGCGGCTACTATACAGACAACAATGAAGACGCTGTGATAATGTGGCAAAATGATATTGCCGCTTACTTGGACAGAAAGGAGCGGACAAATGACACGCATAATGGCAATTGAGACCTCTTGCGATGAAACCGCCGTGGCCATTATCGCTAACGGTCAGGAGATTACTACCAACCAAGTAGCTTCCCAAATAGAAATTCATGCCCGCTTCGGCGGTGTTGTTCCCGAAATTGCATCCCGTCAGCATTTGCTCACTCTTAACCCCCTTATTCGCAAGGCTCTGGCTGAAGCTGGCCTGGGTTGGCCTGACATCGATGCCCTTGCCGTCACCCAGGGACCGGGACTGGTGGGGGCCCTGCTGGTGGGGGTATCCACCGCCAAAGCCCTGGCCTGGGCTTTAAATAAACCCCTGCTGGCTGTCAACCATATGGCCGGGCATATTTATGCCAACATGCTGGGGGGGGCTGTGGAATTTCCCCTGGTCTGTCTGGTTGTGTCCGGGGGACATACAGAATTGATCTACATGGAAAGGGATATGGCATTTAAAACCTTAGGCCAGACCCGGGATGACGCTGCCGGCGAAGCTTTTGACAAAATTGCCAGGGTGCTGGGTTTGCCCTATCCCGGCGGACCGGTAATAGATAGACTGGCTTACCAGGGCAGTGGCACCTTGGATTTTCCTCGCACCATGCTGGAGGCGGGAAGTCTGGATTTCAGCTTCAGCGGCCTGAAGACGGCGGTGATGAATTATGTCCACAATTGCCAGCAGCGAGAATTGGCGGTGAACACTGCCGATATAGCTGCATCCTTCCAGGCGGCAGTGACAGATGTGCTGGTGGAAAAAACAGCGATGGCAATTGGCCTCACCCGTCCAGCTACTTTGATGATGGCTGGAGGGGTTGCTGCCAACAGTCATTTGCGGCGGGCAATGAAGGAGCTGGCGGACCGGCAGAGCTTGCCCCTAAGGGTGCCGCCCCTGGAACTGTGCACAGACAATGCCGCCATGATTGGCGCCGCAGCCTGGCCTCTGTTTATTGCGGGCAGAGATAGCCCCATGTCTTTAAATGCCCTGCCCAACCTTCCGTTGCCGGAGGGTGTGGAAAACTGCCGGGATTGATAGAATGTCAACCTGGGGATTATGGGGATAAAACTCATTGGGGCTTTAAAATCAGGGCTGAAAATTTTGTGGGCAAGTGTAAAGTATTATGTGAATAACCTGTGGACAATGTGGATAACGTCCCTACACCCCACGTTTAAGCCCCTAAAGCTGGGGATAACCCTGTGGATACTGTGGATAACCGAAAGTGTGTTTGCTTATTATTTGTAACAAGAAAGTAATGGAAGACCTGTTTAAAAATAATAGCGAGGTGAAAACAATGTATCCTGTCTTATTTGAAATCGGCCCTTTGAAAGTTTATTCTTATGGACTGATGATGGCATTGGGCATTTTGGCGGCAATTTTTGTCGCCCGGAAAATTGCTCCCAAAATTGGCATCGATCCTGAGAAAATAACGGATATGGCCACTTTCGCAGTATTAGGCGGTTTGCTTGGGTCTTATGTCAACTTTATCATCAGCTATGACTGGAGCAAGTTTACTGCTAACCCCCTTGGCATCCTGAGATTTTGGGAGGGGGGGCTGGTATTCTTAGGCGGCCTTATTGGCGGCACTGTTTTTGCAATTCTTTATATCCGCCGGCAGAAATGGCCCCTCTGGGAAATAGCTGACATTTGCGCGATTGCGGTGCCCCTGGCATATGGCTTTGGCCGGATTGGCTGCTTTTTGGGAGGCTGCTGTTATGGCATCCCTTGTGAGCTGCCCTGGGCGGTAACGTTCCCTGGCCTTCTGAGCGCCCGTCATCCCACCCAGCTGTACTCTATGCTCCTGGGATTTGGCCTGGCCGCTTTTGCCTACTTTTTCCGGAAAAAACGCCGCTTTGCCGGGCAGAGCTTCTTATTCTACCTGATCTTTTATGGCCTGGGCCGGGGGTTAATAGAATTCGTCCGCGGCGATAATAATCCCTTCGTCTTTGGAACCAGCTTTACAGTAGCGCAGTTTACCTGCCTTTTATTGATAATCGCTGCCGCAGCAGCCTATCCAATACTGCGCAAACGCAACAAGTACACTCAAGATACCCAGGACTAATTATCTATGCATTTGCCTTCTTGCTCGCCTTGGCTTGTTTCCGGGGCTGAAAATGAAATAACCTGGCCTCCCTGCAGCATGCAGGGAGTTTTTTTAACTTACGGGATAACTAATAACTGCCAGATTGTGAGGAATAATAGTAGGGCGGCACCAATGGTGGGCTTTTGCCATACCCTAAAGTACATTTCATTTTCTAGCAAGGAGGTGGAGGCATGTTAGTGAAGACTGATAAAGTACATCTCATCGGCATCGGTGGGTATGGCATGAGCGCATTGGCCAAGCTGCTGCTGGAAATGGGGTATTCAGTAAGCGGTTCTGACCTTGCCCCCTCAGATATAACCAGGCATCTGGAAGAAATGGGGGCGGAGATATCCATCGGCCACCATGCCCGCAATGTCCAGGACCGGGATGTCGTAATCTACTCAACCGCCATTCCTGAGGAAAATGACGAGCTGAGAGCAGGGAAAGAGGCGGGCAAAGTCTTGCACCGCTCTGAACTGCTGGCAGAATTTCTTAATTCCAATACCGGCATTGCCGTCACCGGCGCCCATGGCAAGACCACCACTACCACTATGCTGGCTCTGATTATGGAGCGGGGAGGCTTGGATCCTACCGCCCTCATTGGCGGGGAAGTCCAGGATTTTTCCGGCACAGCCCGCTTGGGGAAGAGCAATTATGTTGTTGCAGAAGCGGATGAATCGGATCAGTCCTTCTCCCGCTATCGCCCCACTTATGCAATGATAACCAATATCGAGGCCGATCATTTAGAGCATTACAACGGCAGTTTTGACCAACTCCTCGATGGTTACGGCAACTTTGTGGCAAACATCAAGCCTGAAGGACTGTTAATAATTCCTAAGGAGGACAAGTGGATAGGAGAAATTCTCCCCCGGGTCCGTTGCCGGAAAATCACATTCGGCATCGGCAGCGGTGATTACAGGGCAGAAAAGGTCGTTCTCAATTCCCTGGGCAGCAGATATAGCCTCTTCCGGGAACAGGAGGATCTTGGGGAAGTTAGCTTAAATGTGCCGGGCAAGCATAATATTTACAATGCAGTGGCCGCGGCGGCCATGGCCTTAGAACTGGGGGTAAATTTCACTGCCTTGGGCGGCGCTCTGGCGGCTTTTCAGGGGGCTAAACGGCGCTTTCAGATTTTGGCGTGGCAGCCCTTTATGGTTGTCGATGATTATGCCCATCATCCTACAGAAATAAAGGCGACTCTGGAGACGGCCAAAAGTGTCGGCGGCAGCAGGGTGGTGGCAATATTTCAGCCCCATCGCTATACCAGGACAAAGTACTTTATGGAGGAATTTGCCAGCTCCTTTGCTGCAGCGGATATTGTCCTGCTGGATGATATCTTCGCCGCCTCAGAGCAGCCCCTGCCTGGCATCAGCAGCGAGATTCTTGCCCAAAAGACCGCCGCTGTCCATGGGGGCTTGGTGGAACATTTACGGGGAAAGGAGGCAATAATCAACTGGGTAAAAACGAACTGGCGCCCCGGCGATATTTTCCTGACTATGGGTGCCGGAGACATATCCAAGGTAGGGCGGGAACTTGCCCAAATCTGCCAGCAAGATCTTGCAGGTAACGGCCTTATCAGCGTAGAATAGTAATAGCATGTCACACAGGAGGGAATGAAACATTTGATCAAAAAACATGTGCACTTTGTTGGCATAGCTGGCATGGGCATGAGTGCCATCGCCAGGATTATGCTTGAAAGAGGATATATTGTCAGCGGCTCAGATTTGCGCAGCACTGAACTTACAGATAATCTAGAGAGGATGGGCGCCACCATCTACCAGGGCCATAAGAGCGAAAATCTCGACGGGGCCGAGATGGTGGTCTATTCCAGCGCCGTTCCCCGGGACAACCCTGAAATCCGCGGTGCGGAGCAGGCCAATCTGGAGATTTTGCACCGGGCTGATGCCCTCGCCCGAATCATCAATGATTCCAAGGGCCTTGCTGTAGCCGGAGCCCATGGCAAGACCACGACTACATCCATGCTGGGCCTGACCCTCGCTGCCTGCGGCCAAGACCCCACTGTTATGGTTGGTGCTTTCAGCGACGATTTAGCCGGCAATGCCCGCCTGGGGCGCGGGCCCTATGTGGTGGCAGAAGCCGATGAAAGCGATCATTCTTTCCTAAAATTTGAGCCCTACGGGACAATCATCACAAATGTCGAACCCGATCATCTTGAAAATTACGATGGGGACTACAGCAAACTCGTCGAGGCCTATAGGGACTTTTTGGACAAGGTCAGGCCCGAGGGTTTTTCCATCCTCTGTACTGACGATCCCATTCTCCGGGACATGCAGAAAAACGCCAAACATAAATCCTACAGCTACGGGTTTAACCCCGAAGCCGATTACCGGGCCTTTAACCTGGAATTCAGTCCCACGGGCTGCACCTTTGACATTTGCTACCGGGGGGATAAACTGGCAGAAGTGAATCTTTCCGTCACCGGCGAACATAATGTTCTCAATGCCTTGGCGGTGCTGGCCACCGGCCATCAGTTAGGCATAGATATTCATTGCCTGGCTCAGGGGCTGGGCAACTTCCACGGCGCCCGCCGCAGATTTCAGCGCATTGGCGAACATAACGGCATCTTAGTGATTGACGACTATGCTCATCATCCCACAGAAATTCGGGTTACCTTGCAGGCGGCCAAGCTTCAAAACAAAGAACGGGTAGTTGCTTTCTTCCAGCCCAAGCGCTATACCAGGACCAAGTTTCTTTTCAATGAATTTACCGAGGCCTTTCACGATGCCGATGTTCTCATTCTCTCGGAAATCTATCCTTTTGGGGAAGCGCCCATTCCTGGCATCACCTCTGAGGCCTTAAAAGACGCCATTGAAGAAAAGACCGGCCGGGATGTCATCCTCTTGCCTTACCGCCACAGCGAGATTGTGAAAAAGCTTCTCGAGATTCTCAAACCCGGCGATGTGGCCATGGTTATGGGAGCCGGCGACGATGTGGCCGACCTGGCCAAGAAACTCTTTTCCGCCCTTAAGGAAAAGAAATAATAACACAAAAAGGGGCTGTCTCAAAATA
>DHSM01000032.1 GCA_002408465.1 Firmicutes bacterium UBA5286 | reverse complement strand
AGATGTTCTGCCGTTTTCGGTTCTTTCCGGAAAATTCTCGGCTCAGGCACTTATACTTTGCCCCCAGCTTCGCCTGCAGAATCGAGCGCAACCTCATAGCAACCTCAGGGGAAATGGTATCCTTGGCAAGAAGGTAGGCCTGACGCTTAGTCAGGTACATAAAGAACATGTCATCTGTCTCAAAAGCGCTGTCCAGAGCCTCGTACTTGGTCTCGGATTTGCCGGAGTATTTTGCCCCTTTGGCATCAAGCTGGACATAGTCAGTAAAGAGCTGCAGGGTCAAAGGCACTTCGTACATATTCCGAGCGTATTTGTATAATATCCTGGGATAAACCCAGTTGAGATACAGTAGCAGCAATAAGCCCAGGATGAGAATACCCATTAAACGCAGCATACTTTCATTGAAACCAACAGTCAAAAAATAGATTGATCCGGACAAGATTCCCACAGCGATTAAGATATAGGCCAGGATAAAAACATACCGGCGCAATCCTCTTTGGTTATGAAACCTGAAAAATTTTAAGAACAAAGGGTAATCAATTTCATAGTTGGACACGCCAAAAGGTGTTTCCATTGCTTTTCCTCCTGCATAGATTTTTTCGTAGCATGCTGTAACTCGTGATTAAATTAAATAACTAACCCCCTAGGAATTGATAATCGCAATCAGAGCCAGCCGCAATCCCTCGCTAATGGCGGCAATGGGCATCGACGGGGCCGGTGGAGAGAGATTTACAACCTGCGCCGGGTCATAGGGCACATGAATAAACCCTCCCTGCATTTGCGGATAAAGAGTATCAATCCAGTAAAGCAGATGGTACAGGACATCATTGCAGACATAAGTGCCGGCAGTGTAGGACAATGCCGCGGGAACGCCGTTCCCCCGCAAAAACTGGACAATGGCCTTGGTGGGAAGGTTGCTGAAATAAGCTGTCTTGCCCTGGACGCTGATAGTTTCATCATTCGGGCAGTTGCCCTCATTATCGGCAATCCGGGCATCCTGTAAATTAATTGCCACTCTTTCCACCGAGATAACCGGCCTGCCCCCTGCCTGGCCAATACAGAGGACTGCATCGGGGTTATGAGCGTTAATTAGAGCTTGCAACACCTGGGCGCCCTTACGGAAAACCGTGGGCAATTCTGCCTTGATGATGGCCGTGCCTGCAATTGTACTCGGCAGCAGCTTGACCGCCTCATAGGCCGGATTGATCTTTTCGCCGCCAAAGGGCGCAAATCCAGTGACTAGAATTTTCACAGGCACTCCTCCCCATTCTAAGAGCTCTGACTACATTTTAGCACTAAACTTTATTCCCTTCAAAAGGCAGAACACTCAGCATGCTAATATATTTTTGCCCACAGGTTCTTTACTGCTATAATGGGGATGTGATTAAAGGATTATTAGAGGAGTGATCAGCGTGGACAAGGTTGTTGAGCGGTTTTTAAAGTATGTGCAGATTAATACACAATCGGTTCAGGAAGTGGAGACCTGCCCCAGCACAGAAAATCAGCTGGCTTTAGGCGAGACACTGGTTAAGGAACTGAGGGAAATCGGCCTGGCCGATGTGTCCATGGACGCAAAGGGCTATGTAATGGCAACACTGCCCTCAAATCTGGACAGAGAAGTGAAAACCATCGGTTTTATCGCCCATATGGACACCAGCCCCGATGCCTCCGGGGAAAACGTGTGCCCAACTTTGGTCGAGAACTATGGCGGCGGTGATATCCTCCTCAACCGAGAAAAGAATATAATCCTATCTCCCAAGGATTTCCCGGATTTGCTGGACTATGCGGGAGAGACCCTGATTGTCACCGACGGGACTACGCTGCTGGGAGCAGATGACAAGGCTGGGATTGCAGAAATCATCACCGCCATGGAATACTTAGCTGCTCATCCCGAAATAGAGCATGGAGAAATCAAAGTGGCCTTCACTCCTGATGAAGAGATTGGCCGCGGGGCAGATTTCTTTGACGTGGCAAAATTCAACGCGGATTATGCTTATACTGTCGACGGCGGCCCCCTTGGCGAACTGGAATATGAAAACTTTAATGCCGCTAGTGCGAAACTAACCATTCGGGGAAGAAACGTGCACCCGGGCACCGCCAAAAATATCATGATCAACTCGATGCTGATTGCCATGGAGTTTAATTCCCTGCTGCCTCTGGCGGAAAGACCGGAGTATACCGAGCATTACGAAGGTTTCATTCATCTGACCGATATCCGTGGCGATGTTGAAGAGACCGAACTCCATTATATTATCAGGGATCACTCCAAAGAACTCTTCGCCCAGAAAAAGCAAGTAATCCAGGAAGCCGTCAACTTCCTTAATATAAAGTACGGCCCCGATACAGTGGAGCTGCAGTTAACTGACTCATACTACAATATGAAAGAGAAAATTGAGCCGGTAATCGAGATTGTCGAACTGGCGAAAAAGGCCATGGAAGAAGCCGAGGTCACGCCTAAAATTGCCCCGATCCGGGGAGGCACTGACGGCGCAAGGCTATCCTTCATGGGACTGCCCTGCCCCAACCTCTTTACCGGCGGCCATAACTTTCATGGAAGATTTGAATATATTCCCATAGACTCAATGAAAAAAGCCGTGGCAGTCATCCTGAAAATAATTGAACTAAATAGCAGGTAATCTAAGAAAAAAGCGCCCTCAGGCGCTTTTTTGATGTTCCGCCGCCACCTTAGCTTCATCTATATGGGGATGTATGGACAGGTCGGAATCAGCACCCCGCCAAATAGATCCCATCCCCCAATTCTCCACACTTTTGAAGTTGCTGTTCCAATTGGCGCTTGGTAACTGTAAATACAATCATCTCTCAAACCAATTAATCAATGAGCTCAATACCATGCTCGATAAACCGAATCGACTTTTCCTTTAATAGTCTGCCCACAGCCTTTTTAAAGGAACCTTTGCTCATACCTAGTTGCGTGTATATTTCTTCTGGGGTGCTTTTATCATTGAGGTAAAGAACACCCCCCTTTTCTTTTAACTTTGCCATTATTAAACCTGCATCCCTGTCTATCTGGATAAAAGGCCGTTCCTTCAGGCTTAGGTCCAGCTTTCCATCTTCTCTTACCCTGGCCACCCTTGCCTTTACTATGTCACCATAATTGAAACTGCCGACCAGCTCACTTTTGGGAATCAGGGCATTAAATTTCCGGTCTACTGCAACCAAGGCCCCTAAATCATTTTCCATATCATAGATAATCCCTGTAACCCATTCATCCATTTTATATGCCGAATCAGTTCTGAGAAAATCATATATGCGCATAGTGGCACACAAGCGGTCACTGTTGTCAACATACAACCCTACCAGGTATTCTTTGCCCTCCCGGACCCGGGCAGTTTGCTCCCGATAGGGCAAAAACAAGTCCTTTGGCAGCCCCCAATCCAGGAATGCCCCAACCTCAGCAACTTCTTTAACCCTAAGGAAGGCAACCTCGTCCAGGGTGATTTTTGGCCTCTGAGTCGTGGCTGTGAGCCTGCCCTCTGAATCCCTGTACACAAAGACCTCTATTTCATCTGCTTCTTTGAGCCCAGATGACATCAGACTTTTTGGCAGCAAAACTTCCTCTGCCGGATTATCCCGAGAACTTAGTTGCACACCTGTCGGAGATTTCCTGACAACCTCAAGTGTTTGCATTTCACCTAATCTGATCATTTCCTTACTCCTTCTGCGATTTTCAGGCTAATATCCTCAGCATAGAGAGTGTCACTCTATCATCAATCCAATAAATAACCCTAATTTAATAATATCACATTCGTACGTATTTGATTCTCCTGACCAAGAGGTCAGATATTTTTGAGTACCAAATCGGGAAAACAACCCTTTGCCCTACCCGGGTTTATTGTTCAAAAAAAAATTAGTGTTTAATATTGACATTTACCATGCTCAGGGGGCATAATATAAGTATCAAATAATGAACGGGTGTTTTATTATGCAAATGCCGAAACCAAAAGTCCGCAAGAAAATACTTGATTCTGCCATCGATGAATTCCTTGTGGCAGGTTACCGCCGAGCATCTATGCGCAACATCGCCCAGCAAGCGGGGATTACTGTAGGCAATATCTATGCCTACTTTTCCGGCAAGGACGATCTCTTCGAAACCATCATCTCCCCAGTGCTGGAGTCAGTCAACAAGCTGGTCAAGATGGAAACAGTAGGTTCCACCCCCAGCATTGATTTATTTGCCGAAACCATCACCGCAGTATTCCTGGCCAACAAGAAACAATTCCTCATTCTCATGCGCAACAGCGCCCCCAAATTTGCCAACGTCCGGGTGCAGCTGACAGCATTGGTCCGAGAGAGACTGATCATTGACCTGCTGCCCAAGCTTCCTGCCCAGGCTCAGGATCCCCTCCTGGCAGAGGCCCTGGCTGTTGCAGTGATTGAAGGCCTCCTCAACATATTTCGCCGTTACGGCGGCGATGATGAACGCCTCCATCACCTGGTGGATGAGTTCCTGAAGAGTATCTTTAACAACATCGACACACGCTTTATCTAGAGGAGGTCGCATAATTGGATAAAATAGTTGCTTGGCTGATCAAATACAGAAAAATCGTCTATATCTTCTTTTTGGCGTTACTGGCAGTGAGCCTGTTTCTCATCCCCCGGGTCAGGGTCAATTATGACCTGGCTCATTATCTTCCCGAGGAATCCAAGACTAAGCAGGCTATTGATGTGCTGGAAACAGAATTTGGCTACCCCGGTATGGCTGATGTAATGGTAGCGAATGTTTCCATCCCGGAGGCCATTGCCGCTAAAGAAACAATCCTGGCAGTGGCAGGAGTCAAGAATGTCATCTGGCTGGACGACATTACCAACGTCCTTCAGCCCCTCTCCTTTATCTCCCAGGAACTGCTGGACCAATACTATAAAGGAAACAACGCCCTCTTTCAGGTGGAATTTGCCGGCTCCAATTACAGCCAAACCACCACTGCCGCCCTGGAGGGCATTCGGGAGCAACTGGGGGACAAAGTCAGCATTGCCGGAGCGGCGGAGGATACCCGCTACATGCAGACTGTGCTGGCCAGCGAGATCTTCCAAATCATGATTGTTGTCGTCCCCTTGTGCATAATTATCCTGATGTTCGCCTCTCATTCCTGGATTGAGCCCTTTCTCTACCTTGCGGTTATCGGAGTATCCATTCTCCTGAACATGGGCAGCAACATCGTCTTTCCCAGCATTTCCTTCATCACCCATGCCATGGCGGCGGTGCTGCAGCTTGCCATTTCCATGGATTACTCCCTCTTCATCTGCCACCGGTATACCGAGGAAAGGAGCAACGGCCTGGAGCCACTGCCGGCGGTTTTGGCCGCTGCCAAGAAGTCAGTCAAATCCATTTCCGCCAGCAGCACCACCACCATTGCCGGTTTCCTGGCTTTGATCTTTATGCATTACTCCATCGGCGCCGACATCGGCCTGGTGCTGGCCAAAGGCATTCTTATCAGCTACCTGACAGTCCTAATATTAATGCCTCTGCTCCTTTACTCTTGCCGCAACCTCATTGAAAAAAGCAAGCACAGGCAGTTCCTCCCCAGTTTCAAGAAATTTGGCCATTCTGTTGTTAAACTGCGCTACTTGATTATTGCCCTGGTTCTGATAGTGGCCATCCCCTCTTTTCTCGCCCAGAGAAACAATACCTACCTCTATGGAGACACTTCCGGCAGTTCGGGGGCCGGTGAATATGCCCAACAGCGCCAGCGCATCGACGACCTGTTTGGGACTACAAACCCGGTAATGCTGCTAGTGCCCAATACTGATCTTAATGGGGAAATTGCCCTCTGCGCCGCACTGAAGGCCAGCCCCTTGATAAAAAATGTAACTGCTCTGGTCACCGTGGCTGACCCCGCAATCCCCAGGGAGTTTCTGCCCCAGGCAGTGCGGGATAATTTCCTCTCTCAGGATTACAGCAGAATTATTGTCAACCTGACGGCAAAGGAAGAAAGCCCTGAATCTTATGGCGCAGTTGAATTCATTGAATCTGCCGCCAAGAAATACTATCCGGACAAATGGCTGGCGGCAGGAACAGCCACCAGCATGGCCGACATCAAGTCCACAGTAGAAACCGATAACCTCATCGTCAGCATCTTTTCCCTGGCTGCTGTGGGGATTATCATCCTCCTGACCTTCCGTTCCCTCACCCTGCCAATCCTGCTGGTGGCTGTCATCCAGATCGCCATTTGGATTAACATGGGGGTCCCGTATTTTACAGGCTCCAGTCTGGTTTTCATCGGCTACCTGGTGATCAAGTCCCTGCAGTTGGGGGCGACCATCGACTATGCCATTCTCTTGACCAATCGCTATATGGATTTCCGTTTGCAGCACCTGCCCAGAGAAGCGGCGGCGCTGGCCCTGAGAGCCTCCGGCGGTTCAGTGCTCACCTCCGCCTTGATCCTCTCCCTGGCAGGATATGCTGAGGGACTAATGTCCAAAATTGATGCCATCAGCACTATAGGCATGCTTCTGGGCCGAGGAGCAGCCCTCTCGGGGATTTTGGTCCTGACTTTGCTGCCGGTGCTGCTGACGGTCTTTGACCCAGTCATTATGAGTACCACTTTAGGAACCAAACTAATTCGCCATAAAGAAAAAAGGAGCGCATGATATGAAAAAGCTTGCCAGCCTGTTGCTGTCGATAATCCTCATCTTGACCCTGACTGCAGCCTCAGCAGTATCTCAAGCCAATGAGGAACAGGCATTAATTAAAGACGAGACAGTGTACGCCAATCTCAACGCCGACGGCAGCATAGGGCAAATATATGTGGTCAACCGCATTGAGACCCCGAAAAAAGGCGTGTACACAGATTATGGCCACTACACTTCAGTCCTCAATCTCTCCGGTTCTCAGCAGCCCGGCATTGCCGGCGATGAGATCCGCTGGCAAAAAGCAGATGAAGTCCTTTACTACCAGGGCCAGCTGGCCCAGGGAGAGTTGCCCTTTATCTATGCCCTTGATTACAAGCTGAACGGTGTCAGCGTCACTCCCCAAGAGGCAATAGGCAAGTCCGGAACCATCGCCATTGCCATTGCTGTCCAGCCCAACGAAAAGGCCAAGGCCTATTTCCGGGGAAATTATGTAGCGCAGATTCAAATTCCGCTTAACCTGGAAACTGCATCCAACGTCCTGGCTCCCGGGGCTGTTTCTGTGATTACCGGCAAGACTGCCAATCTGGCTTATACTGTCCTTCCGGGGCAAAAAGCCAGCTTTACCCTGCAGTTTGATACCGATAAATTTGAACTGGACCCCGTTACCTTTGCCTGCACTCCCTTTGACACCAGCAGCTTCCTCAGTGGTGACACCGCTGAGATAAAAAGCGGTCTCAGCCAATTGACTGGCGGCCTGGATCAGCTGGTGGCAGGAAGCAAAAAACTGAAAAAAGGCCTCACAGAGCTTAATTCCGGTCTAGGCCGACTATCCACCGGGGCCAGCGAACTAGCCGCAGGAATTTCAAAAATAGCTGAAAGCGGCGCCCAGGGCCTGCAGCAGGGAGCCCTGGAACTGGACGACGGCGTCGGCCAACTGGCCCAGGGGGCCGCAGGACTGGCAGCGGGAGCCTCAGACCTGTCGGAGGGCATTAGCGGCTACACTGCTGCCGCCGGGCAAATCCATGAAAACGCCCAGCTGCTAAACACTGGCCTTACCCAGCTTGGCAGCGAAGGGGAGAGCCTATCCACAGGTTATCAGCAACTGACAGCGGGACTTAGCGGCGCATTCGCTGAGTTGCCGGCCCAATTGGCAGCCCTGGAGCTGACCCCTGAACAGCAGCAAGCCCTTGGCCAAATTCTTGGAGGCGTAGCTGCAGAACTCGAAACCCAAATGTCCGGGTTTGGCCAGGGCCTGCAGGAATATACAGCCGGTGTCAGCCAGTCTGCCCAGGGCGTGGGCGAACTGACTTTGGGTCTGGAGGCCTTTGCCGGCCAGGGCCAGAACCTGAATGCTGGCGCAAGCCAGCTGGCCTCCGGCAACGCGGGCTTCAGCCAGGGCCTGGCGGATTTAAAGGCCGGCAGCAGCAGTCTAGCCGCAGGCCTCAGTATCTTTGCCGACCAAAGCCAAGATTATGATTCTGGCACTTTGAATCTCTCTGCAGGAGCAAACGCTCTGGCAGAGGGTCTGCAGGAAATGGCCAACCGCACCGGCCGCCTGCCCGGGGATGTCCAGTCCCTAATCGATGGTCAGAGCCAAATAAAAGAAGGTTTCCTCGAGGCAGGGGGAATTCTCGCGGACTTTGAACTGCCGGAAGGCAAGGAACAACCGGTATCCTTTGTCTCCGACAAAGTAACCCCACGCTCGGTCCAGTTTATCGCCAGCACCCCGGCCCTGAAAGTGAAAACCGAAGAGGCAAAGGAGCCAGCTGAATCCACTGAGAATGCAAGTTTCTTCACCCGCCTGCTCAAACTCTTTAAGATTAACGACTAAAGCCCTGCGCAAGGGCTTTTTTTTACACCGGGGACGTGAACCTATCCCTGCAGGAAATTACCCCCAGGCAGAGAAGTATCAATACAGGAGGTGTATTTAATGGCATATCATGAACCGGAATTGACCGGCAAAGTAAGACTGTGCACAGAAAAAGGGACCCTAAACCCCGAAGCTGTTGGCTGGTCCCGGCAACCCCTGCATAGCTGCAATCTGCGGGGCCGCTTTCCCCGCAAAAAGCGGTGGAATTACTGGTGCATCACCACTGAGGAATTCCTCTTTTCCGTCACACTTTCAGACATCGACTACATGGGCCTGGCCTTCGTCTATTTCCTGGATTTCAAGACTGGATACTTTCACGAAATGACGGTGCCCCGGCTGCTGGCCAGAGGCTGCAAGCTTCCCGACACCGTCGACGGCAATATGGAATTCCAGGATTCCAAACTCAACCTCTCCTTTATCCATACGCCAACAGGGGTAACAATCAGGGTTAGCTCCCCCAATTTCGACGGGAGGATCCTCAACGCAGAACTAGATGTGTGCCATCCCCAAGGCCATGAGACCCTTAATGTGGTCATTCCCTGGAGCCAGCGCCAGTTTCAGTTTACCTCCAAACAAAACACCCTGCCCACCACCGGTTCAATCACAATGGGGGACAAGGTGTACAATGCCCAGGGCGGCTTTGCCTGCCTGGACCTGGGCCGGGGGATCTGGCCCTATTCCAGCTTTTGGAACTGGGCCGGAGCATCAGGCATCAGCAACGGCCATACCATCGGCCTCAACTTCGGCGCCGGCTGGACCGACGGCACCGGCATGAATGAAAACGGCATCTGTATCGACGGCCGCCTGACCAAAATCAGCGAAGATGTCCAGTTTATATACGACAGCTCGGATTTTATGCAGCCCTGGACTCTGAAGACCGAAAGCAGCCTGGCAAATGTAATCTTTGTCCCTTTCTTCCACCGCACAGCCAAGACTGACGCCAAGGTGCTGCGCTCCGAAGTCCATCAGATGATAGGCCGCTTCAGCGGCACCGTCACCGATGCAGATCAACAAAAATACACCTTTAAAGACATAATCGGCTGGGCCGAAGAACATTTCGCCCGCTGGTAAAAACGCCACACCGGGGACGGGACTTTTCGTAGCGGGTTTAATCAAAGCTGACATAGTCCTCCAGACCCATCAAGTTAGCGTCGGGCAGGAGCTGCTGCAGCTTTTCCATACTGTCTATCCCTTTAGCCAGGAAGATTTTCCTGGCCCTATTTTTGCCGATTCCCGGCAGGGCCGCCAACTGCTCCATGGATGCCCCGCTGAATTACAGGAACGGACTTCATGTTGACAGAAATAAAAAGGCAGCCCAGCCAGCTGACCTGGATTGCCTTTATACTACTCCTCAAGGGATCCAAAACACAGGGGGCCGCAACCACGGCCCCCCAGTATCTAAATTAGTTTTTTGGTCCCTGGCCATTATGGGTTTCGGAACCATTTTGGTTTTGATTCTGCTTGCCAGACTGGTTTTGTTCTTGCTCGCCAAATTCTGCTTTGTTTTCTTCGGTCTCGCCCTGGTTGCGCTCTTTATTTTTACCTGCACCTATACCATGCTTTGCCTGCCAGCGCTCCTGTTGTTTTTGAGCATTTTCGATAGCACGATTCAAACCTTTTTGAGCACTTTCGGGGGCCTTCGCTCGCACTTGCTCCAAATGTCCAATTCGCTGCTGGAATTTCTCCATCTTCATCTGCATCTTATTGTCATCTTGGTCGTCATCTTCGGTATTAGTAATCCTCTGCATAGCTTTTCCCAGATTGACAAAAGCAGATTCCAACTTGGATATTTCCTTTTCAGTAAGTTCCAGTTCCTCAACATCTTCGCCATCACCTATCAAGCGGTCGATGAGACCTTCAGCGCATTTCTCTAGTCTTTTTGTTGCTTTGTCCAACACAGACTGTTGCTTTTTTGACAACTCTTCGCCATCATATTTCAGCTCTAAAGCCTCTAATTCATTGGCCCTAAGCTGAACTAGATCAGTCAAAACATCTGTCTTGCGTTCTTCGTTAAAAGTAAACATAACCTTGACGTTTTCGATAATCTGTTTTAAAAAATAAAAAGGAGAATCGGGAAGCAAACCGGAATCATCACCGGGCTCCTCCACATTATCGCCAAGATCATCTTCTCCAACTTCAACACTGCTTTGGTCCAAGTTATCTCCCTGGGCAAAAACGCCGCCTGGCAGTGCCCCAATTACTAACACCAAGGCAAAAAATACCGCTAAGTACTGTTTCATTTCATGCCCTCCATTCAATCTTGTATACATATATATTCGGCAACAGCCTCGCCAAGTTGGAGCAAATGCTGACGCCACACCGGGGACGGGACTTTTCGTAGCGGGTTTAATCAAAGCTGACATAGTCCTCCAGACCCATCAAGTTAGCGTCGGGCAGGAGCTGCTGCAGCTTTTCCATACTGTCTATCCCTTTAGCCAGGAAGATTTTCCTGGCCCTATTTTTGCCGATTCCCGGCAGGGCCGCCAACTGCTCCATGGATGCCCCGCTGATTTTCAGTGGCCAGGGCAGCCCGGTAATGGAGCGGTAGCCGTGGTCGACAATTTTTACCTCCAGGCTGCTGCCAACGGGGAACTTGCCGGGGATGCCCACCAGGATTGGATAGGTGCCGGGCTGACGGCCATAGGCAGTCAGACCTTCTGATTCCTCAATTATTACATCCCTATAGAGAGTGCCAAGAGGAAAGACCTTCTGGAGCATGGGTTTGTTAATCTCCTTATTCACAGCATCCTTGTATTGTTGAAATCTGTAGGCGCTGGCTATATCTTTCCTGAGTTTGTAGCTGCCCAGGGGGTTGACCTGGCGGATGTTGATGCGCCGCACCAGTAGACCGGCATCCCGGACCCGGCGCAAGAATTCCAGGTTCAGGTCCATGGTTCGCTTGCTTTCTCCCCTGAGACCATGAAGAAAGTTGAGGCCCGGCAGCAGCTTAGGAATTCCTTCCTGGCGCCAGCCCCCCACTTCATTCATAATCTCGATGGCACGAAAAGTCTTCTCCACATCGGTGCCGATGTTATTTGCCCGCAGCACTTCCGGATCGGCGGATTCGAGACCGAAGGCAGCGGTATCCCCGGGGGTATTATATTTTGCGATAATGCCCAGGGCCAGGGCAGATTCCCGGGGAAAATCGGCGATGGTCGCCGGATTGATATTGTCCATATGCAGCACCTTGAGTCTTGGGGCCGCTTTCCTTATTCCTGCATACAGCTCTTCAATTGCACCGGGATTGGGAACCAGTTTCCCGTTCTCCTGAATGGCCTGAAAGAGCAAGAGGTCGGTCTGGGCGCCCAGGCGGAAGCAGGTATTCCCCAGGGCCGCCAGCGCCCCCACTTCAGCGATTATCCCGGCGATGCTGCGTTGATAGGTAACCTTTTTGAAGCGTTCGCTACAGAAGCTGCAATGGCTGGTTCGGGGACATCCCCGGAAAGTCTCCAGCTCGCAGACCAACTGAGGAAAGCTGGGATGCTTGCAAGTAACCTCGGCTCCAAGAGGCGCCCAAGCATCGACAATCTCAGCGGCCGACAGCTTGCCCGCCAAATTTTCGCCCGTCAGCAGTTGGTAAGCCACCAGTCCGGGTATCTCTTTGGCGATGTAGTCTACAGGACCATAGTCTAGGTCACAATGGATTATCGGGCCACTGAGAATTACCTTAGGGCCCTTCAGCTGGCCTGCCAGATCCCGGATCTCCTGAAGGGATATGGGCATGCCCCCCAGGTATTTGCCGGGAACGGTGGTGCCTGCGATGATGACTACAATTGCTGCCGCAGCCAGTTGAAAATGCATTGCCGGATTGCGGCGGAGCTGGTCAATTGTCCCATACCCGATTTCCCCGCTCTCCAGGCCGGCGGCCCGAAGGGCGCCGTAGGTATAACGGACATGGGGAGATATGTATGGCGGCACCCCCAGACAGGAGGGCTCATCCAAATAACCGTCCAATATAAAAACTCGTTGCGACAATTGGCTCACTCCCTTTCGCAGCCCGAAGTTCCTGCAGCCATGGTATCATAAATCCACCTTCGAATATAGTGCTCCCATGGCGGCATGCTAAGGAACGAAACCGTAAAAAAACACTGACAGTAAGGATAAAGACCACGGTGTCGAAACTGCGACAGAAAGGTACGTCCCCGCCCCCGCCCGCCCCCGCAGTTTACAGATTGGGCGGATAGTAGTATAGTATTCTGTGCTGCCTAAATAACCTGACTGCAGAAGGATTTGGTGATATATATGACTGCTGCGATTCAAGAAAACCTCAGAAACATTGCCATCATCGCCCATGTTGACCACGGCAAGACCACCTTGGTGGACGGCCTGCTACGGCAGGCGGGAATTTTCCGGGCCAATGAAAAGGTGGCCGAGCGAGTGATGGATTCCGGCGACTTAGAGCGGGAGCGGGGAATAACCATCTTATCCAAAAACACTTCCGTCCACTATGACGGGATAAAAATCAATATCGTCGATACCCCGGGCCACGCCGACTTTGGCGGCGAGGTCGAGCGGGTGCTGCGCATGGTGGATGGAGCCCTCTTGCTAGTGGATGCCTTTGAGGGCCCCATGGCTCAGACCAAGTTTGTCCTGCGCAAAGCCCTGGAGCGAAACTTGCGCATTATCGTTGTCATCAATAAAATTGACCGCCCCGACGCTCGGCCAGATGAGGTCCTCAATGAAATCTTTGACCTCTTTGTGGAGCTGGATGCCGCCGACTGGCAGCTGGACTTCCCCGTCATCTACGCCGAAGCCCGGAATGGAACAGCCTCCCTGGATTATCATCAGCCCGGCGCCGACCTCAAACCTCTTTTTGAGATGATGATTGCCGAGATTCCCGCCCCTACCGCCGATGTGGACGGCCTGCTCCAGATGCAAATCAACACCCTGGACTATGATGACTATGTTGGTCGCATCGCCATCGGCCGCATCCGCAACGGCCAGATTAGGGCAGGACAACAAATTGCCCTGTGCAAACAGGATGGCACAGTCCAAGCCCAAAGAATCGGCAAGCTCTGGACCTATGACGGCCTCAGGCGCGTGGAAGCGGAACTAGCCAAAGCCGGCGATATCGTGGCCATTGCCGGCCTGGGGGATATCAATATCGGCGAAACCATCAGTGATCCCGATAATCCTCAGCCCCTGCCTCTGCTTGAAATCGATGAACCCACCATGACCATGACTTTTCTGGTCAATGACAGTCCCTTTGCCGGCCGTGAAGGCAGGTTTGTTACTTCCCGCCAGCTCCGGGCCCGGCTCTTCAAAGAAGCCGAGACCAATGTCAGCCTGCGGGTGGAGGAAACCGATTCCCCCGATGCCTTTCAGGTCTCCGGCCGGGGGGAACTGCACTTAGGAGTATTGGTAGAGACCCTGCGCCGGGAGGGCTATGAACTTCAAATTTCCAAACCTAAGCCTATTCTCAAAGAAATAAACGGAAAAATTCACGAACCCTACGA
>DHSM01000001.1 GCA_002408465.1 Firmicutes bacterium UBA5286 | reverse complement strand
TGCCAGCAATTCCTCGCAGTAGCAAATCCTCTTGGTGAAATAGAAGAATATCGTGATAAAAAGCAATTCGTGAAAGGTTACAATGAAAATGCTGAAGGTGATGAAATTGGTTCGAGGCTACTGAATAGGCCTCCCCTGCTCGACATAAAATATGTAAAATAGTTAGAAAAGTATATTGACAAATGAATAGTATTAATGTATGATGAATTTAGAACTGAATAATTAACAGGCTTAAGATTAAAGCCCCGGGGATTATGAGAATTTTCCGGGGAAGCAAGCCTAATTTACTGCATGGCGATAATGAAAGCAGGTTAAATTTACTGTTTTTAAATAATTTTTTGATGAATTATCTTGAGTACAGAAATACATTGTTTTTAATTTTCAAGAGTGGTAGTATAGTTGAGTGCTGAAAAGCACAAAATCTAACTGGGAGGGTAAGGTAATGAAAAAAACATTATCACTCGTCTTAGCTCTTTCTATGCTGGTAGCGGTTCTTTCAGTCGTTGGCTGCAAACCTGCCCAAGGGACTGTCAAGCTAGGACTTGGTTCAGTCACATCTATCGCCAAGTCCAAGGACGCAACCGCCGAAGCACCTGCAGAGGCGCAGGCAGATACCACCATTGTTGCGGTAGTTCTCGACAAGGATGGCAAAATCCTCGATGTCCGCATTGATACGGCCCAGACCAAGGTTGAGTTTGACGCCGACATGAAGGTTACATCTGACAAAGAAGCTGCCATCATGACGAAAAAGGAATTAGGCCATGCCTACGGGATGAGCGAAAGATCTGAAATCGGCAAGGAATGGTTTGAGCAAATCGCCGCCCTTGAAGACTGGATGATTGGCAAGACTGTTGAAGAAGTAAAAAATATGAAGGTAAAAGAACGGGATGCAAGTCATACCCATGTCCCTGATATGCCGGAACTGACATCTTCTGTGACCATTTCCGTGCAAGATTACATCGCTGCTTTGGAAAAAGCGGCAGCTAACGCTGTTGAAGTAAAGGAGTACAGCACCATGGGCCTAGGCATTATTGTTTCCATCGCCGGTTCCAAGGATGCTACCGATACCACCACTGCCCAAGCTCAGGTGGACACCACCATGGCTGCAACCACTTTTGACAAAGACGGCAATGTGGCCGGTGCCATCATAGACGTTGCTCAATCCAGGGTTCCCTATGATGCAGAAGGCAAAGCTGACAAAACCGCTAATGTCTTGACCAAGAAGGAACTCAAAGAAGACTACGGCATGAAGGAAAAATCCGGAATCGGCAAAGAATGGTATGAACAAGTCGAGGCTTTTGAAAAGTGGATGACTGGCAAGCCTTTCGGCGACGTTGTAATGATCAAAGTCACCGAAAAGGGCAATCCCGACATTCCTGAACTGACCTCATCTGTGACCATTTCAGTTGAAAGCCTTATCGCCGCTGTCCAGGAAGCATACAGGTACAAAAAATAATTTCCCTGCAAAAATCACTCCCCCTGGCTGGGGGAGTGATTTTTTGCTATTATGTACAGTATCAAAAGCTCAAGGGTGAGGACATTGAAAAAAATCGCGCCTTTTTGCGCTGCCCTGCTGATTATTGTGGCAATAATGCCCGCTTGCTCCTGCCGGAGGCAGTCAGGGTATACTTGGCACTCGGATGTGATGACTGATTACTTTAACACCCTGATTACACTGGTGGGATATACTAAGACCCAGGGAGAATTTGACCTTTATTTTCAACAGGCCCAGGCCCGGTTTGCCCAGCTGCATAAGCTCTATGACATATATAGCAACTATGAAGGCATAAATAATATCAAGACTGTCAACGATATGGCCGGCCTTGAGCCAGTTGCAGTCGAAAAGGATCTTCTTGACCTGATAAAATTAGCAAAGGAATGGACCCTGTCCGGCCATGGAAAGACCAACGTTGCCCTTGGTCCTGTGCTGAAAATCTGGCATGAATACAGAACTGAAGGTTTGTATGATCCGGAAAACGCCCAGCTGCCTCCCCGGGAAGTGTTGGAGGAAGCGGCTAAGTTGTCTGACGCCGCAAATATTATTATTGATGAGCAAGGAAGCACCATATATCTGGCTGACAAGGGCATGAGCCTGGATGTGGGCGCTGTAGCCAAAGGTTATGCCACAGAGCTTGTGGCCCGGGAGCTGGAAACTGCCGGCTTTGTTTCTGGCGCCATCAGCGCCGGGGGCAACGTGCGCACCATCGGCAAGCCCTTAGATGGGGTAAGGGACCGCTGGGGGATTGGCATTTTTAATCCCGACAGCCCAGTTTTTTCGGATGACCGCAATTTGGATACTGTATACATCAATGATGCCTCGGTAGTGACCAGCGGCGACTATCAGCGCTATTACTATGTTCAGGGGGTGCGCTACCATCATTTGGTAGATCCTGTCACCTTGATGCCCGCTGGATATTATCGGGCGCTGACGGTAGTCACTGTTGATTCAGGCCGCGCAGACCTTTTATCCACCGAATTGTTTCTTTTGCCCTATGAGAAAAGCCGTCAGTTGGCCGAAAGCCTGGAAGATGTGGAAGTCCTGTGGATAATGCCTGACGGCGAAATCAGAGTTACCCAGGGCATGACCAAGCTACTGCGCAGTTATGGAGCCTCAGGTCAGGATTAAACCATAGGTTCTGCTGTTGCCCTTTTTAGGGGGGCAGGATTTTATTGCTTCTTTGGCGAATTTTCATAGAGCAATTGAAAACTTCTTGCTTGCAAGATGCAAGGGGAGGGGAATGGAATATGCGTGAAATGCGGGTAATCTATAATCCCAAAGCCCGCCGGGGCAGGTACATTACCCAGTTTGACAAGCTGGCAGAAGCCGCCCAGTTTCGGGGATTCCGACTCAGCCTATATAGACTCAGCGGGCAGCAAACGGATATCGAGCGGATGCTGGCCGGGTTACATGATAATTCAGTGCTGGTGACCTGCGGCGGTGACGGTACATTGCAGATGGCGGCCAATGCCCTGGTGGCCAAGGATATTAATATTCCTGTAGGAGTCCTGCCCTATGGAACATCCAATGATTTTGCCGATTCCCTGGGACTTACAACTGACTTGGACAGTTTACTTGAGTATATCGATACCGGCAATATTTATTCTGTGGATTTGGGAATGGCAGGGAGCAAAGTTTTTGTCAATGTGTTCAGCGCCGGCCAGATTATCAAAGCCTCTCATGAGGTGGAACGGGCCTATAAAGATTTGCTGGGCATGTTGGCTTACTATTTGCACACAGTGGGGCAGTTGCCCAAGATAACACCCTTCCGGCTGAACTTGCGGGGGGATATCGAGGAAAGTTTTAATTGTCTGCTCTTTTTGGCGGTAAACAGCACTAATGCCGGGGGCTTTAAAAACCTTGCCCCCGCTGCCGATCTCAGCGATGGCAAATTAAATGTCATTGCAATCAGGGAATGTTCTTTGTCGGAAATGGCCAGTGTTTTTTTCTGCGTCTTGCGGGGAGAACATCAAAACCATCCCTCGGTGCTCTACGCCAAAATAGGGTCTCTAGCGGTTGACGGTCCCCAGGACGTAGCCACTGATATTGACGGAGAAAGGGCAGAGAGGTTTCCGATAAAAATCAGTGTCTTGCCCCGGCGTCTGCAGGTTTTGGGTGCAAAACCCTCGCCTCATGCCCGTGCATAATAAAATGGCCCTCAAGGGGCCAATTTATTTTTCAGTTTCGTATTGCCTAAGAGTGGCGGCAATGCGGGCAGGCAGTTCCGCTTCAACCCTGACACGGTCATCGTTGGTGAATTCCAGGGGCAGCAGACTGCCCAAGTTGGCGCTGCTGAGGTTGCGGAAGATCTCCAGGGGCAGGAGAACGCGGATTATTTCCCAGGGTTCGGTATGGGCTTCAACTGCTGCCAGCAGTTTGTCGGTGTTTAAGCCCGTAAGTGCTGAAACCGGCACATAGGGAAGATCCCGGAATTTGCCGGCCAGCTCCTGAGAGGTGAGATCAGGGAGCATGTCGATTTTATTGGCGGCGATGATCTGGTCTTTTTCCAGACAGCCTAATTCTCTCAGCACCTTGTTGACTTCTTCAATTTGCATGGCCATGTCCGGATGGGAAAGATCGACCACATGCACCAGCAGGTCTGCATTGACTACCACTTCCAGGGTGCCCTTGAAGGCAGCGATAAGGTGGTGGGGTAGGCCGCTAATAAAACCGACGGTATCAGTGAAGACAATTGTATTGTGCTCGGTCTCCAGCCGCCTGGACAGGGGGTCCAGGGTGGCAAAGAGGATATCTGCAGTGTAGGCTTCTGCCTTTGTCAGCTGATTGAGTAATGTGGATTTGCCGCTGTTGGTATAGCCAACCAGGGCTACTTGGAATATTCTCCGGCGGTCCCGGCGCTTTCGCAGCAGGGCCCGGTGCTTTTCCAGCTTTTTTAGTTCCTGTTCCAGTACATGGATGCGCTGGCGAATCCGGCGCCGGTCCACTTCCAGCTTGGTCTCTCCTGGACCCCTGGTGCCAATGCCGCCGGCCAGGCGGGACAGATCCCTGCCCCTGCCCATCAGCTTTGGCAGCTGGTAATGCAATTGGGCCAGTTCTACCTGAAGCTGACCTTCTCTGCTGCTGGCCCGCTGGGCAAAGATATCCATTATCAGTTCGCTGCGATCAATGATTTTGGCGGGTATTATCCTTTCCAGGTTTTTCACCTGGGAGGGAGACAGTTCCCTGTCAAAAATAACGGTGTCAATTTCCGATTCCCTGACATAATCGCCGATTTCCTCGGCCTTGCCCGGTCCGATATAATAGCGGTTGTCTATTTCAGAGCGGTTTTGGGTAAACCCTGCTAATACCTGCACCCCTGCTGTGGCTGCCAGGCTGTACAGTTCCGCAAAGCTCAGTTCTTCCTTTTCACTGCCGCCCCCAAGCCAAAGGGCCACGGCTACCGCCTTTTCATGTTTCTCCATCAGTATCACCTCGGCATTATCTTACCATAACAGGGCTGGGAGAAGAAAAAATGTTCTCTACCCCCTTTATTTTTCCAGAAAATCATGTAAAATAGACGCAGATGCAGTTCAGCCTGTTTTGCATAATAGACGTTTTCAGGGCAATGCTAACTGCGAATACTTTTGAGGAGGAATTAAAATAGCTGTTAGATTGTATGTTGATCAAGATCTGTGCATCAGCTGTGGAGCTTGTGTAGGTATCTGTCCCGATGTCTTTGACTGGAATGACGATGAAAAAGCTCATGTCACAGTTGACCCCATTCCCGAGGATATGGAAGACGAGGCTCTGGAAGCTCAGGAGTCCTGCCCCACCGAAGCAATTCAAGACAAAGAATAGAACCCGCTTATGGCGGGTTATTCTCTTTCCAGCTCTTGCACTCCCATCGGGGAGGGGGAATCTCTGCAGGCTGTATAAATTCAGGAGGCAGTTACGATACTAATGGCAGGAGGTGTTAATCTTGCCATTGCAATTAAGTCAGAAGGAAAAGCTTCTTTTGCAGGATCAGCAGGCCCATGAGGAGATTTGTATTCAGAAGTACACAAGCTACGCTCAACAGGCAACTGACCCTAAGCTCAAGCAGCTATTTAACAGCCATGCCCAGCAAGAGCAGACCCATTACGACACCGTAGGCCAAATTCTTCAGGGTCAGGTCCCCAACATGGAGCAGGGTCAACAGCAAGGCGGCCAGGGCCAGCAAATGGGCATAAATCTGGGTATGGGTCTCAGTCAAAGCCATTTTGGCCTGTCCCAGGGCAGCAACGATGACCAGGCTCTCTGCCAGGATATGCTGATGACAGAAAAACATGTTTCCGGCAGCTATGACACAACTATTTTTGAATGCCAGGATGCCAACGTTCGCCAGGCCCTCAACCATATTCAGAAAGAAGAGCAGCAGCATGGCGAAGGCATATTTAATTACATGAAGCAAAAAGGCTGGTATCAGCCTCAATAAGAAAACCGGGCGGCGCCCGGTTTTCTTATTCTCGTTCTGGCTTTTCTTTTTTCAGCATCCCCAAGATATCCTTGAATGAGGCGGCGCTGTCAAATTTCAAGAGGCTGCCCTGGTAAATGCGGGCGCCTATTTTCAGGAACAGAATGGTTGATACCAGCAGAATCAAGGATGTGGCGATAATTTCCCACAGGGGCACTTTGGTGATGCCGATGCGCAGCAGCATTGTAGCTGGCGTGAAAAAGGGGATGAAGCTGCAGATTCGGGCAAAAACCCCGTTGGGTGCCATCATGATTGGCGTCGCCAGCATTAGTGGCAGCATGGGAATCATAAAGATCAGCCCATGGGCCTGGCTGCCGCTTTCGGCATCTTTCATGGTGGCGGCCGTGGCCGCAGATAATGTGGCCAGCATCAGATAACCCAGGAAAAAATAGGGTAGCGCCTGGAAGAGGAGAGAATAATCAAGGCCAATTGTCCCCAGGTCGATAAACCTGGTGGCAACAGACAGGCCCACCCCCAGCCAGATTGCAATTTGAATCAGGGCCAGGCCGCCAAAGGCCAAGATCTTGCCGGCCAACAGTTCACTGGCGGAAAGGGAAGAGAGCAAGATTTCAATAATCCGGTTGCGCTTTTCCTTGATGACGCTCTGCATGAGGATTTGACCGGAGAAGAGCAATGATACAAAGAGAAACATACCCGCCAAAAGGGGAATTACAAAGGCGAATACATTTTCCTCCTCACCGCTTACCGAAAATAGCTGCAGAGAGGCAGGGGTGAGAATGGCGGCAAATTCCTGGGGGCTAATTCCCGACACCTGCAGGCGGTATTGGGTAAAGGCCGGCTGAATCAGCTGCTCTGCTTCTTCCCGGTTAAAATTCATTACATCTTTAGCGAACAGCTCCATCTCTCCGGTAACTAGAGATTGCTGGGTGATATACAACAAGCCATCGGCCTTGTCCTGGCCAACCTGTTCCTTCAGCTCGTCCAGACTGCCCTCAACGATTTCCAGGTCAAAACGGGAATTGGCCAGGGTCGTTTCCAGAATTGGGGCCAGCTGGCTGGTCTCGTCCAGGACAAACAAGGTCTTTTCCTCAACACTCATCCTTTCCATGATAAAGCCGGGGAGAAAGCCGGCCAGGGCCATAATCGCAGGGATTAAAAAGGTAAAGACGAGGAATACAGGGCTCTTTATATGTTTATTAAACTCCCATTTTGCAACTGTAGAGATATTGGCTTTTTTCATTGCATTGTCCTCCTGCCCACGGTTTCGATAAAGATTTCATGGAGGCTGGGTTTTTCTATCTTTATGCTCTTCAGAGTGCAAAGTCCGCTAATTTCACCGATAAAGCTGTTGGGGTCTGTAGCGACATTTAATTTCAGGCGGGCAGAATTGACGTTAATGGAAATATTCCGGGCATCTTCCAGGGAGCGGAGATATTTCCCCAGGCCCTTCTCGGCAGAGAAGGAGATTTCCACAGAGTTTTCCTCATGCTGATCGCGAATTTCATCAAGAGTGCCATATAAGATAGGCGTGCCTTTGTCAATGAGAAAGATGCGGTCACAGAGCTCCTGCACCATATTCATTTGGTGGGCAGAAAGCAATACGGTAATCCCTGCCTCCCGCAGCTTCAAGATTAAGTCTTTAAATAAGTCCTGGTTGATGGGGTCCAGCCCCGAAAAAGGTTCATCCAGCACAACTAAATCGGGGTTGTGCAAAATTGTGGCGATGAACTGGACTTTTTGCTGCATGCCCTTGGAAAGCTTCTCCAGCTTGTGGTTGGCATAGTTGCGGAGGTTCATGGTTTCCAGCCAGCCCAGGGCTTTTTCCCGCCCCTCAGCAGGAGCTGTCCCCTTGAGGGCAGCCAGATAAACCAAGGAGTCCAAGACTTTAGCGTCATCATAGAGTCCCCGCTCTTCCGGCAGATAGCCAATTCTTTTTTTGTTCAGGGGACCAGGGGAGCCGTCAAAGAAAAAATTGATTTTACCAGCGTTTGGCTGCAGAATACCCAGGATCATCCGGATTGCCGTAGTCTTGCCGGCGCCGTTTGGCCCTAAGAATCCGAGAATTTCACCTTTTTGCACCTGAAAGCTGATGTCATTTACGGCGGCATAGCCATCATAATATTTAGTCAGACCTTCCACCGCCAAGATGGATTGTGACATTGAGATACCTCCTTTACTGGGTACAGAGTAAAGGAATTGTCTGAAAAAGGCAAGGAGGTTTTTGCGCAGGGAAAAAATGGCCTTTGTCGAAGTATATAAAGAAGAACAGGGCCATTAAGTTGGCCTGGCAATCTGGAGGGGTAGCGAATGGCTCATGAAACCTTGGCAAGTTGCATCGGCTGCGGGGCCTGTGCCCGCAGCTGTCCGGCTTTGGCCATTTCCGGCAAAGAAAAAGAGCTCCGTGTCATTGACAGGGAGAAGTGCGTCGACTGTTCGGTCTGCGGCTACAGCTGTCCCACCGGCAGTGTGATTGACGCCCAAGGCAGGCCTGTAGAGCGTCTTGCTCCCTCCCGGCGGGTTAAACCCTTGGTTAATAAAGACCTATGCACAGCCTGCAGTCTGTGCATAGATATTTGCCGCTTCGGCGCCCTTAGGCTCAGCCAACCGCGGCACCCGGGGGATACCCGGGCCTGGGCGGAACCGGTCTGGGAACACTGCGTAGGCTGCCGCTTATGTCAGCAGTCTTGCCCTGTTGGGGCTATTGAGATGGAGGTGCAGTCATGAGACTCCCCCGTTATCTTGACATCGACCTCAGCGCAGGTACTGTCAAGCCTTATCCTATATCAGAGGCTATTTTTCGCAAATATGTGGGCGGCAAGATTCTGGCGGCCCGGATAATGCTGGCTGAGACCAGGCCGGGAACAGAAGCTTTTGCGCCGGAAAATATAATTGTCGTCAACACCGGTCCCCTGACAGCCACGGGGGTTCCCTCTAGCGGCCGGTTTAACATCACTACCAAAAATGTCCTCACCGGCGGCATCGGCACTTCCAATTGCGGGGGGAACTTTGGCATCAAGCTGCGTCGGGCAGGGATTGACGGCCTCATCATCCGGGGGCGGGCCCGGCAGCCGGTGTATATCGAAGTCACGGGGGGCAAAGCCCATATTCATCAAGCCGGCCACTTGTGGGGTTTAGATACCGAAGCCGTCCAGACAAAATTGCCCGGGGAATACGGAAAAATAGTGATTGGTCCCGCCGGCGAAAATCTCGTTCGCTATGCCTGCGTCCTTTCTCAGGAAAGGGTTGCCGGCCGCTGTGGGGCAGGGGCGGTAATGGGATCGAAGAATTTAAAAGCTATAATTGCCTTCGGCGCCGCTCAAGTAGCAGCAGCAAACCCACCGGCCCTGGCCAAATTGACGAAAAGATGGACAGCAGCCCTGCGCGCCAATGCCATGACAGGGAAGGCTCTGCCCAAATACGGGACTGTGGGTTTTCTTGCCAAGGGCTATAAGGCTGGCTTTGTCCCGGTAAAGAATTTTTCTCAGCCCCAATTTGATCAGGCCCACGAGTTTACCGGCGAAGGCTATGCCCGAGACATTCTCACCCGGAATACCGGCTGTGTGGGCTGCCCCATCCGCTGCGGGCGCAAGCAGATGGAGGGGGAAAAGGAGATTAAGGGCCCGGAGTATGAAACAGCAGGACTGTTAGGGCCAAACTTGCTCAATGCCAGCTTCAAACGGGTTGGCCACTGGAACTATCTGGCTGACCGTCTGGGCCTGGATACCATTTCTCTGGGGGGCACCCTGGGTTTTGCTATGGAGCTGAAAGAAAGGGGACTGGCCGATCTGGGAGTGGATTTTGTCGATCTGGATTCCATCCCTCAGATTATTGAAGATATCGCCTTGCGGCGGGGCCATGGTGATGAGCTGGCCAACGGCAGCGCCTGGCTGGCAAAAAAATATGGGGGCTTAGATTTCGCTCCCCAGGTCAAAGGCATGGAAATGGCCGCCTATGATCCCCGCCGTTCAGTGGGACTGGGCTTAGGCTATGCTACTTCCAACCGGGGCGCTTGTCACCTCAACGGGGGATACATGATATTTTTGGAAGCGATGGGCCCCATGAGCATCAACCCCCAGTCCCCCCGGTCCAAGCCGGCCCTGACCATGATGATGCAAAACCTTATGGAGGCAATCTCTGCCTCTGGAGTCTGTCTCTTTACTTCTATGGCTGTTTTTCCCAACGCTCTGTACAACATGGCTCCCGGTAGCAGAATGCGGCGGCTGATTTCCCGAATCATGAGCAGAAGCGGCAGAGTGGTGCAGCTGCTGAACAGCCGCCCCCGGCTGGCAGCAATTAATCTCAGCCTCATTCCCTATCCCCAGGCTCTGGCCCTGGCCACGGGCATGAACATGAACCTGGGCCGTTTCTTGGAGCTGGGGGAACGGGGCTACAATCTGGAGCGGCTCTATAACCTGCGGGAAGGCCTGAGGGGCAAAGATGAACTGCCCAAACGCATGGTTTCCGAGCCTCAGGACCCCCAGCGGCCCGAAACCATCGTTCCCCTGGCGGCAATGCTTGGCGGATATTACCGCTGCCGAGGCTGGAATGAAGAAGGGGCGCCTACAGCAAAAAAACTAAAACAGCTGGGAATTGAGACACTGGGGACGGAACCTACTGTTCCACTTGTTTAGGGTTTTCCCTAGCTGTAAAACTATTTAGGGGGTGGGATAATGGAAAAGGAAAATGGAACAATCACTGGTTTAGGCGGACTGGAACTGTTCTGGCAGGCTTGGCTGCCAGAATCCCTTAGAGCAGTTGTCCTTCTCATTCACGGCTTTGGCGAGCATAGCGGCCGCTATGGCAATGTGGTGGAATCTTTGGTGCCCGAGGGCATTGGCATCTATGCCCTGGACCATCAGGGCCATGGCCGCAGCCAAGGCCTCCAGGGGCATGTGGACTCTTTCCATGACTATGTAATTGATGTGCACAGTTTCTTTACCCAAGTGGTTCTCCCGGCTGCTGGGAATCTGCCTGTCTTTGTCCTGGGCCACTCCATGGGCAGCATCATCGCCATGAACTATGTGACGGAATACAGTGAGGGTCTCAAAGGCTATATCCTCTCCGGCACCGGCGCGGCTTCGCCAATTTCGGGGGGCAAGGTCCTGCAGGGAATCACTGCTTTCCTCAGCCGCATGGCGCCCCGGGCCAGAATCAAATTCCCCCTGCCGCCGGAATTTATCAGCAGGGACCCGGAAGTGGTGGCGGCCTATAAGGCCGACGAGCTGGTCCACAGCAAGATCAGCTTCCGCCTGGCCCAGGGAATGAATGCCGCCCTGACCACCGGGGCAAAGGCAATTGCGGGACTGGACCTGCCGGTTCTTATCCAGTGCGGCAGCGAAGACGAATCCTTTGCCGGCCAGCAGGAACTGTTTGACAGCCTCCAGAACAAAGATAAGACCCTAAAAATCTACCAGGGGTATAAACACGAAGTCTACAATGAACTTCAGGCCGACCGCCAGCGGGCTCTGGCAGATTTGGCAGCTTGGCTGAACCAGCAGATAAACAAATAACCGGCACCGCCGGTTATTTATTTTGAGTTAAGAGATTTTCCACCAGGGCTGTCAGCAGCTGGGGGAGCATCTCCTTGGCAAAGGGGGCGTGGATGCGCTCGGTGAATTTGTGCAAATCCCGGCCCCAGGGGCCAAGATTGACGGCAGGGGCATCAAGGGCTGCCAGGTCTTCCAGGGGCAGGTGGTAGCCCCGGTCCCAGAGGGGGCAGTTAGCCTTTAAGGTATCCACCACTTCCCCTGCATCCTGAAGCAGGCAGTAGCTGAGGTCTGATATCCCCCGGTGATATTCCTTATGGCCTAAATCCACGCCTTCTTCCCTGGCGAAATTCTGCAGATTCTTAACAGCAGCCATCACCCGAAGCTCCTTTTCTGTCTGGCGGCGGTTGCGCACAGGGGGGTAGAAGGGCGGGGCCAGGGCAATGACGATTTTTGGGCTGTCATCGGGTGAATACCGGTGCACCCGCTGGATTAGCTCCAGGGTAAGGCGCTGCAAGTCGGGCTCTTTTTTTACCAGCTGGGCGGCAAAGCTGTCTATTTCCCTGACAAAGGATTCCCCATGTGCCCTAAGGCATTGCTGCCAGAGATCGCTGAAGGTCAGCACCTGGGGCTGGATCTCCGGCAAAGTAAGGTTCGTGCCGCTGATGGATTGCCAGGCCGCGGCCGACCGGTGGAAACTGGCAACCCCATTTGCCACCGCCTGCTGGCACAGGCGCACAAGCTTAGCCATGATTTCCCGGGGAGAGGCCGCCAGGGTAAAGATATTAAAGCAGGCCCAGGCAGCCGGGGGAGTGGAGACATTATATCCTTTTTTCAAGTCTCCCCCCCTGAGGACGGTGGGAGGATAGGTATACTCGCCGGCGCAGGCGTCGCTGAAGCCTGGGTTCAGTTCCAGCATCCGAATGACCTCTGCCAGCAGCAGGTAGGGATTGAGACCGTCATAGAGGGCGCCGGCATGGGTCTCCCGGCCAAAGCAGCAGATAAGGGGTAGCAGCTTGCCATCGCTGCCGGTCTGGATGACATGGTCTTCGCCATCGTAGCCGTGGGGTTCGCAGTTGACGGCAGCGGCAAAATCCAGTCCATATACCTGCTGAAACTCCCGGATTACGCCGATGGCATGGCGCATGCCCAGAGAATTGTTCTCTTCGTCGGGAACAGAGACAAAGAGGATATTGCCGGCAAAATCCCCGCTAGCGGCCTTGGCTTCCGTCAGGGCCAGCTGCAGGGCCAGGCCGTACAACATGTCCATGGTGCCCCGGCCAAAGACCCAGTCCCCCCTCAGGAGATCCCCGCGGGCGGCGGGGGGAAGGATGCCGGGATCCAGGCTGCGGGTCAGCTCCAAGGGAGCAAAGGCCAGCTCCTTATAGATTCCGTAGTCCTCAATATCTACTACATCATGATGATTTAACAAGATTATCCCAGTCCGCCCCTTGCCCCGGACCAGGGCTGCTACCACCGCCGGGTTGTTAGGGGCGGCAATGGGCTGCAGGCGCAGTTGGGAGGGATAGAGCTGAAAATAAGGCAAATTCGCCAGGCGGCTATGAATCTCCCGGGCAATCCGACTTTCCCCGGGACTCTGGCTGATACTGTGAAATTTGGTCAGGTCCAGCATCAGCTGCCAGGCTCTGTCGCCAAGGTTCATAAGTTACACCTCCGAAATTCCTTTCCCTTTTTACATCTGAAAAGTGGCGCTATTTTCGCCGGGGGTATGTTAGTATAATAATAGCATTTTTGCTCTCAAGATAGGAGGACTGTGGCAATGGAGTTTTACGAAACCCAGGTTGAGGAATATATGCGCCGGCGCTGCCGAGAACATTTGAAACTTCAGGAAAAACTGCTGAACCGGCCCCTTGCCTTTGACTACCGGCTGGAACATACCCTTACCGCCGTGGGGATTGCCGGCGATCTGGCAGCGGAGCTGGGGGTAGACCCCGCCCTGGCTAAGATTGCTACTTGGCTCCATGACATCGCCAAGTGTTGGGACCCTTCTCTTTCCCCGGAGGACAACCGCCTGCGGGGGGAAAAGCATGCCTCAGCGGGGGGAGAAGAAGCGGCAATTTTCCTAGATTCCATAGGTTTTCCTCCAGGACTGGTCCTTCAGGTACAACAAGCAATTGCTGCCCATGCTGGATTGATCAAAGATTATATTATCCATGAACCCTTGTCGGCCATCGTCTGGGACGCAGATAAACTAAGCAAAGTCAGCGGTGCCGGCATGCTCCATTACTTGGGGAAAATCTTATCCGGAGGGAATGAGCGCATCGACTTGGCATCTTTCTTAGTCGACGAAGAAGATTGGAAAGAGTTGCACCAGGGAATCAGGAACTCTTTCAATACCGAAGCTGCGCGACTGCGGGCTGATCGTGAGATGGCGGCGGCAGTAAGGCTTCGCAGCCAGATGCTGGCTGTCTTAAGGGGCAATCATCCGTAGGCAATAAAAAAACCGGCTAGTCCGGTTCTTCTTGCCTATGGGTGGCCAGCCAGCTGGGCTTGCTGTAGTTGATATTTGTCTTGATTCCGCATAACTCCAGGCCTCTGGCAATTCTTTCTTCGGTAAGCATTAAAGAAAAGATAATATTGCGGAGCAAGTTGTTGGCATTGACAATCTCTTGATTTAAATCTTTGGCGGCAAGTTGCTTTATATGCATTATCTGAACAGCGAGCAGCTCTGCCAGATTGTCTTCCATCTTCAGTGCGGCCTCAATCATCCTCCGGCCTATGCGGATATTGTCCCCTGGCCCGTCGTTTTCTTTGGTCATCGATTTTCCCTCCCCATACATACTGGCAATGTATATGTATGTATATTGACAACAACTCAATACAAAATATGCCTGCCGGATTTAGGCGGGCAATCGGCATTATTCGTAGCGGTTCTTTTTCTTGCACTTATCCTTATCAATCAGGTCCATAATATGGTCTAACTTGAACTGAAGCAAAATCTCTTTTTTGATGACATCCTTGAGGATCCTGTCAATCTTGTCATTGATTGTCAGCAGGTCATCCAGGTTCGTGCAATGGGCTTTTAGGGCAAACTGGGCCTTTTCTCCTTCAACATTGATTATTTGGGCCAGGCCTAACTCTTCCAGAGCCACAGAAATCAAGAGCAGGTTGATGACATCTTCTTTGTCGATGTCAATATCCGGTTTAATGTCAGGAACATTCGGCATTCCCATATAAGTTCACCACCCTTCGCTACTAGAATATGACTCGGAGCAGCTCTGCGTTCTGTATCTTTCACCCATGGAAATAGTGGATACTGCCTTCTCTGCCGATTAATACTTGACTTTTGCCACTGAGAATGCGTAAAATAGAAGGCAATAACAGTAAAGGCAAAGATGGGGGCAGTAACCCTGGACCGGCATTGACAGAGACGCGGCTAATTGGTGGAAGGCCGCGAATGCCCCCAGAGTGAAGATCACCCTGGAGCCGGCTGCCCGAACTTACAGTAGGACAGTCCGCAGGCAGGCGTTAAATGCTCTTGAGCGACAGGCATTTTCTTGCCTGTAAGCAGGGTGGTACCGCGCCACAGTCGTCCCTGAGTAATAACTCAGGGCTTTTTATTTGGCCCAGAATTATTCCTGGAAGAGAAGGTGATTGTAAGTGAAAAAATTTATGCAACTGTCCAAAGCGCCGGTTCCCCAGCGGGAAGAGGCCATAGCCAGTCACTGGGACAGCATTGACCTCCTGGCTAAAAGCGTGATCAGCAGGCCCGATGACAAGCCTTTTGTCTTTTATGAAGGCCCCCCCACGGCCAACGGCCGGCCGGGGATTCACCATGTCATTTCCCGCACCCTCAAAGACTCTGTCTGCCGGTTTAAGACTATGGAGGGCTACCAGGTCAAGCGCAAGGCCGGCTGGGACACCCACGGCCTGCCCGTGGAAATTGAGGTGGAAAAACAGCTCAAACTCAGCAGCAAGCAGGATATCGAAAGCTACGGAATCGCCAAATTTAACGAGAAATGCCGGGCCTCGGTCTTTACCTATGAGAAGGCCTGGCGGGATATGACCAGAAAAATGGGCTACCTGCTGGATCTGGAAAACCCGTATATCACCTTGGATAACGACTATGTCGAGTCGGTGTGGTGGCTGCTGGACCAGTTCTTTAAGCAGGGCTACATGTATGAGGGCCATAAAATTCTGCCCTATTGCCCCCGTTGCGGCACCGGCCTCGCCTCCCATGAGGTGGCCCAGGGCTATCAGCAAATTAAATCCAACACCGTGGTGGTGACTTTCCAGCGCAAGGACACCGAGGAATACTTCCTGGTCTGGACCACCACCCCCTGGACCCTGGCGGCCAACGTTGCCCTGGCTGTTCATCCGGAGGTGGTTTATGTCAAGGTGGAAAAGGAAGGCAAACTCTACTGGCTCGCCAAAGAACTGGCAAAAGCAGTCCTGGGCGAGGATTTCCGGGTTGTGGAAGAAGTATTGGGTAAAGAGCTGGAAGGCATTGAATACCATCAGCTCATGCCCTTCCTCACTGCCGACAAAAAGGCCTTTTATGTCACCAACGCCGATTATGTCACTACTGCAGACGGCACCGGCATTGTCCACATTGCCCCTGCCTTTGGCGAGGATGACTACAATGTGGGCCAGAAATACGGCCTGCCGGTCCTCAATCCCGTGGACGAAACCGGCAAATACATTGAAACCCCCTGGGCCGGCACCTTTGTTATGGATGCCGATGTGGAAATCATCAAGTGGCTCTATGCTCAGGGCAAGCTCTTTGCCAAGCAGAAAATGGAACACAATTACCCCCACTGCTGGCGGTGCTCAACTCCGCTGCTTTACTACGCCAAGCCCGGCTGGTATATCGAGATGACCCGCCTCCGGGACAAATTAATCGAAAACAACGACACTGTAGAATGGTATCCGCCTTTTGTCGGGGAGAAGCGCTTTGGCAACTGGCTGGAAAACCTCAACGACTGGGCTCTTTCCCGCACCCGCTACTGGGGCACCCCCCTGAATATCTGGCGCTGCCAGTGCGGCCATACCGAATCCGTGGGGTCCCGGGCGGAACTGAAGGAAAAGGCCATCGAAGCTGTGGATGATTCCCTGGATCTGCACCGGCCCTATATTGATGAGGTGCATCTCAGATGTCCCCAATGCCAGGGCCGGATGACCCGGGTCACCGAGGTCATTGACTGCTGGTTTGACTCGGGCTCTATGCCTTTTGCCCAATACCACTATCCCTTTGAAAACCAGGAGCTTTTTGCTAGCCAGTTCCCCGCCGACTTTATCTGCGAAGCCATCGACCAGACTCGGGGCTGGTTTTACTCGCTGCTTGCCATCTCCACCTTTATCAAGGGGGTGGCGCCCTACAAGCGGGTGCTGGTTAACGATCTCGTCCTGGATAAGGAAGGGAAAAAGATGTCCAAATCCAAGGGCAATACCGCCGACCCCTTTGAGCTCTTTGAAAAGTATGGCGCCGACGCCGTCCGCTGGTACCTGCTCTATGTATCCCCAGCCTGGATCCCAACCCGCTTTGATGCGGACGGAGTCAGCGAAGTGCTGAGCAGGTTCTTCGGCACCCTGCGCAATGTCTATACTTTTTTTGCCCTCTATGCCAATACCGATGAACTGGATCCCAGGGAATTCTTTGTCCCTGAGAATAAGCGGCCCGAACTGGACCGCTGGATAATCTCCAAATACAACAATCTCGTTAGGACAGTCAAGGAAGATATGGATGCCTATGACCTGACCCGGGCCGTTCGCCATATTCAGGACTTTGTGGTGGAAGACCTGTCCAACTGGTATATCCGCAGGGCCCGGCGCCGGTTCTGGGCTTCAGAACTGGATGATGACAAGCGGGCAGTCTACAACACCACCTACGAAGTGCTGGTGGGAATAGCTAAGCTCATTGCCCCTTATGCGCCTTTTACAGCCGAAGAACTCTACCGCAATCTCACCAATGACCCCCTCTCTGTGCACCTGACCGACTATCCCCAGCCTCAAGCCCGGCTCATTGACGCCAACGTAGAAGAGCGCATGGACTTGGCCCGCAGTCTGGTAGGCCTGGGCCGCTCCGCCCGGGAACAGGTGAAGATAAAGGTCCGCCAGCCCCTGAACAAGATTCTGGTGGCGGGGGAAAATAAAAAACTCCTCACTGGCCTTGTGCCCCTGATTGCAGAGGAGCTCAATGTCAAACAGGTGGAATTTGCCGCAGACCTCAGCCGATTTATGGAATACAGGCTCAAGCCCAACTTCCCCGCAGCCGGTCCTGCTCTGGGCCCCAAGATCAAGGAATTCAGCGGCGCCCTGGCCGGGCTGGATGCCGCCAAAGCTGCCGCCCAACTTGAAGGAGGAGAAGAAATAACCCTTACCCTTAAAGGCGAAGAGACCCTCCTTACCCGGGACCTGGTGGAGATCACCATTGTCGCCAAAGAGGGCTTTACAGTGGCCATGGAAAACAACCTCTTTGTCATCCTGGACACCACCCTGACCCAGGAACTTATCGCTGAAGGCTTTGCCCGGGAATTTGTCTCCAAGGTGCAGCAACTGCGCAAGCGCAAGGACTACCAGGTCGCCGACAAGATTCACATTGTCTATGACGGGGATGAGGAAGTGGCCAGCGCGGTTGAGGCCTTCGCCGATTATATCAGCAAGGAGACTCTGGCCCTCAGCATCCAGCGGGTGCAAGATCCGAAGCTGGAGCGGCAGAACCTCAACGACCACCTGACCGGTCTGGATACCCGACTGGCAGAGTGATACACTTGGGGATTGCCCTTTGCTGCCGCATTTTAAGAATACTCTAAGCGCGGTTTCCGCGCTTTTTTTTTGCCCCTGCCTCAGGTATAATGGAGAAAGCCCCTGGGCGGGTTCGGTGTTGGGCTTTTGCCGGGTTGCCCCTGCTCATTCCCTGGAATAATGTATAGTAGCAAAATGCAGGGAGGGGAATGTATGAAATATCATTTGCCGGTGCGCAAGCAGCCCAGGCGAGGCATATGGATCAAGCTTGGCAGAAAACCAAAGACCAGGCGGACCGGGTTTAAATCTAAATCCTGAACTAAATCTTGTCGTTCCTGAGGAACGTCGATGAACACTGATGGGGGAATTTCATGGACAGCAATCATTTCTTTACGGGCCGGGAATGCATGGGGAAAGCAGAGCGATTAATGCCCCCGGGTCTGAGGCTCCATTGGTTCCCCCGACTGGGTTCTACTAATGTCTTGTCCCTGGAAGAAGCCTGGCCTCAGGGGACGGTTATTGCCGCCGACAGCCAGGACCGGGGACGGGGCCGATTAGGACGGGTATGGCAGTCACCCCCAGGCCTTAACTTGTATTTCAGCCTGGTTTTCTACCCTTCGCTGCCCCGCCAAAATTGGGGTGGGTTTTCCCTGGCGGCGGGGGTTGCTTTGGGGCAGGCTCTGATTCCTTTTCTGCCGGAAATAGGCCTGAAATGGCCCAATGATCTGCTGGCTTCAGGGGGCAAATTAGGGGGGATTCTCTTGGAGGCCAGCGGTGACAAATTAGTGGCCGGCATCGGCCTCAATGTAAATCAGCGTTCCTTTCCCCCGGAACTCAATGCCAGATCCCTTTTAATTTGTACAGGCAAGGAGTGGCGCCGGGACCGGTTGCTGGCCTTGCTGGCCGCTGCAGTTAACAGCGGCCTGAATTTATGGGACCAGGGCAGGTCTGAGCAGGTCCTGTCCCAGTGGCGGAAACTGGATATTGTCCTGGGGAAACCGGTAACAGCTGCCCGGGGCAGAGAGGCAATCTGCGGCCAAGCCCTGGATGTGGGGCCGGAAGGCCAGCTGATTGTAGAGGATGACAGCGGAGTTCGACATTTTTTGCGCAGCGGCGAGGTTACCCTTAAGGGTCCCAAGGCATAAATTGGTTGGAAAAAGCGGCAAATAGGGCTTGTCCCCACTGCCGCTTTAATTTTATAATATAATATAAGGTTTTATGTCTACATAACAGGAATAAAGCAGGAATGACTGTATTCTTGTCGAATGTATTAATGCTGAGTACTTGCAAAGGGGTTGAACCACTTGATTTCGTTTAGCAATGTAAATTATTCGTATCAAAAAGGTACCAGCGCGTTATCTGATATCAGTTTCCATGTCGACAAAGGCGAGTTTGTCTTTCTCGTCGGCGTTAGCGGTGCTGGAAAATCTTCGGTATTAAAATTGATTTTTCGGGAAACTGTTGCCGGGTCTGGCCAGGTGGCAGTTCTCGCCCGCAATCTCAATCGCCTCCGGCGCCGGGAGGTTCCTTACCTGCGACGGCAAATCGGTGTCGTCTATCAGGATTTTCGTCTGTTGCCGGAAAAAACCGCCGCTGAGAATGTGGCCTTTGCCTTGGAAGTTATTGAGGCCAATCCCAAGGAAATTAAGCGCCAAGTGCCAAGGGTGCTGAATTTAGTCGGCCTTGGTGACAAGGGAGCGCGTTATCCCCATCAATTATCTGGCGGAGAACAGCAGCGGGTGGCTATGGCCAGAGCCCTTGTCAATAATCCCCCTCTTTTGGTCTGTGATGAGCCCACTGGCAATCTTGACCCTGACACATCCTGGCAGATAATGACCTTGCTCAGCCAAATCAATCTCCTGGGGACCACGGTGTTCATCGCCACTCATGATAAGGAAGTAGTGGACCGAATGGGCCGCCGAGTTTTGGAACTTCAGGACGGACGACTTGTACGGGATGACAGCAAAGGGGTATACCGCCATGAAGCTTAGAAACTCAGTCTATTATTTCAAGGAAGCAGCCACTGGCATTTGGCGTAACCGTCTGATGAGCCTGGCTTCGGTCATTGTCGTCGTCCTCACGCTGCTAATTCTGGGTTCTTTTACTCTCATCAACCTCAACATCCAGGCCATTACTGAAGAAATCAAAGGGCAGGTGGAGATTGTCGCCTACCTGGAAGATGGCGCCGATTCTGTTGATGCCCTCAGCCGACTGCGGGCAGAGCTGGTGGAGCTAAAAGGCGTGCAGCGGGTGACCTTTGTTTCTAAAGAGGAAGCCCTGGAACGGCTGCGGGAGCGCTTGGGCAATCAGGCTGGCATTACTGACGGTTTGGAACGCAACCCCCTGCCGGCCAGTTTTGAAATCCGGCCCCAGGATCCTGAACAGGCGGCAGTTCTCTCCGATAAAGTCGCCCGCCTGGCGGGAGTGGATTCTGTTGACTACGGCCAGCAAATAGTTGAGCAGCTCTTTGCCTTTAGCCGGGGCATTCAAGTCTTTGGCTATATAGTAATTGCTTTTTTGGGCATAGTGTCGCTCTTCCTCATTGCCAATACCATTAAACTGACAGTCTATTCCAGGCGCAGCCAGATCAACATCATGAAATTCGTCGGCGCCACTGACTGGTTTATTCGCTGGCCCTTTATCCTGGAAGGAATTTTCTTGGGGTTGTTGGGAGCATTAATTACCTATTTGCTCTTATTCTTCGGGTATGGTTTTCTCTATTTCCGGGCTAGCGCCTGGATGTACCAAAACTTCCTTTCGGTGAAAATGGTAGTTCCCGAAGTGGCAGGAAGGGAACTGCTTAGATTTTTATTTTTCATGGGCGCCGGCATCGGCGCTGTTGGCAGCGGTATTTCAGTGCGCAGGTTTCTTAAGGTATAATTTGGGAGGTGGAGAGATTTGGGCATTAAAATCAGGCACAAAGCCCTGGTCTTTATTCTAGTGATGGTTATGGCCCTGGGGCTTGTGCTGCCCGCGCATGCAGATATTGACGACTATTACGATGATCTGGAATCTATTAACGAACAGCTCGAAGAAATGAAAGAAAATCGCAAGCAGACAAAATCTGAGCTGGATCGGCTGCGGGACCTTCTCGATGATCTCGACCGGGAAATGTACAAGGCCGAGGAGGAGCTTAAAGATTTGGAGGACAAGATCCTCGCAATGGAAGAGAAGATTGCCGAACAAGAAAAGCTGATTGCTGAGGTTGAGGCTTCCATTGCCGAGACAGAAGAGTACCTGGCGATTCAGACTGAATATTTGGAGCAGCGCCTGTGCGCCATGTATAAAAACGGCAGCGTCAGCTATCTGGAGGTTCTCTTTTCCGCTTCCAGTTTCTCCGACTTCCTTTCCCGTTTTGGCTTTATCCGCCTGCTCATCGAAAGCGATACCGAACTGGTAGCAGAGATTGAGGCAACCAAAGCCAGCCTGGAGGCCGACAAGGAACTATTGGCCGAGGAATTGAGCCTTCAGATCCAGCGCCATGCCGAGCTGGATGCCGCCCGGGCCAAGGCCGAAGAAGACAAGTCCCAGCTCAATGCGAAAACCCTCCGCTATGAAGAACTAAAGGAAGAAGTCCAGGCTGAGCTTGCCAAGCAGAATAAGGGCATTGCCTCTATGGAAGAGGACCAGAAGCAGATTGAAGCAGAAATCAAGCGGCTGCTGGAATTAGAACGAGTCCGTGCCGGCAATCCGCCCTCCTTCCTTACCTGGCCAGTCCTGGGCTTTGACCGGGTGCCTTATAACATAACCAGTTCCTACGGCTGGAGGATTCACCCCATCCGAAAAGTGTGGCAATTCCATCCCGGCATTGACATAGCCCGCTACAACCGTCGGGGCGAGAGCATTGGCGGCAAGCCAATAGTAGCAGCAGCCAGCGGCACTGTGGACTTTGTCCGCAGTTACGATGGCGGCGGCTACGGCATTTATGTCCTCATCAGCCACGGCGGTGGCTATCAGACTCTCTATGCCCACATGCGTTACACAACGGTGAAAAAAGGACAAGTAGTGACCATAGGGCAGCAGATCGGTGTGGTTGGGACCACCGGTTCCAGCACAGGCAACCACTTGCATTTTGAACTCTGGGTCATGGGTGAAAAGAAAAACCCCGTTGAATTTGAATACAAGTAATAGATAAAGGCGTTTTGAATATACTTTAGATGATGTCTTGTACTGGCCATCTCTGATGGGATGGCCCTTTCATGTTCAGGAAGGATGTGGACCAGTGAATAAACGTGTATTGAGGATTTTAGGCATAATTCTGGTAATCGGGATTGTGGCCGCAGGCAGCAGCCTGGGCTATGTCATCGGCTACAGCCGGGGCATGGCCAGCGAACAGTCCCAGTGGCGTTCAGGGGAATGGGGCAAATTGGACGAGGCTCTCTTTGCCATTGAGCAGTATTATCTGCGGGAGACGGATCGGGATAAAATTCTCGAGGGTGCCCTTTACGGCCTGGTGGACAGCCTTGATGACCCCTACAGCGAATACTTGTCCATCGAAGATCTGCAGGAAATGCAAATCCAGCTTGGCGACGATTATCAAGGCATCGGCGTGGAGGTAACCCAGGAAAATAACCGGGTGACCATCATTGTTCCCTTCGCTGGTTCGCCGGCTCAGGAAGCAGGGCTGTTGCCCGGAGACCAAATTATCGAAGTCAATGGCGTCAATATCGAAGGCTTGCCCCTGACTGAGGCCGTCAAGGACATCAGGGGAGAAGCCGGCACCGAAGTCACCCTGGGCATTATCCGGGAAGGATTGCCCAGCATCTTTCAGGTAACTCTGGAGCGGGCAACCATTGAGCGCAGCACTGTGGAAACAGAGATGCTCCCCGGCGGCATCGCCTATCTTTCCCTTTCTCAGTTCGCTGATGCTTCCGGCAGCGAATTTGCCAAGGGCATCCGGGATTTAAAAAAGCAGGGCATGAAAGGGCTCGTCCTCGACCTGCGGGACAATCCCGGGGGCTATTTGGATGTGGCTGCTGAAATTGGCCGTCAGGTAGTGCCCAAGGGCCTGATTGTATACACTGAAGACCGCACTGGCAAGCGGACCAGCGAATACAGCTCCAGCCTGCGGGACAGGGGTTTTCCCATGGTCGTCCTTGTCAATGAAAACAGCGCCAGCGCGTCAGAAATTATCGCCGGCGCCCTTCAAGATAACGATGTGCCTGTAATCGGCGCTACCAGCTATGGCAAAGGCACGGTCCAGAGCTCCTATGAGCTGAAGGACGGCTCCTATGTCAAGCTCACCACCAATAAGTTCTTTACGCCCAAGGGCAAGGAAATCCAGGGTAACGGCGTCACCCCCGATTACCCAGTGCAGATGGATATGGTCAACCGCATGCCTGCCTTGCGCTTTATTGGCACCCAGGAACTGGGCAGCGAAGCTCTCCACATCTATCAATTGCAGGCCATGCTTGCGGCCATGGACTATCTCAAGGCTCAGGCCACGGGTATCTACGATCAGGCAACCGCCGATGCTGTCGCTGCTTTCCAGCGGGCTAACGGTCTGGGCCCCTCGGGAAAACTGGACAGGGAAACCACTGATGTCTTCAACCAGCGCTGGGAAAAGCACACCCGGGACAGCGACATCCAGCTGAGCAAAGCCATGGAGGTCCTGGGTCAGCTGGTTAAGGGGAATTAACATGCTGCCCTTGGCTGATCTTGTCAAGCTGATTTTTCGTGTTCTGGGTCAAGCGTTTTTTGGCTGGGTTCAATATCCTGGTCTCCTTTACTATCCCTTCATGCTGGCAATTGTTCTTTCTATCGTCTTTCGTCAGTTCCGCCGTCAGGCCAAACTGGAGGAGCATCTTTATGGTGCTCCTTTTTCCCAACCTTGGCGCCAACTCCTGATATCCATGGGTTTCGGCCTTGCCGGCGGCATTCTGGCCAGCTTTCTCATGGTCTTCCTGGGGCTGCCCCTGTCGGAAGAGCTGGGGCTGATCTTTGTCTGGCCGGTGGTGCTGGTGCTCATGCTCATCAACCCCCGCTTTATGTGTTTCGCCTATGGCGGCGGCGTAGTAGGGGTGGTTTCCTTGCTGCTCCGGGGGCTGAACCTGCTTTTCCCCGGCCTTGGCAGCATTGGTTTTTTTGCTTCTCTCATGGCTGTGGACCTGCCTGCCCTCATGGCCCTGGTGGGCGCTTTGCACCTGACTGAGAGTTTTCTCATCTACATCAGCGGCCATATCAACGCCAGCCCCGTCATCCTTCAGAACCCCCGGGGCAAGGTGGTGGGGGGCTTTATGCTCCAGCGCTTCTGGCCCCTGCCGATTACCGCTTTGCTGGTGGAACTGGTCAGCGCTGCCGAGCCAATTGGCGGCGGCGTGCCCATGCCCGCTTGGTGGCCGCTGCTGCAGCCCCGGCTGCAGCCGAATCCAGGCCTAATGCTGAGTTATGTCCTTTTTCCCATTGTCGCCGCCCTGGGTTACTCAGATATTGCCGTTTCCACCACCCCCAGAGAAAAGAGCCGGATTTCTGCCGGCCGTCTGGCTGTCTACAGTATAGGGCTGCTGCTCCTGAGCCTGCTCTCCGGACGCCTGCCTTTTCTCCAGATCCTGCCGGTTATCTTCGCCCCTCTGGGTCACGAATACCTCATCCAGGCAGGCAACCGCCGGGAATGGAGCTCTCCTCCCCGGTTGAGCCAGCCACAAAGAGGAGTGAAACTCCTGGCAGCGCTGCCGGGGTCTCCTGCTGCCCTCCAGGGACTGGGCAGCGGCTGGACCCTCCTCAGGGTCAACGGTGTTGAGATCAACAGTCGCCGGGAACTGGCCGGGGCTCTTAACGTCTTTCCCGGCTTGGCGGAAATAGAAGCAGTCTCCCCCGAGGGAGTGACAAAGACGGTCCGAATCCATCAAAGTCAGGGCAAGTTGGGCCTTATCCCTGTTCCCGATGCCAGTGACGGAGGCCCTTACTTGAAAATGGCTGGGCAGGGCTTTTTGCAGCGGCTGTGGGATAAGTTGAAAAAGAAACAGTCTGGTGCATGAGCATCAGACTGTTTTATGCTATAATCCTATTCAGCCAAAAACCTCTCAAGCAGAATATCTTCCATATTCCTTCTCCCGTCAATTACTGCCAACACCCAAATCCTGTCTGCATCAATCTTATAAATTATTCTCCAGGGCGGGCAAATTAACTCCCGGTAGGTGGTAATGCCCAGACTGTATAACTCGGGAACAATTCTTCCCCGGAAGGGCATGGCCCAAAGGCTTTTAGCCTTCTCTTTGATCACGGAATATGCCTTTTTTGCCTGAGCTTTTTTAGCTGCAAAGTATTGAAGAATTTGCTTCAGGTCCTGCTGTGCTGTTTCAGTCCATAATACCTGGAAATGCTTTTCAGTCATGATTAACATCAAAGCTGCGGTCCATGGCGGCAAAGAAGTCTTCCTGGGACATAACTTGCTTTTGGCTAATATCCTGTTCCCCTTGAGCCAGCAGTTTTAACAGACCGATAGCCTTTTTCATCTTCTCGTAGGACTCAGTGTCCAGCAGCACAGCTTTGGTCTCCCCATTTTGGGTGACATAGACAGGTCTGCGGGTTTCGTTAACCTGTGCCAAAATTTCCGCAGCATTTGCCTTAATGTAGGAAATGGGCCGGATATCTTCTTTGCTGTTCATCACTATCACCTCGGTACAAATATAGTACCAAATTGAGACCACATTGTCAATCCTTGGATACCGATTGAAATATGTACATTGCCCCCGGACTGGCCGGAATATCACAGCTTCTGGGGAGTATACACGTTAATTTCTTTGTGGTAAAATAGAAACACCTGTTCGCAGCAGAAAGAGGTGAAGGTATGGAAAGCAAATTTAAACTGGTTTCCGACTATCAGCCCCGGGGGGATCAGCCCCAGGCAATTGAGGAGCTGGTGCAGGGGTTAAATGAAAATCTGCGCCATCAGACCCTGCTTGGCGTTACCGGCTCCGGCAAGACCTTTACCATTGCCAATGTCATCGCCCAGGTGCAGCGGCCCACCTTGGTCATTGCCCATAACAAGACCCTGGCGGCCCAGCTCTGCAGCGAATTCAAAGAATTCTTCCCGGAGAATGCGGTGGAATATTTCGTCAGTTACTATGATTATTACCAGCCTGAAGCCTACATTCCCCATACCGACACCTATATTGAAAAGGACGCTGCCATCAATGAGGAAATCGACAAGCTGCGCCACTCAGCCACCAGTGCTCTCTTTGAGCGCAGGGATGTCATCATTGTGGCCAGCGTCTCCTGTATCTACGGCCTGGGCTCTCCGGAAGAGTACCGCAAGCATGTGCTTTCCCTGCGGGTGGGCAGCGAGCATCCCAGGGACAAGGTGTTGCGCCGCCTGGTAGAGATGCAGTATGCCCGCAACGATGTGGACTTTCACCGCAGCACCTTTCGGGTGCGTGGAGATGTGCTGGAGGTGTTTCCTGCCGGCACCAGCGACCGGGCCATCCGGGTGGAGTTCTTCGGGGATGAGGTGGAGCGGATTACCGAAATCGATTGCCTCACCGGCGAGATCCTGGGAGACCGCAGTCATGCGGCGATTTTTCCCGCTTCTCACTTTGTCACTTCCAAAGAACTGATGGAGAAAGCTGTCCAGGGCATTGAGGCCGAACTGGAGGAACAGCTGGCCCGGTTTAAGCGGGAGAACAAACTCCTGGAGGCTCAGCGCCTGGAGCAGCGGACCCGCTATGATCTGGAAATGATGCAGGAAATGGGCTTCTGCCAGGGCATTGAAAACTATTCCCGCCACCTGGCCGGCCGCCCTGCCGGCAGCAGGCCCGCCACCCTCATTGACTACTTTCCTAAAGACTTTCTCCTGGTGGTGGATGAATCCCATGTCACTCTGCCCCAGGTCCGGGGAATGTATAATGGCGACCGTTCCCGCAAGACGGTGCTGGTGGAGCACGGCTTCCGCTTGCCCTCGGCCTTGGACAACCGGCCCCTGGTCTTTGCGGAATTTGAAAGCCTGGTGCCCCAGGCCATATATGTCAGCGCCACCCCCGGTCCCTATGAAGAGGAGCACAGCACTCGGGTGGCCGAGCAGATCATACGTCCCACCGGCTTGGTGGACCCCAAGATAGTTATCAAACCGGTAACCGGTCAAGTAGACGACCTTATGGAGGAAATCCGCCAGCGGGTGAAGATTGGAGAACGGGTGCTGGTCACCACCCTGACCAAGCGCATGGCCGAGGACCTTACCGACTATCTGCGGGAGGCCGGCATCAAGGTGCGTTACCTCCATTCAGACATCGACACTTTGGAGCGTATGGCAATAATCCGGGATTTGCGCCAGGGGGAATTTGATGTTCTGGTGGGCATCAACCTGTTGCGGGAAGGCCTGGACCTGCCCGAGGTATCTCTGGTGGCCATCCTGGACGCAGATAAAGAAGGCTTTCTCCGTTCCGATCGGGCCCTCATTCAAACCATGGGCCGGGCCGCCCGCAATGTCAACGGCCGGGTGGTCATGTATGCCGACCAGGTAACAGACTCCATGCAGCGGGCGGTGGAAGTCACCCTGCGCCGCCGCCAGCTCCAGATGGAATATAATGAGATCCACGGCATCGTGCCCCAGACCATCAAAAAGGGAATCCGCTCGATAATTGAGGCCACCAAGGCGGCGGAAGAAGGGGCCAAGTACACCGCGGACAAGAAGGGCCTGAGCAAGGATGAACAGACCCGTCTGCTCAAGCGCCTGGAGAAAGAAATGCAAGCGGCAGCCAAGGCCCTTGAATTTGAACAGGCCGCATATTTGCGGGATATAATAATTCAATTAAAGAGCAAGGAATGAGACAGTATGGCAAGATATATATCAGTCCGGGGCGCCCGGGTTCACAATTTAAAAAATGTCAGCCTGGACATCCCCCGGGATAAGCTGGTGGTGATGACGGGCTTAAGCGGCTCGGGGAAATCTTCCCTGGCCTTTGACACCATCTATGCCGAGGGCCAGCGCAGATATGTGGAATCCCTGTCGGCCTACGCCCGCCAGTTCTTGGGTCAGATGGATAAACCCGATGTGGATTCCATTGAAGGCCTGTCCCCGGCGATTTCCATCGATCAGAAGACTACCAGCCGCAATCCCCGCTCGACGGTGGGAACGGTCACAGAAATCTATGACTATCTGCGCTTGCTTTACGCCCGCATCGGCCGCCCCTATTGTCCTGCTTGCGGCATTCCCATCAGTCAGCAGACGGTGGAGCAGATGGTAGATGCAATCCTCCAGCTGCCCCAGGGCAGCAAAATCCTCATTCTTGCCCCCATGGTCCGAGGCCGCAAGGGAGAACATGCCAAAGTCCTGGAAACCCTGGCCAAGGATGGCTATGTGCGGGTGCGGGTGGACGGGGAAGTGCGTCTGCTGGAAGAAGAAATTGAGCTGGAGAAGAATAAAAAGCATACCATTGAGGTGGTCATCGACCGCCTGGTGGTGAGGGAGACAATTGCCCAGCGTCTTGCCGACTCCCTGGAAACTGCCCTTAAATTGTCAGGGGGCATGGTGTTTATTAATCTTGCCGCTGAAGACAAGGATATTGTCTTCAGCCAGAACTTTGCCTGCCATGAATGCGGTTTCAGCTTTGAGGAGATTTCCCCCCGGGTGTTTTCTTTCAATAATCCCTACGGGGCCTGTCCCGAATGCACCGGCCTCGGCTATCACCGTCAGCCCGACCCGGATTTGATCATGCCCGACCCGGAAAAGAGCATCAGCCAGGGGGGCATTGCCCTCTGGAGCAATGCCGCAGATTCATATTATATGAATCTCCTCAGGGAGGTAGCTGCCGCCAAGGGCATCGACCTCAACAAGCCTGTAGGCCATCTGAGCGAGCAAGAGCGGGATATTCTCCTCAACGGAACCGACGGCACTTATACCGTTACCTATGCTCCCAACCGCAAAGTGGCTCCCAGGACTTATCAAGCCCGCTACCGGGGGGCGGTGAATTGGCTGAAAATCAGATACCGGGAAACTTCTTCCGATGGTGTCCGGGAATTTATGGAGCAGTTTATGAGTGAACGGCCCTGCCCCACCTGCGGCGGCAGGCGTCTGCGCCCCGAGAGTTTGTCTGTGCTTGTGGGAGGCAAGAATATTGCCGAGGCCACCGCCCTGACGGTAGGGAGGGCCCGCGACTTTTTCGCTTCCTTGGCGCTGACGGAAAGGGAGCAGATGATTGCCCGCCTGGTCCTCAAGGAAATCAATGAGCGCCTGGGCTTTCTTGTGGATGTGGGTCTGAATTACCTCACACTGGACCGGGCCTCCGGGACCCTGTCAGGCGGCGAGGCCCAGCGCATCCGCCTGGCCACCCAGATCGGCTCGGGTCTCACCGGGGTGGTGTACATCCTCGATGAGCCCAGCATCGGCCTGCACCAGCGGGACAACGCCCGCCTCCTTGGGACCCTCAAGCGCCTGCGGGATTTGGGCAACACCCTCATCATCGTCGAGCATGATGAGGACACCATGCGCACCGCCGACTGGATTGTGGATATCGGACCCGGCGCCGGCGCCGCCGGCGGCGAAATTGTCGCCCAGGGCACACTGGAAGATATCGCTAAGGTCCCCCAATCCATTACCGGCCAGTACATCAGCGGAGAGCGCTTTATCCCCATGCCGGAAAAGCGCCGTCCCGGCAACGGCCAGTTTGTCACCATCAAGGGGGCCAGGGAAAATAACCTGAAATCCCTGGATGTCTCTTTCCCCCTAAACAAATTCATCTGCGTCACCGGCGTATCCGGCTCCGGCAAGAGCACTTTGGTCAATGAGGTGCTATACAAGGCTCTGGCCCAGAAGATCTCCAGGACTCGGGCCAAGCCAGGCGCCCATGATAGCTTAGAAGGCCTGGAGTATGTCAACAAGGTCATTGAAATCGACCAGTCTCCTATCGGCAGGACGCCCCGCTCCAACCCCGCCACCTACACCGGCCTCTTTGACTTTATCCGCACCCTCTACTCCGAGACCAATGAAGCCAAGGCCCGTGGTTACAAACCCGGCCGCTTCAGCTTTAATGTCAAGGGAGGGCGCTGCGAAGCCTGCCGGGGGGATGGCATCATCAAGATTGAAATGCATTTTCTCCCGGATGTGTACGTGCCCTGCGAAGTCTGCCACGGCGCCCGCTACAACCGGGAGACCCTGCAGGTCAAGTTCAAGGGCAAGTCCATTGCCGATGTCCTCGACATGCAGGTAGAAGAAGCCTTGGATTTCTTCGCCAATATCCCTCGGATTCAGCGCAAGCTTCAGACCATCTTTGACGTGGGTCTGGGCTACATTCGCCTGGGCCAGCCCGCCACCACCCTCTCCGGCGGCGAGGCCCAGCGAGTGAAGCTGGCCACCGAACTCAGCCGCAGGGCCAACGGCGGCACAATCTATATCCTGGACGAACCCACCACCGGCCTGCATATCGACGACGTCTACCGCTTATTGCGGGTGCTGGACCGCCTGGTGGAAGAAGGCTCCACGGTGATAGTCATTGAGCATAATCTGGATGTCATTAAGACGGCGGATTATATCATCGATCTGGGTCCCGAAGGGGGCGATGCCGGCGGCTCAGTGGTGGCCATCGGCACCCCCGAAGAAGTGGCCAGGAATCCCAAGTCCTACACCGGCCAGTTCCTGGCTCCGGTCCTAAAAAGGAAGTAGCAGAACACCCTCCTGATTACATGCTTCAGGAGGGTGTTTTTTTATCTACTAAAGATTGCCAGTTGAAAAAGGAAAAAATGAACTTATGTAGAAGTTAAAAGAAGAAAAGATTGAATAATCTCCAGCATTGTATTTTGCGAAGATACCGAAGCAGATTTCCAGGCAATAGCGCCGGACACTTGTATGGGTTCAGCCCTTAGGACCTTGGCGGCAAAGAGTCAGCTAAATAGCAGAGTCGCTAACAATATTGTTTCCGTTGCGGCCAAGGGGGCGTAAATATGTGGTTGAGCGTCAATCAAAGCATCGATGCTGCTAATAAGGCTTTTAAGACTATTGGAGTAGTTGAGTACAGAAGCTGGTGGGAGCCAGTATCGCTATTCTGACCATGAACCGGGTAAATGTAATGCAAATATTAACCGCAAAGGAGTAGAGAAAATGAGTATTCTGAGTCTGAAAGATGTTTCGTACACCTATAAGAGCAGGTACCAGACAGTACAAGCAGTTAAGAACGCCTCTTATTCTTTCCAACAGGGCAAGGTCTACGCCATTGTCGGCAAAAGCGGCAGCGGCAAGACCACCGTCCTTTCGCTGCTGGCAGGACTGGACCTGCCTTCAGACGGACAGGTGGTGTATAACGGCACTCCCACAGGCAAAATGGACAGGGACAAGTACCGCCGGGAGGATGTAGCAGTCATCTACCAGGCCTACAACCTGTTTCCCCTGCTCACCGCCCTGGAGAACGTCATGTATCCCCTGGAATTAAAGGGGGTAAAAGCTAAGGAAGCCAAGGCAAAGGCCGCGGAAATGATTGAAAGCGTGGGGCTGACAGAAGAAGTATTCAAACGTTATCCTGCAATGCTCAGCGGCGGCGAGCAGCAGCGAATCGCTATTGCCCGGGCCCTGGCCGCCCAACCCAAGGTCATTCTTGCCGATGAGCCCACCGGCAACCTGGATACTGAAAACGGGGCGAATATCGTCAACATCCTGAAAAGTTTGGCCCATGAAAAGAACTGCTGCGTCATCATCGTCACCCATGACCTGGCTATAGCCGAGCAGGCTGATGTAGTGCTGAGGATGCAGGACGGAGAAATGGCTACAGCTTAAGCGCGGAACGGGGACGTACCTTTTTGCCGCAAATTCGACAAGAAAGGCTATAGCATAAAGGACAGACCTCTTGTGGACATGATGGAGAATGACTGAAGAAAATACGCACCCCCTTCTGGCGTGTTGTCCAGGAGGGGATTTTGCTCGGCTCAAAGGAGTTGCAGGAGGGAAATCAAGTAATATCAAAAGCTTAGCCGTTTCTATGTCTGTGGGATTACGAAATACATGTGACATTTTTCGACAATTTGTGCCAGCAAGCTCGTGGTATAATATTGCGTACAAGCTTGACGCAGCCGCTACCCAGGCATGCAGATGATCTCATGAATTTTTTGCGGCCAGATTACCAGTGAGGAGGGGCAGTGAACATGCAGCTTGAATTTAATAGCGTTACTAAGCGTTACGGCAATGTCCAAGCTTTGCAGGACGTTTCCTTTAAGCTGACCAATACCGGCGTTGTCGGTCTCATCGGCGCAAACGGCGCTGGGAAAACCACCAGCATTCGCTTAATGGTCAGGCAAATAAAGCCCGATGCAGGGGAAATTCTGTTTAAGGGGAACCCCGTTGCTTCCTATCCCCTTCATGCCTACCCAATTGCCTATATCCCTGACGAACCAATTTACTATGAGGAATTGTGCATTGAAGAACATTTTCAGCTTATAGCGGCAATGTATAAAAAGCCGAAATCTGACATCGCAGACTTAGTTGAGCAACTGGAGTTGCAGGAGCATATGCGCAAGACGCCGGCAGCCCTGTCCAGAGGGACAAAGCAAAAGCTTTCCATAGGCTGTGCTTTATTGCGGGACTTTGACATACTGGTTGCCGACGAACCCTTTACAGGCTTGGATCCGAAACAGATTAGCGTCGTAAAGGACATCTTAAAAAAATACGCTGCCTCTGGGCGCATAGTTTTAATATCTACCCACTTATTGCAGGTGGTAGAAAAAGTCTGCGCTGAATTTGTTCTCCTTCACAAAGGGCGGGTGAAATGTCTGGGCACACTGGATGCGATAAAAAGACAATTTGGCATCAGCCCCCAGGCAGGCATTGAAGAGTTGTATTTACATGTTGTCGGCGAGCCAATACAAGGGTCTGAAGCAGATGAATAAAGTATATGCATTGCCCTTTGTAAATAAGGTCAGGTTAACAAAACACCTGCTTAAGAATTACTGGAAGATATTTTTCATGTACATGGTGGCAGCAGGCATTGCCATCGCCTACATTTCTTCAGGTCCTATGTTGCAGTTGTTGCTGAAATTGCCTTTTGCAAAGTATACTCACATATTGAAAGCTGCGGTTATTGTGGTTTCCTGCAAAATATTTTTGCTGCCCAAAAAGCCTGGATATTTAATAAACCACGCCACTCTGTTTAACTTCTATCATCACAAATGCCTTAAGGGTTTTTTCAATATCCTCTATGTAAAAAAAGCCATTACTTTATTGCTTGCGGCGGGTTTCCTGGCCTTCATCATTAATAATCTCTCCTTTGGAACAGAGTATGCTGTATTCGTAATTGTTTTTTGGCTTTTCTTTTATTCTGTTTCTCTGCTGAGCTGGGGGAAGTACAATGCAAGCAAGAGTGCGAGCAGATTGATAACAACTGCCTTTCTAGCCAACGCAATTTTGTTCTATTGTTTACATGCATGGTACGTACTGCCGGGATTGCTGGTAACTTTGGCTGCAGTTATTGGATTAAACCGCAGATTTACCCTTAATTACTCTAAGTATATGAGCTCCTTAAGCTTTATTGATGAAGCAAATGCTGCAGTTTCCAAGGCGGATTACGCCAGAATGGCCCAAATCCAAAATCTTGCCCGCTCCGGAGTAAAAAGGTCTGTGTACCTTCCAATGTTCCCCATAAATGAAGGCAATGTTTTTAGTCAGAAGACCATCATCCGTTTGTTTAGAGAACCGAAAGGGGTCTGGATTGTCGTTCTTCTGCCCTATGCGGCATTATTAGTATTAAGGGCAATTTACGGCGGCGTTTTCTGCAATCCATACTTGCTAGCCTTGAGTCTAAATATGGCAATTGCTGCTGTGAATCAGTTTTTTGTCAAAGATTTTACCGGTCTAATCGTCAGTAGGGCAAAGGGGATGAACTTGCCCTACCCTAATAAGCGTCTCATTCTTTTAACTTTGCCGGTTCCCGCAATCGTGTTTGCTGTTGCCAGCATCTTTATTGGCGTCAATTTGCTGACCCCTTTTTGGAAAATTGGGCTTCATTTTCTCGTCACTCTGGGCACTTTTATGGGTTTTTGTATCTATACCCTTGAAGTAGGCTACCCTTCCAGGATGCTGTTGTTCCTGCAAAATCTTGCTATTACCTTGGCCACTTTGTGGTTGGTTTAAGGAGGCTATAATGCGAGCATACAGTCTGGTACAAGATTACGCCAGTTATTCTTTTGAGGTTAGAAACGGTATAAAGACCAAGCCCCAGTATATTTCTTTTGGGGGTAAGGGAGAATTTCAGGTCTGGGATAGTTGTTATAGACAATATTCAGGGAATCGAGCAGGGATTGAATCCCCGGACTCTTGATTTTACAGGGATTGCAGGGGTCTCCTTTTATGCCGATGGGGTCAAGGTCGCAGAAGATCAAAATATCTATACAAGCAACATTATCAGGATACTCAGCCAAGTAATCGATAAAAGTATGGAATGCGCCTACGGGGCCACCGGGTTTCTCCTGGCACCCTGGGTGGTAATAAAAAATGATGGCTGCTTGGGGGATATCAGCTGATGCCCCCTTCTGGGGAATCCATGCTATAATTTAAGGGAGGCCTTGGAAAGGGGTGAGGGCATGGAATTAGCGGAAAAGGTTAAGCAGCTGCCTACTAGCAGCGGTGTGTACATCTTTAAAGACACTGCCGGGGAAATTATCTATGTGGGCAAGGCCAAGAATCTGCGCAGCCGGGTGCGCTCCTATTTCGGGGAGGCCGCCGCCCAGTCGCCCAAGGTGGATGCCATCCAGCGGCTGGCCGTGGATTTGGAGTATATCCTCACTGCCACCGAGGTGGAGGCCCTGCTGCTGGAGGGCCAGCTCATCAAGAAGCATCGGCCCCGCTATAATGTTCTCCTCAAGGATGACAAGGATTATCCCTATATTAAATTAAATTTAGCCTCTGACTATCCCCGCCTGGAAGTGGTGCGCAAGCTGAGCCGGGATAAGGCCAGGTACTTTGGCCCCTATCCTAACTCCGGGGTAGTTAACGACACCCTCAAGCTGGCCAAAAAACTCTTTCCATTGCGCACCTGCAGCGATTTTCGGGGCAAGAGCCGGCCCTGTCTCAACTTTCATATCCGCCGCTGCCTCGCCCCTTGCCAGGGCAAAGTCAGCGCCGAGGATTATCGGTCCATGGTTGACCAGGTCATCTTATTTCTGGAAGGCAGGCATCAGGAGCTGGAGGCTAATTTGCATGCTCAGATGAGTGAGGCCGCCGACAATTTAAACTTTGAGAAGGCTGCGGAACTGCGGAATCAGCTGGCAGCCCTGGCTAAGCTTACCGCCCCTCAGCGTATTGTCACCAACCAGCGCTGGAATCTGGACGTGCTGGCTGTAGACGCGGGAGCCGAGCTGGCGGCGGCTCAGCTCCTCAAGGTCCGAGGGGGGAAGGTTCTCGGCAATGAATACCATGGTTTTGAACAATTGGAACTGGCTGACGCCGGCGAGGCCATCAGCGCCTTTATCCGGGATTACTATGCTGAGGCTTCTTTACTCCCTCGGGAGATCTTAGTATCACTGCTGCCCGAGGACACCGAGGCTCTTGAGGAATGGCTGAGTTCCCTGCGCCAGGGGCCGGTTTCCTTGCGGGCGCCCCAGCGGGGGGAAAAGCGGCTGCTGCTGGACATGGCCCGGGCCAATTTGGCCTCCCATATGGAGGCAGACCTCCGTGAACAGCGGGAAAGCCGGGAGCAGGGCAAGGCTGTGCTGGAACAGCTTGCCGGGGCTCTTGGTTTAGATCGCCTGCCTTTTCGCATGGAGTGCTATGACATTTCCCATTTTCAGGGCAGCCAGACGGTGGCTTCAATGGTGGTCTTTGAACATGGCCGGCCTGCTAGGGGCGATTACCGTCGTTTTAAAATCCGGGACATTGTTGGGCCCGATGACTTTGCCTCCATGGCCCAGGTCATCCGCCGCCGCTTTGAGGCGGCTAGAGAGGGCAGAGAGGGCTTTAACCGCCTGCCGGGCCTGGTAGTGGTGGACGGGGGCAAGGGCCAGCTGTCTGCCGCCCTGGAGCAGCTAGAAGCTCTGGGCTATGGGGATATTAACATTGTCAGCCTGGCCAAACGGGAAGAGGAAGTGTTTGTGCCCGGCAAGAGCAATCCCCTGCTCCTGGACCGGGATGACCCTGCCCTGAAACTGCTCCAGCAAATCCGGGATGAAGCCCATCGCTTCGCTATCAGCTATCACCGGCGCCTGCGGGCCAAGGAGACCTTAACCTCGGAACTGGAGCGCATCCCTGGGGTGGGGCCCGCCCGCCGGACTGCACTGCTCAGGGCCTTTGGCAGCATCCAGAATCTTCGGGACAAAGATGTGGCTGAAATTGCTGCCGTCCCGGGAATGACCTGGCCGGCAGCAGAAGAAGTGTATAAGTGGTTTAGGAAGAAAAAATAGGACGGCAATAGCCGTCCTTAAGTTATTTAAGATTGAAATGAAAAAGATTAACTTATGGGTTGCATTCCCAACCCCGGGCAGGTATAATAAAGGCAAGTTATTGAGATAGCAGATTAATTTATATAATCATTTAGTCTGGAAAGGAGTCAAAAGATGCGCAATCAAATGTTGGGCCGCTGTCCCATATGCAACTCAGGCCTGGATGTAACACGGCTCCATTGTCCCCATTGCAACACAGGAATCGATGGCCGCTTTGCCGTGTGCAAGTTCTGTCAGCTGCCCTCCGAGCAAAAGGCTTTTGCCGAGGTGTTTATCAAGTGCCGGGGAAATATTAAAGAGGTGGAGAAGGAACTGGGCATCTCATATCCTACCGTGCGCAATCGGCTGGAAACTTTAATTGAGTCCCTGGGTTACCAAGCACAGCCTATTCCCAAGGACGATCCCGAGGCCAGGGAGAAGCGCAAGCTCATCCTGGAAGAGCTCAATGAGGGAAAAATCAGTTCTGAAGAGGCAATCGATTTGCTTAGGGAACTGTAAGCAGGAAAGGGGGAGAATGCGTTGTCTGAAGAACAAAAGATAATTCTCGATATGCTCAGTGAGGGCAAGATAACCGTCGAGGAAGCGCAAAAACTTCTGGAAAACCTAGGCGGCCAACCCCCCAAAGCCGAAACGCCCCTGGAGAAGCGGCAGCCGCCGATGTCCATCATGGAAAATATCGTTGAAACATTGCGCTCGGGTTTAGCCAATTTCAGTTTCGGCATTGGTGATGTCAGCAGGATTGTTTTGGAAGAAAGTCATACCGGCAGTTTCAGCAGCCGCCAGGTGGAGCTGGATCTGGATGTGCGCAATGGCACTCTGCGGGTAGAACCCTCTGAAGACGGAAGCTTTCATCTGGAGGTCATCAAGCGGGTAAATGCAGGCACTCGGGAGCAGGCAGAAGAAATAGTTTCCGGCTACAAGTTTGCTGATTATGATGGCCAGCGCTTAAAGGCTGGGGATAGTGAATGCCGGAATCTGGGGAACCGGGTCAACATTTCCCTGCGCCTGCGGCTGCCTGCCGGCCATGTGTATGCCGGCCGAGTTGTCAGTAAAAACGGGGCCATTGACATTAGCGCCATTGATGTCAATGGGATTAATCTCAGCACCGTCAACGGGGCTGTACGGGCTAGCAAGGTTACCGGCGCTGATGTCTCTGCCAGCACCGTCAACGGCAGCATCAGCCTGGAAGGCGGTCTTGAGCATGTGGAAGCCAGGACCACCAACGGCAGCATCAGCCTGTTCAATATGGCGGAAGACAGTAGGATCAGTCTGAAAACAGTAAACGGGCGCATCAAAGTGCAATTGCCCGCCCGGGAAGATATTGGTTTCGCTGTGGACGCCCGGGCCACCTCGGGAAATGTGCGCTTAGAACATTCTGTCTTGACGGACAAATTCAGCGTGCAGCGGCTGGGCGCCGGCCGCAAGATCGATGGCACAACGGATAACTGGGATTACGCCCAGCATAAAATCAGCCTGTACTTGCGCTCGGTAAATGGCAGTATCGGCATTCAAGAACTGGAATGAGGAGGATATATTAATGGAAAAAATTTTGGATATGCTGACTATCCCTGCTGTTGGCTATACAGCAGCCGGCATTATTGTTCTTGCTATCTTGCTACATCATTTTCGGCAAATGGCCTTAATCCGCACCGGCCTCATCAAGAAATACGGCATCAGAGGGCGGCGCATCGACCATGATAAACTGTTCGGCGGCCTGTTTTTAGTGGCCTTAGGCGGTGTAATCGCTGCCGCCAAGTACTACCACATCTCCTTCTGGCTGGCTTTCTGGATTTTCGTGGGCCTGCTGGGCGTCAGCTTGATTGTATCAGCCTTGCTGGGCCAGGATCGCTGGTATAAGATTAGCCGGGATTAGGAGGCGAGAAAATTGACTGCTGAACATATTTTTGTCTGTCAGGGCCGGCCGCGGCTGGCGGCAGATGTTACTGAAGGCTCCATTTTTATCCGGGGCTGGGACGGCGACACCGTTCGGGTGGAGGATTGTACCGGTGCCGAAGTTAAGCAGAGGGGAAGCAAAATTATCCTGGACAGCTCTCGTCGCTGCAGCTGCAAGGTTTACCTGCCCAGGAACAGCGACGTCAACATCGACGGCACTAATATAGAAATTGACATGGCCGGCATCCGTGGCCGGGGGCGGATTGATTTTACCGGCGGTGCCGTTTCCATTGAGAATTGGCAGGGAGATCTTGAAATAGACTGCACCGGCGGCAACGTCCGCTTGGGCCAGTGCGAGGGCAAAATCGGGATTGACAGTTCCAGCGGCAATGTGGAAATCCTGTCCAGTCAGGGAAACTTTGTCTGTGATACCGGCTCCGGTTCGGTGAAAATTCAGGACAGTTCCGGGTCTGTTTCTGCCGACACCGGCAGCGGCCAAGTCCAAGTTATCCATTTCCGCGGGCCTGTGCATATTGACACCGGCAATGGCAATGTGGAGCTCCGGGATGTCTTCGGTCGCAATGTCTATGTAGACTGCGGCAGCGGCGATATCGATGCGTTTCTGCCCGGGCCCGTTCCCGGCCGCTGGGAGCTGGCAACCCGATCCGGGGAGATTGACCTTCATGTGCCTGAGAACATATCCGCCTGCTTTGATTTCCGGGGCAGGCACCTGGATGTCGATGGCTTGGGCTTGGATGCTCTGCAGCGGGGGGATAACCGCATCAAGGGCAGTCTCAATCAGGGAGAGGGCAATATCACTGTGGCCAGTTCCTCCGGCCTGGTCAGCGCCTGCTTGGTTCCCCCTGCCGCCGCTATAGATACTCACTGGCAGATGCAGGATGAAGAGTCCTTAAAGATCTTGAGAATGTTGGAGCAGGGCACAATTTCCATCGATGAGGCCGATGATTTGCTGGAAGCCCTGAAAGGGGATCATCACAATGAATGATGAGAGAATGCAGATTCTCGAAATGATTGCCCAGGGCAAAATCACCCCTGCCCAGGGGGCTGAGCTCCTCGAGGCCCTTGAAAAAGATGCCCCCAGGGTTCAGCAACCCCAGGGCAAGCCCCGCTGGTTGCGTATTCGCGTCTTCGAAGGGAATAACAGCGCTGACCGCATCAACCTGCGGGTGCCTGTGGAATGGGCAGAGAAACTGCTGAAATTTGGTAGCCGCTTTGCCAATGCTCAAATTGATCGAGATGAAATTGACCAGGCCATTGAAGCAGGAGAACTTGGCCAAATTCTTGAGGTGGACAATGAAGGCGACCGAGTGGAAATTTGGCTGGAGGGCTGAACCATGGATGAAAAGTTAAAAATTCTTGAGTTGGTCCGGGACGGCAAAGTCAATCCTGAACAGGGTCTGGAATTGCTGGACGCAATTGGGGGCAGCGCTGGCAGCCCTCCGCAAATTGTCGAAAACTTTGTGGAGCTCCATGCTGATAAGGGAGAGGCCAGGCATCTGCGCATCACTTCCCTTTCCAGCAAAGGCAATAAAACATCCTTTAATATTCCCCTGGGAGTAATCAGATTCGCATACAGCTTGTTTCCCAACAGCCTACATTTTACAATCAACAACAGGCATTTGGATGTCGAGGAATTGATCGAAAAGATTTACAGGGCGGAAAAAGGCGTCGTCTATCAGGATGACAGTGAAAACGTGGTTTTTGAACTGGTGTAAACAACACAGCCCTTGACATATATTGCCCATAGTTGGGCAGCTGTTGGCTCATAAGCCAACAGTATTTTTTTTGGGACCCGCCGGGTCCATCAGGATTTAGCTCAGCAAAAGGGTTCTTTTTTTATTTTTATTCTGTTCTGATTGGCAAACAGGTCTGGATATTGGGTTCGGGACATTGAAGCGGAAAGCCGGGGTTTCCGGAGAATTGTATCTGGCTCGTCTTTTGTGTCGCGGGGAAGACTAAGGGGAGGAGCCAGACTCCGGGTCAAATCCGGGGCTGCCCACTGCTCCTGAAGTTCCGGGCCGGCAGTGTCGGCTAAGGTCTTAGGAGGGGCGGGAGCAGCTAACTCCGGCGCCAGCGAAAACCCAGCCCCATCCATGATGCCGCCGCCTGCATACTCCATCAGGCTGATAAAGAGCCATGGCCCCAGGTCAAGGTCCTCCGGCCATTGCACCGCCACCGCCGGCGTAAACAATTGAGTCCATAATTTTAGCTTGAGGTTGTAATGGGGTTTGTCAAAAGAAACCGGGTCAGGGAGATAAGCTAGTTTGAGCCCCTGCTTGAAATTGGCGGCGATCTTTCTGGCCAGAGGGCGGCTGCCAAAGGCTGTGCCCAGGTATTTCACCTGGGTCTGGCTGCCTCCGGGCTCAATAGCCAGCACCACATCCCCTGTGGGAAAGCCGCTGCCATCGTAGTAAGTCAAGTGGGCGCCAGCCGCCGAACACAAGCCGAGAAAGCGCTCCAATCTTGGCGGGAACCTGTCGGCCCCGGCATTGGAACTGAGCACGGCGATGCAAAGGCGATTACCTGCGAGAGGGCTGTTCAAAAAAACAGTTTCTCTTTCCCACAGACCGCAATAAGAGGCAAGGGCTTCACTGGGTATATACACCCTGCCATCCTGATACAGGCCCCTTGCGGCTAGCAAAGAGGTGCCCCGATATATATTGATTTCCATGTATTTCACCTCCGGAAACATCTTTTGTATATACTATGCTTTTGCCCTGATATAGTGAAAAAGGCCGCTGATTTAGCGGCCTAATTAGAGTTTATGGCTTTTGGATGAACATTTCTGTGACGACAATGCCGGAAGGGTTGTTATCTACAATGCCAATGCCTACATGGGTGTATTGAGGAGTGAGAAGATTGGCCCGGTGATTGGTGCTGTTCATCAGGCGCAAATGAGAAACCTGAACGCTGCCTGCCTTGGAAAGGTTTTCTCCCCCCCGCAGGAAACTGATGCCGTTTGCCCGGAACATATCAAAGGCGGTGCCGTAGGTAGGCGATACATGCGCAAAGTAATTGTTCTCGACGATATCCTGGCTTTTTAGCCGGGCCAAGCGAGTGAGGCGCATATCAACTTCCAGGGGCTGAAGTCCGTAAGCGATCCGGTCTTTATTGATAAGGTTCAGCATTTGCTGTTCCCGGGCAGTGAGGAGGTCCGGCTGCGGAACCGGTGTTGGCTTCGGCTGTGGAACCGGTGTTGGTTCAGGGGTAGGCTGGGGCAGGGAAGGCTGCAGGCCGGCGTTCGCCAGCAGCAGTTTTCTGCTGGCTGCCCGTGAACTCCAAAAATTATTGTCAGGCTCAGTGACGGGGGGAACAGGTTGTTCAGGCTCAGGCTCAGCTGGCGGCTGTTGTTCAGCTGGCAGCTGTCCGCTGACGTATTGCTGCAGATAAGCGTAATACGAGATTGCTTCTGCGCCGGGGGCTGCTGCCAGAATCAGGGAAACGGCCAATCCTGCTGCGCATATTAATTTGACCAGTCTTGCTTGCATCAAGTACACCTCCGCGATTTTATACTCTTTACTTTACATAATATTAAATTGATGGACAAGCTTGTTTTTCGGGGCAGAGAGGCCTTGTCCAGTCCATACGCTGAATAGATGGCTTCAGACGGCCTGATTTAGCCAATTAAGGTTCAGGGGCAGATATTTCCACAAATGCGCAGGCAATATTCAGATTGCCCATTTTTTCGCGGCAGCGGCAAATGCCTATCACCATTGAACCTGCCCTCTCATAACTTATTGTGAAAGGAGGGTAATATTATGGATAAAACAAAAATCTGGCCCGGCAGACTCACTGGCAATTGTCAAGAACCTACAGAAATCGTCTGTATCTGGGTGAAAAAAATCTATGATGCCTGTTCCCAGAAGGAATGCGAGGAATTCTTCTTTGACGATCTCAAGTTCCCTAAGGGCGATGTCGAGAACTTTACTGTTGAGTGCAGCATTAAGCCTTGCAGTGAAACATTCTATGATTGGTCCATCGAGCCCATTGATGAGGGTCCCCTGGGCATTGTGAGAGTCCGTGTCTGCGCAGTGCTGGAAATCATAATCCGGGACTCCGAAGATACCTCTAACTATACCGTCAACTGCGAAGAAATTTGCTTCTTGAAGGAAGTCATTCTCTATGCTCCCGATCCAATCCATATGCAGGTTCTGGTGGAATCTATTTTTGAATCGCTGACTTGCGCAATAGAAGTTGAAGAAAACTCCAGTGCAGAAGCTAGCGTAAAACCCCTGGTCACAGCCACCGTTGGCGCCTTTATCATCGTCAAGACCGCACTTAAGGTTCAGCTGCTGATCCCTGCATTTGGCTTCTGTCCGGCTCCCCCTGAGTGTGAAGAATTAGGGGATGTGTGTGAACAGTTCCTGGAGAGGCCATTCCCGCCTTTCTTCCCGCCGCAGCTTACCGATCTGAACAACAGCTAATAGAGAGACTGCGGCGCCAGCCCGGCGCCGCAAATTCGCATGCAACGGGGTGAAATAAGTGGGCAAAATAGTTCTGGCAGCGCCCCATTCTGTAATCGATGCCCACCCCCAGCTGATTCCCACCCTGGAGCGCGGCTATTGCGTAGAAGCTTATTTTGAAAACAGGTTGAGCAATTCGCGGTTACAGCAATTGTGGCAGAGCAGGGACGTGGATGTCATAATAATCTATGGACCGGTGGTCGCTGCCGCTCAACTGGCCGGGCTGCCCCCCCGGAAATTCGCGTTGATTTTTATCAACCTGCCCTACTCCCTTCCCGAAAGCCTGAGCAAAGAACCTATGTGTATGCTGCTGAAAACAGGCGGCGATGATTTCCAGCTGCGCATGTGGGGGCAATGTGAAAAGTATGCTGAACTGGCGTGCCAGATAATAATAGGGCTGTACTCCTTTCTCCAGATTGATTTCGAAAATATCAGCTTTACCGGGAAGGAAAAAGAAGTCCTTGGCATGCTCCTACAGGGACTGCGGGATGATTACATCGCCCGAGCTTTGTTTATCAGCCCCAAGACCGTCAGAAACCACATCAGCAATATGTTAAGGAAGGTAAGGGTGGACAGCAGAACTCAGTTGGTACTGTGGGCATTAACCAAACAGATGCAGAACTAATCAGAGCCGGGGTTTTCCCCGGTTCTTTGTTTTGAAGGAATAAGGGGAAATCTCAGCGAAATAATAGAGTAACCCGAAGGGAGTTGGCGCTTTGCCGGTTTTCACCCCCAGGTTGCGGTTTCGCCCAGTGAGGTGGGGGAATTTGCCTGGCTGAGCATCGAGAAATTTTAATCGGTGTGAATAATGGTTTGTCCCGGGGAAACAATATTAGCGGTTAATGACATTTTTTCATTAGCCCCCTGTGCTGACCCCGGGCAGAAATAGGCCGCTGTCCGGGGTAAATTTATGTTTCCGGAAGGAATAATAATTCTCTTGTTGAAGTTTTTAGTATTACCCAGGGAATATGCTCATATATCTTGTACAAAACGGCCAGGGGGAATAGAATTGTTCAAAAAAGTTGTTATGGTGTTGCTAGTCTTAATTCTGCTGGGGGGAGCGGCTTTTGCCCAGCCTGAAGAAACAGAGCAGGTCTTTTCTCAGAGTGATCCCCAGGGTGATTCCTTTGGTCCCGGCAAATTCACTTATCCCGGAGATCAGTCTTTTCCTCAGGAGCTGCCAGCCATGCTCGACCTGGTGGAATTCCGGGTAGTCAACACAGACAAGACCACCCGTTTTGAATTTCAATTTGCTCAGCCTCCTAATCTTGCTCAGCCCTGGGGTGGAGAAGGCTATAATTTTCATCGTATTGACTTGTACATCGCCAGCGGCGGCAAGGGCAGTCAGACCACTTTCCGTTCCGGGGCTCAGGTTCGATTTACAGAGCCATGGCAAATCAATGTGCGCATTAGAGATTGGCAGGGAGCGTATTTGCTGCACTGGGAGGATGACCCTGAGGATCCCCAGGCGGGAATTTGGCAAGGTGCGACAGAGGATTTCGCTGTCTTTGTCCAAGGAAATACCATTGTGGCTGAGATAGGCCACAGTATTTTGGAGCCTGCGGCTGCAAGCTGGAAATACTATATCCTCATTGGCCTGCAGGATGCCTACGGGTTAGACCACTATCGCAAGATTGCCGCTGAAGAAGGGCCATGGACGGGGGGCGGCGGCTCCGAGACCGAATTCAGTCCCAATGTCTACGATATCCTTGCTGGCGATGCAAAAGCCCAAAAGCAGCAGCTGGACTGGGAGCCAGGCAAGCTGGCAAGACTGGAACCAGTGGGCAACAGCTCAGGCAACTTGGTTGCGCGCAAGTTGGCCGTAGTAGCGGTGGTCATGGTTGCCGCCGGGGTTGCCGCCCTGATTTGGCTGTTCAAAAAAAAGTAGCTCCGGGACCTCCCGGAGCTTTTGTCGCCCTAGGTACCAGCGCTGGTCATTGTCCTTCCCAGGTGTAAGGGGTATAATATTACGGAAAGCTAAGTTTCCTGGGAGTGAAAGATTTGCTATGAATTTTCTTGCGCAAGGGATAAAAAAACACTATGGTTTAGAGAACAGGTCCATCCTCCTGTTCTTTTTGGCTTCTTTTTTGGTTCAGGCCGCTATGGGCTCCATCGGTGTTCTCCTCAATCTGTATATTCTTGAGCTGGGCTTCAGCGAGGATTTTGCCGGCACTGTCATGTCGGCAAAGCTCTTTACCACTGGCCTGGTTTGCATCCCCGCCGGCCTGATCTGTTCCCGCTGGGGAGTGGGCCGGGTGCTGGCTGCAGGCAGCGCCGCTCTGGGCCTGGGTATTTTGACTGTATCCCTGACCGCAAGCCCCGGGCTGCTCCTGGCGGGAGCTGTCCTCATTGGCTCTGCCATGGCCATCAAAGCCGTCAGCGTTCCCCTCTTCTTGGTGGAAAACAGTTCCCCTCGAACAAGACAAAATCTCTTCAGCTTGAATTTTGCGCTGATGATGTTTGCCAATATGGCCGGCACCGCCCTCAGCGGCTACCTGCCTGTTTTCTGGGAAAATGCCAGGGCAGGCCTGGCAGGGACACTGGGCCTGTATGGCATTCTGGCCCTCATTTCTATCCTGCCCCTGGCTTTCATCGCTCCCCAAAGGGGGAGTACCTCTAACCCAGGGGGACAGGGCCTGCTGGATTTGAAAATTATTTTGAAAGACAAGAACCTGCGCCGCCTGCTGGTCAGCCATTCCCTGATTGGCTTTGGCGCCGGCCTCATTGTTCCTCTCTTTAACATTTTCATGAGCAATAAGCTGGGCGCAAGTTCGGCCCAAATCGGGGTAATAATGTCTGTGGCTCAGATTGCCACTGCTTTAGGGGGACTGCTGGTGCCATTGGTTGTCGGCCGCTTGGGCCAGGTGGCTACAGTAGTAGTGCTGCGGCTGGCCTCCATTCCCTTTCTAATCATGATTGCCAATCTCACTAATATTTATGGTGTCGGCGCAGCTTATTTCCTGCGCACCACCCTGATGAACATGACCAACCCGGTGGAATCCAACTTGACCATGGAGCTTGCAGGCAGCAACCGGGTGGGGATGAGCAGCCTCCTCAGCAGCATGAACACCATTACCAGGGCAATTAGCGTCCTGGCCGGGGGCTGGATTATGGTCAAATACTCTTATGGCGTGCCATATTATTTTACCTGCGCCCTGTATGGCATTACGACCCTGTTGTTCTGGGCTTGGTTTAGGCCTGAAAGGCAGAGAGAAAACCAGCCTTCAGAATAATGCCCTTTGCAAGTCCAAGCTTTTCCTGTAAACTCAGGATGAGCCTTGGTTTTTTTTTCGGGCAAAATATCTGTTGACAAAGAGAAATCACTCTGCTATAGTATACCCCAGAGGGGTATAGGAGGTTGAATATGGATAGAGTACTGGATGTTCTTGTAATTGGCGGCGGTCCTGCCGGCCTTACCGCCGGCCTTTATGCCGGCAGAGCCTTGCTTAACACGGCAATTGTCGAGGGCAGGGGAGCTGGCGGCCAGGTAATATTGACCCATGAAATTGAAAATTACCCCGGCTTTGTCGAGCCCATTTCCGGCGCTGAACTGGCTGCCAACATGGCAGCCCAAACCAGCCGCTTCGATGTGGCCATGCTCAACTCGCCGGTGGAAGTCCTGAAATTAGAGGGAAAGATAAAAGAAGTTGTCACTCAGCAGGAATCGCTTAAGGCCAAGACGGTGATTTTGGCCACCGGCGTCACTCCGAAAATGCTGGGTGTGCCCGGAGAGCAAAAGTATATCGGCAGGGGAGTTTCCTACTGCGCCACTTGTGACGGGGCCTTTTTTCGGGGCAAAAAGGTTGCCGTTGTGGGGGGCGGGGACACCGCTGTCAAAGAGGCGCTGTTCCTGACCAAGTTTGCCGAACATGTCTGGCTAATCCACCGCAGGGACCGCCTGCGGGCAGAGCAAATTCTGCAAAAGCGGCTGTTGGAGAATCCCAAAATTACACCCCTCTGGAACAAGGTGGTCGCAGAAATTCACGGCGAGCTCAAGGTTACAGGCGTCTCCCTTACCGACACCAAGGATGAGTCTACAAGCCGCTTGGATCTGCAAGGTGTCTTTATCTTTGTGGGCCGACAGCCCGAAGGCCCCCTGGAAGGTTCAGGCATTCTGACAGATAAGGACGGGTATATTATTACTGACGAAAATATGGCTACCAATATTCCCGGTGTCTACGCCGTTGGCGATGTCCGCCAAAAGGCCTGGCGTCAAATAGTGACTGCGGTAGGTGACGGCGCCATTGCCGCTCTTAGCGCAGCAGAATATATACAAGAAAATTTCTGAGAGGATGAGGTTAATGATAAAAAAAATAACTACTGAACAATTTGAGCAGGAAGTGATGCAGTCTGATTTGCCGGTGCTGGTAGATTTTTGGGCTGATTGGTGCGGTCCCTGCCGCATGATGGCCCCGGTGCTGGAGGAGGCAGCTGCTGAGCTCCAGGGCAAGCTGCAGGTTGTCAAGGTTAATGTCGACGAGGAAACAAGTCTGGCCGAAAAATACGAAATTATGAGCATTCCCACCCTCATGGTCTTCAAGGGCGGTGAGGCTGTGGATATTATAATGGGATTTATGCCGAAAAGGGACTTGCTGGCCAAGCTGAACAGACATCTCTAAAAACCGGGACATTCCCGGTTTTTGCCTTCACGGTCACAAACTGCTATAATCGGAACAGATTATCCAAGGCATTTGTTTCCGGCCAGGGAGGATGAAATGAAAGTGATTGCAATTGCAGTTGATTCCGGTTTGGATATTCCCAGGGCCTTACTTGACCAATACCGGATTGTTGAAATTCCTGTCCACGTCCACTGGCAGGGCAGGCAGTATAGAGATAAAGTGGATTTAGATGTAGAAGAGATGTTTGCCCAGGGCAGGGAGAGCAAAGATTTCCCCACCACTTCCCAGCCCTCTCCGGGAGAGTTTGCTGCAGTCTACCGCCAGATTGCTAAAAAAGCCGAGGCAATCCTGTCCTGGCATACAGCTTCGGCACTAAGCGGCACCTATGCTTCCGCCCAGGCCGGGGCCAAAATGGCGGACAAGGACATTCAGGTGTTTGATACTCGTTCGGTCAGCATGGGAGGCGGCCTCCAGGCAATAGCCGCTGCCGAAATTCTGGCCAAGGGAGGCAATATCCAGGAGGCGAAGGCGGCAGCCTGCAAGGTGAGGGAGCGGGTCAGCATCCGCCTGGTTTTAGATACCTTGGACTATGTGCTTAGGGGCGGACGCATCAGCCGCCTGGAAGCAAAAGTGGGAGCATTGTTAAGTATCAAACCCATGCTTGCTATTCAAGATGGGGTGATCAGCCATGCTGGACGGACCCGCAGCCGCCGGCGCTCCCTGGAACAATTGCTCAAGGCTGTGACCGATGCCTGCGCCAGTTTTGATGGCAAGGGCTTTGTCGTCGCTTTGGGCCATGCCTGTGCCCTTGAGGAAATGAAAGAGTTTATGTCCCAGCTCTTGGCAAAGCTGCCCCGGACTCTGGTGATTCCCTACCGGGTAGGTGTGGGCATCGGCGCCCATGGGGGCCCCGGGGTGCTGGGAGCCTGTTATTATAACAGCTAAGAATTTTAAGGCCAGATTGGCCTTTTTTGTTTATTTTCCTTGCTCCTGATGCAAATTAACACCAGAAGGAGTTGGGAAAATGCGTACGTTTGTGCTGTCTGTTCTCATCCTTGCTTTGCTGGCGGCGCCGGCCCTGGCAGATGATACCGAATTAGGGGATGGACGCTGGTTTACACTGTACAGCAGTGAAAACAGGGTGCTGCTGCGAACGGGGATCCGCATCCATGTCGGCGACCGCTTTCTCGATTCTGATAACTGCCTCTACCAGGTGTATAAAATTGATGAAGTGCGCTTGCAGGCCTGGGCTCGACAGGTGGAAGATGAGGGCACCTGGGCAGCTGTGGGGACACAGGGGCTGCCCGGGGCAGATAATAAAAAAATTGCCGTCTACCACACTCATAGCGGTGAATCCTATCTGCCTTCCGACGGGGTGGATTCTACAGATCAAAGCCAGGGCGGTGTCTACAAGGTCGGGGCTGAGCTGAGCAAGCGTATTGAGAAATATGATGAAATTGAAGTCACTCACTGCCAGGAAACATTTTTCCCCTACTCCGGTTCCTACCGGCGCTCCCGGACAGCCGCCGCAAGTCTGGTTGGAGCCGGGGAGCTGGATGCAATCTTTGACCTGCATCGGGACGCTGCCCCCCAGGAGGAGTATTATCAGGAAATTGAAGATATGCAGCTGACCCAGGTGATGATTGTGGTGGGCGCTCAGAATCCTATTTACCAAACCAATGAAGAATTTGCCTGGCAGCTGAAGGAAGTGGCCGATTCTATGTATCCCCACCTGGTCAAGGGCATCTTTTACGCCAGGGGGGATTACAATCAGGACCTGCATCCCCGGGCGTTGCTCCTGGAAATAGGCGCCCATACAAACAGCCGACAACAGGCGGAAATTGGCAGCCGGGCTTTTGCCGACGTAATTTACGCCACTCTCTATGGTTCCTTGCCCGAGGACAGTGATACCGAAAAAGAGATTAAGGATGATCCTCAGCTGCAACCCACTGCTGACCCGCCTCCGGGAAGCAGGGGCGGCGTCCTCAAGGGACTGCTGACCCTGGCGGGCATGCTGGTGCTGGGGGGAGGCTTCTACTTGTTTATCAGCGTAGGCAGTTGGCAGGGGGTCAAGGAAACCCTCAGCCGCTTTTTTAGGGTGGAATTCCGGGATGTAATTAGCTCAATTCCTTGGCACAAGCTGCATCCCCGCTATATTTTGGACCAGCTGCGGGCGATAAAAATCGGCGCCGGTGCTCCCCCCGTGTTGAAACTATTGCAGGAATGGTGGCATAAGCTCTTTAGTCCCAAAAACAGGTTATAGCCTTGACGGTAGGGGGAATGACAGATAGCATATTAGTATAAAATGCTAAAGTGAGGCAACCAAAAATGAAACTTGTGGCGGATTTTCATGTGCACACTATTGCCAGCGGCCATGCCTACAGTACAGTACTAGAAAACGCCAGGGCGGCTAGTCAACGGGGTCTCCAACTGATAGCAATCACTGATCATGGTCCCGCCATGCCGGGTGGCCCTCATCCCTTTCATTTTTCCAACTTGAGGTCCCTGCCCGAAACAATATTTGGGGTCAGGGTTCTCAGAGGGGCTGAGGTCAACATCATCGATGCTGATGGCAATATCGACCTCAGGGACCGCTATCTCAAACATCTGGACATTGTTCTGGCCGGGTTCCACAGGGATTGCATCCAGCCCGGCAGCGTAGAGGAAAACACTGGGGTTATGATCAGGACCATGGCCAGCGGGCTAGTAGATATTATCGTCCATCCCGGCAACCCGGTTTTTCCTATAGATCCGCGTCAGGTGGCCAAAGCTGCTTTTGAGCACAATGTGCTCTTGGAAATCAACAATGTTTCCCTGGGCGGGGTTATCCGCCGGGGCAGCAAGGACAATTGCCTGGCCCTGGCCAGTAACATTGCGCTGCTGGGGGGCAAGGTCTGCTTTGGCAGCGACTCGCATTTCTGCAACTCGGTAGGCGAACTGACGGGTGCTGCTCGCCTGGCGGCACAGGCAGGTTTGAGGCCCGACCAGGTTGTCAACACATCTCTGGAGGCAATTGACAGATTTCTCATTTCCCGGGGGCGGCGGGGTTTGCCCCCTTCTGCCCAGGAATAAAATAAGGAAAGGAAGGTGGCCATGCGCCCCCTGGCCGACTACCATACCCATACCCGCTGGAGCCATGCCAGCGGTTCTATTTCCGACAATCTGCGGGCAGCTGAGCAAATGGGGCTGCAAGCGGTGGGGATTGCCGAACACGGCCCCAATTTGCTTTTTGTCGGGGTTCCCCGGCGGCGCTGGCCGGCCTTGCGGCAGACGGTGGCCGGAACCAGAAGCAGCTCAACCCGGCTGCTCTTTAATATGGAGGCCAATGTAATCTCCATTGCCGGGGACATCGATTTGCCGCCGGCGGTGAAAGAGGATTTGGATATGTTGTTGGTTGGGCTTCATCCCCGGGTGGTCCCTGTGGGGCTGGAGGGCTGGTGGACCTATTATGGCCTGCGCTGGCTGGGCCTTCTCAGCAGGCCGTGCCGCCACCGGCTTTATGATGCCTTTACCCAGGCCCTGGTCAGCTGCGTGCAAAAACACCGGGTAGATATAGTTGTCCATCCGGGTTACGGCTTGCCCATCGATAGCGGCGAACTGGCTGGGGTTTGTGCAAAGCGGGGCACCCGCCTGGAAATCAATTGCCGGCACCTGGAGGCAATCGCAAGGGATATTTCCCGAGCGGCGAAGGCCAGCGATGTGGAATTTGTCATCAGCAGCGATGCTCACCACCCCCGGGAGATCGGGGGCTTTGAGGCCGGCTGCAGATTTGTCGACAGTCTGGGGATTGACCGGGAAAGAATTATCAATGTGGCCTGGCAGGAAAAAGCCAGATGAAACAAGAACATTACCAGTATATGAGAGGGGGGCAAATATGAATATTGTAATCATTACAGGCCTTTCAGGTGCGGGGAAGACTATTGCCATGCATGCCTTTGAAGATATGGGGTACTATTGCGTGGACAACCTCCCTCCCCAGCTGCTGCCCAAATTTATCGAGCTCTGCGAGCAATCCGTCAATGTAGATAAAGTAGCTACTGTCATGGACATCCGGGGTGGGCAGTTTTTCGACCAACTGGAGTTTTTGACGGCCCTTTCTCATCCTGTTCAGATTCTCTTTCTCGAGGCAGACGACCGGACCCTTGTCGCCCGTTTTAAGGAAAGCCGGCGCAACCATCCCCTCACTCCCGACGGCAGCGTGGAAACGGGAATAGATTTAGAACGGGAACGGATGAGCCCCATGCGGGCCCGCTCCGATGTAATCCTGGACACAACTGCCATCACCGCTGCCCAGTTGCGGCAAAAGCTGTTTGCCCTCTTTGCTCTGGATGGAACCCAGGGCAAGCTTCTGAACATCAGCCTAATTTCCTTTGGTTTCAAATATGGCCTGCCCATGGATGCAGACCTGGTCTTTGACATCCGCTTTCTTCCCAACCCCTATTACCAGGAGGCCCTGCGGGATCTTACCGGCCTAGAGCCTGCTGTAAAGGATTATGTAATGGGCTGGACTCTTACCCATCAATTTTTAAAGAAGGTTAAGGATCTCCTTGCATTTCTCGTTCCCTGTTATATAGCGGAAGGGAAAACCCAGCTGATCATCGCCGTAGGCTGCACCGGGGGCAAGCATCGCTCTGTGACCATTGCCAATATTTTGGCCACTTTTTTTACCGATTTGGGCCAGAATGTTTCCACCCTGCATCGGGATATGGATAAGTCCTAGGAGGCTGAGCATATGCGTTGGCTGTTGAAATTGCTCTACCCCGGCCTGGGTGTAAAGCGTTGGCTTTTGCTGATGGGTATAGGATTGTTCGCGGTAATAGCCTCAGTCCTGGCTCTCATCCTTGGTCTGCCTGGCCTTAAAGAGCTGGAAGAGGCAATTTATCAAAAGACAGTGTCGATTTTCGGCGCTGGGCCCTGGGGTCTGTTGCTGCTTTTGGCGGCAGGACTGGCGATTATCTTATATTCCGGCTACAGATTTCTGCACTCATTGCTTCGGGATTTTGCTCCCGGGGAGAAAGCTGTGGATGCCCTCTACCAGTCCCGCTATTTGAAACGGGGGCCCAAGGTGGTAGTCATTGGCGGCGGGACAGGCCTTTCCACTTTGCTCAGGGGACTAAAAGAGTACACCAGCAATATTACCGCCGTGGTGACGGTTGCCGATGATGGCGGCAGCTCCGGGAAGCTGCGGGGAGAACTGGGGATGCCCCCGCCAGGGGACATTCGCAACTGCCTGGTCGCCTTGGCAGATACCGAACCTCTGCTGGAAACCCTTTTTCAATACCGGTTTAAAAGCGGAGACAGCCTTAGCGGCCACAGTTTCGGCAATTTGTTTTTGGCGGCCATGTCCCAGATTCTGGGGTTTAAGGATGCAATCAAGGCCTCAGGCAAGGTGCTGGCCATCCGGGGCAAAGTGCTGCCGGTCACCGAGGAAAATATAAAACTAAAGGCCATCTGTGAAGATGGCCGGGAAATCTTGGGAGAAAGCAATATAGGCGGGACCCTTGGCGCCATCCGCCGCCTGGAACTGGTCCCTGGAGACTGCAAGGCTTTGCCGGAGGTCTTGGCAGCCATTGCTTCAGCCGAGGCAATAGTTGTCGGTCCCGGCAGCCTCTACACCAGTCTGCTCCCCAACTTGCTTGTGGGGGGGGTAGCTGAAGCAATTGCTGCCAGCAAGGCTGTGAAAATGTATGTCTGCAATATAATGACCCAGATCCAGGAAACTCGCTCATTTTCTGCAGCAGATCATCTTAAGGTCATCGACGAGCATGTGGGGCCAAATCTCTTTGACTACATCATCGTCAACAACCAGCCCATCGGGGCTGAACTGCTCCAGAGGTATGCAGAGGAGGGGGCGGAGCCGGTAAAGATTGACTGGGACCAGCTGCGCAGGCTTCAGGTCAGGGTGCTGGCCGCCGACCTGCTGCAACCGGGTCAAGTGGCCTGGCATAATCCCCGGGCCTTGGCTAAGATTGTGCTGACCAAGATTGCTTCTCAATCCCACCGAACTTCCCGCTTTCTGGATAACCTTCTCCTGGAAGCCCAGCTGGGAAAAATCTCACGTGAGTAGAGGGTAATACCCCAGAGGAGGCTGGCAACCATGTCCTTTACCTCGACCATCAAGTCTGAGCTCTGCCGTTTGGAACTGAGCAGAGGCTGTTGCTCCAGGGCGGAACTGGCGGCCCTTATTGTCACCAACGGCAACCTGTCTCTGTTAGGGCGGGGGGGTGTTTCCCTCAACATCGTCACCGACCACGCCTATATCGCCCGGCGTCTGTACAAACTGCTCAAACAGGAGTTTGGCCTAGCGCCAGCCATACTGGCCCGGAAAAAGACCCGCCTGCGCAAGAATATCTGCTACCTGGTCAAGATCACTGACCCTAGGCAGGCCAAAAGGGTGGTGGGCCAGCTGGGCATAATCGACCCGACAAAAGGTATTCGCTCAGGAGATATCAGCGAATACACAGGCAATCAATGCTGCCGGCGTGCTTATTTGCGTGGCTGCTTTTTGGCCGGCGGCTCAGTGAGCAATCCTGAGACCAACGGCTATCATCTGGAGATTGCTACCGAACTGCCCTTTCATGCCGAAAATATCCGTAAGCTTCTGGCAAGGCAAAACATCAAGGGAGGCATTGTCTCCCGCAAACGTCAGCATGTGGTCTATGTCAAAGATTCCGAACAAATTGCCCTGCTGCTGAGCACAATCGGGAGCAACCAGGGGCGCCTGCGATTTGAAAATTCACGAATCTTAAAGGATTTGCGCAATCAGGTCAACCGCCTTGTCAACTGTGAGACCGCCAATGTCACCAAGACAGTGAACGCAGCCCAGCGCCAAGTGGCGGCAATTCGCCGGCTGGCTGCTGTCCGGGGGCTGGAATCCCTAAACCCCGGCCTCAGGGAGATAGCCCGCCTGCGCCTGGAACACCAGGCTGCGACCCTGGACGAATTGGGCCAATTGGCAAATCCGCCTTTGTCCAAGTCAGCAGTCAACTACCGGCTGCGCAGGCTGCAGCAACTGGCTGACCAGGGCCGGCCCCGGGAAAGGGAAGAATAGCAAACCATGAGGAGAGGGGATTTATGGCTGAAAAGACAGTGACAGTGACAAACAAGGCCGGGCTCCACGCCCGCACTGCCGCGGTGATTGTGCAAAAGGCCCAGGAATTTACCAGTGACATCTCCATCATCCGGGATGCCAAAGAGGTCAGCGCCAAGAGCATTATGGGAATAATGACTCTGGGCATCAGCCAGGGCACAGTGATTACCATTAAGGCAGAAGGTAAAGATGCCTCCCAGGCAGTGGCGGCCTTGGCCCAACTGGTGCAAGCTTTTGCTGATATGTGAACCGGCCTGGAAGCCGGTTTTTTGCTGGCTTACTTGTCAGGGCCGGGGATTAACCTGTATAGTAAAGGGGAGAAAGGGAGGGATCCTATGCTGAAGGAAGTTGTTAGCTTTTGGCGGGAGCATCTAATCGACTATACCTACGCCTTGGCAATAGTTCTGGGTTTCTTTGTGCTCAGCCGCCTTGTGCCGCTGCTTCTGACGAGGCTGTTTATGCGCCTGAGCAAGAAATCCAAGCTGGATTATGCCAAGCTGGCGCAGGCTTTTGCGAAACCCCTCACCCTTTTGCTGCTGTTTTCCGGTCTCTACCTGGCGGCAATCTTCCTGTTGGGGGATACCGTCTGGGGGCTGTTCTTTACGAAAGTTTTCCGAAGCCTGGTCATTGTCTTCATTGCTCAGGGGTTGTACAACTTAGTAGGCAGCACTTCCGGGCTGCTGATGGAACTTGGCAGCAACTATGACCTGGATAAGCTCTTTTTGTCCCTGCTCTCCAAAGCCCTGCGGGCAGTTATTGTCGCCATCAGCCTGGTCATCCTGGTTCAGGAATGGGGCTATGACATTACTGGCTTCATTGCCGGTCTCGGCCTGGGCGGGCTGGCTTTTGCCCTGGCAGCCCAGGATACCGCCGCCAACCTTATCGGCGGCGTCGTCATCCTCACCGAGAAGCCCTTCACCATTGGCGATTGGATCGTTGCCGGCGAAGTTGAGGGAACCGTGGAAGATATCACTTTTCGCAGTACCAAGGTCAGGACCTTTGCCCAGGCAGTGGTGACTGTGCCCAATTCCTCCCTGGCCAAGGAACCCATAACCAACTGGACCCGCATGGGACGCAGGCGGATAAACTTTAGTCTGGGAATTGCCTGGGACACCCCCCGGGAAAAATTCGAAGGCTGCGTCGAGGCAATCCGGCAGATGCTGCGCTCTCATCCCCATCTGCATCCGGCAGTCATCCTTGCCAACTTTGAAAAAATCGGTGAAAACAGTTTGGATATCTACATAAACTGCTTTACCAAGTCTACCGCCCTGGACCAGTGGCTTGAAGTTCGGGAGGACATTCTCTTTAAGATCATGGGGATACTGGAGGAGCATGGAGTCACTTTAGCTCTGCCTTCCCGGCGGGTGTATGCCGACTCCTTTCATTCTGACAAAGAATAATTGCACAGGTGGTTATTATGCATATTCTCAGCGCAACTGACATTGGCATCGTTTACGGTGAAAAACCCCTGTTTTCAGGGGTTAGTTTTGGCATCGATTCCGAAGACAAAATCGGCCTCATTGGCAGCAACGGTTCAGGCAAGTCTACCCTGGCGGGAATTTTGGCCGGGGCGGTGGAACCTGGCACAGGCTCAGTTGTGGCGGCAGGAGGCACACACATTCACTACCTGCGCCAACACCCGGCCTTTGCCCCCGCCGGCACCGTGCTGGCGGAAGTCTTCCGGGGGGAGGATCCCAAGCTGATGGCTTTGTATGAGTATCACAAGCTGACTGCCCAGCTGGAAGAGCATCCGGGAAACGAGACTCTGGCGATGGAGATTGCCCGGCTCAGCCTCAGGCTGGACAGCCTGGGGGCCTGGGAGCTAGAAAACAGCGGCCGGGCCATTCTCACCCGCTTAAGTGTTGACGAGTTTCAGCGTCCCATCTCTGCCCTGTCGGGAGGAGAAATGAAGCGGGTGGCTCTGGCCCGGGCCCTGATTACCCCCTGCCAGCTCCTAATCCTGGACGAGCCCACCAACCATTTGGACAGTCAAGCCATCCTCTGGCTGGAGGACTATCTGCAAAAGCGCAGCGGCGCCTTGCTCCTTATTACTCATGACCGTTGGCTGTTGAGCCGGGTGGCCAACCGCATCCTGGAAGTGGACCGGGGTGAATTCCTGGACTGCGCCGGCGGCTATCAGAATTACTTGGAATTAAAGGCCGAGAAGGAAGAAGCTCAGGCCGCCGCCGCCAGAAAACATCGGGCTGCCCTCAAACGGGAACTGACCTGGATGCTCCAGGGAGCCCAGGGACGTTCCACCAAGGAAAAGGCCCGGAAGAAAATGTTCCGGGAGCTGAACCGCCAGAGTTTCAAGGCCGAAAAGGGCAAAGTGGAACTGGACATTCCCGCTCGGCGCTTGGGAAAAAAGGTCATCCAGCTGGCGGCAGTGAGCAAGAGCTACAGCGGCCGCACTTTGATCAGAGATTTCAGCTATACCCTGTTGCCTCGGGACCGCATCGGCATCGTCGGGCCAAACGGCAGCGGCAAATCCACCCTTTTGAACATCATCGCCGGTTTGACAGACGCTGATTCCGGCGGGGTGGAGCGGGGCGAGACGGTAAAGATCGGTTACTACCGCCAACAGGCCCAAGAGTTGGAGGATAATTTGCGGGTAATCCAATATATCCAGGGCATTCGTTATGAGGTCAAGACTGCCGGCGGCGAAAATATCACTGCGGAAAAAATGCTGGAACACTTTTTATTTACTGGCTCCGACCAGTGGACCTATATTCAGGATCTCTCCGGCGGCGAGCGCCGGCGTTTGTACCTGCTGGGCATTCTCATGGAAGAGCCCAATGTCCTGCTCCTGGATGAACCTACCAATAATCTGGATATCGAGACGCTGACGGTGTTGGAAGATTATCTGGAGGATTTCCCTGGAGCAGTGCTGGCGGTCTCCCATGACCGCTGGTTTTTAGACAAGAGTATGGATCACCTCTTGGCTTTGGATGGCAGGGGTAATGTCAGCCTCTTTACCGGCAGCTTCAGTGAGTATCTTGCGGAGGCAGGGTCGCCTGCCCTGGAGGCAGAAAATGCCCCAGAAAAAAAAGACTCCCGGGCCAAACGGGAGAAGTCAAAACTCAGCTATAAAGAGGAAAGAGAGCTGGAACAACTGGAAGCAGAGACAGACTCCCTCCAGCAGGAACTTGACCAGCTGCAGCAGGAACTGAATGAAGCGGGGGCAGATTATGTCCGCCTCAAACAGCTTCACCAGCAGGCTCAGGAAATCGAACAAACACTGGAAGAAAAGATGGAACGCTGGCTGCAACTCCAGGAGCTAAAAGACCAATATGAGCGGGACAACGGGGACGGTTCCTTTTGTCCCAATTAAAACTACCCAATGGGGCCGGTTTCTTTCGGCCCACTTTTTTTGCTTTATAGGATCAGCTTTTTCTCGTGGGACAAAAAGAACCGTCCCTTTTGGCCAAAAAAATATACCCGTCTTGGACGGGTATTTATTTGCGGTTGTATTTTCTGTTGAATTTTTCAACCCGGCCGGCTGCGTCGACTATCTTCTGGACGCCGGTGAAAAAGGGATGGCAGTTGGAGCAAATGTCAACCCTGATATTCTCCTTGGTGGAGCCGGTTTCAAACTGAGCACCGCAGGCGCAAGTGGCTGTAACTTTGTAATACTTGGGATGAATATCTTTCTTCATACTTATGACCTCCCTCCAAAAGCTGTTGCTGCTTAGTAAAAGGCTTACCTAACTATTTTTGCATTTATTCTTGTCCTTGTCAAGGGAATTGCATTTTTCTCCTGCAGGAAATATAAAATTTTTGTTACAAAGCATGGATGGCACAATTCTTGCAGGAGAAAGCTCAGTCTATAAAGAATATAATGCACTAGTAGAAAGAAGTGAGGAGGTGCAGCGATGAGGCTGGATTTTCAGTTGGAAATGCGTCAGACTCAAAAGCTTATAATGACCCCCCAACTGCAGCAGGCCATAAAATTGCTGCAGCTCCCTGCTTTAGAGCTCAGTGCGTATTTGGAACAGCAGTTTCTGGAAAACCCAATGCTGGAAATGGCAGAAGAGGCAGAAGGAGAAGAAGCCCCGGAATCAGAAGAAGAAATGGAATTTGACCTTGATTGGGAACAGTATTTTCAAGACCGGGGGGACGGGGGAGATTTATCCCGGGATCCTCGGGAAAAAACTACTTTTGAGCAGTATACCGCCGGAGCGGTAACATTGCAGCAGCGGCTTCGCCAGCAGTTGAGACTCATCAGCTTGCCTAAGAACCTGGCGAAAATCGCCGATAATATTATTGACAACCTCAGTGATGACGGCTATTTGCACTTGCCCTGTGGGGAAATCGCCTGCCAGCTGCGAGTGAAGGAAGAAGATGTGGCCGCAGCCCTGACTGTGGTCCAGACACTAGAGCCCGTTGGCATCGGCGCCCGGAATCTGCGGGAGTGTCTGCTCATGCAACTCAGCAGCCGCAAGGATGCGCCTCCTTTTGTTCGGGAAATCATCTCTGACCATCTGGATTTGGTGGCCAAAGGGAGAATTCCCATCCTGGCGGAGATTCTAGGGGTAGACTATGCTCTGGTCCAGGCGGCCATTGATTATATCAAGGGGTTGGAACCAAAACCTGGCCTGAGTTTGGGCGAGGATGCCGGCTCTGCTTATATTCTTCCCGATGTCACCGTCCTGGATGTGTCTGGAAAGTGGGTCATACTGGTCAACGACTCTAGCTCACATCGCCTGCGCCTCAGCCCCAGTTATCAGAGCATGCTCAAAAATACCGATGCAGAAGGGACCCAAAAATTCCTTCGGGGCAAATTAAATTCCGCTCTATGGCTGCTGAAGGCTATTGAACAGCGCCGAACCACACTATATCGGATAACAGAATTTATCCTGGAATATCAAGAGTCCTTCTTTTCGCAGGGAGTTAAAGGCCTGCGACCTATGCGCCTAGTAGATGTAGCCGAGGCCCTGGAAATTCATGAGTCTACAGTCAGCCGGGCCGTCAATGGCAAGTATTTGCAGACACCCAGGGGAATCTTTGCTTTCAAGTACTTTTTTGCCGTCAATCTGGACACCGATAATGGCGTTGGCACAGCCAGCACCGGGGTCAAACACGTTCTGGCGGAAATTGTCGCCGAGGAGGATAATGCTAATCCTCTGACTGATCAGCAGCTAGCCCTTTGCCTGCAAGATCGGGGCGTAAAAATATCCCGGCGGACAGTGGCTAAATACCGGGATCAGCTGGGCATTCCCAGCTCGACTCTGCGCAAGCACTGGCAGTGATTCAGGCGTTTTCACCAGCCAGCCAGCCCGTGGCAAAGGCTGCATGGAGATTAAAGCCGCCGGTTTTCCCGTGGTAATCCAGCATTTCCCCGGCAATATACAGGCCTGATATCAGTTTGGATTCCATGGTCCGGGGATTGACTTGTCTGAGATTGACTCCTCCCTGACTGACCATGGCGTGATTGTTGCCCAAGACGTCAATTATTTCAAGCCTGACTGCCTTTAAACCTCCGGCCAGCTGGTTGAGGGTGGAGGGCGCCAGGCCTTTTATGTATTTGTCGTTGCCCAGGGCCTTGCCCAACTGGGCCGGGAGCAGGGCGGAAAGGCCATTGCCCACAGTTTTTTGCCCTTGCTTTTCTAATGCTGAGCGGATTTCCTCCTTGCTCATGGCAGGCAAAAGGTCAATGACAATAAAAGTTTGCAGCTGTTGGCTTCGGGCCCTGGCGGCGGCGTGGCTGACATCCAGCACTGCCGGGCCGCTGAGACCAAAATGAGTGAAGAGCAAATCTCCCCGGGCTTCATCAAGTTTCCTGCCATTGGCTGTAACTGTGACAACAACATCTTTCAGGCTGATCCCTTTCATTTGTGTGGGCCAGCTTTCTCTAGTCTTCAGGGGGGCCAAGGCCGGCAGCAGATGGACTATTTCATGTCCGGCTCGTTCCAGAACCGCCAGGGCAGCCCCATCGCTGCCAGTTTGGGGCCAGGCCTTGCCGCCGCAGGCCAGGATTGCCCGGGTGCAAGCGACGGCCTTGCCATTGATTTCAATAGCCTCCAGTTTCCCATCCTTTGTTCTGATATTTGTTAGGGGGCTGCCAAAATAGAAGCTGGTCCCTTGCTTTCTCAGCCAGCTATGCAGATAAGCTGCAAACTCATGTCCTGTCATAGCCTGAGGAAAAACCCGACCCCATTGGTCAACTGTGGTGGCTACACCTATTTTTGCAAGGAGGTTTTGGAGGGCGGCGTTATCCAGACTTACCAGGGCCGGCCGCAGAAACTGGCAGTTATGCAGTCCCAGGAGAAGATCGCCGCTGTTGGATAGATTACAGCGGCCGCCCCCAGCCAGACCGAGCTTAATGCCAGGCCGGTCCATTTTATCATATACAAAGACTTGTCTGCCCCGCCGGACCGCCGCTACTGCCGCCAGCAATCCCGCAGCGCCGGCGCCGATTACTATTGTCATTCTTACCACTCCTTAAATCCCCTCGAATACCTGATTATAGCATAGCGGGGTCAAGGCTGTTATTAACTTTCATTATCTCCTTCACCTAAGGATTTAGGTTGCAATAAACTAAGACTCTTGCTATACTTTTATGAGAAGGTTTTTTTACCTTCGACGGGACATATATAGCCGAGCGGGACAATCCCTGACCCGGAGGTGGACTATGAATATCATCGAAATTCTAAAGCTGGTGTCACCGGAAATCGCCAACACCTTTTTCCGTCGCTATTCTATTCTGCGTGCTGTAGACCATTTAGCGCCGGTAGGACGCCGTGTGCTGGCGGATATTTTGCAGACTGGAGAAAGAATAGTGCGCACCGAACTGGATGCCCTCAAGCAATTGGATCTGATTGAGACCGGCGCCGGTGGGGCCAGCCTGACAGCCCAGGGCCAAACTGTGCTTGCGGCCATGACCCCCTACATGCTGGAACTGTTGGGTTTGCCTACCATGGAGAGGCAGGTATCTGAACATCTGGGCATTCCCCGAGTAATTCTGGTCCCCGGTGACAGTACCGCTAATCCCCTGGTCCGGAGAGAACTGGGCCGGGCGGCAGCCAGGGTCTTGGTCCAGGAAATCCGGGACGGGGACATCATCGCCATCACCGGCGGCACAACCATGTTTCAGGTTGTCGATTCCGTCCATCCCCAGCGGCATAAGGTGACTGTAGTTCCCGGGCGGGGAGCCCTGGGAGAGCGGGTGGAAATCCAGGCGAACACCATTGCCGCCAAACTGGCCCAAGCCTTGGGGGGAAAGTACCGCCTGCTCCATGCCCCTGACAACCTGTCCCGACATGCCCTGGAAGAATTAGTGCAGGAGCCGGGAATCGCAGAGGTTCTCGCCCTCATTCATCGGAGCACAATTCTTGTCCACGGGATCGGGGATGCCCTGGAGATGGCGGCCCGGCGCCAGGCGCCGCCCGAGCGAATTGCTGCTCTTGAGGAGCTCAATGCGGCAGCGGAAACTCTGGGCTATTATTTTAATCATCAGGGTCAAATTGTCTGGCAGGCCAATAGCATTGGATTAGGCATAGATGATTTGGAAAACATAAAGACAGTAATTGTTGTCGCCGGGGGAACGGCTAAAGCCCAGGCAATCAAAGCTGTAGCCGCCCACCACAAGTGGAATGTCCTGGTCACCGACCAGGGCGCAGCCGAGGCCATTCTGCAAGGGCCTTCGGTTTAATTTCGCCCCTTTGCCCCATTGGGGAAAATAAATATATATGAGGAGGAGTAGTTTTGACAATCAAAGTAGGTATCAATGGTTTTGGCGCTGTTGGACGGAGGGTGTACCGCATTGCCCGCCACAATCCCAATATTGAAATTGTAGCCGCTAACGGTCGCTCTGATGTGGAGACTATGATCCATCTGCTCAAGTATGATTCGTCCTATGGCCCCTTTGACGGCAAGATTGAGGTCAAGGGAAATACAGTCCTTGTAGATGGCCAGGAACTGAAGATTACGACCTATTCCAACCCGGGAGACATTCCCTGGCGGGAGTTGGGCGTAGACATAGTTGTGGATGCCACCGGGCATTTCCGCAGCAAAGAAGCGGTGCTGCCCCATATTGAAAAGGGCGGCGCAAAAAAGGTCATCATTACTGCTCCTGCAAAACAAGAAGATATTACCATCGTCATGGGAGTCAACGACGAAAAATACATTCCCAGCGAGCATCACGTAATTTCCTGCGCATCCTGCACAACTACTTGCCTGGCGCCGGTGGCTAAGGTTCTCAATGACAAATTTGGCATTGTCAAAGGCCTTCTCACTACAATCCATGCCTATACCAGTGACCAGTGCCTGCTGGATAAAACCCACAAGGATCTGCGCCGGGCCAGGGCAGCTGCCTTGTCCATTATCCCCACTACCACCGGGGCAGCCAAGGCTGTCGGTTTGGTATTGCCTGAACTGAATGGCAAAATGAACGGCTTTGCCCTTAGGGTGCCGACTCCCACTGTTTCTGTAGTCGACCTCACTGCCGAACTGGCCAAGGAGGCCTCCGCCGAAGAGATCAACGCCGCTTTTAAAGCCGCTTCTGAGGCCGGCCCCCTCAAGGGCTACCTGGGCTATTCCGATGAGCCCCTGGTATCTGTTGACTACAAGGGGTCAGAGTATTCCGGCGTAGTTGATGCCCTGTCTACCACCGTAATTGACAATATGGCAAAGGTTGTGGCCTGGTATGACAACGAATGGGGATATTCTGCCAGAGTTGTCGACCTGGTTGCAATGGTAGCTAAAAAACTGTAGCAGCCTAAGAGATCTAATGGATGGAGGTAGAGTGAATGGAGTGCAAATCGATTAAGTCCGCCGAATTTAGAGGCAAGCGGGTGCTGCTCAGGGTTGACTTTAACGTGCCCATGAGCGCAGGGGAAATCACCGATGATACCAGGATTCGTGCTGCCCTGCCCACCATCGATTTCCTGCGCCGGCAGGGAGCCAGGCTGGTGCTGGTTTCTCATCTGGGCCGCCCCAAGGGAACTGTCAAGGAAGAGCTGCGTCTGGATCCCGTTGCCCGGCGGCTGGAAAAATTGCTGGCAGTCCCGGTAGCAAAGGTGGACTCTTCCATTGGCAAAGAAGCGCAAGCAGCCGTAGCAGCCCTTAATGACGGGGATGTGCTCCTTCTGGAAAATATCCGCTTTTATCCCGGTGAAGAAAAGAATGATCCTGAGTTTGCCGAAGAACTGGCGAAACTGGCAGATGTATTTGTCAATGACGCCTTTGGCACAGCCCACAGAGCCCATGCCAGCACCGTAGGTGTTGCCGATTACCTGCCGGCCTATGGAGGCCTGCTGATGGAGCGGGAAATCAAGATGCTGGGCAAGGTACTGAGCGTTGCCCGCCGGCCCTTTGTAGCCATCATTGGCGGTGCCAAGGTCTCTGATAAAATTGGCGTCATCCGCAACCTTCTGGCCAAGGTTGATACCCTGCTCATTGGCGGGGGCATGGCCAACACCTTCCTGGCCGCCAAGGGCTGCGACCTTGGCGAGTCCAAGGTGGAGGAGGATAAGCTGGAACTGGCCCGGGAGCTGATGGCAGAAGCGAAAGAGCGGGGAGTCAAGCTCCTGCTGCCTGCAGATGTGGTGGCCGCAGACGCTTTTGCCGCCGATGCCGGCCAGCAGATTGTCAAGCCAGAACTGGGTGTGCCTAAGGGCTGGATGGCTCTGGATATTGGGCCCCTGGCCAGGCAACAGTTTTCCGAGGCCATTGGCTCAGCTGCCACTGTGGTCTGGAACGGCCCCATGGGGGTCTTCGAATTTGACGCCTTTGCCCTGGGCACCGCCGCCATTGCCGAGGCCTTGGCCGCCAGCAAAGCCTTTTCAGTTGTGGGCGGCGGCGACTCGGCGGCAGCCTTGGAAAAGCTGGGCAAAGCCGATGCCATTGACCATATTTCCACCGGCGGCGGCGCTTCTCTCGAGTTTCTCGAGGGCAAGTCCCTGCCGGGAATAGCGATTCTCTTGAAGGAGGAAGCTTAGTGCGCCGCCCTGTCATTGCCGCCAACTGGAAGATGCATATGACCGCCGGCGAAACCAGGGTCCTGGCTGAACAGCTCTTGTCCTGCCGGGACCGGGCGGCAGAAGTGGAAATAGTCATCTGCCCGCCTTTTACCTCCCTGGCCCAGGCCTGTGACACCCTCCGGGACACCGGCCTGCAGGTTGGCGGCCAAAATATGCACTGGGAGAAAGCCGGCGCTTTTACCGGTGAAATCTCCCCGCTTATGCTCAAAGACCTTGGTTGTTCTCATGTCATTATCGGCCATTCCGAGCGCCGCCAGCTCTTTGGCGAAACTGACGCCGCCATCAATCTTAAGCTAAAAGCCGCTCTCTGTCATGGGCTTATCCCTATCTTTTGCCTGGGAGAAACCCTGGAACAGCGGGAAAAGAATGTTACCGAGAAGATCTGCGCTAAACAGCTGGAGCAGGGCTTGGCAGGAATACAATCCTGGGATTTGGCCAAGACTATCATCGCCTATGAGCCGGTATGGGCAATAGGCACAGGTCGCACAGCCTCCCCAGCTGACGCCCAGTCCGTCATCAGCTTTATCCGCAGGAAATTGGGCAAGCTATACAGCCAGGCTGCAGATCAAGTGCGAATTTTGTATGGAGGCAGCGTCAAGCCTGATACTATTGACGGTTTGATGGCTCAACCGGACATTGACGGCGCCTTGGTAGGCGGAGCCAGCCTGGATGCAGCCAACTTTGCCAAAATCGTCAATTTCGGGGGCGCCAAGCAGTGACATCGCCTGCGCAGGTGGTGCTGGTCATTATGGACGGCTGGGGCAAGGGTCCTCAGGCAGGCAATGCCATCTTAGCAGCTGACACGCCTAATATAGACAAACTGAACCGTACTTATCCCGCTGCCACCCTGGCTGCCAGCGGCAGCCAAGTGGGGCTGCCTGTCGGCCAGATGGGCAACTCGGAAGTCGGTCACTTGAATATCGGCGCTGGCAGGGTGGTCTATCAGGACTTGACTCGAATTAGCAAGGACATTGAGGCCGGGGGATTTTTTGCCAATGCCGCCCTGGCTGCAGCCATGGACAGGATCCCTTCCGGGAGCGCTCTGCACCTGCTGGGCCTCTTGTCCGACGGCGGCGTCCACAGCCACTTGGAACATATTGAGGCTCTGCTGCGCATGGCCAGGGACAGAGGAGTGGAGAAGGTCTTTCTCCATCCTCTGCTGGACGGGCGGGATGTGCCGCCCCAATCGGCCCATCAGTACATCCGCTGGCTGGAACAGGCCTGCGACAGCATAGGTATTGGCAGCATCGCCACTATTGGCGGCCGCTACTACGGCATGGATCGGGACAAACGCTGGCAGCGGACTGAGCTGGCCTACAGGGCATTTGTCTTCGGCCAAGGGCCTCGGGTGGAAAAAGCCGCCCAGGCCGTCGACGCTGCTTATGCCGCCGGCACTACAGATGAATTTGTCCTCCCCACTGTCATCGATCCCCAGGGAGTAATCAAGACCGGGGACAGCGTCATTGCCTTCAACTTTCGGCCCGACCGCATGCGTCAGATTACCCGGGCCCTTGTGGATGAGGATTTTTCTTGGTTCTCCCGGCAGGAGGGACTCCGGGTCCATTATCTGTGCATGACCCAGTATGACGAGACAATTAAGGCTCCGGTGGCCTATCCCCCGGAACGGCTGGTCAATACATTGGGCCAGGTTGTCAGCGCTCAGGGCCTACAGCAGCTGCGCATTGCCGAAACGGAAAAATACGCTCACGTAACATACTTTTTCAACGGCGGCGAAGAAAAAGCCCTGCCCGGCGAAGAGCGGGTGCTGATTCCCTCCCCCAAAGTCGAAACCTATGACTTGCAGCCGGAAATGAGCGCCGAATCTGTCACCGCTGCCGCTTGCAGCCACATTGCTTCCCAGAAATTTTCTCTGGTGGTCCTCAACTACGCCAACCCGGATATGGTAGGCCATACCGGCAATTTCGCCGCCACCGTCCAGGCCTGTCAAGTCGTTGACCAGTGTGTGGGCCGGGTCTGGACCGCCACCGAAGCCGCAGGCGGGGCCATGCTCCTCTTCAGCGATCACGGCAACGCCGATCTGATGGTGGATGCCCAGGGCAATCCCCATACCGCTCATACTGCCAATCCCGTGCCCTTGGTGCTGGTCTGGCCCGGGGTCAAGGCAATCCGGGACGGCGCCCTCTGCGACATTGCACCTACAGTCTTGGATTTGCTTGGTATTAATCAACCCCGGGAGATGACGGGGAAATCTCTTATAGACAAGGAGTGAAGGATATGTCTTCAATTATAGATGTTCATGGCCGTGAGGTCCTGGATTCCAGGGGCAATCCCACGGTAGAAGTAGAAGTTGTGCTGGCCAGCGGCGTTGTCGCCCGTGCCTTGGTTCCCTCGGGGGCGTCCACCGGCGCCTTTGAAGCCGTGGAACTCAGGGACGGGGATAAATCCCGCTACGGCGGCAAAGGTGTCCTCAAGGCAGTAGAAAATGTCAACACCATCATTGCTCCGGCCCTCTTGGATCATGATGCCTTGGATCAGGTGTATATCGACAAATTGCTCATTGAATTGGACGGCACCGAGAACAAGGGCAAGCTGGGCGCCAATGCTATTCTGGGCGCGTCCATGGCCGTAGCCAGGGCAGCCGCCGATTTTTTGGGCCTGCCCCTCTACCGCTACCTGGGGGGCGCCACCGCCCACATTCTGCCGGTGCCCATGCTCAACATCCTTAATGGGGGAAAGCATGCAGACAACAATGTGGACATTCAGGAATTTATGGTCATGCCTGTCGGCGCCCCAGATTTCCGCACTGGCTTGCGCATGGCTACCGAAGTCTTCCACAGTCTCAAAAAAGTCCTTAAGGGCCGCGGTTTGAATACCAGCGTTGGCGATGAGGGCGGTTTTGCCCCCAATTTGGAATCCAACGAGGCGGCCTTGCAGGCAATTGTCGAAGCGATCGAAGCTGCCGGTTACAAGCCCGGCCAGGATGTGGTCCTGGCCCTGGATGTTGCCGCCACCGAAATTTATAAGGATGGCAAGTACCATCTGGCCGGAGAAGGCCGTTCCCTGACCCCCGCAGAATTGGTTAACTATTATAGTCAATTGACGGAGAAGTATCCCATCATCTCCATTGAAGACGGCATGGCCGAGGAAGACTGGGACGGCTGGGCAGATCTCACCAAGGCTTTGGGCAGGAAAGTACAGCTGGTTGGCGACGACCTTTTTGTCACCAATGTCCCGCGCCTGGCCAAGGGGATTGAACTGGGCACCTGCAACTCCATCTTGATCAAACTCAATCAGATTGGCACCGTCACCGAGACCCTGGCCGCCATCGAAACAGCCAAACGGGCCGGATACACAGCTGTCATCTCCCATCGCTCGGGAGAGACCGAAGACACATTCATCGCCGACCTGGCCGTAGCCACCGGGGCCGGTCAGATCAAGACCGGGGCTCCTTCCCGCACCGACCGGGTGGCTAAGTACAACCAGCTCCTGCGTATTGAGGAAGAGCTGGGCAACACCGCTGCCTGGCCGGGCAGAGCTGCCTTCTACAACTTAAAATAAAATGCTCTCAGGGGCAGGTCCTGGCCTGCCCCTGAGGTTGTGTTTTGGCGATTGCTATGATAGAATTTTAAAGTCCGATAATTGTTATGGAGGTGGCATAGTTGGAAATTACCTTGCAGATAGTCCACGCCTTGCTGGCCATTGGACTGACTCTCGCGGTTCTGCTTCAGTCGGGCAAGGAAGCAGGTTTGCCTGGAGCAATCGCCGGTGGGGCCCAAAGTCTTTTTGGCAAGAAAAAAGGTCTCGAAGAAAAACTAGCAAAATTGACATCAGCGCTTGCAATCTTATTTATGGTAAGTTCAGTAGTCTTGGCTTTTCTTGTTGGCCGTTAATGCTTTGGCACCGGCGGCTTTCGCAGGACGATATTCCAGCAAAGCTGCATGCGTGTTGGAGTATCTTTTTTTCATCTGCTTTTTATACGTTACTTAAGGAGGATTTGATAAATGGACACTGTACTATTGGTCGCACCCCTGCTGGGAATCGCCGCGCTGGTCTTTGCCTTTGTGCTGGCCCAACGCATTGAAAAGGCGGATTCCGGCAATGAGCGCATGCAGGAACTGGGTAAAGCCATCCATGACGGGGCTATGGCCTTCCTTAACCGGGAATACCGGTCGCTGCTCATCTTTGTCCTGGTGGTGGCTGTTGCCCTGACCATCGGCATCGGCGCTGCGCAAAAGAGTTACATAGACGGTTTTTATACTGCTGTCTGCTTTTTAATTGGTGCAGTTTTTTCCGCCCTGGCCGGCAATATCGGAATGCGCATTGCCACCAAGGCTAATACCCGCACTGCCCAAGCCGCCCGCTCAGGCATGAATCCCGCTTTGGCCATTGCTTTCTCCGGTGGAGCTGTCACCGGCATGGTTGTTGTAGGACTTGGCCTTTTGGGCGTAGGCGTCCTGTACCTGATCTTCAGGGATGCAGCAATAATTAACGGATTCGCCTTGGGCGCCAGCTCCATCGCCCTCTTTGCCCGTGTTGGCGGCGGCATCTATACAAAGGCTGCCGACGTAGGCGCCGACCTGGTGGGAAAAATCGAAGCCGGCATCCCCGAAGACGACCCCCGCAACCCCGCCGTCATTGCCGACAATGTTGGGGATAATGTCGGTGACGTGGCCGGCATGGGCGCCGACCTCTTTGAATCTTATGTGGGCTCAATCATCGCTGCCATCGCCCTGGTCTTTCCTGCCTTTTCCGGAGACGGTCAGCTGAAGGCTGTGCTGTTGCCCCTGCTGATTGCCGGGTTTGGCATTGTCGCCTCGATCATCGGCACATTCTTTGTCCGGGTCAAAGAAGGCGGCAACGCCAGCAAAGCTCTGGACCGGGGCACCTTAATCGCCGGCGTGCTCTTAATCATTGCCTCCTACTTCCTCAATAATCTCCTTACCGGCGAAATCGGCTTCTTCTTCGCTATAGTCGCTGGTCTGGTAGCGGGTCTGCTCATCGGCCGCGTCACCGAATACTACACCTCTGCCGATCACAAGCCCGTCCAGGCAATTGCCAACAGTTCCAAGACCGGACCGGCAACCAATATTATCAGCGGTTTGGCCGTAGGCATGCGCAGCACCATGCTGCCCATAATCCTCATTGCCATTGCCATTCTTGTGGCTTACAAAGTTTCTGCCATCGATGGTAATGTAGCCAAAGGCCTGTTTGGCATTGCTCTGGCTGCCGTAGGCATGCTGGGCACCGCTGGCATGACCATTGCCGTTGACGCCTATGGCCCCATCGCAGATAATGCCGGCGGCATCGCCGAAATGGCCGATATGCCTGAGAGCGTCCGGGAAATAACCGACAATCTGGACTCCATCGGCAATACCACTGCCGCCATCGGCAAGGGTTTTGCAATCGGTTCCGCCGCCCTTACCGCCCTGGCCCTGTTCTCAGCCTATACTACTGCAGTTAATCTCACAGCCATTAACCTTACTTCCGCATCTGTCATTGCCGGTCTTTTCATCGGCGGCATGCTGCCCTTCCTTTTCTCAGCTCTGACCATGGATGCAGTGGGCAAGGCAGCCTTCAAGATGATTGAAGAAGTCCGCCGCCAGTTCCGGGAAATCCCCGGCATTATGGAAGGAACGGGTAAACCTGATTATGCCCGCTGCGTCGAAATCAGCACCGCAGCCGCTATCAAGGAAATGATAATTCCCGGCATTTTGGCCGTGGTGGTTCCCATAGCTATTGGCGCAGTTTTAGGGGCAGAAGCTCTTGGCGGCCTTCTGGCCGGGGCCTTGGTCACCGGCGTCCTCATGGCCATTTTCATGGCAAACGCCGGCGGCGCCTGGGACAATGCTAAGAAATACATCGAAGGCGGCGCCCATGGGGGCAAGGGCACCGATGCCCACGCCGCCGCCGTTGTCGGCGACACCGTAGGCGACCCCTTCAAGGACACCTCCGGTCCCTCCATCAACATCCTCATCAAGTTGATGACCATCGTCTCCTTGGTCTTCGCCCCCCTGTTCAACTTCCTCGCCGACAAATTCTAACTTTAGCCTTGAGAAGGGGCAGTCTCAAAATAGAATGACCCAAAACCACAGAATATCCAGAGTGGAAAAAGCAGGTACGATTACCTGCTTTTTTAATGCATTTGTAAAAGAATAAACAACACAAGACTATACCAAAGTAGCGTCGTAAATCAACTGGGTTGCACATCGCAGCAGAAGTCCTAAAATCCGCGGATGACCCGGTTAGACTGCCAAGCTCCTACTGGAATTAGATTACATTGTATCCGGGCCTGCTCCCAATTTGAAAGAAAACCAGCAGTGTCACCAAAGAACCTTTTGAAAGGCCATGTATAAGGATAAATGGGTAACATTTCACAAGCGGAGCATTCGAAAAGGCCTGCCGCAGGGACATTAATGTTCCTGTACCATAGCGATTTTCAGGGATGTGTTAATATCGCAGATGTTCTGCATATAAAAATGATTGACAAAACTGATGCGGTACCCTAAAATATATACGGTTATGATTTGGGGGAATAACATGAGGAGGTGTACTATTGTACCACACAAACCTGAGCTATCGTGCAAGGGGTATAATATCTCTAATAATAGCAATACTCACACTGATAGGTATTAGCATTACTGCTGTGTATTCTTATAAAGCAAGTGTTTATCAAGCCCGTCATCCTATTGACCCTCCAATTACTTCTGGGGAGACGCATACTATGCAATTCCCAGCTGCACAAGGTATTAAGAGTGCGACTATTAGTTTAAGGTCATATGCAGGAGATGTTACTTATTCCCTACGCCAGACTGAAGGGAGATCGAAGATCCGATATCTGGTTCAACACAAGAAAGCTAACGAATCTTCTTGGCTTTTTTGTCCAGAGGTAACTATTACTCAAAATAACGTTTTTACAAGACAATTTTGGTTACGTGAGGTTACTTATGGTACTATCTATAATGCTTGCGTTAGTAAGGTTAATTATCTGACTAGCGCATCAACCATTGACTTTGATTGGTGTCTCAGTTCTTTGGTTCCAATAGAGTAAGAATTTAAACTTTTGTCTTCTCCAAATCATAACTTTTACGATAACAACTAACAGGTTGGCTAGGTGATATACGAAATGGAACTCTTTTATAATGATCTTAGAGTAAGAGGAAAAATTATTGTTTACGGGGGAATTTTAGAACTTGATGAAACCGGCGTTTATTTAGTGCATGGCGATAACGGGACCGGCAAAACCCTTCTCCTGAATAATATACACACTAATGCCAATGGCCTCACGGTCCTTGTTCCTCAGGGCAATACTGAGATTGTTAGGGATATGACTGTGGAAGAAAATATAGCTATGCAAATTCTGGATTCTCCCGATGAATGGGTAAGAGAGTTATTAAGCAAATATAACTTATCATATTTGCTGCACCTTGAGCCAAGGAAACTGAGCGGTGGCGAAAATAGGATAATATCTTTACTCCGGGGCGTTTTTTCTTCCGCCCCGGTAGTTTTAATAGATGAGCCAACTAATGACTTAGATTTTTCCATGGTGGAAAAATTAGTTGCCATAATTTCTGACTTTGCACTACACAAGTGTTTCTTGATAGTGACCCATGATGACAGGTTGGATTCCATTGCAAAGGGATCGGTCGCTATCAGTAATAACCGGGTAAGGGATGATGGGCCGAATAAAGTTTGTTTAGATATGAAAAAATCACACTCAAAATTTGATCCCTTAGAAGATAAAGGCCTTGATCTCGACCTCATCGGTTATGTTTGGAAGAGAGGAGCTAATGTCGTTGGCATTATCGTTCTAATACTAATGTGTATTCTATCAGCCTACAAACTATCTACTCGAGTGGCAGTCGATCATGATGAAACTATGTATATTCCTGGCAATCAAGTTAACATAATGCGATGCCATGCAAGTCATGCAACCATTGGCCCTCAGGGTCACGGGATTTTGCCCATTTCTGTCATGGACGATATCTTATCAGGCAGCCTCTGGTTTAAAGCCCAAGATATTGTTGACATTATGAACAGCACTAACCTTCCTGTTAGACAAGACCTTCCAAAATTATATAGCTCCGAGAATTTTACTGTCTATCCAATAGAGTATTTTGCCGACCGACACTATTTATCAATCCTTAGAGATATATACCTAGCTAATTTTATCGATGTATCAACAGAATTCGCTTGGGTAGATACAACGGGATATTTCTACTCAGAGCCCGGGCTAGGTAAAAGAGTTGACTTTGATCCAGTATTATTTGCTGAAAGCGTTGCTGAAGCAGAGACACTCATTTCCACTGATGGCAATAAATATAAACCCATTCACTATACCATCGTCCTGGGAGACGGGTTTTCTGTGAAAGACCTGTTAAAGGAAATTCCTGGTGAATTTTTGTCTGATACTACTTATATCCAGACCAAGGAAACTATAGCTGTAGGAACTGAGATAGCTACGATAGTGCAATACCAGGATATAATTAAGGTAATGGCACAGTGGTGCGGTATCTTGTTAAGCATAGAGGCAGCATATATCCTCTTATACTGCACTTTTAGGAGCAGAGAAATAAGGATATTGGCGAACTATGGGTATGGTTTCCAAACTGTCAGGGAAACGGTACAAAAATTAAGCAGTGACAAACTCATACGAGTATTATTGTGCCTTGCCCTGATCGGCTTAATCCGCTTTCATCCTGGTGCTAATGCCAGCAAATATGTTTTCGCTAATTACGCTTTGGCAGTAATTGTTGCAGTGACAACATTTATAGGTTATGGGCTAAAACGGCTTGCAATTAACTTCATGATAAAGCAGATTTATAGCTGGAAATTCAGGTAAAACAGGAGGTAGATATTTTGTTAATAAGAGGCCTGTCGGCACGTAATCCTAAGGTTTCCTTTGATAATATAAGTCTTAATTTCCAACAGTGCGGGATTAATATTTTGCGGGGAAAAAACGGCGTTGGTAAAACTACAATTTTGAATGCAATTCTGTTCTATACATATGAGACTTGCTTTCCAACTTCGGAGCAACAGGATTGTTTTATCAAGAGCAGACACAACCTGTTCGCATATGTTCCCCAGGATATTCCCTTAAGCAATGTTTCGGTCCGGGATTTCTTAATTAAGGGAAATCGAAATATTGATATAGATTTAATTAATAATTATATGGTCGAGTTTAAAATAGGTGAAATTGCCTTGTCTGCCAAGTTTAATTCTCTTAGCGGAGGAGAAAAGACAAAACTATCTATTATCTCTGCCTTAGCAAAAAATACTCCCTACATATTTATGGACGAACCCACCAACCATCTGGACGATTCATCTGTCCAAGTATTGTTGAACATAATACAGCGTCTCTCCGTTGATCGTACATTCATTATAATATGTCACGATTCTCGGTTTGAACCTGATGAATATAACATTATACAAGTCAATGAAAACAAAATTACCCCAATCAAAAAAAGTACTAAGCCTTTAAATGAGCTTGAGTGCGGTACTGGTGAAAAGAGATATTCAAAATTAATTAAGAATATCCTCGTCAATTTGATGAGCTTCGTTGTTACCTATACCTTTATCGGGTTGGCCGTTTTTGCTCTAATGTTTAATAGCAGGGAATATCAAATAGGATATTCAACGGACACTTTTCACGCGGATAAGGATATTGTCCTATGCTATTCCGCTGAAAGAATGTATTCAGATTCAAATAGGGTGTACGCTACGGCTGAGAAACTGAAAATCAGAGAAGAGGACTTTATGCGTACCATCACCTTTGAAGATATTGATAAAATAGTTGCCATGGAGGGTGTTGCCCAGATAGTTGTTTATAACCATCAAAAGTTTTATGGGGATTATTCCGATGCCACTATAAAGCCACTCTTCATGAAGTTCCCAGAGGATATTACCCAAAACTTTTCCAAGATGTACCTTTATAGCATACGGTGTATGCTTGAAATGGGGGAATATCCTGCTGATGATGCAAAGGAAGTTTGTCTCTCCAAAGATATTGTCACGGATTATTATAACTTAGAGCTGGAAAGTGCAATAGGCCAAAGCATTGAATACCAAGGTGACAGTTATAGGATTACTGGAATATTAGAAAATAATAGTGGCGCATGCCTGATGTCCTTTGAGTCTAGTGACAGCTCAGCCTTTTATCGTTATAGTCAGGATTCCTGGGCAAAGTATTATCAATCCTTGGATGAAGATCAAATATGCGAGATACTTATCTATACTTTGCCCGGCCAAGAAGCTTACGTCTTGAATCAAATGATGACTACTTTTCCAGCGCATAATTATAATTCCAATTATTTTGGGCACCAATGGGTTAAGCAATATAATAAGCTTTTTGTGCTCAAAAGAATCCTGCCGATTAATCTTGGGGTTGCCATTATTATGAGCATAATTATTCTATTAGTTCGCAAATACCACCTTGCATTGAGCAAAGGTTTGCTGAAGGATTATGCGCACTACTATCTCGACAGGGTTGCCCCCGCGAATATTTATTTCCTGACATCGGTGTTAATGTTTGGTGCAATACTGCTCCTATCAATAATTCTAAACTTCCTGTACAGCCCATACGCTTATGCTAGCTCCAGTATCTTAGCATTGGATTTATTTATTGCTTTTACCCCCAGTATGTTATATACCCTTCGCAGAGTTAGACATGCTGTTTAAGTATTTGTTGGGCTTCTATCTATTGCACTACTATAGTGCAGTGGTCCATGAAGTGTTTCATCTAGCCGCAGCCACTTTACTAAAAATCAAAATCACTGGCGTAGTTATTGGTGAAAAAGTTCTTCGTATATCTTTCGGAAGGTTGCATGTCTCCCCCTTGCTTCTTAGGAACAGTTATGTGGAAGTTGACGCTCGAAGTCTTGAAGCCCAAAGCCTTTGGAAGGTAGCATTCTTTTCCCTAAGTGGCAGTTTAGGAAACCTTGTATTGATTATGTTGTCGTATTATTTGGTTGCAAACACCATGTTTAGACTCTGGATGTTTATTACCAACGGTCTTTGTGTTGTTCTGAGCTTGCTACCGATCGTACCAAGTAATGATGCATTAATGATATATAGAATCTGGCGCATAACAAAGCTGAACTGAATCTCCTCTCAGAGTTGAAGGGATAAGTAGGAAGGGTTTCGAATATAACTGCTTTAAATAATATGGACCTGTAAGAGTTTAGATTTCACAAATATATTCTTCAACAGAAAGCAGGTATTTTGTAAACCTACAATGACTTGATACCATCGGAAAGACCCACAGCTAATTACTGTGGGTCCGACCACTTGATTTGGGGTCTGTATGGGGGAAAGCAAAACAGAGAAGGTGATAGTAACTATAGCCTAGGTAAGTTTGACACTGGGAGGTGGGATATGAATAAGAAGGCGATGAATCCCCGGCCCAGGGAACATTGAATCTCTAAGGTATCTTGTGATGTTTTTCTAAGTGTCAACATCATGGAGACCTTCAATATTTTACAATAAAAAGGTTGTTTTTTCAAAATAACATATGTTATACTTTATCTAAATATTGTGAGGGGAGGTAATTTCTGTGACCAAAAAGTATGTAGCTTGGGCCATGGTTCTAACTACCCTTCTTCTCCTGATTCCTAGTTTTGTATTAGCTTATAGTCGGGTTCCAAACAAATTTTTTGGATGGAGCATTTATCGACTTACCAACCGGGAGGATGTACTTAATACTTCAAAACGAATAGGCGGATTAGATAACTCAGGTAGTATGGTATCTGCTCCCTACTCATTTCAAAGAACAGTGAGTCAATCTTGGACAAAAGGCGGATCATTATCTTCTTCAATTTCCGGAAGTGGTAGTGGTCTTGGGGCACAAATTGCTGCGTCTGTTCAGTGGAGTTTCTCACAGTCATATTCTGAAACTCAAACGTATGGACCTGTCACGGTTACTCCCAAAACAAGATTAGATTTGTATGGAGATTTTTACGGAAATCGTACAACCGGACTTGCAAAGTATTTTATTGCCTGGCTTGTTGTTTCGAAAAAAGGAGACTATGAAGTTAGATCGATGGAAGCTATGGTTATTCGACCTAAGTGGACATATTATGGTCCAGTACAACCCTACGGTAGTGAGCAACCTCTCGGAAGCACAGATAACTAATTAACACGAATCCCTAAGACATATTAACTCATTTCCATGACTAATATGTCTTAGGGAAAAAACATCTACATGAAACCCGAAAAAGGAGTTGAAATGGGATGAAGAAAAGGGTGATGATTGCACTTGCCAGCATTATCCTCTTGACTCTAAGCTTGGTTTTCGTAAACCAAATTCCTCAAGGGCAAGACAGCTTCGCGACAATTTATCCCTGGTCCTATGCCGTCACCGTCGATCTCAATGACGGCTCTGCAGAATCCATTACCCTGCCCTTATTGCTCCTTGATAGCAGGCATAATTCAAAGAGAACTGATCCTAAATTATTTTCTGCCCAAATCATATCGAAGTCCGACCTTGACTCCGGTTTCCTGGAGAATGGTATGGATGTTACCATTACCGAGATAACAGAAAATGGGAAAATAAATGTTGAAGGAGGCCCAGTCTACAGATATGACTTTAGCGCCAGCGTTCCCCTGACCAGCAATTTTGTCTACAAAGATGCCCATCTAGTTTTTCTTTACAATGATGGGTCATCGGAAGCCTTTTATCTTGGAGACTTATCTTTTATTAACACCCCCCATGTAGATTCTTCCCCACACCTTAGAAAGCTAAGAGCGCTGCCGGTGCTGAATATGCAAGCCTGGGAAATGACTGCCCTGATAATTGAGTTCATGGTTGAGGAGGAAATCTGTTTAGAATCCTTTGATTTCGGGTTGCCAAAATACGGCATAAGTACAGAAAGGGTAATTTATTTAAAGGAAGACATGGACAAGCTGGAAAAAATGTATTTTGACCAAAACCTTGACCAGGAATTTGAGGGCATCTATTCTCTGCCAAGGGTCGATACTCGCCAGGTAAGCTTAGGTGGATTGGTTATGGAGCCGGGGGTCAGCACCCTGGTTATTCCTTTTAACTTCGTTAAGGGGGAGAATTTCTCACCTATCAGCGTCCTTGGTGGCAATCTCTGTTACTCGGTCAACGATGTTCAGTATACATATATAATTGAATCCATTCCCTACGTCACTGGCGTCCTTCAATCTGCAGTTGAGGAGTATGTGAACAATGTGCGCCAATAGTATAGTAAGTTTGCAAGGCGCCTCAAAATGGTACGGCAAAAAGCCGGGAGTCCTGGACTGTAACGTCGATATCCCCCGAGGAAAGATTACCGCTTTTGTCGGCAAAAACGGCGCCGGCAAGACTACGGCAATTAAATTGATAATGGGCTATTTACGGCCAACTTCGGGACGGGTAATTCTTAATGGAGTGCCCCGTACTATGTTGACAGTCAACGGCTCCATAGGGTATCTACCGGAATCCTTGCGTTTTCCGGAACTTTACTCGGTAAACCAGCTATTTGAGAGCCTGGCGGGAATTCGGGGACTCCGATACCGGGAAGTGAAGGAATTCCTTGATAGGGAAGCGGAATTACTGGAACTTCAGGCATATCGTAAAAAAAACCTGCGCTCCTGCTCAAAGGGAACCCGGCAAAAAGTAGGGATAATCCAAGCATTCATGCACAATCCCCAACTGGTGGTCATGGATGAGCCTACTACCGGGTTAGATCCCGCAGTGCGCCACAGATTTTTTCAGCTGTTGCGGCAAAGACAAAGCCAGGGAGTATCCATCATCATCAGCTCCCACAACCTGAAGGAAATAGAAAGTCAAGCGGATTACTATTTATTTTTTGACCAGAACAGGATAATTGAAGCCATAGATGCCGAGAAACTTGGCTCCGGCGGCGGCACCTGTATCTTGGTTGACAGGGACATCTCGTCCACCCTGTCCCCTAAATTGGCAAACCTTTCTGCCACAGTAGTTGAGGGATGCAAAGTATTGGTGTCCAATGAAGATTTTTTGAACGGGGTAATCTCATTGCTCATAGGGGCAGGATTGCAGGTCAAGAATGTTCTGCCTCGAAAATCGAATCTTGAGGATTATTTCTTAAACTTGCTGGCAGAGGGGAGTGAAAGAGGATGAGGGTAGTATGGATGGCTTACGACACCTTGCATAAGATCTTATCACTGAAAGTCTTAATTATGTCCCTGGCAGTGGTCCTGGCGATAGTGTTCGTATGCTTGGCCATGTCAGATTACATGACAGCTGCCGAGCCGGCATGGCACGATTTGTTTCGGGAACATATCTCCCGTTCCTATATCGGCAATATTTATTTCTTTGCCCAGATGCTGTTGACACCTTTTATCGTCATTATTTCCACCCTGGCCGCTCATGACATGTATCGAGGTGAAGCTGAGCAGATTTACCTTACAGGGGGGCTGAGAAAACCCGTGGCTTTCATTGGCAGAATGCTGGGAATGCTTGTCTACATCCTCGTGCTTTGGTGGACCCTTTTTCTGGTTGCGGGTTTCGTCTTAATTTTCACCGGTTTAGGAAATATTGACCTTTCAATGGTTGACGTCTTTGTCAAGTTGTCTATTAACTCGGTAGCGATTTCACTGTTTGCTTACTTTCTTGTAGGACTGACTAAAGTGGCTATTACCGGGATACTCCCCATACTGCTTGCCCAATACTGGCTGACCGTTAATAGTAACATAACTCTGGATACTGCTGGAAGCGCCTTACATAACGCCGTCAATTACTTGTTACCCCTTAATACTTTTTCTCGTTTTGCTGAGGTGGACATAGAATACTTTGATCTGCTTATGCAGTACCAGGATTTGGCTCCCTGGCATGGCTCCTTATTGCTGATTACCTTTGCTCTGTTTCTGTTTTTGGCATCCCTGGAACTTTATATTACTAAGCAGGATCAATGAATCATAAATGCTCAATTCGGGGATATTTCAGCACTCTATCAGAGGGAACCACTCTCAGTCTCAGAGAGTGGTTTTATATTCCGGTAGAACTGATTGGCAGGAAATCCCTGCGTCTTCGTCTAATACTGGGATAGGGCAACTGACAACCTGAGTATTAGATTGCAGTTAGTGTAAAGTTATTGTAGGGAACTGGAAGGATATTCCCTCCCGGAAATGGAAGAGGAACCTCACATTCGACAGAATGAATACCCCACAAGGAGGCAGAGGTTCCTCATGGACATTATTCGTTTAGCGGAGGCAAAATCCCTTTCTGTTACAGAAAAAGTTTTAAATTTTCTTGGGCAGGGTTGCAGTTTTCCGGCTTTTCTTGCTCAACTCAAGCAAGAACTTGACGGAGTTGGGGTTGACCTGGCCAAAGCTTGCCTAGAATCCCTCGACCAAGAGCTGCGAGATAGCATGACCAGAAAGCAAAAATGGACGGTTGTCAGGAATAACGACCGCAAGGAAATCCTGACCCCCTTTGGTCTGCTTTCCTACACAAGGAGCTACTACCGACACAAAGAAAGTAAAGAGTACTGCTATTTAGTTGACGAAAAAGCCGGGATCACCCCCCATTCTCGGTCGACAAGCTGTATCTGGAAGCCGATGAAGACCACCTTAAAGTCAGGGGACGTAGTGCCCAAGCCCGTTTAGTCTATTTTCACGAAGGGGTTGCCGAGCATCCACGTCGCCATTTAACCAACGCCAGATATTTTACCACCGTCCAAAAGAAACCTGAAGAATTCTGGTTTGAAGTCTGGGACTACCTGGAGGCCCACTATGACCTTGACAGCTTACAAGAGCTCTACTTATCCGGAGACGGCGCATCTTGGATTCGAACCGTCAAAAAAGAATTAAAGCGCCTAAGTCGAAAACGATATTTAGGCAGGGAAAACTTGAACAACGTTCCCATTTATAGCAGTGGCAGTAATTTAACCCGTATGGCGTTGAAAGGTTTAAATAGCATTACTGCAGTTTAGAAACAAAGAGGTTCTCTTTAAAAACCTACAATGACTTGGCACCATCCCCCGAATTGTTAGTGTAAAGTTACTGTAGGGAAATATTGAAGGAATTTCTTTCCTCCAAATAGAAGAGGAACCTCACATTCGCTAGAATGAATACCCCCACAAG
>DHSM01000028.1:60421-132818 GCA_002408465.1 Firmicutes bacterium UBA5286 | reverse complement strand
CTCACCCTATGGGAGCATTATAAGAGATTATCTTGGCTCTACTACTTTGCAACCTTCTATGTTGCCCTGCTGGCGCTTTGTGTTATGATTTTCCGTATTGAGATATGATAACCGAATACATATCCACCCTGGCAGAGAATTCGGCAAGGTGCCGTGTGAGATATGGAATTTGGCTAGGAATCCAGAAGCTGCAGATGAAGAATTCGATTCGGATATCCAGTCCCGCCTGAAAATTCTGCGACAGTGAGGGTCCGTCCCTACTGTCGCATTTGGATTACACGGAAAGAATAATAAAAATAATTATCAAGGACATATTGACAAGAGTTGATATGAAGCATATACTATAACATATCAAATATTTTCGATATGAGGTGGCGATGTGGAAACAATGCATAAGGAACATTCACAAGTATTTAAAGCTCTTTGCGATGAAAAGCGCTTGCGCATACTTGAGTTGCTTCGTGACGGAGAAAAATGTGCATGTAAACTTCTAGAAAACCTGGATATCGGACAGTCTTCTCTATCCTATCATATGAAGATACTTGTTGAATCTGGCATCGTAGAAAGCAGGCAAGAGGGTAAGTGGACTCATTATAAGATTTCAAAGCGAGGCAGTAAAAATGCTATTGAACTCTTAAATAAGCTGACATTAACAGATAACAACGAACATGATAACTGCTGTAAACAGTAAAAAAACCCTGGTTATAATATAAGCAATTTGAAAGTGAGGGTGTTGTGTAATGGAGGCAATTAAGGCTATATGGGAATTTGTTCAAAACCAATTACTTGGCATGAAATGGCTGAGTGATTTAATCGGTAATGGATTAGCAGCGTTTGGTTTAGATATATCCAACCGCTGGATTGGAAGTATCCAGTTTTTTGTTTATGACGTTATAAAGATTAGCTTTTTATTATGTTTTTTGATTTTTATCATTAGCTACATCCAAAGTTATTTCCCGCCAGAACGCAGCAAGAAGATATTAGGCCGCTTTCATGGCATTGGAGCAAACTCAGTTGCAGCCCTGCTTGGAACAGTAACTCCGTTCTGTTCCTGCTCATCGATACCATTATTTATAGGCTTTACATCCGCAGGTTTACCGCTCGGAGTAACTTTTTCATTCCTTATCTCTTCTCCAATGGTAGATCTCGGCTCTCTTGTCCTGTTGATGAGTATATTTGGGGCCAAGGTTGCTATTTTATATGTGATATTCGGCCTTATCATTGCCGTGATCGGTGGTACTGTCATCGAGAAACTGCACGTGGAAAAGCATGTGGAAAGTTTTATTTTTACAGCCGGAAGTGTCGATATAGAGTCTCCGGAACTGACAAAAAAAGACCGGCTGACCTATGCGAAAGAGCAAATGCTTTCAACCTTTAAAAAAGTTTTACCGTATATCCTTATCGGTGTTGGGATAGGAGCAATGATCCACAACTGGATTCCCGAGGAGTGGGTGGTATCCCTGCTTGGAAGAAATAACCCCTTCGGTGTAATATTGGCGACACTTATTGGTATCCCAATGTATGCCGACATTTTTGGCACTATTCCCATTGCAGAAGCACTGCTATTTAAAGGGGCACAGCTGGGCACGGTATTGTCTTTTATGATGGGGGTCACCACTTTATCCCTACCATCCCTGATCATGCTTCGCAAGGCTGTTAAGCCGAAGTTGCTGGCATTGTTCATTGGTATTTGTACGCTAGGAATTATACTTGTCGGTTATTTGTTCAATGCTTTGCAGTCTTTTATCGTGTAGGGGGGACTATTATTATGGCAAAAACCTGGTATCCTGTTATTGACTACTTGAAATGCAGCGAATGCGGCACCTGTGAAATAATGTGCCCCAATGGCGTTTACGACGTTGAAAAGGCCCCCTCGCCGGTTGTAAGGAACCCCGCGGCATGTATTGAGCACTGTCACGGATGCGGGAATTGTTGCCCGGTTGGAGCAATTACCTATGTTGGAGAAGAAACGGGTTGGATGCGGCCAACCGGCAGCCAAGCAGATGAAGAACCATGTTGCACCTGCGGTCGTGAAGATGTTACTAAGAAGAAGGTGGTTATTGATTATCTCTATCTTGACCTGCAAAGTTGTGACCGCTGTATCGGAACAGATGGTGTTTTGGACGAGGTTATGATGATTCTCACCCCGGCACTGAAGCTTGCGGGCTGCGAAGTGCTATATAACAAAATTGAAATTAAAACAGAAGAGCTTGCCAGGAAGTATCAATTTCTTTCTTCTCCAACCATTCGTGTGAATGGAATTGATATTTGCCGCACAGTAGCAGAGAATAGTTGTGGTTGCTGCAGTGAAATTAGCGAGTCAGATGTGGATTGTAGAGTATTTGAGTATAATGGCGAAACTTATGAGGTGCCACCCAAGGAAATGCTTGCAGAAGCAATTCTGCAATTTGTCTTTGGACTGTCAGAGCGTAGTTGTACCTGTAGCAATTATGAGCTTCCTGAAAATTTAAAGACATTTTTTAGGGGAAAGAAAAATACTGAATGCTCATGCGGAGGTAACTGCTGCTGATGGATAAGAGAATTATAAGCAGAGACCCATTTGAATTTGTACAGAATTTTTTTTTAGCTAGAAGCAGCTCATTGGCTTTTAAATGTTCTACCTTGGTTTCTAAAGCAATATGAAAAAGGAGAGATTGATTATGGCATTGTTTGGCAAACAAAATAAAAAAGAGGAAACTTCATCCTGCTGCTGTTGTGGTAGCTGCGATGCCGAGACTATGGCAAAGGCAGAGAAAGCAAAGTCAGAAGGCGCTTCGGTTAAAATACTTGGAAGCGGTTGTGCTAGATGCAACCAGCTAGAGGTTGCTACAAGAGACGCATTAAAACAGCTTGGAATGGATGCTACTATCGATCATATAACGGATTTTGCACAAATTGCCGCTTATGGAGTTATGTCAACTCCGGCTCTTGTGGTTGATGGTAAAGTGGTGTCATATGGAAAAGTATTGAAAGCTGAAGAGGTTATGAAAATATTGCAGAAGGTCAGATAGACAGCTGATAGCTACCCGGAAAGAATCTAACGACTTTCCGGGTAGACATATATTTAGGCGACTTAATAAGGCAGGCGCTTGGTATCGTTGATGCTTTCCTTTTTTTCCCTGTCGATGTAGTAATAACAATGGGGTGCAATGTTGAATGTCCTTACCTTCCTTGTAAACAACGTGAGGATTGGGGACTAAATGACCCAACAGGTAAAAGTGATGAGGAGTTTGAAAAGGTGATATCAACAATAGATATGAGGATTAAGGAGCTAAGAGAAAAGCTGAGATAAATATTAGCGCCGATTGCAATCATGTATTGCTGCGGTTTCCCCTGCCATCATTGTTCCCGGAATGCTAAAATTAATGGAAAGTGGATACGGAAGACATAAGGGCGTCCTCAGATGATTTTGGCTGATGCCTCTGTGGACTATGTGCTTGTCATTGTGTTATTCTAGCCTTACTGTAACTGGAGGATAACGGAAAAAATTCACTAAGATTAAAGTTCACTACGGAAATAAGCATGGGAAAGGATACTGCAATGGAAAGGTTAACACAACCGTTGGATAAACAAGGGAGCTATATTGTAGATCTTACGCAGGTCAGTCCCGATCCCGGTGGTTGCACTGGAGAAGCAATAACAGGCTGGGCAGATTTGAGGACTTTTATGAGCATTTGCTGGAAAGCCAGAGAGAGATTCCAAAAGAGCTGCAGAAGCTTCGCAATGAGGGTAAAGAAAAAACTGTGACATATAAAGAGTTAATGGTAAAAAAGCTTAACACCAGTCATATTTTAACTCTATTGAAAAGGTATGGTCTCTAAGAAATGACAGACGAAGAGAAGAGGATGCTAAGTGTCTGCGGAGTCCGTTGCCGGACTGATTGCAAAGCTTATAAGACAGAGTGCGAGGGTTGCAATGAATTGAGTGGCAAGGTGTCCTGGGCCCAGTTCTACGGGAAAACCCATTGCCCAATCTACGAGTGTATAGAACAAAAATGCATTAAGTCATGCAGAGAGTGCGGCAAGGCTCCGTGTGAGATTTGGCATTCAACTAGGAATCCAGATGCCACAGATGAAGAATTCGATTCGGATATTAAGTCCCGCCTGAAAAATCTGCGTCAGTAAAGATTCTCCCCACTGGCGCAAGTTAACATAATTTGGGGGTGAGGGGATGGCAAACTATGTCTTAAATGGCATTATGGGTTTATGTGTAGCTGATGCTTTAGGTGTACCTGTGGAATTTATGGATAGAAATACTCTTGCAGACAACCCTGTGGTTGGTATGAGAGCATACGGCACATATAATCAGCCTGCAGGCACTTGGTCAGATGATACAAGCATGACCCTATGCCTTGCAGACAGCCTTTCCAGGGGATTGAATTATAATGATATAATGCAGAATTTCCTTAAATGGTTTAAGAAAGGTGAGTTTACTCCCTTTGGCTCTGCTTTTGATATTGGCAATACCACCAGGCAAGCACTGAAGAGGTTGGAACAAGGGGCAGCTCCTTTAGAATGCGGTGGAAATACTGAATACGATAACGGCAATGGCTCACTGATGCGAATACTGCCGCTTCTCTTTTATCTGCAATCCGTTTACGGAAGAGAATTTTACCAAGAAGATGAAGCTTTTGCGGTCATTCATAAGGTTTCTGCTTTGACTCATGCCCATAAACGCAGTCAGATTGCTTGTGGTCTATATATCTCAGTTGCCGCCATGCTTCCCGGTGAAATGAACTTGAAAGAGGCAGTAAATCTTGGCATAGGCAAGGCTATGGAATACTACCAAAATCAAGAGGGGTTTGTTGAGGAACTCAAATTTTATAATCGCTTAAAGGATAAGGACTTTGCCGATCTTCCGTCAGAAAGCATTCGCAGCGGCGGATATGTGGTTAGTACCTTGGAAGCTGCGATTTGGTGTCTCTTGAACACGGAAAACTACAAAGACTGTGTTTTGAAAGCAGTTAATCTGGGCAGTGATACGGATACAGTGGCTGCAGTTGCAGGCGGATTGGCAGGCTTAAAATACGGATATACTGCTATTCCGCAGGACTGGCTTGGGGTTATTGTAAAGCGAGAATACATAGAAAGTCTGTGCAATCAATTTTATTTTGCAATAACAAGATAAGTTATGAAATCTCGCGCTCTGGAACCAGTGTAAATCTATGCATTGGAGGCAGGTAGATAAGATTGCTTTGAACTCCTCTTTGAAATGATTGTCAGACATTAAGGAGGATAAAATGGATATCAGGTCCAGTTTTGTTTAGAAATACAGATCCCGCTCTCCCCTCTCGATGCGGGAGAGTTTTTCTTCAGTCAGACTGCGAATTTTGGGGTTTTCAATTTGTGGCAGGTGTTTTTTAATGACTTCTTCGCCTAAGCGACGGGTTTCTGGGGAAGCATAGTCCAGCAAATATTCCTTGAATGTAAGAATAGCATTGGGCTGGCAGGTGTTGTGAATCTCCCCTGCCTTGGCCAGGGCCATAAAGCGATCGCCTGTGCGCCCCTGGCGATAACAGGCCGTGCAGTAGCTGGGCAGGTAGCCGGAGGCGCAGACACTGGCGAGAACAGCGTCAACGCTTCTGTGGTCGTCCACGTCAAATTGCACAGAAGTGGATTCTTCACTGTCTGCCTCTTCTTTGTATGCGCCGACACCGGTGCAGCTGCCGGCTGAAATTTGCGAGACGCCATGATCCAAGAGTCTATCCCGAAAATCTGCCCTTTCACGGGTTGAGAGGATCAAACCTGTATAGGGGACAGCCAGGCGGAGAATGGCGATAATCTTGGCAAATTCTTCGTCTTTCACAAGATGAGGAAATTTGTTGATGTCCATTCCCTGAGCAGGACGCAGGCGGGGCACAGAGATTGTGTGGGGGCCCACACCAAAACGTTCCTCCATGTGGCGGGCATGCTGCAGCAGGGCCAATACTTCGAATTTGTAGTCATAGAGGCCAAACAGAACCCCAAATCCCACATCATCAATGCCGCCTTGCATAGCTCTGTCGTGGGCGGTCGTGTGCCAGTCATAATCTCCTTTGGGACCCGTTGGGTGCATTTCCCTATACGTTTGGCGGTGATAGGTTTCTTGAAAAAGAATATAGGTGCCGATTTGGGCTTCCTTTAAACGCTTGTAATCTTCAACTGTAGTGGCGGCGATATTCACATTTATGCGGCGAATGCTGCCGTTTTTAAATTTGAGGCTGTAAATGGTGCCGATGGATTCGAGGATATACTCCAGAGGGCATTCAACCGGGTGTTCTCCGGCCTCCAGGGCAAGCCTTTTGTGCCCCATGTTTTCCAGGAGCTTGACTTCCTCGGCCAGTTCCTCCTGAGTCAGTTTGCGCCGTTTAAAGGGGTTGTCCTGTTTGTAACCGCAGTAAACGCAATTGTTGACGCAGTGGTCGCTGATATAAAGGGGAGCAAAAATGACTACTCGCTGTCCGTAAATCCTGCTTTTCACTTCTTTTGCCGCGGCATAAATGTCATGCAAAAGGGATTTATCTGTAACCTGCAGCAGGGCGGCTGTTTCCGGCAGGGTCAGGCCTTTTGCTTTCCGGGCCTTGTCAATGATTGTCCTGATATCCTCAACTCTTGTTTTCTGCGCCTCCTGCAAAAGCGTTTCAATCTCTTTCTCAACAATAAAGTCCGCTCTTTCCCATTGCTGTTTTTGTTCAGTTTTAACCATGTTTAATCATCCTCTCTGCTTATGTCTGACGGAAAAATAACATCTTTAATCTCCGGAAAGGGAGACAGTGCTCGTGGCAGTACACCCATCAGGTGAGCGATTGCCACGCCGTAATTGACGATTGGCACATCGTTTGCTTGCGCCTGGGCCAGGCGGGACAACATTTCCCTGCGATTGATCATGCAGCCGCCGCAGTGAACAATCAGGGAAAATTCCTGGAGAGTATCGGGAAAAGCAGTGCCGCTGACCCATTCAAACTGCAGTTCGCCGCCAACATGTTGACGCAGCCAGTTGGGAATCTTCACTCGCCCGATATCGTCTTCTACCGGGTGATGGGTGCAAGCCTCCGCCATCAGAATCTTGTCTCCCGGCCGCAGTTTATCTATAGCCTTGGCGCCTAGGGCTAGGGAGTGCAGATCTCCTTTTTGGCGGGCAAAAAGAATTGAAAAAGATGTTAACAGTATATCCGGCGGTGTTGCGGCATCTGCTTGTTTAAATACCTGGGAATCCGTAATCACCAAGGCGGGCTTTTGGTTTAACAGCTTAAGGGTGGCTTCGAGTTCAGTTTCTTTACAGATGGTTGCCATGCCGTTGTGATCGAGAATGTCCCGCAGTGTTTGCACCTGGGGCAGAATCAGTCTCCCTTTAGGAGCTGCAGAATCAATGGGAGTAACTAAGACAACATGGTCCTTAGGAGTGAGCAGATCGCCGACAATGGGCCTGTCATCCCATGTGAGAGGCGCATTGCGGATAATCGCCATCTTTAGTTCATCGATGCCGCAACTGCTTGCAGCGCTGACCCTTACCGCATCAAACCCTGTCCTCTCTTTCAGGCTCTCGGCAGATTCCGGGCCGGCGGGTGTCAGGTCAGACTTATTTAACACAATAATCACAGGGATATTTTTCTCCCGGCTGATTCCGAGGATTTCTTCTTCATAGGCCGTCAAAGAGCATCCAGCCTCGACAACAAGCAACACAAGGTCGGTTTTATTCAGCACTGAAAACGAACGCTTGACCCTGAGCTCTCCCAGTCTACCTGCATCATCCAGTCCTGCAGTATCAATAAGCACCACTGGTCCTACAGGCAAAATTTCCATAGATTTATATACGGGATCTGTGGTTGTGCCGGCAACATCCGAAACCAGGGCAATATTCTGATTGGTTATAGCGTTGATCAGACTGGATTTGCCCACGTTGCGCCGGCCAAAAATAGCGATGTGCAACCGATTTCCTCTAGGAGTATTGTTCATCCGCTTCCCCCCGTTTCTTAAAATCCCGGCTAAATCCGGGCTTGGGACTGTGCCCCTGCCCTTGACCCACGGTGCGGCCAAGAGAATTTATCATGTCGCTGACGCACTGCCGGCAATTGTTTTGGTTGGCATTGAGAAGGTCTTTATTGGGATAGATTGCGTACAAGCTCCTGAAGCGTTTGGGCGTGACATTGGGCATGATGACATTGGCTCCGCTCCGGAGAGCCTTTTGCCTGCCCAGGGCATCAATGGTGCTTAAGGCCGTTGTGACAGGCAGGTGGGCTTGGGGCAATAACAGCCTGGTTAGGGCAATCATTTTTAAAGTCATCTCAACCGTACCGGGAGCGGCTCCTGCAAGGGGCGTATGGGGACTGGGAATAAAGGGACCAATGCCGGCCATTTCTACGTCCAGTTCTTTAAGATACAGCAGGTCTTCCGCTAGAATTTCCGGTGTCTGCCCCGGTAATCCAACCATGCACCCAGAGCCCACCTGATACCCTGTTTGCCGCAAATCTGCCAGACAGCGCCTGCGCTCGGCAAAGGACATATCCGGATGGAGTTTGCTGTAGAGCAGCGTGTTGGCAGTCTCATGTTTGAGCAAATAACGGTCAGCACCGGCTCTGCGCCAGTAAAGGTATTCTTCATAGGGGCGCTCGCCACAGCTTAAGGTTACCGCCAGGTCCAGTTTCTTCAGCCTTTTTACAATGGCGGCAATCATATCTGCGTCATAAAGACTGTCTTCACCAGATTGAAGGACAACGGTCCTGTAGCCAAGCCTGCAGGCAGCCAACGCCGCCTCATAGATTTCGTCGGCGCTCATGCGGTAACGCTTGATAGTGGGATTCCCCCGCCGCAATCCGCAGTAGCGGCAATTCCGTTGGCAGCAATTAGAAAACTCAATTATTCCCCGCAGATGGACTTCATCTCCTACATACTGCTGACGGACTTGGTCGGCAGCCGCGAAAAGGGCAGAGGCCCTGGAAGATTCGCAGGCTAAGATGGATACAAGCTCTTCTTTGCTCAGATGTTGGGTTTCTTTGGCCTTGCGAATAATTTGCTGAGTCTCCCGGTCCATCCAATCACCCTTTACTTTTTAGTCAGTGCCGATTTAACGCTGACTCCTTTTACTTCCCCCAACCTTCCTGTCAGGGAACCAATCTCATCGGTTGTGCCGTCAACGATCAGGGATATTACCGCGACGTGCCGATCCCTGTAAGGAATACCCATTCTGCCGACGATGATTTCACCATGCTCACTGAGGATGCTGTTCACCAGCGGGACAAAATCCCGGTCCTCAATCACTATTCCTACGATGCCAATGCGGTTTTCCACTTTTTCTTTTCTCCCTTCTAGAAATAAAAAGCTTGCCCAAAGCGCTGCAAATGCGCCAAAGCAAGCTTAAATAAGCAAATATACAAGCTCCCTTTTCCAGCAGGTTTCCCCTTTGGCGCAGGATATCTTATTTGTTTCATCCTTGAGTGGAGCAGAGCCCCACCCTCAGATTGTGATTAACTTCACAATACAACAAGTTGATTTGGTTGTCAAATTTTATTAACAAAATGTTAAAATCCTTAGTGGATCTGCCCTGCAAGGGTGAGCAACGCTTATATTATTTAAGTCAAGTTGTTTAGTAAGAGATCATTTTTTACATAAATAACTAAAAACTGTTGACGGCTAAAGGGTATAACTATATAATATACCTAACCAGGTTAGGTAACGGAGGAGATGGATTGAGTTACTCAAGTGAAATATTGCGGGGAAATACTGAAACGATTATCCTAGCTATCCTCATAAAAAAAGATTCCTATGGCTATGAAATAATGAAAACCATCATTGAAGGCGGCAAGGGCTTATTCAGTATAAAGGATGCTACAGTGTATACAGCCTTCAAGCGCATGGAGAAGGATAAGTTGATTACAAGCTATTGGGGTGACGAGGATGGCAGCGCAAGGCGCAAGTATTATCGGATTACCCCAAAAGGCAAGGAAGTGTATGTTCAGAAAGTAAATGAATGGAAAGAAATCCAAGTTGTCTTGAATAACCTGATCGGGGGCAACCTATGATGGAAAAGAAATTAAGAAAATTCATCAATAGAAAGTTTTTCTTATATCCGAAAACAGATAAGATTATTGAGGTCCGTGAAGAATTGTATTCCATCATGCTGGATAAATATAATGATTGCCTGGATTCGGGAATGGCCAAAGAAGACAGCTATAAAAATGCCATTGAAATGACCCTTGACTACAAAGATGCCGTCAAAGAGGTGGAAACAGGCAGTTCCCTCAGCGCCTTGAAAAAGAATCTAATCAGTACTGCGTCTTTCAGCACATTTTATTTTCTTACATTAACTGCAATCTATCTTTTTATCAGCATAGTTGTGCTCAAGTCCTTTAATATGACTTGGCTAGTACCTGTTGGCGGCGCCTTTTTATATTTGTTTTATTTCGCATTAAACGGATATCAATACGCAAGATTATTTAATTTTAAAGCTTTTAAGCGGTGCGGGATAGCATTAATTTATGGCAGCTTAATACCAATTCTTTATGTTTTCCCCTCTCTGTATTTATCGGTTGTGCATTCCAAAAATGTTTGGGGACACAGCTGGCTGATTGTAGTGATTATCGTATATCTTTATATCATGACCGACTACATAGCTAACAGAAAACATTTTTCAACACTAGAGCGAGACATTCACCTTTTGGCGGCGGGCTTACAGCTGACAACCATCCTGTATTTATCTGCATCCATATGGTTTCATCTCTGGAGCAGCGCCTGGATTCTTTATGTAGTATATTTAGCACTTGTATCCTTAGCATTTTATATCAGCGAGAAAATGGGAAGGTCATAAATCCAGTTAAGGGGGGAGTACACGTGGGCGCTAGAGAAATTTGCGTCTTTGGGGATTCAATCGCTAAGGGAGTTGTATTGCATCCTATTACAAGCCGCTACGAGATTATCAAGCTGAATATTGAAAAGCTTTTTGGGAGAAATAAGGTTAATATCAAGAATTATTCAATGTTCGGATGCACCGTTGCAAAAGCCTTGTCTTTAATAAAGAGGCATGCTCGTGAGTTGACGGGGTATAACAGCGTTTTTCTTGAAGTGGGGGGCAATGATTGCGATTTCGCCTGGAATGAGATTGCCGCTAATCCAGAAAAAGAGCATGTTCCCAAAACTCCTCTTGGAGAATTTAAAAGTTTATATGAACAGGTAATTGAAGAAATCCGCAATAATGGCGGCAAGCCAACCATACTTACACTTCCCCCATTAGAGCCAAACCGCTTTTTCAACTGGGTATCCAAAGGGATTAACAAGGACAACATACTACAATGGCTCGGCGATGTGGATATGATCTACCGCTGGCAGGAGATGTATAATATAGAGGTTATGCTGTTGGCCACCAAAATGGATGTGCCCATAATTGATATCCGCAGCGCATTTCTGAAACGCAACAACTATGGGGATTTAATTTGTTCTGATGGCATCCATCCCAATAATGACGGCTATGATTTGATTTTCAAAACCATTGGCGAACAATACCAACACCAATTAACGGTATAGGGAGGTATGTTAACTGGTTAGTTAGGCGATGGTTCCAATCAAATGCAATGCAGTTGTTTTGCAGAAGGGAGAATATGAATGAATAAATTTATGCTCACATGCTGTTCAACAGCTGATCTGCCTTATGAGTATTTCCAAGCAAGGAAAATCCCCTTCGTTTGTTTTCACTACATGCTGGATGGTAAAGAGTATGCTGATGACCTTGGGCAAACCATTTCTTTCGCTGAATTTTACAGGAGAATTGAAGCGGGGGCAATGCCTACTACTTCTCAGGTCAGCGTAGGGCAGTTTATCGGCTTCTTTGAGCCTTTTTTAAAGAATGGTCAAGATGTTTTGCACGTTTCTCTTTCCTCAGGCTTATCCGGGTCCTATAATTCAGCAGTTGTTGCCAGGGATCAGCTTCTGGAGAAATATCCTGACCGCAAAATCAGCATCGTCGATTCTCTGGGAGCCTCATCAGGTTACGGGCTGCTCATGGATATGTTGGCAGACATGCGGGACAGAGGCGAAGGAATTGAAGAGGTACAAGCCTGGGCAGAGGAAAATAGACTCAAGGTGCATCACTGGTTCTTTTCCACGGATTTGTCCCACTATAAGCGGGGGGGCCGCATTTCTGCCGCCGCTGCGATTATGGGCTCTTTGCTCAATATTTGTCCCCTGCTAAATATGAGCTATGACGGAAAGCTCATTCCCCGCAAGAAAGTCCGCAGCAAAAAGCGCGTCATAGAAGAAATAGTACATATGATGGAGGCCCATGCGATCGACGGCGCCGCTTATTCCGGCAAATGCTTTATCTCCAATTCCGCCTGCTATGATGACGCCCGCAAGGTCGCCGACCAGGTGGAAGCGAAATTCCCTCGTCTCAATGGGCCAGTCATGATCAACAGCGTCGGCACCGTCATCGGTTCCCATACCGGACCCGGCACTGTAGCCCTTTTCTTTGTCGGTGACAAGCGGGAAGATTAACACCGGGGACGGACCTTTTTGTCGCAAAATCGACACTGGATCTCGGTGGATGGAGATTTTTGACCCGCCGTAACAGGTATTGCTAAAATTTTTCCCCTAACCAGCTTTACAGGCAGTATTTATAATATAGATAAGTTTATATTTGGGGGGGGTACTGATAAATGAAGATAGCCCTTGTTACTGACAGCACTGCAGATTTGCCCCAGCAGCTGATAAAACAGTGGAAGATACTTGTATTACCCTTGAAAGTAAGCTTCGGCCATCAGCAATATTTGGACTGCGAACTGACTTCTGAAGAATTTTACACCCGTTTGGAGGCAGAATCCGAGCTGCCTAAGACTTCTCAGCCCTCGCCGGAGGATTTTGCTTCTGTCTACGCAAGCGCCCTGGCGGAATACGATGAAGTTATTTCTGTCCACATCTCTTCCGGACTCAGCGGCACCCTCAATTCCGCCTATGTGGCTGCGGAAAAGTTCGCGGGCAAGGTGCATCTTGTCGATTCCCGCTCCATTAGCTTAGGCATTGGTCAGCAGGTCTTGGAAGCAGCCAAGGGAATCCAAGAAGGCCTTACAGTCCAGGCTGTGCTGGACCGGATTAGCATGATGCGGGATAAAATGGAAACAATTTTCACCCTGGACACGCTGGAATATCTGCATAAGGGCGGTAGAATAGGAGCGGTCAAGGGACTGCTGGGATCGCTACTGCACATTAAGCCCGTCATTCGCGTAAATGAGGAGGGGGTCTATGTTCCCGCCGGCATTGCCCGCAGCCGGGAAAAGGCTCTCTGTGGGATTGTCTCCGCCCTGGAGCATGCGGCCGTTGGCCGGACTGTCAAGGCCCTGGCAATCGCCCATGGAGCAGCCAAGGATGCGGCAGAGAAACTTCAGGACAAACTGGAATCAGTATTTAATGTGCGGGCTTCTTTGTTTACCCAGGTGGGTCCGGTAATCGGGGTGCATACCGGTCCCGGCACTGTTGGCGCTTCTATTGTTTTTGCATAGGGGCTGTTTCAAGATGGGATAGCCCTTTTCCTCAAGTATATGACTAAAAGCAGGGGGCAGCCGCTTTTGCTCCCAGTGTGGAAGTCAGCTGGGAAAAGAGGCAAAATTCTGCGCCAAGTGCGGCACAAAACAGTAGCCCCTAATGAAATTGCGACAGTAAGGGACGGACCCTTACTGTCACAATTTTATCCAAAGCTCATTCCAGGGGCACCCCGCCGGTACCCATATTGGTGCAGCGCCAGATATTGCCCTCGCGCTCAAGGCGCAGCTGGCGGGACATCGTGAGATATCCTTTTAGCTTACCCCTGCCGGCTTCACTGTTGCCTGCCCACCAAGGAGAGGTATCGTCATAGTCCGCAGGCTTAACGGCAAATGTGGTCCAGAAACAGAACTTGGTGTCATCACCATCCTCGGTGAGATATACTTCAATCTTTATGACCTTGAAGTCGGTTATGGCATAGGTGCTGCCAGGCGAAAGGGCAAGCTGATGCTTTCCATATTCTTGCATGAACAGGCTTGCGACTTCGGTAAAGTCACGGCTCGGGGTCTCAACGAAGACCAACTGGTATGAGCCCTCAAGGCTGTCATACTCTGCCCGAAGCTTTGCGGTAATGTCGTTGCCATCCTCAGCAGTTGCCAGGTAATAGTTTTTTGTACCCTCAGCCGAATAGAAGACTGCGTTGCTGTCGGCGAAAAAACGGAAGGATGTGCTTTTATCCGCCGAGTAGAGGGTGAGGGAATAGTCGAAGCTGCTGGGAATCACGTCCTCTTGGGCAAGTCGCCAGCTATATTCATTCAGCAGCACCGCATAGCGCTCCGCAAACCAGCGGTCATTAGTTTCGATGGTCCGTGGGTCATGTCCCGTTACTTCCAGGGTAATCTGCATTCGATTCCCCGAATCAAAGAGGGCATACAGGAGCTGCTGCACCTGGGAGCTGGGATCTTCAGGGGTTTGCTTCTCCGGGTTGCTGTTCTCAGGGACGAGGTCGGCGGTTTCGACAAGCTCAAAGATGCTCCACATTTTGTCGTGATGCAGTCTGGCGAGCCAAATTCTCCCATCCAGGTAATAGATTCTGTAAACTGGGTAGGAGGACGAATCCTCATTCAAAGTAAATTGATAACGTACCTTGTAGGCTGAGATTCGTGGTGTCCTGACATCAGTGATAAAGGCCTCTTTGAAGTCTTCTTCATTTACTGGGACTGCTTCGTACACCCCAGGCACTTTCGTCTCGGTGCCGTCGAGTTCCTCTATGACAAGCCCATCCGCACTGAGGATATAAAAGGGCATATTCTCATCGATTGGCCTAGAGGAACTGAGGGGGTTCATATAAATGGTTTCGGAAAACTTGTATCTGCCATAAAGACTGGTTATATCCGGGGGTGTATCATTGTTTTTATTGGGATTTGCCCCACAGGCGGCGATGACAGCTATGCACAGCAATGCAGCAATGATTATCACCCAGACCTTGGGCTTCTTGAAATTCAGCACATTCTTTACCCGTTGCTTGATGCCAGTCTCGCCAAAGGCTAAGGGGCTTGCACAGGGGAAACGCAGGTTTGCGGCAAAGGAAAGCAGAGATAAGCTGTAGTCCCTGACGATTCCCGGGCCAGTTACCGACAACACCTTTTCATCGCAACTCATTTCCATATCCTTTGTCATCAGGGCAAAGGCGAGCCACGTCGAGGGATTAAACCAGTGGATTACGAGAATCAAAAACGCCAAAGGCTTAATTAGGTGATCTCCCCTCCGGATATGATAAGCTTCGTGCCGCAGAATATAATCCTTTTCTTTTTCACTTAGTCCGAAGGGTATATATACCTTTGGCCTGATAAAGCCAAGGATAAAGGGAGACCTGATTTGATCGGATTCGTATACGTTAGTGTCCATGAAAACGGCAGTTGCCATCCGGCCTTTGATTTTGAGATAGGTGACAACACTATAAATTAACAGGGCGGCGATGCCGACACACCATAGGACAGTGCCGATGGTAATCCATACCTGCAGAGGGTTGACGCTGGCCATGGGCGCCGGGGCTGGCAAGCTGTCGCTGATTGCAGAGTTCACAAAGGGGACGCCGATGGTCACCCTAGGATTCGCCATATGCCCAATATCCCTGGGGATATAGTTCAAAGCAGCGCTGCTTGTTTGCGCGTTTGATAAATCTAACGTATTAAGGATGCTGACCACAGACGAAAAGGATACAGGACATATTAAGCGGAAGCCAACTACGCTCCACAGCAAGTAGGAGTATTTCTTCGGCGCTTTTCTCAGAAAAAGGCGAATTGCCAATACCGCGAGAATCACATAGCTTGCTGTGATGCTCATGTTGAGGATTTTCAAGAATATCGATTCCACGTCCTCACTCCTTATGGGCGTCGATTAGTCGCTTAATCTCATCAGCTTGCTGGGCAGAGATGGTTTTCCCTCCGAGGAAAGATGACAGAAACTGGGGAAGTGAACCTGCAAAAGCTCTCTCAATGAAATATTTGCTCTCGTAGGACTGAACTTTTTCTTTGGGTACGATAGTTGATACGATGGTGTTCTCGTTCTTCAATAGCCCCTTCTCCTGCATCTTTCTCAGCACAGTATAGGTGGTAGACTTTTTCCAGCCAAGCTTGTCGGCGCACAGCTTCACAAGCTGACCGGATTCAACTGGTTCGTTCTCCCATACCACCAGCATAAAACGATAATCACTTTCGCAAAGCTTGAGATTCTCCATTTGGATCCCTCCTAGAGGCGGTTTATGGTTACCAACCATAATTCTAGTTTATAATTATAAACCGAGTTTGTCAACAGCAAGAACAGGCCTTTGCCGTGTTTTCCTAAAAGTATAGTCAGCATTATACATTTATTTGTTAAAAATAAGTTTTTTGACTAACATCAATCCGGCCTGAAATATTATAATATTTTTCCCCTCTGAAGATCCTTGATTGAAACTGCGGCAGTAAGGTTCCGTCACTGGATCAGCCTTTCAGAACATGCGGATATTGCGCATTGCGGTTTTGACTGATACAATTTCCCTGAGGACTATCTGTTAAAGTAAATTCTCTGGGAGGTGGAGGAGAATGAAGTGGCAAGGAAGAAGGTCCAGCGCAAACGTCGAAGATCGCAGGGGGTCTCCCGCCAGGGGATTAGTTGGCGGTGGAATCGGCACTATTATATTAGCTATTGTGGTGCTCCTTATGGGAGGCAATCCCCTGGAGTATCTTGGCAATCAGTCCGGGCAGGTTGAGGCGCCTTATGTTGCGACTGCTGAAGAACAGGAGCTGGCGGAATTCGCCTCGGTGGTTTTGGCCGAAACAGAAGATGTTTGGACCGAGTTGCTTAGAGGAGAATTAGGCAAGGAATACCAGTATCCCAACCTGGTTTTGTATTCAGGAGCAGTGCAGTCAGCCTGCGGAGCGGCAGATTCTTCAGTGGGCCCCTTTTATTGCCCCGGGGATCAGAAAGTCTACCTGGACCTGAGTTTTTATACAGAGCTGAAAGAGCGATTCCAGGCTCCCGGGGATTTTGCCATGGCCTATGTCATTGCCCATGAAATCGGGCACCATGTCCAGCACCAGATGGGGATCATCGACCAGGTTAATTCCAAGCGCAACAGATTAAGTGAAACTGAATTTAATAAGCTGATGGTGAGGATGGAACTGCAGGCGGACTATTTTGCCGGTGTTTGGGCCCATTATGCGGCCAGAAGCAATCTGCTGGATGAGGGTGATATTGAGGAAGCCCTGAATGCGGCCAGCATGATAGGCGATGACCGCATTCAAAAAGATACCTGGGGCTATGTGGTCCCGGACAGATTTACCCACGGCACTTCAGAACAGAGGGCACGCTGGTTTATGAGAGGATATAAGTATGGCACCATCGCCGATGGCGATACCTTCAACGCGCCGGAATAATAAATTAACATCGGGGCTGGGGGCGGTATGCCCTTTCTTCTTAGCAATAGCGCGACAGTAAGAGTCCGTTACAAAAAAAAGAAAGGTGGTTCTCGGGATGAATGAAACAATCAAGAGTATCTTGGGGAGAAGGTCTATCCGCAGTTACGAGACTGCGCCGGTAGAGAAAGAAAAGATTGAGACAATACTCGAATGCGGTCGGTTTTCCCCTTCGGCCATGAATCGTCAGCCCTGGCATTTTACCGTTATCACCGACAGGAAAGTGTTGGATAAGATTTCTGCCGCCAACCGGCAGGTGCTGCTCCAGTCCGGTGACGAACAGGTGCGTGAACGGGCCAAAGACCCCGATTATGACAATTTCCGGGGCGCGCCTATGGCCATCGTCGTCTCCGGCCACAGGGAAGCCAAATTCGCCGCCGCCGACTGTGCCAATGCCATTCAAAACATGGCCCTGGCTGCCTATTCCCTGGGGTTAGGCAGCTGCTATCTCGCCTCTTTCAAAATTGCCATGGAAAAACCGGAGGGCGCCTATCTGTTAAAGGAGCTGCGCATACCGGAGGGCTTTGAACCCCTGTATGCCCTGTCTCTGGGCCACGGCAATGAAACCTTGGGGGAACGGGCCCCCCGGCGGGAAAATACAGTCACGTATATAGAATAAAACATAAGCAGGGGTTATCTCAAGATATAGGGAGTCGTCTTGGCCTTACTTTGTCAGGGGGGAGGTTGCTGCTGGAATTGAGGCTATATAGGAGACGACTGGAGCGCATCACCCAGAGTTGAGATTCAAAAATAGGTGCTAACCGCGACAGAAAGGGTTCGTCCCCCTTGCTGCGGTTTTTTTGATTGTGCAGAAAAGCTAAAAATAGCTATTATTCTCTTGCTAATATAGCTATTCTATGCTATTTTTATGCTGAGGTGATAGCATGCGCGTAAGTTCCACAGATATACAGAATGCCTTTGGTAAATATCTGGCGTTGGCGGAGAAGGAAGACATTATTGTTGTTAAAAACGGAAAGTGTGTAGCAAGACTCAGCCGATACACTGAACCGGATTTTTATATTCATGAGGAAGCGAAAAGTTATCCCTCGCTGCAGAAAATTACTTATGAAGAATATCTGGCACTGGTGGAATCGTCGGATCAAAGATACGAACTGATTGATGGCGACGTCTATCTCTTGGCATCACCAAGCTTTCAGCATCAGGTAGTAGTTAATGAAATAGCCGGGTCGTTTTATAATTTTTTTAAGAAAACTTCTTGCCAATCGTTGACATCACCTATAGACATTAGGCTCTTTGGTTTTGCCGCAAAGTTTGAAGAAGACCCCAATGTTGTGCAGCCGGATATAGTCGTGGTTTGCGATCAAGAAAAGGTCAGGGACAGTAAGTATGAGGGTGTGCCCACCCTGATTGTTGAAGTGCTGTCTCCTTCAACAAAGGGCAAGGATATGGCGATCAAATTACAGTTATATCTAAAAAGCGGAGTGTCAGAATACTGGCTTGTAGATATGGAAGAGAAAAATGTCATTCAATATGCTTTTACCAAGGATCGGGATATAGACAGCGTTACAGCTTGCGCTGAAGAAGATACAATACAATCAAGGGTATTTGCAGATTTGCAGCTGCCGGTCAGCGCCATTTTTGCAGGCATAACAAAATGACCGGAGGCAGGCAAAAATAAAAACTGCGACAGAAAGGGTCCGTTCCTAATTGTCGCAGGTTGGGGGTGATGGGGTTGAAGAAAAAAGCAGGGGAAATCCGGGATAATGCCGCCGCCTATAAGATTACTTATCAAGATTACCTGCTGTTGCCTGAGGAACCTGGCTGCAAGATAGAAGTCCTGGATGGCGTCATTATCCGGGATCCTTCTCCGGGAACCCGCCATCAGATAACCAGTTCTCGGCTGCAGAGGATGCTGACCGATTACTTTTCCTCTAAGGATCCCGAGGGTATCGTGTTCGATGCCCCTCTTGATGTTACCTTGTCAGCTGCAGACATATTTCAACCTGACTTGATCTATGTCTCTGGCAAGCAGCGTAATATAGTTGAAGAACAGCGAATAAATGGTTCCCCTGAATTGCTGATTGAAATTCTCTCTCCAGGCAGTTACCAGCGTGACCGGGTCTTAAAAATGGAAGCCTACCGGAAATCAGGTGTGCCCCATTATTGGCTTGTGGATCCTGTTGAGCGTACCATTGAGGCCTTTGTCCTCACCAATGAGCTCTATGCCCTTAATTCTGCAGCTTGCTGCGATGGGGTCTTCAGCCATTCCGCCTTCCCGGGTTTAGAGATTCTCCTTAAGGATATATGGACTGATTAAGAAAGGGCTGTCCTCGTCTAGCTTTTGTTGGCGGAGACAGCCTTATTAGCGGCCAAGTTCCATGGACTGGGCACTTTTGGGCTATTTAGCCGGCAATTATCTCTGAATATATAGAAACTGCGACAGAAAGGGTTCGTCTCCCTTGTCGCGGCTATGGTTTATGGACGCGGATCTGAATTTCAAGGGCGCTCTGTTCTATGTCAAAATAGCCCAAAACGGCATACAGTTTTTCGCCTCCATCCATCAAGGCGGCGGGGATTGAGTTTTCTATTCTAGGTACGTAGCCCAGGACATAGCCTGCAGTGGTGGTGACGAGAATTGCCAGACGGTCATATCTGTTCTCTGTTTCCCGAATCAGGCAGAGGGTGTCTCCCCTTGCAAGCACGCCGTCTACTTCTGTCAGGTCCCTGTGAAAGGCGTCGGCGATTTGCGTGTTCAGTATGGGGACATCAGACTTTGAGGGAGTTATCAGGAATTGAGACACATCCAAATAACGTTTCTCCTTGCCGTTGTCTCTGGCTCTGTCCAGCATGCGCTCGAGGCGGTCCTCAATTGCCTTGACCGGTTCAATTGCACAGGCATATTTCAGGGCCGGAAGGACGTTTATGCTCCACTGGGCATAAGCTGCCCTCAAACACCGGGCTGCCTCCGTCCGGACATCGGGAAAGCGGCCGGTCAGGCATTTTATGAACAGACTCTCTTCATAGCGTTTTTCCTTTCTCATGGCCTTGAGCAGGTAGACCAGCCAGATATCTGGCTTGTGCAGCGGAGTCAATTTATCCTCCGGTATATTCTGGGGATTTTCTTCCAAGACTTCCTTGGGCAGAAGTAGCTCAAGGTATTCGGCTGCAGCATCTAAATATGTTTCGCTGTTGTCAATGAGGAGGTGCTTTAACATATCCATGTCAAAGGGATCCCGTTGCAGCAGCGGCACCAGTTCTCGGAAAACCGGGGTCAGCCCCAATTCCTTGAGGACCAGGATTGTGAGACAGGTAGTCTGACGGGGTTCAGCCAGCTCTATGGAGATAATATGCTCCCATCGGGGCTGCTGGGTAATCTGGCGGCAGAGGTTCCTGATATATTTTTCTCTTTTTCTGTTCCAGCCGTTTTTTCGGGCGTTGCCTTCCTCATCCCGGGGGGGAGAAGACATGCTTCTGCCGATTACAATTAATGCCGACAAATCGATGAAGCTGCGAGCCCAGGTGCCAGCAGATGCTAAATATTTTTCACACAGGTCCCCCGATTGCCGGAAATACTGAATATGGGTTTCCTCACCGGCATAAGCCAAAATATATGAGAGCTTGGAGAATGATACTTCAGTCAGTTCCAGATCGCGGTAATAAGCAGCCATGTCTGCTTTCTGAAGACAAATCATGGCCGACAGATTTGTGGCCGCGGCATTGACGGCCCCGAAATTAAATAACCATTCTTTTTGCTCCTGGCGGATGGGCTGCAAATCATGGAGGGAGATTAGCTTGCCATAGCCGCAGGTGTTTTTGGCCAAGTCATAGACAAACTGATTCCGTTTCCGGAAGTTGCGAGAGGCCTCTATGGCATAGAGGGTCAAGGAGCTGTGCAGGCCAAGAGTGCGCAGAACCCTGGCGGTCACATCATTCTCAAAATTGCTAAGGATGATCATGCCCAGTTTGACGGCAGTATCAATTTCGCTTTCGGTAGCCAGTTTCATGCCAAAGGCATATAATTGTTGTGCATCTAATAATCCTTCACTGAGCAGAAGCTTAAAGCGCCTGTTCAAATCAGAAATGTACAGGAATAAGGGCCATTGCTTCAACCTTTTCAAAAGGACTTTTGAAGGCGATTGAGCCGGCAGGCAGGGGATGACAAGGTCGACCAAATCCAAGGCGATTTTTTCCCGAAGGGGGAAGAAAAGCTTTTCTCCCCAGAGGACCTGACTGACATCATCTTTGCCAGCCATTGGATTTTGAAACCGATAAGGCCTCCCTGGATGCTTCTCAGACATACGAAGGATATAGCGGTAGATACTTTCCTTAGGCATAACTAGACCTCCTCTCTCGGTGAAATATGACAGCTCATACTCTAATTATAGAGGATGGCGATGTCATTTCCCATTACCCGGAAATAAAGAATGGATATAGAGAGAATCTGTCGCATAGCTCATAGGTGCCCATCTTGTCAGCTCCACTGAGTGTCATGTCTTTTAGTGCATCAATCTATAGGTCAAATTAAGGGAGGGTTAAAATGTCAAAGAAAGTTAACGGATTTATCTATTGGACTCCGCGAATTCTTTCCATTCTCTTTATCTTATTTTTAGCCTTGTTCTCTTTAGACGTCATTTCCCCGGAATACAATACTAGGGAGATACTCCTTGGCTTGCTAATGCATAACATACCATCCCTGGCGCTGCTGATTGTGCTGCTTATTTCCTGGAAACACGAAATTGTCGGCGGTGTAGTCTTTCTGCTGGCGGGGTGGTTATATGTTGCTATGACAATGGGAGCTGAAATTCCCTGGTATACTGCCCTCATATGGAGTATGACGATTGCGGGCCCAGCTTTCCTGATCGGAGGCTTATTTCTGGCCAATTGGCATATAAAAAAACAAGGAAAGTGTGAGAAGCAGTAAAGCTGTTAGGGGAAACTGAAAAAGGAAGAGGCCATTTTGCCTGGAATCACAGGCATGATGGCCTCTTAATGCATTTAACAATATTTTATTTTTTTTACATAACCATCACCTTCCACTCATAAAATCTGGTATTGGTGTTCCTACTTTTAGTGGGGGTGAATTTCATGACTAAAGATTTATTTGGGCGGTTAGGCCAGCAAAGCAGAAATTGGGAAAGGAATCAAGCAAGAAGCAGAAAATTAGCTACGGCGATAATTTTAGGCACTGCAATGGCATCCCGTCTAATGGGACCTAGTACGGCAGATGCAGTGGGCAACGATGTTCTTCCGGATGTGAATCAGGTTCAAACTGTTGAAACGCAGGAGAGCACGGGAGTGATCAATTGGGAAGGACGGGGTTCCGAGAATGATGAGATTGATGGCACTGAACACGTGGGATGGCACTGGATATTGACCCCTGGCGGCTCAGGGAAATTACTTTGCGGAACGATTACTGTCGTTTACATCGATGAACATGGGGACACCCAATCTATTACTGTTCCCGGATATTTTCCAAGTGAAGGCGGAGGCCAAGGTAAGGGAGCCATGCATTTCGATGTAATCATTGATGCATACGGCAAAGTACAGTCAGCCTATGTTGAGTTCGAATTCGAGGGTGATGTCAAGAACAGTCACTTGACATTAAGTCACAGAATACAGGACGATTGCGACGCCGACGCTGACGCCGACTCCGACGCCGATGCTGACGCCGATGCTGACGCCGATTCGGATGCTGACGCTGATGCAGATGCGGACGCCGATGCCGATGCTGACGCCGACGCGGACGCGGATGCCGACGCTGATTGGGAGTTGCCGCAAACCTCTGCAGCGGGTACGTGGTTATTTTACGGTACGGGCTCGTTCCTCAGCAGCATTGGCTTGATGCTAAGAAAGTGGGCCAAGTCCCTTAAAAAACCATAAACTCAAAACCATATTGGGTTGCTCTCAAGCAACCCTTCTTTGATGATTGGGGGGGGATAGATGAGAGATGTTAATTTGCAACGACAATTAGCTGAGCTAAAGAAAAATCTGTGTCTGCGAAATACAGCCAGGGTAAAAATTGAGGAGACCAAAAAACATGTTGTATTTTTCTCCTTCGGCAACCCGGAACAAAGAGCCTATGTATGCAACGGGATTGGGGATTCTTTTGATGCAGCATGGGGGAATGCAGTTACAGTGATGGGAAAAAAGGTCAGCAAGTTAAAGCTCATTCCTGTCTGGATTAAGGCCGATGTTGTCACTTCCATCAAAGAATACACCTTGCCCGACTTTCTCAAGTACATTTCCCAGATCAAGATTAACTACTTTCGAGAAGGCATTGCTTTTGATAAGCGGTTTAAAATTGCCTTCCTGGAACAAGAGGTAAACGCAAACGTATTCATCTATGAGAATCCCCGGGATTCTGCCAAGACCCTAGCCTGGAAGAACATCAATTTCTATGTTAAGCGCAACACCGGCCTCAATCTCCTGCTGGGCAGCGATGTCGTACAAAAGGTTTACACCTTTATGACAGAAAGCGCCTTTCACGACGGAAACCAATGTTATTCATTATGCAGCAATTGGTTGAACAATGGACGGAGATTCGTTGATCTGGATAAGAATAATTTACGTTGTATTATTGAAAAATCCTCTGAGTACCTTTGTGAGCAGGTACAAAAAAGCGGGGCCTTCAGGTATGGATACTTCCCATGCTTTGATAGGGAAATTGAACACTATAATATCTTGCGCCACGCAAGCACTGCCTACTCGATGATTGAAGCCTATGAAGCTGTAAAATCCGAAAGACTGACAGAGTCGATTAAGTTAGCCTTGGGGTATCTTGTTCAAAAGGGGGTTAAGCAGGTCAGGGATGGCCAGGGGGTGGAACGGGGATTTGTGGTGGAACGAACTGAGAATAATTCCATTAAACTAGGAGCCAATGCTGTAGCTATCCTGGCCCTTACAAAGTACACAGAGGTATTCGGCGATGACAAATTCCTCTCAGTTATTAAAAGCTTGGTGGATGGAATAGAGTACTTTCAAAATGACAACGGTCAATTTGTGCATGTGTTGAACTTCCCGGACCTGTCAGTGCGAGATGCTCATCGGACCACATATTATGATGGTGAAGCTGCTTTCGCCCTTATGCGTGCATATGCCCTGGATAAGCAGCCAAAGATGCTGCAGATTGTAGAGAAAGCCTTCAGCCATTTTATTGCTAACAAATACTGGCGACATAATGACCATTGGCTGAGTTATTGCTCCTATGAATTGTTTTTACATAAACCTGAAAAAGAGTATCTGGGATTTAACCTTAAGAATGCCCAGGGAATTCTCGATTTTTGTCTCAGCCGCGAGACAACTTTTGCAACCCTGTTGGAATTATTAATGGCCACTAGAAAGCTTATAGATTACTGCAAGGAAAAGAGCATGTTCGTTGACCAAATAAGTGAATTTGACGAAGAAAAGCTGGATGCCGCCATTAATTACCGGCTGGAACAGCAGTTGAATGGTCTCTTGTTTCCGGAAGTGGCCATGTATTTTAAAGTTCCCAAACACATTCTCTGGGGGTTTTTCATCCGCCATCACTCCTTTAGAGTGCGCATAGATGACATAGAACATAATTTGTCAGGATACTGCAGCTATTATCAACATAAAAGGCGTGAGGAACCTGTTCAGTAATATTACAATAGCCCTGCCAATTAGCGCAGGGCTTTCTAGTTCCGGAAGCTGATTGTGCTGCAAGTAATAACTATTTAGAAAGAATTTGTGGAGTTGACACAGAGTGCAGGGAGGCGGTGACTCCTGTTATAATTGCTGCAGACCCGGAATGCGGATGAATCAGGTGAACTCCTATTACTTTAATGAAATCGGAGTAAAACTGGATTCAAACCCCGATATTCTAACGGGCAGACTTCTAGGTTTAGAAAAAATTGAAGGCGTGCGAGATTTTTTAACCCAGCCAGTGATAAGAGGCAGTTATGGAGAGTACTGGTCTTTGGCGAAATTACTGAGGCGGTTTTTATGGCATGATAGAATTCATGCCAAAGCAATGTTTAATATGGCGACAACTATATGGGGAGAGCAATTAGCAAACCCCTATTATTTCCAAGAGCGTTCATTCTCAGGATAACAATTATGCCCATGGCTAGCGGAGGAGTTAGCCATGGGCAATGCTGCCTTTTAGTGCTTAATTTTCAACAGCAGGTAGAACCCTAAGTCGTCAAAGGTTATCTGGTTGGCTTCATTTACACCAGTGATTCTCGTGAAAATTAACTTCATCCGGATGTTCTCGTTTTCCTCAACGAAGGTCACATCTTCCACTGGGAGTTCCAGGGAAGCGGCGCCGTGTCTTTCGACAACTTGTTCCGCAAATCTCTGCAAGCTATTTGCATACAGCTCTTGGTTCCCGCCCAATACCTTCAGTTCCATATCCTCTGGTGAATACTTCACTGTGAGCGTACCAACAGTGATGGCTTCTTGTCTCAGGTTATCTGAATTGAGCAGAAGGTCGTAATCCCGTACATCCAGCGATTTTACCTGGGTATGGAGGTGGAAATATACCTGCTTGCCGGGGATTGCCCAGATATTCTCTCGGGAGAAACCGAAGACCTGTTCCATGTTGATTAACTCAAAGTTTGACGGGAGAAGTCTGACCTCCCTTAGACTATGAGATCTTTCAAAATACTCCAGGATGCTGATAATAGTTTTCTTATCTTCGAGAGCTATTTCCCGGTCCGGCTTTTGCAGGGTATTGCCGTTTACCATGTTGTACTCAGCTGCTAAAGTCTCAAACCGCCTATTCTGGCTGTTCCTGGACACTGAGTAGGCGCTCCAGGGACCCATAACCGCCAGCAGGGCAACCAGAGCCAGAGACACCGGCAGGACAATGTTTTTGAATTTTTTGGCCAGACTGTAGTAGAGCATGACCCCAAATATCCATACTCCCAGGGCGACAACAAAATATCTGTTTTCGGTAAATCCGTAGGCATTTATGCGGACTGCGATGGCCATAAACATTACCATAATCGCCGGCAGGACTAGCTTGGGGAACCAAGCGGTAAAAAATTTGACGAACTTATTGTCTCGCACAAGAGGATAGACAAGGAAAATGACTCCTGCACTGAACACGGAATACCAGAGGACCAGATGGGATACCGTCCCCTCGGGCCATTTCAGCGTGAACAGGGTCTTGAGGAAATAAATATAGAGGATAACCGTATAGGTCAGGATTATGGGCATGACAATGTACAAGAGCAGGACTTTCAGCACAGCGGGATAAGTCTCTTTTTCTATGTCCTGATTTATTGCGGGCAACCCGGCCAGAAAGAAGCAGGGGGCGAAAACACCTGCGACTACAAGCCAGACATTGGTGTAAAAAGTAAAGGATACGTTTATTCCCAGTAAGAGATCAATGGTCAGGAGAGTTAGTGCCAAACCCGCAAAGAGAATAGCGGAGTAAATCGCGGTTACCAATAACTTGCTCAGGACTTTAATTACATACATCTCAAAGCCTGAACGGTTAAAGAAGTAAGGCACAAAAAGGAAGGCCAAATACAAAGCGATGGTAACAGCGATATACCTGGTAATGGGGACCATGCCGAATTCCGGCAGCAAAAAGAAATAGTAAAGGATAAGGAGACAGAAAGCCAGGGCGTAACTGCCATACTCAGCAGCTCTTGAAGACTTCATCCGTTCAAAGGCCAAGGCGATAGACAGTGTTATTGGGACTCCCAGGGCAGTTGCCATGGCCAAGCGGCCAAGGGTCTCGATTGTCGTCGCCCCATCCACTCTTGAGGTTATAATTAATAGGACAGTGGTTGCGGTGGTGAGGAAAATAGTGAGGGGAAAGCGCTTAACGCTTTGATAAAGACTAAATAATCCTGTTCTTAACAAAGCCAGAAGTTTCATTCTTCTCTTCCTTTCATGAGGATGAATGGCAAGAAAACTCAAGAAATTCATCAGTTCCAGTATAGCAGATTACTGTCGCTAAAGTATGCGTCGCTGTTCATCTGATAAGTATTTGCGGACTTGAGGGATTATGTATATACGTAATGTCTTTATTAATTAACAGTAGAATTAAAGGAGAAAGGACAGGAAATTGCCGAAAACTTGACAGATTTTTTGGGCGGTTCTATAATAAATATTGTAATTTAAAGGAGGGTTTCTAGATGTTTTATATCAGGCTGCGCTTCCTATCTTTGAACCGTTAATTAAATACGTTTCAAAGGCTCTGTTTGTGTTTACAGAGTAATGGGAATCAGTCTGTCCTTTTTTAACTACCCTCATTTTCGCCAATTTAAAATGAGATGAAGGCAGATTTCTGCCTTATTTTATTTGGTATTTCGGAAATACAGAGAAGACTGTCCACCAAACCTGCTTAATAAGGATGGGCTTTTTCCCTTACTCAAAACCACAGTCCTTGATCTGTGGTTTTAAAATCCTTATTTGCTGGAGGTTATGGACAATGGATAAAGTATGCCTTGAACTGGTTGATGTGGAGATTTCCTTTCTGGACCGGTTGATTTTAGATATTCCCCGGCTGGCGGTGCATCAGTTTGACCGCATTGGCATAGTCGGCAAGAATGGGGCGGGGAAGAGTACGCTCCTGAAACTGATGGCTGGGCTTATATCTCCGGATAAGGGGAAGGTACATCGATTTGCGGACTTTGTCTGCTTCGATCAGCTTACCCCGCCAGATAATGATGAAGCTGATTACGAACTAACGGCAAAGCTGGCTGTTCCTAATACAGATTTGGATTGTCTCAGCGGCGGTGAGCAGACGCGGCTGAAATTGGCCCAGCTGTTTAGCACCTTTCATGAGGGACTGCTCTTAGATGAGCCAACGACCCACCTGGACGTCAGGGGTACGCAGTTCTTCATTGATGAATTGGCCTGCTACTATGGGGCTTTAGTGCTGGTCAGCCATGATCGCCATGTGCTGGACGAACTGGTAGCAAAGATCTGGGAAGTCGAGGATGGCAGGGTAATAGAGTATACGGGCAACTATTCAGATTATGTTACTCAAAAAGAACTCCAACTTCAGCGGCAACTGGAGCTGCACGAGGAGTATGTGCAAGAAAAAAACCGCCTCTTGAGTGCGGCAGAGGACAAGATGAAGAAGGCCAAAAAGATTACCCGGGGAATTAAAGGCAAAACCGAGGCTCCCAGCAGGCTGTCGAAGACGAAATCCAAGGGAACTGTGCAAAAGGCCATGCAGCGGGGGGCCAAGGCTCTTGAGCAGCGGGTGGAGCAAATGGAAACAATCGATGCTCCGGAAAGAGAGGGCACAATTTATTTTCACCAAGGGCAGACATTAGTGCTGCACAACAAGTTTCCCATAATTGGGGAGGATGTAACTCTGAGAGCAGGGGATAAGGTTCTGCTTCGGAACGCCAATTTCCAGTTCCCCCTGGGGAGCACCCTGGCGATTACGGGAAATAACGGGGCGGGGAAGACAACTCTCCTCCGTCATATCCTCAAGCAGGGGGAAGGAATAACCATGTCACCTAAGGCTGTCATTGGGGACTACGCGCAAAGGGGCTACCATTTTACCGAGAGCAAATCCGTGCTGGCCTATATGGAAGCCTGCAGCTACTATAAGGAAAGCAAAATCCGTTCAGTTCTTCATGCCATGAATTTTCGCGGCAATGATCTGCGCAAGGATGTCCGGGATTTAAGCGGCGGTGAGGCGGTTCGGCTTGCCTTATGTCAGTTGTTTCTGGGAAGGTATAATATCCTCTTCCTGGATGAACCCACCACCTTTTTGGATGTATTCTGCATTCAGGCCTTGGAGCAGTTTATCAAGTGGTATGAGGGCACAGTTGTGCTGGTTTCCCATGACCAGGTATTTTTGGATAATGTGTCGGATTGCATATATGTTATTGAGGACCAGCAACTGAAATTGGCTAGGTCATAAGTCTACCCTGTTTCTCGTTTGAGGCAAAGCCGTAACCCTGCCTGCGGAAATGCTGTGGGTGCGGCCGGATGGCCTGAATCCCACAGTCATAAATGTTAAGATTGGGCACCGCCGTAATGTAAATCAGTCTTGGGGTGCTGACTAATTAAGATGTCACTAAAAAGGGGTTGCATGTTGTGCAACTCCTTTTGTCACGGTTGGTCCGAAAACCACGAGCCTTTGCCTTCGCTGTCAAAGATCTGGACTCCGAGTTTCATGGACTCCATGTATCAAAGTTATCCTGATATTTGCCGGGACAGTAGCAGGCCATGCTAATCCTTGCCATTACCCCAGCCCCAGCAAGATGGTATAATAAAGCACTGGACAAGCCTACCAGATACTTGGGCTTAAGAGACCAATAAGCGTTTACATAACAAGAACTGCAGGAGGATGATTTTTATGGAAAACATGGTGAAAGCTTTGACAGCGTGGGTGGAGATAGCACGCAGATAATCTATCTCCTAATACGAGTAAGGAGAATTAGATTTGAGTACTAATCAGAAAAACACGAAACCAAAATTGTCACAGTCCAAATCAATGGACGCCAATGGATTTGATCAGTGGTCAGCTAACTATGATGTCGATGTGCAAGAGAGCGACGCCGATAAGCGCTATCCTTTTGCTGCCTATAACCAAATCATGGATCGGCTTGTTGAGCTTGTGCAGCCTGCTGCAGGCAAGGCAATTTTAGATGTGGGGATTGGAACGGGCAAGCTGTCCCGCAGGTTGGCTGATGGGGGATGCCAGATTACAGGCCTTGACTTTTCAGACTCAATGCTTGCAGAAGCCCGCAAATTGATGCCGGCGGCCCGCCTCAGCCAATGGGATTTTTCTAATGGATTGCCCCCAGTAATAGAAAACCAGCAATATGACGTGATTCTCTGTAACTACGCCATTCATCATTTGGGTGATCGTGAACAGCAAAAGCTAATCGCGCAGCTGCTTATGCATCTGAAATCGGAAGGTTGTCTGCTGATCGGCGATGTCATGACGGAAACCGAACAAGAAATGGCTTACGCTCAGAAAGCGGATGCGGATTTATGGGACGAGGAAGAAAACTATTTGCTTGCCGCGAAGGTTCGTCAATGGTTCCCGGGTCTCCTGATTGAGTTCGAACGGTTTTCTTACTGTTCAGGAATTCTCTCGGTAAAAAGGAGTCCGAAGGAAATAATCTCGCTGCGTACAATCGAAGAAGATAATTGGCTGGACATTGCCCGGATTGAACATGCTCCCGATCAAGGTAATTTCATCAGTGATGCCCTGGAAATATTGGCGCGCGCTTATGTGTATCGCGCTGACAGAGCCCTGGCCTTGGCGGTCTATGCGGGGGAAAAGGCTGTAGGCGTTTTGCTGGTCCGTGATCTTGATGAAGAGCCGGCCTGTTATGACTTGCAGGAACTCCTAATAGATCAGCACCATCAGAATAAGGGATATGGACAGGCTGCACTGCATTTGCTTCTGCAAGAACTAAAAGCCGAGGGAAAATACCCCCGGGTTGATCTCTGTGTAGAACGGAAAGATCTTGCTGCTATTCATGTCTATCAGAAGGTGGGCTTTGTGGATACAGGATATATTGATCCGGGGGCGCCGACTTCGATCAACATGAGTTATAGTTTATCCTCGGATTCTTCAGAAGAAAGCCTGTAGGATAGTAATGGCTGAAAAGACGCCAGCCGAAGGGCACTCCGTGCCCAAATAAATGAGATGCTGTCCCAAATTAATCTGCCCGCCTGAGACAAGAGATATTTAAGGTGGGCGGATTTTTTCACCTACTTAGTAAGGATGAATAACGGGGAGAAAGGTTGATAGCATGGACAGTATAACTATAAGACAAGCCGAAGAAAAGGATATTGAATGCATTTCAAGGAATATCATTGCTCTGATATTTCTTGCTTGTCCTTATAGAATGGTATAATAAAGCAATAACATATTTACAGATGGGGTAAAGCAGAGTTGTTGAATGGAGACGCAAAACTATCAGCCTGATTTCATAATGTAGACAGCCGACAAAATATATATGGTTAAGGTGAAATGCTGCGATTAGCGAGGCCTAAACTTAAAGTAAATTTCAAATTCAACAAAAGGAGGTGTGGTGGGGTGGCTGTAAGCAACATACAGCCGACATATAAGCGGCAACGTTTTTTGTTGGCTTTTATTCGTCAGCTAAGAGAAGGCGTTACATCCACAGACCTCCAAAAATTAGTATTTTTATATACTATGAAAGAGAACTCAAGGTTCTACGAATTCATTCCATATAAATATGGTGCCTATTCGTTCCAGCTTGCAACGGATGTAGACATTCTTCGCCGAAATGGTTATTTATCGATTGACGGTTTTCTTATTCAGGCAGTTGGGGACTATCCGCCTGAGGTACTATTCCCTATTGCGACTGAACGTGGCGATAGTCTTATCCGCAAGGCATACCGCGAATATCCATATTTCGCCGTTAATAGCGAGATTACGAATCGTCTTTTTAGCGGCGCAGAGGCGGAACAGTATAAACACCAAAAGCGGTACTATGCTCAGACGAGTCAAATGTTATTTACAATAGGATATGAAGGAAAAAGCATCGAGGCTTTTATGAATACGCTTATTCAAAATGACATTCGGTTATTATGTGATGTTCGCAAAAACCCCCTTAGTCGTAAGTTTGGTTTTTCAAAAAGTAAGCTTGAACACATCGCTGAGAATATCGAGATTAAGTACATCCATTTACCCGCCCTCGGCATTGAATCCGATAAACGCAACTCGCTTGATACTATAGAGGATTACCAGCGCTTATTTAGAGGGTATGCAAAAGCGCTTCCGAACCTCAAGTCGCAGCTGGAATATCTATATTCATTATTGCGCTCCAACGTCCGCATAGCGCTGATGTGCTATGAGAGAGAACCAGAGAGGTGTCATCGGCACGTTATTAGGGATTATCTATCCACAAACTATGATATTAGGAGCGTGGACTTATGATACCTGAAACGAAGCGGGTTTTTATTGTAGTAAAAACCTATCCGACAATCTCAGGAAAATATGCTGAGCTAGTTTGTACGGCGGGCGTACTTGAGGATGGCTCTTGGATTCGGTTATATCCCATTCCGTTCAGAAAACTTGAACTTGAACAGAAATATCCAAAGTATTCATGGATACAAGTCAACGCGAAACGTAATCCCGCTGATTTTCGCCCTGAAACGTATCGCCCTTATGATTTGTCTACAATAGTGGTCGAACCTAAGCCAAATAAAGTAGATTGGGATGAACGGCGTAAGATAATCTTTAAAAACAAAAAAATATATACGAACTTAGAGGAACTGATAATTTCAGCAAAATCGGATGGCATTTCTCTTGCGGTGTTTAAGCCTACAGAGGTACTTGATTTTGTAATTGAACCCGACGAGCGAGTCTGGAACCTGAAAAAACTTGAGAGTTTACGGCGCCTGTCACAACAGATGAATTTATTCCAGAGTACAGAAGAAATTGAAGCCGAATTTAAAATCCTACCGAAAGTGCCATATAAATTCTTTTATACGTTTGTAGATGACGCTGGTAAGCAATCCAGAATGATGATTGAGGATTGGGAGATAGGGATGTTGTACTTTAATTGTCTGAAAAAGGCAAATGGCGATGAGAGCGTAGCGATCTCCAAGGTCAGAGAGAAGTTTTTTTGTACGTTCGTTACAAAAGATCTACATTTCTTCCTTGGCACTACCAAACGGTTCCATAACGTAGCTCCTAACCCATTTATTATTATTGGCGTATTCTATCCGCCGATGCAGTCACCGAATAAACAAATGAACTTATTTGATTTATAGCACTTTCGGAGGAAATCGGATCGTTGTTAAAAGATAAGATGGTATAATAAAACAATAACTCTAAATACAGGTTTATAATGGGGGTAATGCAGAGATGTTGACTGGAGAAGTTCGCAATAAGATAGACAAGATATGGACTGACATATGGGCCGGCGGCATTACAAATCCTATAACAGTAATTGAACAGCTTACATACCTGATCTTTATCCGTTCCCTGGATGAGAAGGAGCTGGAGAACGAGCAGATTGAGACTTTAGGCGGGGATGTGAAAAAGATTTTCCCTCATGATGAAGAGGGACAAGCCTGGAGCAAGTTCAAGACCTACCCCAAAACACATCCGGGATATGATTGGTGGAACTCCTCGCCCCTGGCTCTGCAATGTAATCTCTCAAAAATTTATGGCAACAGATAATCTCGGAACTGCTTCCAAACTCTTAATGGATTTGGATAGCACTAAAAATCACTTGGTTGTATTATTTGAATATGTATTAACATATGAGAAATATCTTAAACTTGTAGCCGGTTACACCGAATACAAAGCAATAGGGATAACCGTAATTTTGAGTACTATCTTAATAGTAATTTGAAAAAGTTTTTTGATATTCGTATCCAAGTACGAAAATGAAGATAACTCAAAACTAATAACAAGCGAAATTGTGCAATCAATTATTTCACTACAAGCTATGGTGCAAAACGTGATGTAGATAATGAGCAAGGAAAAAGTAAATCACTGTCTTCTTTAGCAGGAAGATACTATGCTGCCAATATTACATCAGACGCTGAGTTTCCAGAGTTGCAACAACAGTTAAGCGAAACGGACAAAAGTTTATCTGGAATATACCAGGAGCTATTTGCACCTATCATAAAAGAAATAGCAGAAATGTCATATAATCCGAAAGAGGCAGAACTAGCCATTCTTTCCATTCTAAGTGAAAAGAGAATTTTTCAAGATAACACTACGGTAAAATATAAGCATGAAGACGCATTGTTGCCGGAGGATTACAATGGGTTAGGATACTTAAATCTTTTTGCTATTATATTTACCATCCGTATTAAGCTCAACCAGTTAGCGAAAAAGGATAAACCTGACGAAAATCCAACACCACTCAATTTGCTTTTTATTGAAGAGCCAGAGGCGCACACTCATCCGCAAATGCAATATATTTTCATCAAAAATATCAAAAAAATATTGGAAGAACATCGTGTGGAGTTAGGGCAAGACTTCTCTTTGCAGACAATTATTAGCACCCATTCTTCTCATATAGTTTCTCAATGTGATTTTCAAGATATTAAGTACTTTTATAGAGAAAGTTCTGTGAGTGTAAAATCTCGCAGCCTGAAAAATCTGTACTCGAAAATGGTCAACGCACCAGATGATCCAACAAAAAATGAACAAGAGCGAGCTTACAGATTCGTTAAGCAATACGTTACGCTTAATCGAGCAGAGCTATTTTTTGCAGATAAAGCAGTATTGATTGAGGGAGATACAGAAAGAATGCTTTTTTCTGCCATGATGAAAAAAGCAGATGATGAAAAAGCTATAAAAATTGCGGAAGTTGAAAACAAAGAAAAGAGTAAAGAATTAGAAGCCCAAAGAACCGAGCCACTTTTGTCACAGAATATATCTGTTGTCGAGGTTGGAGCTTATTCTCATATCTTTGCTACATTCTTAGGATTTTTAGGGATTAAGACGCTAATCGTCACAGACCTTGATTGTGCAAAACCTAGTGCAAACGGCAAACTGAAAAAATGTAAATACACAGATGGAACATCCACATCAAATGCCTCAATCAAATTTTTCACACAGAAAAACAACCTGGACGACGTTATCACCTTGAATGCTGCCCCTATTACTTTGAAATATGATGATACTGGCTTCAAGGTGGGATTCTAGTTCGGAAGGACAATTAAGATTACTGTTTCAAAAAGAAGAGAATGGATACCAAGCTTGTAGTTTTGAAGATGCTTTTTTATGCAATAACTTGCAATTCGTAATTGATAATAAGGATAGCTTTAGCAGTCTGAAAAATCGTGCTAAATTAACAAGTGTTGGTAATGATTTTTATAAAATCGCTGATGAGTGCATTGAAAGCAAGACTGCATTTGCATTAGATGTACTTTTATATGGTGGCGAAAATAATAAGAAATGGTCTACACCTCTAACATAAAGGATGGGTTAGAATGGCTGGCACAATAATGGAACAAATAGGCTTATGCTTAGATAAAAAAGAGAATTTTTTATTAAGTGGTGGTGCTGGAAGCGGAAAAACTTATACATTGGTGCAAACATTGCACCATGTTTTTGGCAAAAATCCAAAAGTCCGTGTAGCTTGCATAACTTATACTAACGTAGCTGCAAATGAGATTAAGGAGCGTTCCCCGTATTCTAAACTACACGTTTCTACAATCCATGATTTTTTGTGGGACGAAATCAAGGACTATCAAAAAAATCTAAAGCAAACCGTATTGGCGTTAATTTCAGAAAGAACAGCAACAGCCGGTGCAGGATTGAGTTGTTCGGGAGAGAATCCCATAACCGAAGACAGTTTTACTTCTGTTCAGTATCAAAATTATAGAGATTTGGAGCACGGAATAATATCGCACGATGATTTACTGAAAGTCGCAAATTATATGTTTGCAACCTATCCGCTACTATCAAAAATATTAAGTGATAAGTATGATTACATTTTTGTAGATGAGTATCAAGATACTCAAAAAGCTGTAATTGAGATATTCTTGGAACATATAAAAGCTGCTGCTCAAAATTCACTTTGTATTGGTTTTTTCGGTGATAGGATGCAATCAATCTATGATACGGGGATTGGCAACATACAGCCATATATCGATTCAAACGCTGTGCACGAAATCATAAAGGACGATAATTACCGCTGCGCAGTTAAAGTTATCGAACTGCTTAACAGGATACGTTCTGATATTAAGCAACAGCCGGCGAAGAAAAATCCAGACGGCACAATCGCCAACAAACCTGGCACCGTCTTTTTCCTTTATTCAAATAGCGATTTTAATTTCGCGACTTTTCAATCAAGTGGTTATGCTGCCGAGTGGGATTTTGAGAATTATGCAGAAACTAAAGTATTGTTTCTAACTCATAGACTAAGTGCTGTTCGTTTGGGCTTTGCTGAATTGTTAGCGGCATTTCCAAATAACGATAGAATAATTGGCAATGAGCCTGATCGCCTTGCGCAACATCTGCTTAAAATAGGTAGCGTATTGTATTATTTCAAAGAAAAGCAATATGCATTTGTTATCGACACTATACAGGGAAAAATTAAGACCAATGCAGAAAAACAGTATATCAGTACCGTGCTATCAAGGCTAAATGATAGTGTTAATACGATTACCATAGAAGAAATGATAAATGCATTTGATAAAGAGGGTATCATTAGAAAAGGCGATAGATTCGATGAATACAAAGAAAAGTACAAAGATGTTTACGAAAAGCTGAAAACGCTGCCATCAGCTCAGATCATTTCATATTTCACTTACTACAATAGTTTTTCTCCTTATTCCACACAACACGGCATTAAAGGTGCGGAATTTGATAATGTGCTTGTTGTAATGGATAATGGAAGATGGAATAAATACAATTTCAAATATTATTTTGAGAAAACTCCAAATAAAGAATCAGTTTTTCAGCGGACTGAAAGAATTTTCTATGTATGTTGGTCGAGAACTAAAAAGAATTTAGTGGTTTATTACCCCAAACCAACTGCAGTGGTTATTGAACAAGCAAAGGTACTCTTTGGGGATGCTAACGTGCAAAAATTATGATAAGAAGTCTATCAGGATATGGGATGAATCGATTCCTACTATGGTAAGCGTCAAATACTCCACACCTGGACACCACCTTCTTCCCCATGGGACAATTTATTTAAGAAATTGTCCCATGGGGAAGGAGTTTTCAATGAGCAAGCAACAACTACATCAGATCTGGTCCGCTAGAGTGGCAGAATTCAAGGCCAGCGGTCAGAGTGTAACTGCCTGGTGCGCGGAGCAAGACCTAAAACCCCACCAGCTCAGATACTGGCTGAGAAAAGATCGGGAGTCCGGTAAGCCGACTGAATGGATCCCCCTAAACTCGGGGAACAACACGGGCGCTGCAGTGACCATCCGTATTGGCCAGGTCGTTGTAGAAGTGCATCCCGGTTTTGACCCAACCCTGTTGCTCTCAGTGTGGTCAAGACCATTACTGCTAAGTATGGAAAACGCAGTAAAAATCGCCGCCGAACTACAAGAAAAGTGTGCTCTTCAGGAGCAGAAAATTGCTGAACTTACGGCAAAGGTAATCTGGTTCGAAGAACAATTTCGCTTGAGCCAGCATAGACGTTTCGGGCGCTCCAGTGGACCGAGACGGACTCCCAGTAGCTAAGCATTTTCAATGAAGCTGAAGTGGAGGTTAAATCTAAGGCCGAACCAACAATCGAAAAAATTACCTATCGTCGCCGCAAGAAGCAGGGTAATCGTGAGGAGAAGCTTGAGAACCTGCCAGTGGAAACGATTGAACGAATACCGCCTGTCCAATGAGGAAGGAGTCTGTTCCTGCTGCGGTGGAGAATTACATGAGATGAGCACCGAGTTAAGACAAGAACTGAAGATTATTTCCGCCGAGATCAGTGTGGTTAAGCAATACCCAACAAAATGTTGCGACAAAACTCAACAAAAGTTACTCTTAATTGCTAAGCCGGCAGTAGAGTCATGGTCTTGATTTGTTTATTTCCGCATTTGATTGATCGAAATCACAATTTACCTTGTAATAAAAGGGAGTAGTGAGAACTGCTGATTGACAAGTAACATCTACTTCCATCAAGATGAGCTGTAGTCTTGATAAAGATTAGGGCGATTCAGGGAGGACAAATATGAGAATTGAAACCGGTAATATTGTTATTAGAAGTGCTACTGTAGCCGATGCTAAACAGCTGAATTCCTGGTGGAATGACGGCAGAGTGATGGAACACACCGGGTTCCCGAATGGCCTGGGTGAATCTGCTCAGGGAGGATGTAAATGAACAATGAGGAATATAATTAAGGTTAGGTATGGCAGCTAGATTTTTCTGCCTGAAAAATGAGGGGCTATACTGAGGGGAGGTTCGGTATGTACACTTTTTTGTTTTTTATGACCATGCTGACTCCGGCATTGATGATTTTCATAGGCTTACTCTGGAAAAAACATCCCCCAAAACAGATTAATAGTTTCTATGGCTATAGAACAGCACGATCCATGCAAAGTCAAGAGGCATGGGATTTTGCCCATGCCTATCATGCAAAGACTTGGATGTTTTGGGGAATTGGTCTGCTTATTTTTAGCCTGGCAGCGATGATTCTGATATACGGGAAAGTGAACTACGAGATTTATGATATGGTCATTATCGGCATTCAGATGGTAGTTATGCTGGTTTCAATTGTGCCGACAGAACTGGCCCTGAAAAGGAAGTATGGTTCTGGGCTTCCTAAAGATTAGGATTATTTTCTTCTTGCTTTCTCTTGGTTGCAGCTGTCTTTAGTTGTATAATGGCAGGGGTGGTAGCATGCGGGATTTGCTGACGGTGCAAGAAATTGCCGATGTCCTGGGAGTGTCGCCGGCTATCGTTATAAGCTATATAGATCAAGGAAAGATACCAGCAGTTGAGCCTGATCGGTTCGATCTGGGCGCTGTCCTGGCTGTGTTGGGCGCTGAGGTATTTGTTAAGGAAGATCCAGCGTCTTTCTGGACATACGAGGATTACCTGAAGCTTCCGGAAGCGCCTGGCTGCCGCTTTGAAATCCTGGAGGGTATATTGGTTAAGGAACCATCGCCGTCTCTGCATCATCAGCGAATATCTCGGGAGTTGGGACGTCAGTTAATGGCATTCTTTGATCAATATGATCCTGCAGGGGAATTCTTCTTTGCTCCGTTGGATGTTACCCTGTCTGACAGCAATGTTTTGCAGCCGGACTTAATTTTTGTGTTCCAGCGCCAGAAAAGATATTCTGCTTAAGGAGCGCATCAACGGTCCCTGTGATTTAGTTGTGGAAATAATGTCGCCTGCAAATCGGCGCAAAGATCGCCTGCAGAAGTTGGAGATCTATAGAAAGGGTGGCATCACCCATTACTGGCTTGTTGATCCTGAGGAAAACACATTAGAAGCGTTTCTGCTCAGCAATGGCAATTATGCTTTGGTAGCCGCCGCTGGTCCCGAGGGAAATTTTTCTCATCTCCATTTTCCAGGTTTGGTCCTTGATTTGGAAAGAGTATTTCGGAGGCCAGAGCTTATTAAGTCGGAATAAAATAGGGCGCGCATGGCGGCCCTTTTTTGTATAGCAGTACCTCTGTTCTGTTTTTTTCTTCAGAATTGCCGGGAACTGGAAGACATTCTTCCCCTTCAACCAACTTTCACATGTTTTATCGCAAAAAATGTAAGGGCTGATGCCAAGATGCTGTATGCGAAGACAATCAAAAAAGGATGAGGAAACCCAGAAAACAGGAAAGAATAATCTCTGGAAAGACTGGGAGTCAAATAAACCAAAAGAGGTACAGTTTTTATTTCGAAAAAGGCCCAAGCTATTATTCCCCGAAAAATCGTAACAGGTAAAAACCTATGCCCGTTAAAAGCTACATTCGCGAATAACATTACTACAAATGGGATATTTGTCCTAAAAGTGTATGTCAAGGCATATCCAAGGGTTTGGAACAATACGGAACCAGCTATCAGTACAGCAATTAATTTTACAAACACGCCCGGACCAGTTTTTATTACTGGGACATGGCAAAGAATATCATTATTTCGAACCAGGTTTTGCCAGAAGAATCGATTAATAGAATAACTTAGTACTGATGTTACTAAAAAGATGATAAGAGTAAGCGCTATAGCTGAAATAATTCTTTCCAGATAGCATCGTTTCATATTGTAATAAACGGCCTCGATTTTTATGGTTTTATACAGCCAGGCATCTGAAAGTATAAAAGTGTATACCAGAACAACAATTATCGGAATTGCCGTGGCAAGGAAAGTGCTTAACACCGCTAATAGGCCAGTAGAGGGGTTAAGAGAATACGAAACAACCTCAAAGATCTTTTGGGTTTCCGCGAAATTGCCGTTCGGGGAAATGTTCTCTAGCATTTCCTTGGCCATAATCAAGTTGATGCAGTGGAGAACAATTATGGCAAAAAAATATATACCTATACATGCCAAGAAAATTGGTGAGCGTTTTATCTTCAGAATATCGGCCTTAAGGCAACTCATCTTTATTCTCCAGCATGGCTTGATAAACTTCCTTTAACCCGGGAACTTTTATATCAATATGCTCAATAATAATGCCTCGTTTCTGCATATGCACTAGTTGGCTGTTAAATTCTTGACGATTCGAATACTGCTTATGAAAGGTACTGGGAGCAATTTGAGTAAATCCATAACTTTCAATACTCGCCCTGTCAAATTGGGTTTTTAACTCGACATTGATGCCTGCAGCCTTGATAATATTATTCATAGAGCCATGATAGGAGATTGTTCCCTCGGAAATTATTAAAATATCATCCACTACTTCAGCCATCAAGTCATAGTTGTGCCCGGTCAATAATACCACTCTGCCTTGGGCAGCTTCTGCTTTAAGAAGATTTTTTACCATTTCCCAGGAAACAACATCTAGACCGACTGTAGGTTCATCCATTATTATGAAATTTCCCTGCCGTATGAGAGCACAGGCAACCGCGAGCCTGTGACGTTGTCCCAGAGAAAAGGCCCTGGCGTCCTTGCGCATTAAATCTTTTTCGAGGTTCAAAGCAGATAATATATGATTTACATATTGAGTGCCTATGTCTACTCGGGATAAGAGATAGAGGTTATCATATCCTGAGAGATGTCCGTAAACCGGCGGCTCATCAAATACGATAGAAACTTGGTTCCTGGCTTGGGAAATCGGCTGGCCAGAGAACATGACTTGCCCCCTGTCTGCAGTCTCTAAGCCTAAAGCAATCCGAATCCACGTTGTCTTTCCACTGCCATTGGGTCCAAGTAAGCAAGTAATGCGACCCCCTTGAATTGTAAAAGAAAAATCCTTGATTACTTCATTGTTTTTAAAGGCTTTTTTGATACCTTTGCTTTCAATATTCATTTTCAGTTGCCCTCGAGAAGTTTTATTATCGCGGAATTATTAAAGCGTTTGGCTAAATCCACGGGTGAAAATCCATCACGGTTTTTTTTGTTCTCATTGGCACCAGCACTCAAAAGGAACTGAACAATTCTGTAACTTTCGTCGTTTACTACAGGTGTGATTGCGTAATGTAAAGCAGTATCTCCGTGTAGATCTGAAGAATGTACATCGGCTCCATTATCAATTAATAGTTTGACTAAATCATATCTTTCGATAACGACTGCTTTGAATAAAGGAATAATATCAGAACCTGCAATGTTAACCATTGCACCTTTATCAATTAAATAAGTGCAATGTTCTAAAGCCCCTTCTCGTTGAGATATTTGACTTATCAAAGGGGTTTCCCCAATTCGAGTCAACTCATTAATATCGAAAATATAGTTTTCTAATAAGAATTTGCTCAGTTCCTTTGAACCGGAAAGATGAAGAACTGATTCTCCCGTAGTAGTTCTAACATAAATATCCTGTCCTTTACCAAGAATGTATTTAAAAAACTCAAGGTTCCCTGAAATCGCTGCATGGTGAAGTATTGTCTGTCCATATTCGTCCACAGCGCTTTCGAGTTTGCAATCAAGGTTGGACAAGATGTAAGCATATAGCTCCAGCGAACCAGTTTCGGCTGCTTTTCGCAGAATAGTTTCGGACACTGCAGCCCCCTGACTGATCAACTTTTTTACAATATTCGGATCCGGATTGTCGCTAATCACCACTTCCAAAGCAGTTTGACCAAATTCTGATTCTTCGTTAAGATCTATCCCTAGGGCAATAAGTTTATCAATCATCTGCTCATTACCCTTCAGCGCAGCAATTTCCAATAATGTATAAGGCGATTTTATTCCTTTGATATCTGCGCCATGCTCAATCAATAAAGCAAGGATTTCTTCAGAACCAATTCCGACTGCAATTGCGACAGGAGGTTCCGGATAAAAAGTGGCATTATTTAAATCAATCTCGCTTTCCTCAAGAATCTTCTTGACTTGCTTCAGGTTATTTTTAAAAATTGCATTTTGCAATGAATACTGTGCATTACTGCTGATAATAGTTGGGGTCATCATCAGGTATGCAGCCATTATAAGTGAAGCTATTACTAGAATGCAGCCGATAACTTTGAATGTTTTGTCCAATGAATAATCACTTCCTCATGATTGGTCATACTTTCAATGTTCGCTTCTTGACAACTGCAAACATTACAATTTCTATTGCTACTACGGCAGCGCAAGTAAAAATGAATTCCCTCAAAGTTTTTAGAGATGAAGTTATGGGAGTGCTGCTATTCTTTACAATTACAGACATGACAAAGTAATACGCGTCCATTGGTCTTACCAGTATTTTAAATAGAGTAAATTCAAACCGAAAAAACGGCAGCAACATCATTGCGCTCCCCATTGCTGCCGTTCGAGTATAATACGTGACAAACATTGCTATTGTAGAATAGAACAGTATTATGCAGCTCATAGGAATTAAGGCAAGTATATACTCCTTGTGGTAAGCAAATGAGTTGCATTTCAAATCAAGAAAACTAAGAAGCAAGCTATAGCTGGAAGTAATTTTTGGCCAGAGGCACAAACTGACTGCCCAATACAAAATAGCTGTATATCCCATAAATAAAATTACAAGGAAGAGCAATGCAACCAGTTTGATACAAAGGAGCCTAAGCGCCGAACCGTAGACTAATCTTACCTTGATTGTATTATGCTTAAACTCCCAACCCATCAACACAGAGGAGATTACAATAAAGTACATTATTCCGATAGTGTAATATGCTGCAAGGGAGTTAAAAAAGCTTGTTGCCGGATGGACAGGAATGATAAGGTTCTTGATTAACTCACTTGCAGCTACTGATCCTATGGAGGAGCCAGTTGCCTGGCAAGACTCTAACCAGCCATCAATAATACTTGGGAGAGTCACACAAGTATTGTAATATGAGTCGATCAGAAGAAATAAAGAAATAACTAAAATGAACAAAAGAAACTGCCTGGATTTGATGATAATTTTCAGTTCATACATTATCTCTTGGAAGAGCATAGCTTTTCCTCGCAATCGAATAATGCTGTATTCTTAACGCTTCTTTTTGGCTGCCAGACGATTTAATTAGCGGACAATACAACGAACGTGGATATATGTTTTATTTGGGATATACGTAGTATTAAGATCCGTAGAAGACCAGTATGTTACTGCTTGTCCAATACTTACTGAAAAAGTGCCTGAAGCGCCGGAACCATCTTTGGTTGCAGAAACAGTTCCTCCAAGGCCAATACCATACCCTAACCCTGCAGCCGAGGTGCCTATTAGTTGTTGAGGTGATCGTCCCCATATATTTGCATCTCTTGAAGGCATAGACCATGGTGACCACCACGGTTTTGTCATTTGCAAGGATGAAGGCCTATAATTAAAAGCGGAAGTATCGAAAGTATTGGTATTAAGAAAAGTTGTCCATTCGCGTGTATCGTAAACACTATAAATCCTTTTGTTGAAAATGTTTAGAGCATCAAACCCGCTTACAAATTGATATCTCGCCCATGTATTACCCGTAGAGTAGGCAGAGTAAGAATAATTTTTGTATGTTGACCACTCCCCAAGATTATATTGCCCATCTGCGCTCGCCGCCAATGCGGATCCGCTACACAAAGCAAAAAAAGTGAATACCGCCAGCACTGCAATAAAGAGTTTTTTCATAATGTTCCCCCCCCCCTTATTTTTATCAAGAGCGGCTTTGATGCATTTTCAGTCTTACATGAAGTTAATTTATATTATATATTAACCAAATGAAGAAATCTAGTAGAATGTTTCGACAAAACCCGACAAAGGCTGACATATTGCAGTTGTAATTAAATTGGGTTTGGCAGTATTTTATAACAGACCTCTATTAACATCTCCTGTCTTTGCTTGCTCGCAGCTGTATGCAACTTTATAATGGTAGTAGGGGAGATATAAAATTTATTTTGCCTGTGAAAGGAGAAATCAGATTGATTAGAGAAATAGAAAGCAGAGATCGGGAAAAATTTATAGCCATGGTCAAAGAATTTTTTTGTTCGGAGGCTGTGCTCCATGACATCCCCTCAAGTCATATTGAGCAGACCTTTGAAGAAGTAATTGCCGATTCTCCCTATGCGAAAGCATATATTATTGAGGACAATAATGAAACTGCAGGCTATGGCCTTCTCAGCTTAACTTATTCCAATGAGGCCGGAGGCATCGTAGTCTGGATTGAAGAGCTTTATATCATGAAAAAGTTTAGAGGCATGGGCCTGGGGAACCAATTCATTGATTTTATTAACCGGGAATATGCCAAGCAGGCCAAGAGGATCAGACTGGAAATAGTCGACAGCAACAAATCTGCCGAACGGCTGTATAGGCGCAAGGGATATGCACCCTTGGATTATGTGCAAATGGTCCACGAAATCGAGTAAGACCGCCTGATTTTAGCTGGAGAGGGGAATCCTGTGAATAAAAAGAAATTAATCAGTATAATCGGGCTGATTTTGCTCCTGATTATTGTTGCATATTTTCAATTGGATTTGAACCAACCCTCTGCCAATCCCCAGGGAACAGAGCTTGCGGAGGACGGCTATTATTCAACTCCTGAGGATGTGGCCCTGTATATTCATACCTATGGCAGACTGCCTGCTAATTTTATAACCAAAAGTGAAGCCCAGGAGTTGGGCTGGGACAACAGTAAAGGCAACCTGTGGGAAGTTGCCGACCAGCTCTCCATCGGCGGGGACAGATTTGGCAATCGTGAAGGCCTGCTGCCTGATGACCCGGGGCGGGTGTGGTATGAATGCGACGTCAACTATGCTGGCGGCTACAGAGGGCCTGAGCGCATCGTCTTTTCCAATGAAGGCCTGATTTATTATACAGATGATCACTATGAGTCATTTACCAGGCTCTATTAGGAGGGGATACCGGTGGTAATCCTGGATGCCCTTGAAATGACAGATAAACAGGCAACCCATCAATATATTCAGTGTCAGCTAGATTTTCCCGATTACTATGGCCGCAACCTGGATGCCCTGTGGGATATGCTGAGCATCATCAGCGAGCCCCTGCACATCATCTTGATTAATGCTGACAAACTGCCTGTCAACCTGGGGGGGTACGCCGAGCTGCTAATCGCAGTATTTTGCGAAGCCGCTGAGTTCAATAGCGCCCTGAAATTTGAACTGGTCTAGGTACCTAGAAAAGTTTTAATAATACAGGGAGGGGATTTTTGTGAGCTTAACAGGGGGGGACGTTTTTTACCGCTTGCTCAAAACACCTGTCCGGTCTTACCTGAAATGGCTATTTAATATTCAGGTAGAGAGCAATCCACTTACAGATTTGAAGGAGCCCTATTTGTTGCTGGGAAACCATGTAACAAACGAAGACCCAATCTTGAGCAACGTTTATTCCAATAGGCTGATTCGCTTTATAGCCGGTGATGCCAACCAGGATCACTGGCTGAAGAGAAACCTGTTGGCGATGCTGGAAAGCATTCCCTTTGCCAAGAACACTGGGGATGCCAAGTCTATCCGGGCCCTGGTGAGACATGTCAGGGCAGGACACCCCGTCGGTCTTTACCCTGAGGGGGGACGCAACTGGGATGGCGCCACTGACTACCTGATTCCCTCAACGGGAAAACTGATTAAGCTCTTAAAAGTGCCGGTCTATGCGGTTATTGTAAAAGGAGGCTATTTAAGTCGGCCCCGCTGGGCAGCCTATCCCCGCAAGGGAAAACTAATAATGGAGATAAAGCATCTTTTTGGCAGAGATACAATCGCCAGCAAGACTCCCGAGGAGCTCCAGGCCCTGCTGGTGGAGAAGCTGAATTATAACGAATACGTCTGGCAGCGAAAGCACCGGATTCCTTTTAAGGGCAAAAATTTGGCAGAGCATATTGAGCGCTTGCTGTATGTCTGTCCAAGCTGCAACTCCGTCAACAGCATCAAATCTCAGGGGGATAAATTTCATTGTTCGGAATGCGATGCCCAGTATGGCATGAATCAGTATGGTGAAATCCTGGGCTGCCCGGACTTTTCGGATACGGCATCCTGGAATCAGTGGCAGCGTCAGTTCCTGCCTCGCATCATTGAGGAGGGTTTTTGCTTTATCAATGAAGAGGTGCTTTTAAGCAAAAAGGAGATTGGCATCAAGCCATGGCAAAGGGATATTGTCAGGCTGACCTTTTTGCCGGACAGGCTGGGAATCCAAGGCAATAAGGGGCCTGAAGAAATAATGCTTTCTGATATCTCCAGCCTCAGCATTACCTTTCAGGATGTAGTCGAATTTTATCTTGGCAAGATCAAATACCGGCTGCGCTTTAATCCCCGGCGGCATATGTCCGTCAAGCTTTTCTACGATCTGCTGGGGACTATCTTGGCCAGGAAAATGCAATAACATTCACCCGGTTTTTAATCCAGCGTATTCATGATAATGGACAGTACAAAGAATGGGATAAAGCGGAGGTAAATATATGGCACATAACCACGATCATGACCATCCTCACAGTCATCACCATCATAGCCATGGAAGTCAAGGCAATATTAAAATTGCATTTTTGCTCAACCTGCTCTTTACCCTTTTGGAGATAGTAGGGGGCCTGTGGACAAACAGCATGGCCATTTTATCTGATGCCCTACATGACTTAGGTGACTCCGTTTCCTTGGGCATATCCTGGTACCTGGAGAAATATGCCCAAAGGGGACCAGATCAGAAATATTCCTTTGGCTATGCCCGTTTTTCATTGCTGGGGGCATTGCTTAACAGCGTAATCTTGCTGGGGGGATCCCTTGTTATCCTGGTGAGGGCTGTGCCCAGAATAATCAGCCCTGAGCCTTTAAATACTCAGGGGATGCTGTTTTTTGCCATTTTAGGCATTTTGATCAACGGGGTGGCCGTCCTCAGGCTGAGAAAAGGCACTTCCCTGAACGAACGCGTGGTGCTCTGGCACATGCTGGAGGATGTCCTGGGCTGGGTTGTCATCCTTGCAGCCAGCATCGTGCTGACCTTTGTGGATATCCCCATCCTCGATCCTATCCTGTCTGTGCTGATTACTTTGTACATTCTCTACCACGTGCTGGTTAATCTCCGGGAGGTCCTCAGCATCTTTCTCCAGAGAGTCCCTAAGGACTTCTCCATTCCCGAAATCGAACAAGAGCTGGCCACAGTGCCAGCAGTTATGTCTGTCCACCATACCCATATCTGGTCTCTGGAGGGACAGAAGCATTTTTTAAGCACTCATGTTGTTCTAGGGGATGAAATCAACAAAGAGGAAATTGTCTGCGTCAAGAAGGAAATCAGGGACGTGATTCAGGCCAAGGGCATTGAACATGTGACTATGGAGATAGAATTCGCCAATGAGAACTGCCAGGGAGAGTGCTGTTATTAAAAGGAAATACCACCTACGCAGGTGGTATTTTTGGCTCTAATATTCGATTATGCGGGGAAGGGTGACGGCTTCTTTGATCCAAGTTTCAACTTGTTTAACTTCGCCATATTCATGGGACCGATACCCTCAATAAGATCTAGCTTTGCCATATTTTCACTCTCCTTAATTAGTCAGGACATTATTGCCTTGTCTTGCTAAAACTGCAAACTCCTGCTTTTGGATAATAAATTTTCAACAAGAGTAAATTGGCTACAGCGGCATAGAGGAGACAGGACTTTGGCGGAAGAAAAAATATTTATTCTGTGATATGTTTAGATTATCTAAATTAATGGGGGGAAGCTAATGTCATTTTTAAAGGAATTTAGGGATTTTGCCATGAAGGGCAATGTAGTCGACCTAGCTACCGGTGTAATTATCGGGGGAGCGTTTGGCAAAATTGTCACTTCCCTGGTCAATGATATCATTATGCCGCTAATAAGCCTGGGCACTGGCAAGCTGGATTTTACTAACATGTTCATCAGTTTGGACGGCAATAAATATGCGACATATGAGGCCGCCAAGGAGGCGGGGGCATCGACTTTAAACTATGGGTCATTTATCACCAATATTATCGACTTCCTGATTATCGCATTATGTATTTTCGTCATAATAAAACAATTAAACAGATTTAAAAAAGAGCCCGCTCCTGTAACTCCTACTACCAAAAGCTGTCCCTTCTGCCAGAGCACTATCCATATTGAAGCCCGGAAATGTCCAAATTGCACCTCAGATCTTTCCTAGACCATTAAAACCATAATCGGTTTTTCGACATTTTTTGGCTTTTTAAGACAAGAGTTGACAAAAACAATAGCCTGTATTATTATTACTTTGAAAGCCGGAATACTTAGGTATCTAATCAGTCACAAGACTGATCAGTATTACTCAATCTGGGGCTATCTAATAGAGCAGCAGCTTGGAGCAATCCAGGCTGCTGCTTACTTAATAGCCGGCAACTGAAGCATTATACCTGGATATCCGCCGGCAGGTACCTCATGGCTGTTTTTGCAGGAGTGTGTTGCGGACAAGGAATAAGGGAGGAGCTCCTGAGAAGAGGAGCTCCTTTTTTTTCCCCGACTGATTCAGCGCAGCAGGAACAAGAGCGTGACATCTTGAATATCTTTGTATCTGTTTGCTTGGTCTATAAGGGAAAAGGAGTGGATGTTCAATGAGAGATTTTAACTCCAACAGCGTGTTTTTGTTCATCGCTGCCGGCATCATCGTTGTCTTTGTCATTGCCCAGTCAGTCTTTTTTCTACGCAAGGCTTGGATTCGGGCCAGGGAGTTGGGGATAGAAGCTTCTGTGTTGAGAAGGGTGGTGAGGGGCAGCGCCGCCTTTACCGTGGCCCCGGCTATTGCAATCATCCTGGGGGTCATCACCTTGTCCAAGTTCCTGGGCCTGCCCCTGCCCTGGCTGAGGCTCAGCGTCCTGGGCGCCCTTACCTACGAATTGCCTGCTGCCACATCTACAGCCGCTACCCTTGGAGTCTCAATTTCTGAAGGAGTGACCGACCCCAGGGTTTATTCCACTATTGCCTGGGTAATGACTTTGGGAATCCTCTCAGGACTGATTATTGTCACTCTGTTCTTAAAGAAAATTCAAGGGGGAATCCAGAGCCTGAAAAAGCGGGATACAAAATGGGGGGAGATTGTCCTTACCGCCCTGTTCATGGGCATGATTTCGGCGTTTTTGGGGATGATCTTTGCCGACGTTACAATCGGCCTTAAAGGCTGGATTCCGGTCTTTGTCATGTTGATTTCTTCCCTGATTATGCTGATCTGCGGTTTCTTTGTCCGGGTTCTCAAGGTAAAGTGGATGGAGGATTATGCCCTGCCCATCAGCATGCTGGGGGCAATGGCCCTGTCCATCCCCATTACAAGGTTGTTGGGATAGGAGGAGAGTAGATGAAGAAATACAGTGAGAAAATCCATGTCTGGGGCAGAATCTGGTGTTCCCTGGCCATAGTCATGTTTATCCTTTACCCCTTGGCGGCCAGCATTTACTATGGAGCCTGGCCCAGCCCCATGTCATTGCTCAAAGGTCTGCTGGGGGTGGCGCCAATATTCTGGACTGTAGGCGCAATTGAAGCTTTGACCTTTTCACCCATGTTGGGCTCCGGCGGCTCTTACCTGGGGTTTGTCACCGGCAACCTGACAAACCTCAAGGTCCCCTGCGCCCTCAGCGCCATGGAAGTGGCAAAAGTAAAACCTGGCACCGAAAAGGGTGAGCTGATTTCCACCATTTCTATTGCTGTTTCCTCTATTGTCACCACCGTGATTATTTTCGTCGGGGTGCTCCTGCTTTCCCAGCTGCAGCCTATATTGGAATCGGAGGTGCTGGCCCCGGCCTTTGCCAATATCCTGCCTTCTCTTTTTGGCGCTCTGGCCGTGGTGTTTATCTCGAAGAACTGGAAGATTGCCCTGGCTCCTCTTGTGTTTATGCTGGTGCTGTTTATCTCGGTGCCTTCTCTGGCCAATTCTGTCAGCGTCCTGGTGCCGGTAGGGGCAATTATTGCCATAGTGGCAGCGAGGATATTATACAAAAAAGGTTTTCTGTAAATAGGGGGGAATTGCATGGAGATACTAATCTTTATCGGTGCAGCCTTAGTATTGCTGTTGGCCTTCATCCTGATCCGGGCTCTGTTCTTCCGCCCCTATCCAATGAAAGAGATCCCTCCCTTTGCCGTGGAAGTGGACCGGGACAGGGCAGTACAAAATTTGACCCGGATGATTCGGTGCAAGACGGTATCATATTTAGATACCAGTCTTGAAGCTGAAGGGGAATTTGAGAAGTTCCGGGCCTTGCTGCGGGAATGCTATCCCTTAGTGCATCAATATTGTCAGTTTCAGCGCATCGGCAGGACTGGGCTTCTCTACCATTGGCCGGGAAAGAGCTCTGAGAAACCCACGGTGTACATGGCCCATTACGATGTGGTCCCTGCTGAAGAAGAGGCCTGGGAGCAGCCGCCCTTTGCCGGGATAATTAAAGACGGCTTTTTGTGGGGGCGGGGGACCCTGGATACCAAGGGCACATTGTGCGCAATTTTGGAGGGGGCGGAGTACCTCCTGGCCCAGGGATTTGTCCCCGCAAACGACATCTATCTTTCCTTTTCCGGAGACGAAGAGACTAACGGCGCCAGCGCATCAGACATAGTGGACTATCTTGCAGCCAATGGAATCACACCCCATATGGTTTTGGATGAAGGCGGCGCCATCGTCCAGGGGGCAGTTCCCGGGGTGCAAGAAAAATGTGCCCTGGTGGGCACCGGCGAAAAGGGGAAGCTGCACCTGAGATTCACTGTCAAGAGCAAAGGCGGCCATGCCTCTTCGCCGCCGCCCCGCACTCCCATAGGCATCTTGGCCAGGGCTGTCTGCGCCGTTGAAAATAAGCCCTTTAGATTCCACATGGCTGGTCCCGCCCGGGAGATGTTTGACATTCTCGGCCGCCATGCCGGTTTCGGCTTAAAACTGGTTTTTGCAAATCTGAAGCTGTTTGGGTCGCTGCTAAACCTGGCCACCAAAAAAATGGGCGGCGAATTTAACGCCTTGGTCCGCACCACCGTGGCCTTTACGAAAATGAAAGCCAGTGATACCGTCAATGTCTTTCCTGCGGCGGCCAGCGTCGAAGCGGATGTGAGAATGATGGAGGGGGATACCAAGGATTCTGTTATTGCCGCCCTAAAGCAGAGGATAGGCAATGATGCAGTGGAAATTGAGGCGGTCAATGCCATCGAAGTCATGCCATTTTCTACAGTTGGGACAGAGCCTTGGCAGCGCTTGGAGGAAGGAATTCGCCAGGTGTGGCCAGGAACACTGGTCTCCCCGTACATGATGCTGGCATGCACAGACTCCAGACACTTTACCCGGATCTGTCCCAATGTCCTGCGCTTTTGCGCCATGGAGCTCTCTGCCGAAGAGCGGAAAATGATCCACGGCAGCAACGAGCGCATTCCCCTGAGCAAGATTGAAATTACAGTCCAATTCTTCATCTGCATGCTGTTGAAAAGTTAATGGGACAAAGGGGACGGTTCTTTTTGTCCCAGGGAGGAAGGCAATGGTCAAAAGGATAGCAGAGATAAGCTTATTTCTAATAGTGTTTCTGGCAGCATACGGCGGGCTGAATTACTATGTCTACTTTAACCTGGTGCAGGCAATTCCTGCCTCACCAGGTATTTCCCTCTTAGCACAGACGTTGTTTATCCTTTTGGCCTGCGCTTATCCCGTCAGCCAGTTGTTTCGCTCCCGGCTGAAGCTGCCTCTCCTCGCTTGCTTGGGCGCCCTTTGGCTGGGCGTCCTGTCCATCTCTGTGGCGGTATTTGTAGTCAAAGATTTGCTTTCCCTGTTCCTGCCTATTCGGAGCCAAGCGCCGGCCATAGGAATAATCATTGTCTTGACTCTTTGGTCCGCGGTCAAGGCCTGGCGGGGACCGGAAATCAAGGATATCAGCATTAAGCATAGGAAACTGGCGAGACCCTTTAGCATAGTGCATCTTTCCGATCTCCATCTGGGCCCTCAGACTTCCCTAAAATGGCTGGAGAAAGTTATTGCCCAAGTCAACAGTCTGGAGGCTGACATAGTCGTAGTCACCGGCGATCTGGCCGACGATACCTATGAGGGCATGGCTAAATTCATCCCCGCGTTTAAAAGCCTGAAAACAAAAGACGGCGTTTATGCCGTCTCGGGAAACCATGAATACTACCAAGGTATTGAGCACTTTAGACAATTTTGCCAGGCGGCTGGGATTATTGTGGCCGACGGTCAATTCCTAAAGGTAACAGAGGGTGTTAATTTAGCAGGTATGGGAGGCAAGATTACGGGGATTGATTCCCAGACAGAGGATAATATCCGGGGGTTCCTGACCGCCGCCAAGGCCGGGGATTATAACATCTTACTGATTCATCATCCTGTAGGCTTTAAGAAAACTGCTAAGCTGGGCATCGACTTGCAGCTTTCCGGTCATACTCACCAGGGGCAGATACTGCCGCTCAATCTCTTGGTCCATCTGGTCTACCGCTATGCCTACGGGCTGCACGCCTTGGGAGATTCCCATATTTATATTTCATCGGGTACCGGCACCTGGGGGCCGCCGCTAAGGTTGGGCTCCAGTTCGGAGATTGTAAGAATAGAAGTGAGTTAAAAAGAGAATCCGGGCTATTTCTTGAGTTTGTGCAAAATAATGCTGCTGCCCGGTTCCGATACTGTTGATTTTGATATTGCCAACATATCAGGTTCCAGGGTAAAGATAATGCCGGTGTGCGTCAATTGACCGGTTAGAACATCATAGCTAAACAGGTGACTGCCAAGGCCGTCATGATACCAGGTGCCCACATAACCGTATAGTGTCCGCCCATCCCACAGGTACCTGCCGAACATGGGCTCAAAGGATTCGCCCAGGGCAGCGATTTCGGCAATTCTCCCGGAATCCAGGATATAGTAGGTGTTCTTGGTCCTGGTGGCGGCAAGAACTTCCAACTAATTAACGACTGATTATAATCAATATGATACTGATAAGACAGCGCTTATTCATCATCACTTTTTGACCTCCTTACAGAACGGTATTTCCAATAATAGTATTACATTCATCCAGATGTTGTTTTCTCAACAGTAAAAATAATCTGCCTAAGTATTTACAATTTAATGCCACCACAAGTATTTTTGCATGTCAAAACAATATAGTATACTTAGTCTGTCTTTGCGGACAGGGGAATTGCCATTTGTCATTTTGAATATGGTATTATAAATACTATTAGCAAGTATTGAGACGGGGACAGAGGAGGGAGCGAATTTGTTTTATAAAGCAATCAGGCTAATTTTTTCCCAGCGTGTATTAGTCTCCATTTTGATTGTGCTGCAGTTGGTCCTGCTCTTTCTTTTTGTCACCACCTCAATTAAATATTATGACATCATCAGGGTCATTCTCTCGCTGGTCAGTATTCTAGTGGTGTTTTTCATCTTTAACAAAAAAGACAAACCCGCTTATAAATTATCCTGGGTCTTCCTCATCCTCGTCTTTCCTATTTTCGGGGGGTTGTTCTACCTGCTCTTTTACTTTCAGTCCACTACCAGAAAGGCCAAACGCCAGATGGAAGGCATTGTCCGGGAAACTCAGCCGCTCTTAGCCCCCCGGGAGGATGTGCTCCCTCAAATAACGCAGGAATCAAGGGAATGCCTGCGCCAGGTGCGCTACTTGCAGGAATATGCAGGCTTTCCTGTCTACCGGCATACCATGACGGAATATCTGACGCCGGGAGAGGTAAAGTTTGAAGTCCTCCTCCGGGAACTGAAGAAGGCCCGGCGCTATATTTTTCTTGAATATTTCATTGTCGAAGAAGGCCTGATGTGGAATTCGATCCTTGATATATTAAAGGAGAAGGCAAAAGCGGGAGTTGAAGTCCGCTTTATGTATGACGATATGGGCTGCCTGCTCCGCCTTCCCCAGCACTATCCCAGGGTCCTGGCGGAATATGGCATTAAATGCGTTGCCTTTAATAAATTCCGGCCGGCGCTGTCGACCTTGCAAAACAACCGGGACCACCGCAAGATAGCTGTCATCGATGGCGAGGTGGCATTTACCGGTGGCGTCAACTTGGCAGATGAATATATAAACGCCGTGGAGAGATTTGGGCATTGGAAGGATGCCGCTGTTATGCTCAAAGGAGAAGCGGCCTGGAGTATGACCCTGATGTTTTTGCAGATGTGGGCCATGACCACCAACGCAAAAGAAGATTACGCTCAATTCCGGCCCTGGCAGAATGAGGATTGCCCTGTTTCCTCCGACGGCTGGGTGCTGCCCTATGCTGACAGCCCCATTGACAATGAGCATGTCAGCGAGCATGTGTATATGGAGATTATTACCGGTGCCAAAGATTATCTGTACATCAATTCGCCCTACCTGATAATTGATGACACCATGCTCTCGGCTCTGGCCCTGGCGGCCAAGGCAGGGGTGGATGTACGGATTGTCACCCCCCATCACTGGGATAAGAAATTTGTTCATGTCACTACCCGCTCGTACTACCGTGACCTGATTAAGGCAGGGGTCAAAATCTATGAATATTCTATTGGCTTTATTCATTCCAAAACCTTTGTCTCCGATGACAAGGTGGCTACTGTAGGCACAGCCAATCTGGATTTCCGCAGCCTCTATCTCCATTTTGAATGCGGGGTATGGATGTATAAAACCCGGGCGGTGCAGCAGGTCAAGGAAGACTTTCTTAAGACCCTGGAAAAATGCCACCGCATTACCCTGGAGGACTGCCGGGGCAACGCCTTCCTCCGCTTAGTACAGGATGTGCTGAGAGTTTTCGCTCCCTTTATGTAGGTGCAGTAAATGCGGGCAATTTTCACACCCTGAAAAAAGAATAGTTATTGACATATGTCACCAATGGAGTATGATAAGGATGTGGATGACATATGTCATTAACTTTTAGGGAGGTGTCAATATGCCAGGTGGAGATGGAACTGGTCCTTTGGGCCGTGGTGCAATGACCGGAAGAGGTTTGGGAGTGTGTGCCGGCGCTACTCCAGTGGGTTTCAGTCAGGGTTACGGAATGGGACTTGGCCGCCGCAGAGGGTTTGGCAGGTGCTGTGCGCCTTATAGATTTCCCGTGGCCGGGGACAAAGAAATTTTAGAGCTGCAAAAACAAGAACTTCAAACCAGACTAAATTTGCTCAATAAGCAATTAGAGGATTTATCTGGGGAGGATAAGTAACAGGGGGCTTCACCCCTGTTACTTGCAAGTAATGGAGGTGAGAATATGCCCAGACCAAGAAAGTGGCGGAATGTCTGCTGTCTGCCCAGGGTCAGCCGGTTTGGTCCTCTGGATTCTTCATCTGAGGGAGCCGTCATCATGACTGTAGATGAATATGAGGCCATTCGCCTTATTGATTTGGAAGGCTTTACTCAGGAAGAGTGCGCCGGGCAAATGCAAATTGCCCGCACAACAGTCCAGGGCATTTATGCCCAGGCCAGGGCAAAAATCGCCCAGTCTCTTGTCAATGGTAAGATCCTGAGAATTGAGGGCGGGGACTATCAGCTCTGCCAGGGACTAGCCTGCGGCCGGGGCTGCCATCGGCATAGGCATGGCAATCGGGGTTAGGAAAAATATTAGGAGGGATATACATAAAAATAGCAATGCCAGCGGCAGGACCATTGTAGATGGGTCTGGCCCTGCCAGCCAGGCAGTGCGAAAGGTTTTTAACAAGACTCTTGAAATATTAAATGGGCTAGGAGATGAGGATGATGAGTGAACAGGATGGGGAGAAAACAGATTTCACCGTTAAGCTTAATGAAGGCAGCAAGGTAAAACGGGTCATCGGGATAGTCAGTGGCAAGGGCGGTGTGGGCAAATCCCTGGTGACATCTTTAATGGCAGTGATGATGCGGAAAGAGGGATACAGCATCGCTATCCTGGATTCTGATCTGACCGGTCCGTCAATTCCCAAGGCCTTTGGCATCAGGGAAAAGGCTACAGGGGGAAAAGACGGCATCTATCCCGTAAAAAGCAAGACGGGCATTGGCATTATGTCCATTAACTTGCTCTTGCCTGTGGATACCGATCCCGTTGTCTGGAGGGGGCCGATTCTGGCGGGGACCGTCAAGCAGTTTTGGAGCGAAGTCATCTGGGGGGATGTGGACTATATGTTCATCGACATGCCTCCAGGTACAGGAGATGTTCCCTTGACAGTATTTCAGTCTCTACCCATGGATGGAATTATCATTGTCACCTCTCCTCAGGAATTGGTCTCGATGATAGTGACCAAGGCTGTAAAAATGGCAGAAATGATGAAGATACCGATTTTGGGTGTAGTGGAAAACATGGCATATTTCCAGTGTCCCAGCTGCAAGCAGCAACATAATCTTTTTGGCGAAAGCCATATTGAGGATGTTGCCGGCAGCCACGGCCTCGAAGTCCTGGCCCGGTTGCCCATTGATCCCCAGTTGGCTCAAGCCTGCGATATGGGAAAGATTGAGGATTATCAAGCCACAGGTTTGGATAAAGCAGTCCAAATTCTAAAAGCATTGGAGGGGAAATGATGAAAATTGCAGTAGCCAGCGATGGCAGTCAGGTTACCGAGCACTTCGGCCATTGTCAGGACTTCAGAATTTACCATGTTGAGAATGACAAAATCGTCAATTCTGAAACCATCCCCAATCCTGGGCACCGGCCGGGATTTTTGCCCAATTTTCTCAGCGATCAAGGAGTAAATGTCATAATTTCAGGGGGGGTGGGCGGCGGCGCTATAGAAATATTCGAAGAAAAAGGCATTGAAGTGGTAACTGGCGCCAGGGGTAGCGCCGACGACGCTGCCAACAGCTATCTCAAGGGAAGCCTGAAATCTACCGGTTCCGTTTGCCATGAGCATGAGCATCATGGTGAATGCGGGGAATAGCGCAAAATGATAACCGCCCTTTGAGGAGCGCAAGCAACTCAAAGGGCGGTTTTTCTATTGCCATATTATATGGTTCTGATATAATCGTAGTATCATAATGATATTAGAAACTAGAAAGGGGAATTTGGTATGTCTCAAGAAAAAGCTGGCAATCACCAGGAAATTATCCTCAAGGCCAAAAACGGAATGTTTATGCTCATACTCAATATTTTGCTCATGCTGGCGGCCCTAGCGGGGATGATTTACGGCATTGTCCAAAGTACAGAAGCAGTCAATGCCGTGCCCTGGGCAATCTTGGCCGTTGTTTCCGGCCTCTATTTATCTCTTATTGGTCCGATTCTGTTTGCAGGTTTAAAAGTGCTTAAACCTAACGAGGCCCTTGTACTCACTCTTTTTGGCCGGTATTACGGTACCCTGAAAAGGGCGGGGTTTTTCTTTGTCAATCCGTTCGCTATTGCTTTTAACCCATCTACCCGCACCACTTCCAGTGGCAAGCTGATCAACGATCTGGCGGCGACCAAGACCCTCCCCCAGGGGCCTACTGTTCCCTTTGTGAGCAAAAAAATCTCCCTCAAGGCCATGACTCTGAACAATGACAAGCAAAAGATCAATGATCTGCTGGGCAACCCCATCATCATTGGCATCGTCGTCATTTGGCGGGTGGTCAACACCGCCAAGGCGGTATTCAATGTAGATAATTATACCGAATTCTTGTCCATCCAGACTGATGCCGCACTCAGGAATATTGTCAGCCTCTACCCCTATGATGCGTCCGATAGCATTGACAACGAGAAGTCTTTGCGGGGCAGCAGCAGAGAGATTGCCGAAAGGCTCAAGGCCGAGATTCAAGCTAAGGCAGAAATGGCCGGGCTGGAAATTATGGAGGCCAGAATCACTCATTTATCCTATGCTCCGGAAATAGCGGCGGCAATGCTCCAGCGTCAGCAGGCCTCAGCGATCATCGATGCACGCCAGATGATCGTCGAGGGCGCAGTGGGCATGGTGGAAATGGCCCTAGCCAAGCTCAGCGAAAATGACATCGTCAATTTGGATGAGGAGCGCAAGGCCGCCATGGTCAGCAATTTGCTTGTTGTCCTCTGTGGCAATAAGGATGCTCAGCCCATAGTTAACAGCGGTTCATTGTACTAAAAATTTAGCAGGGGGATGATGAGATATGGAGACTGCAGAAAAAGATAAAAAGATTTTGTTGCGCTTGCCATCATCCCTGTGGGAAGAATTGGCGGCCTGGGCTGCAGACGATATCCGTTCAATCAATGGACAGATTGAATTCCTCCTGACGGAATGTGTCAGGCAACGGAAGAAGAGAAAACAATATCTCGACAGTGAAAAAAAAGAATAAGAAAGTAACCGCCGGCCTAAATGCGTTCGGCGGTTATCTAGATGATGACAACGTCGATTTTGAGCAAGATTAGAAGAAATATTTGAGCAGACTAAAAATCCGGCAGATTCTGCCGGATTTTTAGTCCGAAACTACAGGCTCAAAAAAACCGGCAGCATGCTGCCGGTAAATAAAATTGGAGGGTGTAGTCTTAGTCAGCCTTCTGCAGCCTTTTCTTTTCGCCGATACTGAGGAGCAGGTTGAGAATGATGCCAAAGATTGCTGCTCCAGCAATGCTGGGAATATTGAGGCCGAAGAAGGGGATGTTGCCGCCAAAGGCATACTGGCCGCCGACACCGATTACCATGATCGTGGCGATGACGGCAATGTTCTTGGCGCTGAAGAGGTCGACTTTCTTTTCCAGCATAATGGCGACGCCTTGGGCAGCTATAGCGCCGAAGAGATATATTTCCAATCCCCCGATGACTGCGTAAGGGATGGCGTAAATGGCATTGATCAGCGGAGTGAAGCAGGAGATAACCATGGCAATGATTGCGGCCGCGATGAGGACGGGAATGGAGAACACTCTTGTAATCGCCATGGCGCTGATGTTTTCCCCGTAGTTGGTGCCTGCAGGGCCGCCAATGAAGCCGGCTACCATGTCGCCAATACCGTCGCCAATGAGATTGAGGCCTAGCATGCTTTCGATGTCATATTTTTTGCTGCTCTTTTTCTTGCGGGCCAGGTCATTGACATAGATGTCCAGCTGGTAGACATGGGCTGTAGACTCGGGGATGGTGGCAATGGCAATAGGCATAATTGCCGCTACAGCCAGCCAGGAAGGTTTGGGCAGGGTGAAGATTGGCAGGGCAAATAAGGTGTCCGGGGTTTCCGTCAAGGCTTTAAAGAAATTTACGCCTGTTGTCTTGAATACAATAAAGGCAACAATGCAGCCGACGATGGGACCGAATAGGAGGGGCAGCTGGCTCCAGAAACCTTTTAAGTATACTGAGAACAAGATGGTGGCCAGCAAAGTGGTGAGGGAAATCACCCAGGCCATATTCCCGGCCAGGGCTGTTGATGCTGCAGCCACCTCGGGAAAGGCCGCCGCATCTTTGAGGGCGTTGGCAGCCAGGGTAAGGCCAATGGCCATGGCGATAGGCCCGGTTACTGTGGCCGGTAGGATTTTATTAATTGATTCTTTGCCAAAGCGGTTGACGATAAGGCCGGCGGCGATGGAAACAAAACCAGACATGACAATGCCGAACTGGGCCACGGCGATCTTTTCGTTAAGGGAGTATCCTGATAAGGCCTCAGAAGCCATGAGCCCGGCGATTGCCGGCAAGTAGGAAAAACTAGAGCCATAATAGAGAGGCAGTTTTCTGCCGGTTACCAGGATAAAGCAGACGGTTGCCAGGCCGCTGGCAAAAATGGTGGTGGAAACATGGAAACCAGTAAGCAAGGCAACGGCAATGGTCGCGGGAAACATAACGATGACTTGCTGCAGGGCGTATAAGAATAATTTCCAAAAGGGCGGGCGCTCATCGGGCAAATACCCGGAAATCTGGTGTTTAGCTGACATTGGCAATTCCTCCTTCAAATTTGAAGCTGACGCGCTTCTTCCAGTAGTATTCTCAGGCAAGGTGAATTGCACAGAGCGGCTCAGTACACAAAAATGTCTTGACTGCAAAGGCGCAGACAAGACATTAGGCTTGTACACTGATATATCATCTTGCCGGCATCTCTGTGCCGATTTAAAGATATTCATTTGCTGTATTTTAACACAAGGCCGTGGAAGATGGAAGGGCTTTTTAAAAAAAATCCGACTGTTGAGGATGCCTATCCTAACTCAAATGTCGAAAATGCGACAAAAAGGTCCGTCCCCATTATTACCAGATCTCTGCCAGGGGGATGCTGAGGTCGGGAAAATCCGGGTGGGTGACGATATCATCATCCATGCCGGAAGCAGCCAGGATGTATGCCCCATCCCGGAGGGCAAGGCATTCCATGGTCTTTTCATGGGGATCCACCAGCCAGTAGTGCCGAATTCCCGCCTCCTGATAAATCTCGCGCTTGCGGAACCGGTCCTTGCGACGGCTGGATTCAGAGATAATTTCCACTGCCAGCAGGGGGGCTCCGTCTATTCGGGTTTCCTTGATGATGTCCCTTTGTTCACTGGAAATGTACAGGATATCCGGTTGGACTACAGTGAAGTTGCCCAAAGTTAAATCCAGCGGGGCAAAAAAGACTTCCCCTAAGGAGTCTGTCTGCCGGAAGTACACCAATAGGATAAACTCAAGCTCTCGGGAAACTCTTTGATGCACTATGATTGGTCCCGGTCCTTTGACCAACTCACCGGCCAGGACTTCATACCGGTATCCCGGATCCTCGTGAAATTCCAGGTAGTCCTGGTAGGTAAATTTCCTGGGACCTGAAATGTATTCCAGAGACTTTTCCCGGACTCCTGTGCCGGTCAGGGCGGCTATAACCTCCTGGAGGTTATAGCGGTACTGCCTTTTACCCAGGGTGACATAGGGAATCTTATTGTTCCTGGTGTAGCGCCAGACGGTCTCCACCGAGAGGTCCAGGGCATCGGCCAGGACTTGAGCAGTAATAAGGTTTTTTACCATATTTCTCACCTCAGCACCATATTACCCCCAGGGATAACTAAAGTCAAGTAGAATCAACTTGTCTCCCTAGGGGAAATTTGTCGGAGATATCAACTACTGGGACTACCCTGTCACCGGTTGAAGATACCAATTTGATGGTTTATAATTGAACCATATAAACCCTGCTATTTTTTTTGGCCAGAAAAGGAGTTATTTTATTGAAAATCACGGCTATCGTAATTTTCGTCCTTACTTATGTGCTACTGCTGTCTTTGCCCCGCTACCGGGCACATATCGCCCTGTCTTCGGCGGCCCTTTTCGTCCTCTTGGGAATTATGCCTGTAAATCAAGTGTTTTTTGCCGTTGACTGGAATGTCATCATGATGATTGCAGGCACAATGGGGATAGTCTCCTTGTTTATTGAATCTAAGATGCCAGCCCGGCTGGCGGACTTGATTATTCGCAAAACCCCCAATGTCAAGTGGGCTATCATCGCCTTGTCCCTGTTCGCGGGCATTATCTCCGCCTTTATCGACAATGTGGCCACTGTGCTCATGGTGGCGCCTGTAGCTTTGACCATAGCAAAAAAGTTGAAAGTTTCCCCCGTTCCCAGCATCATTGCTATCGCCGTATCTTCCAACTTGCAGGGAGCTGCCACCTTGGTGGGGGATACAACCGCCATTATGCTGGGGGGCCATGCCAATTTGGATTTCCTGGATTTCTTTGTCCTGGATGGCAAGCCCGGCATGTTTTGGGTGGTGCAGGCGGGGGCAGTGGTTTCTACCTTAGTCTTGCTGCGGGTGTTCCGCAAATATTCTCAACCAATTAACTCCAATGATAAAACCGAGGTGAAAGATTACTTCCCCTCTGTGCTCATTGTGAGCATGGTTGTCCTCTTAATCTTTGCCTCCTTTATCCCGGAAAAGCCCGCTATTACCAACGGCATTATCTGTCTCGGCTTATTGGCGATTGGCCTGATAAGAAAATATATTAAAGACCGCAGTCTTCAGGGCGTGGCCCAAGTCTTTGGGGATATCGACTTTTTTACCATCGGCCTGCTGGCTGGCCTCTTTATTGTCGTCGGCAGCATAACCGAAGCGGGAATTATCGACGATATCAGCCAGTTCTTTGTCAAAGTCAGCAAAAATAACGTCTTTGCCATTTATACTATAATTCTCTGGGCATCGGTGCTGCTGTCAGCTTTTATTGACAACATCCCCTATGTTGCAACCATGTTGCCGGTTGTGGCAGGAATCTCCAATATTCTGGGAATTGATCCCCGGGTCCTCTACTTTGGTTTGCTGGCAGGGGCAACCCTGGGGGGCAACCTGACGCCAATTGGCGCCTCAGCCAACATTGCCGCCATGGGCATATTGCGCAGGGACGGCCATGAGGTAAGCATCGGCCAATTTATGAAGATCAGCGTTCCCTATACTCTGGCCGCAGTTACTACCGGCTATGTGCTGGTTTGGCTGATTTGGGGTTAATAAAATGCCCTTTCTCCGGGATTTCCGAGAAAGGGTATTTTTATCGCTGATTTATGGTAAGATTAGATGTTGTTTAAAAAAAGTATGCCCAAGGAGAGGAGAGGTAAGTATGGATGAACAAAAACGGCCCAAAAAGCCATTGCTCTTTTACTATGCGATAACCCTGGGCATTGTCATGCTGTTAAACTTATTGGTGTTTCCTGCTCTCTTGAAATCAAAAGTATCCCAGGTGGATTATGGGACTTTTTTGCGGCAGGTTGAAGCGGGAAAGGTCAAGACCGTTGAAATTCAGGAAACCAATATTGGTTTTATCGTTGAAGAAAAGGGCAAAGACAAGTTGTTCGTTACCGGCAAAATGGACGATCCCGGTTTGGTTGACCGCCTGTATAAATCGGGGGCAGAATTCAGTCAAGTTATTCCTAAAGAAATGTCTCCGTTTATGAATTTTATCCTCACATGGCTTGTGCCCATTGGGATCTTTATGCTCTTGGGCCGGTTCTTGACCAAGAAATTTCAGAACGCCTTGGGCGGAGGCAATGCCATGTCTTTTGGCAGGAGCAACGCCAAAATCTATGTCCACGCTCAGTCCGGCAAGACTTTTGCGGATGTGGCCGGCCAAGACGAGGCCAAAGAAGCCCTGCAGGAAATAGTGGATTTTCTCCACAACCCCAAAAAATACTCTGAAATCGGGGCCAGGATCCCCAAGGGAGCACTGCTGGTGGGGCCTCCGGGTACAGGCAAGACCCTGCTGGCTCAGGCTGTGGCCGGGGAGGCCCAGGTTCCCTTTTTCTCCATTTCCGGCTCGGAGTTTGTGGAGATGTTTGTGGGTATGGGGGCCGCTCGGGTCCGGGATTTATTTAAGCAGGCTCAGGCAAAAGCGCCTTGCATAATCTTTATTGATGAAATAGATACCATCGGCAAGACCCGTACCGCCGGGGCTCTGGGCGGAAATGATGAAAGGGAGCAGACCCTCAACCAGCTCTTAGCGGAGATGGACGGCTTCCAGTCGGATAAGGGCCTGGTAATCTTAGCTGCCACAAATCGCCCGGAAATTCTGGATAAAGCCCTTCTGCGCCCGGGCAGGTTTGACCGGCGCATTCCGGTGGAATTGCCGGACCTGGCTGGCCGGGAAGCAGTGCTCAAGGTTCATGCCCACAATGTCAAGATGGGCCCCAACATTGATTTCAATGCCATTGCCCGAGCTACCTCTGGTGCTTCAGGGGCAGACCTGGCCAATATCATTAATGAGGCTGCCCTCCTTGCCGTCAAGCTGGGCCGCAAAAGAGTGCTCCAGAGCGACTTGGAGGAATCTGTGGAAGTGGTTATTGCCGGCTACCAGCGTAAGAATGCAGTTCTCAGTGATAAAGACAAGCTCACCATTTCCTATCACGAAATCGGCCATGCCTTGGTGGCAGCAAAGCAGGAGAACGCTGCTCCTGTGCACAAGATTACAATTGTGCCCCGGACTTCAGGGGCCTTGGGCTACACTTTGCAGTTGGAAGAAACTGAGAAGGTGCTGCTCACCAAAGAGCAGGCTTTGGAAAAGGTCATTATCCTCCTGGGAGGGCGGGCAGCGGAAGAGCTGGCGTTAAAGACTGTCACTACCGGCGCTGCCAACGATATAGAGCAAGCCACCAAAATTGCCCGCTCCCTAGTGACCAGGTTCGGCATGAGTGAGGAATTTGACATGATGGCTCTTGAAACAGTGAACAACCCTTACTTGGGAGGCGACACCTCGCTGTTGGTGTCTGCCGAGACTGCATCCAGGATTGACGATGTGGTCCTTGGCATCATAAAAGACACTCATGAGCAGGCCCTGCAAATACTGAAGGAGAACAAGGATATGTTGCATCGGTTGGCCAAGCACCTCTTTGAAAAGGAGACCATAACCGGCGAAGAGTTCATGTCTCTGCTGGCAGAATAGGTTATTGAAACGAGAATTATATGCCGTCTGGAGCCCTCTTGGGCTCCAGACTTGTATATACTGGGAAAGCGGATTTAATTCCATGAGGGAACCGGGGATTATGGTATAATCTCTATAAGCGTAGTGCAGTTCCCATAGGCTGGAGTGGTCGAAATCGAAGGCAAACAGAAACTGAAAATCATCCTGAATATCATTGCCCTCATGTTGCTCATTGGCGCCATAGTTTATCTGTCCATTCGCTATACGCCCCAGGCGGCGGAACTGTTTGCGCGCCGGGATGAATTAAAAGAGGCAGTAGAAAACGAAGGTTTGTATGCAATTGCTGCCTTTATCTGCGTGCAAGTTTTCCAGGTGGTAGTAGCGGCTGTTCCCGGGGAGCTTGTCCAGTTGGCTGGGGGCTACTTGTTTGGCACTTTCTGGGGGGCAGTGTTCCTGGTGAGCGGAATAATTATCGGTTCCCTGGTCGCTTTTTTCGCTGCCCGGCTGCTGGGTTTCCGCCTAGTAAAGACATTTGTTTCAGCGCCTAAGCTGGCCAAACTCTTGCGGTTGGTCAGTGGCACCAAGTCAGAATTGGTAATTTTTACTCTCTTTCTGCTTCCTGGATTGCCTAAAGATGTGTTGACATATATCGCCGGCCTTACTCCCGTCAATCCCTGGCGGTTTTTGGCCCTGGCGATTCTTGGCCGCCTGCCTGCCCTGGTGGTATCCTGCTACATCGGGGCCAGTCTTGAGCAGGAAAACCTCTGGGCAGTTGTAATTGTTTCTGCACTGTCAGCGGTTTTAATCTTAGGCGGGTGGCTGTATAAGGATTGGATTTTAGAAAAGGTACGCATGCTGAAGTCAGAGGCATGAGGCCTTACGAATCGGCTGGAGGCGATGGACTGATGAGAAATGTATATATCATTCTTTCCCAAACGGGAACATTGTTTTCCCGCCTGATTGCCCTGTATACCAGAGACCAATATAATCATGCATCCTTCGCTTTTGAATCCAACCTGCCGGTAATGTATTCTTTTGGGCGCAGACGGCGGTACAATATGCTGGACTGCGGCTTTGTCCAGGAGAGCTTTACCAGAGGCCTGTTTTCCTTTTTTCCAAATGCCCGCTGCTGTGTGCTGGAGATTCCCGTCACCCAGGCCGAGTATGATGTCATGCAGGATGCGGTAAACAGCTTTTGTCAAAACTATAAACAATATCGTTATAATCTTCTGGGTGTATTCAGCTATATCTTCGGCATAGGCCTGGTGCGTGAAGATTACTATTTCTGTTCCCAATTTGTCTCCTATATTCTCAATTATACTAGTTTCTGGAAGTTAAGTCCCCAGTTCACTAGACCTATAGATTTTTTGTCCATACCCCACAGGCACATTATTTTTGAGGGCAGAGTCAGTGAGTTTATCGCACTGCACAGCGCAAACCCTGTTCCTGGCGAGATAACTCCGGTTCTGTAAAAAAGACGAGAAGGGGGATAAGAAATGGAGATTGCCATTGGTGTTGGCACCGCGGCACTCTTAGTTTTATTAGGCTGGGCGGTAAAGTATAAAAGGGCCTATTGGCTGATTGCAGGCTACAACACCATGTCCGCTGAAAAACAAGCCAAAGTTGACACCAAAGGACTGGGCAGCTTCATGGGCAATATGCTCTTTATTATGGCGGCTATCGTGCTTGCAGGTTTTCTCTTCAGCTTCCTGGGCCTGCACCTGGCAGGGACGCTGGCTTTTGCAGCCATTCTGGCAGTATCTATATATATGATCGTCAAGGCCCAAAAATATGATGGCAATACCCGGGATGCCCAGGGCAGGATGACGAAAGGGTCCAAAGCCACAATCGCCGCAGTCTTGGCCTTGCTCATTTTGCTTTCCGCAGGGGTAGTGAGTTTCTTCTATCATGTCGGCAGGCCGGCTGAGTTCAGCATCCAGGGGGGCGCCCTGGAGATTTCGGGCATGTATGGCAAGAAAATAAACTTGGCTGAAATCAATCAGGTAGAGCTGTTAGAAAAAATGCCGGAAATCAACCGAAAAAACAATGGCTTGGGTGTGGGCTATGTGCGCAAAGGGCATTTTTCCCTCTCCGGCCTGGGTAAGGCTATCCTCAATGTCAACATTTCCAAGCCCCCTTTTATCCGCTTGGACACTGACTCAGGATTGTTTTTTATCAATACAGGGGCTGAGGACGCAACTCGGGAGCTCTATCAGGAGATAATTGAACAGCTGAACAAGTGATTCGGTTTCAGGAGGTTAGCAATGACTAATTTTCTAATTCGGTTATTTGTCAGGGATTACAAAAACACTGCCAGTGCCAGGGTTAGAGAACGCTACGGTCAGTTCGCAGGGATTATGGGCATTGTCTCTAATTTTTTGCTCTTCCTAATCAAAATTATCGCAGGCACAGTTTTTTATAGCATCGCCGTTACAGCAGATGCTGTCAATAACCTCTCGGACTCAGGTTCATCGCTGGTGACCCTGGTGGGATTTAAACTTTCTGGCAAGCCTGCCGATGCCGAGCATCCTTATGGCCATGCCCGCATCGAGTACATATCTGGTCTGATTGTGTCTTTTATCATTGTGTTTTTAGGAATTCAGCTCATTCGCAGCTCTGTGGCCAAGATTCTTAAGCCCATACCCGCCGAGTTCAGCTGGGTGCTGGCGGCGGCTCTTATCCTTTCAATTTTCATTAAGTTTTGGCAGGCGCTTTTTTACAGCCGCATTGGCGGCCTGATCAAATCTACCACCATTAAGGCGACAGCAGTGGACAGCCGCAATGACGTCCTCGCTACCGCCGTGGTGCTTGCTGCTGCCACAATTTCGCATTTTTCCGGATTTAACCTGGACGGCTATATGGGAGTGGTGGTGGCTCTGTTTATCCTGGCTTCCGGCATCAAGCTGGTGATGGAGACCAGCGATCCCCTGTTGGGAACCGCCCCGAAAAAAGAGCTGGTACAGATCATTTACACTAAAATTCACAGCTATGACGGGATATTAGGCATACATGACTTGACTGTGCACAGTTACGGGCCTGGCCGCCATTTTGCCTCGGTCCATTGTGAAGTATCCGCCAGCGAAGATATTATGGTCAGCCATGATCTCATCGACATTATCGAACGGGATTTTATGGAGGAATTGGGCATTCATCTGGTCATCCACCTGGATCCTATTGACATTGACGATGAACGCACTAACGCTTTGAGAGCAGAGGTAACTGCCCTGGTCCGGGGAATATCCCCCCTGCTGGACATTCACGATTTCCGGGTGGTCTGGGGCGTCACCCACTCAAATCTAATTTTTGACATCGAAGTTCCCTTTGGCTTCGAGCTGGAAGATTCCCAGCTTAAGGAGATTGTCACTACCAAAATTCGCGCTCTTGACAGCTCTTACAATGCAATTATTACTATAGATCACGACTATGTTCCCAGGGAGGAAGCGGGGGACGACTTCTAATTAATCGGGGCTGAGTCGAATTAAGAAAACGCCACAAAAGTCCCGTCCCTGGTGTAGCGGGAAAGGGGGATTAGATTTGAAGATAATTGTCATCGACGGTCAAGGTGGCAAAATTGGGACCTCAATTGTCAGACAGCTCAAGCAAAGTCTGCCTGAGCAAAAAATACTGGCCATTGGCACCAACAGCATTGCTACTGCCTCTATGTTAAAGTCCGGGGCGGAATTTGGCGCCACCGGTGAAAATCCCGTCAAGGTCAACTGTTGTGATGCCGATATCATTATCGGCCCCTTGGGCATTGTTCTTGCCAATGCCTTCCTCGGCGAGATTACCCCGGCCATGGCCCAGGCAATTGCCCTGAGCCCGGCGCAAAAAATCCTGATCCCGGTGAACAAATGCAGGGCAAGGGTGGCGGGAGTCAGGGATCTTTCCTTAAGCGAATATATTCAGCTGGCAATTGACCAGATAAAAGAAATCATCGGCGTTTAACCGATGATTTCTTCTTTAGGCAAATACCAGATCGCACTGTTCTTTTATTTTCAGAGCCTGAAAATATCTGTTTTCCAGGGGGATCCATTGGCTAATAAAACGCTTATGCATTGCTGGCCCGTTGCGCTTGAGGATGCGCTGACTTTGTTCTTCCTGGCCAATTTCCAGAAAGACTTTAAGATCATAAGCATCTGCTAGAACAGGATGAAGGCTGTATGCTCCCTCAATGATGTTCAGCTGCTTAGGTGTTACAGCAATTTCAGCCTCGGGGCTCTGGCTGGCGCAATTAAAGGGACGGTAACGGAAGGGGCGGTTTTTGGATACCTGCGCAAGTACTTCCTGATAAAAACGTTCGTAATGGATATTGCCGCCGGGCTCCTGCATACGCTCCTTAGTTTTCATGGCTGCTGGCAGGAAGAAATCGTCCATATGAAAGACGTTGCAGTCATAGGTTTTCTGGAGCAGGTTTGCCAGGGAGCTTTTGCCCCCGCCGCAGTGGCCGTCAATAGCCACTATGACTTGGTCTTTAGTCTGCAGCAGACGGTCAAGGCTGCAAAATAGGGGTAAGTAATCTCTGAATACTGTCTTTACTACCCGGTAGGAGGGAGAATAAGTTTCCCGAAAGATATCACTGTGGCTGACAGCTGGGTATCCCTGCCGCCGATAGGCCTCAATCCAGGCTGCCGCTTCCGCTTCGGAAAAAGGAAGGAGTTGTTCATGGCAGCAGCGGACAAACACCGCCAGTTTCTTTTCAAAGTTGCCCACATTACCCGTAATTGAATTAGCTGTATTCACAAAGAAGCGATTGACAGTAGTTAGGCTAATTCCCCCATCCTTGACGGCGGCCAGGTGCAGGCGGCATAAGCCGTTGCCGATGTCTTCAAAGGCTGGCATTGATGAGCGGGGGTTCAAGTCGCTGCATTCCGCCTGCAGCCGCTGATAACTGTCCGCTTCGGCAGCCACCATGTGGCCGGGGCCAAATTCATTCTGGTAGAGCAGCTTCACCATATCCTGGATTTGCAGCAGGAGGTACAGTTCATACTGTTTCCGTATGAGGCAAACCAGGTCAGCAGTCATTTTCCAACAGTCTGGCCTGTTTCAGACCAATGATGATAACTGGGATGAGGACTAGTTGCAGGATGATTCCGGGGATGGCATTGAAGTATGCACCTGCGGCAAAGGCTTGCCATATAAAGGCGGTATTTTTTAGTCCATACAGCACCCAGCTGACTGCTCCCCATACCGCTCTGCCCAAGACCATTGCCAGCGCCAGCGAGATGTATATGTAAATGTTCTTCTTGGGCAGCAGCTTGTAGAACAGACCGGCAAATAAACCGTAGGCAGCCAGTTCGAAGCTCATGGCTACGGCAGCAGGAAACATTGGGGGCAAGCTAAATAATAGACTGCGGAGCACTGGAACTATAAGGCCAATTGCCAGCCCCCAGGGAGCTCCCAGGACAAAGCCGGCAATGAGGACCGGCAGATGCATGGGCAGGAGCATCTTGCCTATGTTGGGAATTTGTCCGGTGAGAAAGGGCAGAGCCAGTCCCAGGGCGAGAAATAGACCGGCGAGAACTAGTTTTTTAGTAGAATTCATTCTTCTTCCCTCCTGAAATAAAAAAATACCATAATAGGACTGCTTCCCGTGAGGAGGCTAATACCTTCATGGTATAGTTATGTTAGACTTTGAGTGGGGAACCTGCTTCGGCAGGCGGCTGATAAAACCGTAACATATAAAGCAAGATGCGTCAAGCTAGGAGCATGGGGCTGTGCTGCTGCCTTTGAAAGGACAGAGTAGCGAAGCTGGATTAACTCCTGGCAGAAACCAATTAACTCCCCCGCAAATACAGTAGATAATAAGGCCATAATCCTTCCAGGCAATTAGAAGGATTATGGCCCAGGCTTACTTGCAGTTCTACTCTTTAATTACGGCTCTTTTTGCCAGCCAATAGCTCAGGCCTCCAAATATGAGGAAGAACAGAGCAGAGGAGGCCATGGCATAGAAGGGGTTATAGCCGTTTTTTACTCCAGACATAAGCAAGAAAAAATCGACAACCTTTGGAAACATTTTCCCGTTGGTAAAAGTCTCATCGACTATCGGCAGCAGAATCAGCAAAAACACCGGCACACCGATGGAAACGAATAGTTTTTGCCCTTTGTTCATGCGGTAATACAGGGTAGTAATAAAATACCCGACCATGGCAAATGCAGCGTATACAAGCATGGACCAGAGAAATCCTTCTACATTCACCTGCAGGTCACTGGAATTTCCCAGGTATCTTAAGGCATAAAGCTGCCGGAACAGGGACTGATAGGATGAAAGCGAATGGGCGCTTGAACCGATTGCGGTGTCGATTAGCGCCATTAGAGCAGAAATAGGGAGGATACTAAGCATAAAGCTGGTGAACTGTGTTTTTCGGGAGCGGCTGTTTTGTAAAAACATTCTAAAGGTCTCTTTGAAGGAATTTAAGCCGACGACAAAGATAAAAATCATCGACGATGCTTCAATTGCATTGACGCCGATATTATTGACATAAAAGGTGATGAAAATGTTCATGGAGATGATTAGGCAAATAATTGAGTAATAGATTAGTAAAGGCTTTTTGACCTCGGTCAGCTGATATTTAATCGCAGTTCTCATTTTTTCTCCTCCTAAGCGCTGGTCAGTTTAATAAACAGCTTTTGCAGATCCAGCCTTGAGATTTCAAGTCCCTGGGGCAAGTTCTTTTTGTTGGGAATGCCCAAAATATGCACAGATTTTAGGCCGCCTAAGCTGTCTGAACCAATGACTTGCTTATCGGCAACAAAACTGTCAACGGCGGCGGCGCTGCCGCTGACAGTGTAACCTTTTGCTGTAAGCGAGGCGCAGGATTCGTTTTTGAGGATTTTTCCATCCTTAATGATTACAACCTCTTCAATCACTGTAGCAACTTCTTCGATGAGATGAGTAGAGAGAACTATGGTACTCGGCCGTTGGGCAAAATGCTGGACCAGAATACGGTAAAACATCTCCCGGTGATTGGCATCAAGCCCCAGTACCGGTTCATCCAGCAGGAGATAGGGAGTGTTCACCGCCAAGGCGACTACAAGTTTCATAATTGAACCGTATCCGGTGGACAGGCTTTTGACCTTTTTATTCAGCTCCAGCCCGAATTCATCTGCCAGCCGGCGGGCGTAGTCAAGATCGAATCCTGGATAAAACTCGTTGCTCCATTTTAACACCTTGGCGATTTTCATACCCTCTGGGTAAAGACATTTTTCGCTCATCATGTAAACTTTGCCAATAACTTCATCGTTTTCAGCAGCTTTTATGCCGTCAATCAACACCTGGCCGCTGTCGGCAAAGAGCCGATTGGTGATGATGTTCAGCAGTGTGGATTTGCCGGCGCCGTTCCTGCCCAGAAGACCATAGATTTTGTTGGGTTCAAACTTCAGGTTGATGTTTGTTAACGCGTTAACGGGCCCAAAGCGTTTAGAGATATTTTCTACTTCAATACAATTCATTGCCTGTACCCTCTTTCTATCATGGCAGTAATTTCTGTTTGTGCTATTCCCAGTCTTTTTGCTTCATCAATTAACCGGGTAATGTAGTTTTCATAAAACAGATTTCGTCGTTTTTCAATCAGTTTTTTCGTGGCCCTCGGCGCCACAAACATTCCCACTCCCCGCTTTTTATAGAGGATGCCGCTATCCACCAGGAGATTGATTCCCTTTAACGCTGTTGCCGGGTTTATTTTATAACTTACCGAGATTTCGGTGGTGGATGGTATTTGGCTTTCCTCCAAAAAGGCGCCGGCGAGAATAGCATCTTCAATTCCTTCAGCGATTTGAACAAAGATTGGACGCTCGTCTTCGAAATTTATCAGCAATATGCCTCCCCCCTCAACTAGTTAATCGCTCATGCAACTAACCATACCACCTTGCAACTATCTTGTCAACAAAAAAAAGCCTAGGCTGACTCCTCCTGCAGGTTAACCTGTCACATTCACTGCATATTGAAGTTTTATCCTGGCTGGGGGTGGCGGGCAGAGGGCATGGTTATGCTGGAGAAAGAGGAAGTGAGTCTAGGCAGGACAAGCAGCAGTAAACAGGGCTGTTGTTCTTCTAAT